>CAKVLH010000006.1 GCA_934757245.1 uncultured Candidatus Melainabacteria bacterium
GAAACAGTTAAAATGGCTCGTGAATTATTGGGTCAAGATGCTCACATCAGATTCCACTCTCACGAAACAGCAGGTACAGGTTTAGCTGCATACTTAGCTGCTCTTGATGGTGGTGCTGACGGTATTGACTTAGCTATGAAACCAGTTTCAGGCGGTACCGGTCAACCTGATATTATTTCTATGTGGCACGCATTAAAAGGTACTGAATACGATTTAGGCTTAGATATTAAGAAAATTATGGAAACAGAAGAAATCTTCAAAGAATGCATGAAAGATTATCCAATCTCTCCAATTTCTTTGGCTGTTAACCCAATTCTTATTCAAGCTCCACTTCCTGGTGGTGCAACAGCTACAACTGTTAACCAATTAAAAGATATGGGTATGTTAGATAAGTTCCCTAAACTTATTGCTAACATGAAAGAAGTTGTTGAAAGAGGTGGTTTTGCTACATCTGTAACTCCTGTTTCACAATTCTATGCTCAACAATCATTCTTGAACGCAATTACTCCTGAACCATGGCAACAAGCTAACCCTGGTTACGCAAAAATGCTTCTTGGTTACTTCGGTAAAACTCCTTGCGAACCAGATCCTGAATTAGTAAAATGGGCTCAAGAAAAAGTTGGTATGGAACCTACAACTGAAAAAGTTGTTGATATTAACGAAAAAGATCCTGAAAAAGGTATTGAAGCAGCTAAGAAAAGACTTGAAGAAGCTGGACTTCCTACAACTGATGAAAATATCTTCATTTCTGCAGCTTGCAAAGACGGCAATGTAGATAAAGGTATTGAATTCTTGCTTGGTAAAGGTAAAGTTTCAGTTAATAAAACTGCTAATAAAGAAGCTGCACCTGCCGCTCAAGCATCTTCAACAGGCGAATACACTGTTAAAGTTAACGGTAAAAACTACGCTGTTAAACTTGAAGGTGATAAAGCAACTGTTAACGGAAAATCTTATGATGTTAATGTAAAAGCCGGTATTGAAACAAAAGCTGCATCATCAGGTGATGGTGAAGAAGTTAAAGCAGGTTTACCGGGTAATGTATTAAGAATTGAAGTTTCAGAAGGCGATGAAGTAGCTGAAGGCGATGTATTGCTAGTAGTTGAAGCTATGAAAATGGAAACTGAAATCAAATCACCAAAAGCCGGTACTGTTCAATCAATCTTGGTTGCTCAAGGCGACAAAGTTGTAAGCGGTCAAGCATTGGTAACTTTGGGTTAATAAGGGGAGGTAAATAGTTATGAATATTGCTGACGGTTTACATACTCTTTGGGATTCAACTGGTATAATGGGTTTTGTGCATTCTGCACAAAACGCCGTTGCTGACCCAAACTTGCAAGGTTTTGAACAAATCTTGCACATGCACGGACAATGGATTATGATTTTAATCTGCTTGTTCTTGTTATGGCTTGGTATTAAGAAACAATTTGAACCATTGCTTCTTGTTCCTATTGCATTCGGCGGTTTATTATCAAACATTCCAATGCCGTTAGGTGAAGAAATTGCAGGTCCAAACGGTTTCTTAGGTATTATTTTCGAAGCCGGTATTCACAAAGGCTTGTTCCCATTGATTATTTTCATGGGCGTAGGTGCAATGACAGACTTCGGTCCTTTGATTGCTAATCCTAAAACAGCTCTATTAGGTGGTGCTGCTCAATTCGGTATCTTTGGTGCTTTGTTGATGGCATATTGCTTGTTCGGTTTCTCAATGCCGGAAGCTGCATCTATCGGTATTATCGGTGGTGCTGACGGTCCTACTTCAATTTATGTAACAACTAAATTGGCTGAAAACTTGCTTGGACCTATCGCAGTTGCAGCATACTCTTATATGGCTTTAGTTCCTGTTATCCAACCTCCTATTATGAAGTTGTTCACAACAGAAGCTGAACGTAAAATTCAAATGACTCAGTTAAGAGATGTTTCAAAGAGAGAAAAAATTGTATTCCCTCTAATGATTTTACTTCTTTGTGTAATCTTACTTCCAAGCGCTTGTCCACTTTTAGGTGCATTGTGCTTCGGTAACTTATGTAAAGAATGTGGCGTTGTTGAAAGATTGTCTGACACGATGCAAAATGCCCTAATCAATATCGTTACAATATTCTTAGGCTTATCAGTTGGTTCAAAATTATCAGCAGGTCAATTCTTAACTGTTCAAACTTTATTCATCTTATTACTAGGTGTAATTGCATTCTCACTTGCAACAGCAGCTGGTGTATTGATGGCTAAATTAATGAATCTATGTTCAAAAGAAAAAATCAACCCACTTATTGGTTCAGCCGGTGTTTCAGCAGTTCCAATGGCAGCTCGTGTATCAAACAAAGTTGGTCTTGAAGCTAACCCTCAAAACTTCTTGTTAATGCACGCAATGGGGCCAAACGTTTCTGGTGTAATCGGCTCAGCCGTAGCAGCAGGTGTTCTATTAGCACTTTGCCACTAGAAAGGTATTAGACATTTATAAATAAATAATAGTGGCGCGAACTTAGTTCGCGCCACTATTTTATAGCTTCAGGCAAAAAAATTACTAGAGAGAACTAAAAAACTGGTTTGATATAAATTATCAAACCAGTTTTTTAGTTTTATACTTTTTTGCTTGTTCCCTCACCTTACAGGAGAGGATTAGGGTGAGGTGAATATCATCTAATTTTCACCTTCCGGCAAGCCTAAAGAAATTCTTTTATCCTTTGGATTAAATTTAACGATTTTTGTATTGATTTTATCGCCGGCTTTTAAAATACAATTATTTGTATTTTGGTAATCTGCTAATGATGATTGTGGTAGCAATGCTTCTACTCCGGGTAATACTTCAACAAAAGCACCAAAAGTTTTTATTCTTGTGATAATACCTTCTTTAACATCGCCTTCTTTCAACTCTTCTTCAGCCTTTAACCAAGGATCTGGTTCAGTATTTTTAAGGCTTAAGCTAATTCTTTGTTTGTTATAATCAACATCAATAATTTCAACATTGATTTCTTGACCAACCTTCAGTAAGTCTGTAGGATGTTCAACCCATTTCCAAGAAATTTGTGAAAGAGGAAGTAAACAGTCAACACCACCAACATTTACAAATGCACCAAAGTCTGTAATTCTAACAACTTCGCCTTTAACGACTTGACCTACTTCAACTTGCTCAAACACGCTCTTGCGAGTTTCAGCCAAGTTTGATTCATAAACTTTTCTGTTAGACAAAATTAAATTGTTTTGAGATTTATCTAATGACAAAATCTTAACGTCAATTTTGTCCCCAACATTAGAAATAGTTTCTCTAGCGCAAAGTTGACCTTGTGGAATGAAGCCTTGAACGCCGGATACATCAACTACAACACCGCCTCTAACGATTTGAGAAACGACAACAGAAATTGTTTCGTCAGCTTCTTTAATTTTTTCTAATTCAGCCCAAGTATGTGCAATATGAACTTTTTTATATGAAAGCAAAAATCTGCCATTTTCATCACAATCTTGAGTAATCAAAAATTCATACTCTGTATTTTTGTCTAAAACATTTTCTACTTTTGCGTTTCTGTCAGAAGAAACTTCGTAACTAGGAACAAAAGCTGCGCTCTTTGAACCTATATCTACAATTGCACCATTAGATTCGTAATCACAAACAACACCCTTTACGATATCCCCACGCTTGAAATTGTAATCATACTTTGCTAAAAGTGATTCAAAATCACAATCTGAATACTGTTGAACCATTCGGATTCTCCTTTTTTATAATAAACACGAGCTAATTATACCATGATTACTTGAAATCAGCAATAGGCAATATTTACATCTGCTCTGTTGGCTAAAAAGCTTTTACTATATAGCGTTTAGGATGCAAAATAAGAGTTTTTTATGTAGTTGGTGAAATTCCCCAATGTAGCTTGTTTCTTAAAACCGAATAAAAGCTATCATCATTCAAAAATGCAAGTACAGCCTTTTTGTTGGAAGTTTTTATAGAAATTTCTTTAACACATTCTGTTGTATCAAAACCATCTATCGCAACAGAAAGCAACTTGTCGCTGGTTTTAACTTTAATCGTCTCTCCAACAGGAATTACAAGAGGTCTTGCATTTAGTGTATGTGGACAAATTGGAACTATAACGAGTGCGCCAAGAGTCGGATACAAAACGGGTCCACCTGCCGAAAGTCCATAGGCTGTTGAGCCGGTTGGAGTTGAAATAATCAAACCGTCTGCAATATAATCACATACAAATTTACCATTTATTTCAAGATAAAATTTAGAAGTTCTTGAATGCATACAACCTTTAATTACAAAATCGTTCAGCGCAACAGTATTATCGGATTCAAGCATAAGGCGTTCTTCTGTTGAATATTTGCCTTCAATTACAGCTTTTACGGCATTATCTATTGCATCAACTCCAGCTTGAGCCAAAAAGCCCAATCTTCCGATGTTTATACCAAGCACAGGTGTTCCGGCATAAAAACGTGCGCATTTAAGCAAAGTACCGTCGCCACCTATTACAAAAGTGAAGTCGCCGAACTTATCAAGATAATCGATATCAAAAGATTTGAATTCAACTTTATAAGAAATCAGTGTTTGTTCCAATTTTTCTAATGCGTCTTTATAGCCTGCAATTTGTTTATTGTATACAACATTTATCTTCATAACTGGATTATAACATATAAATCTGGCTTGTGATATAATGAAAATTAAAGAGAGGTTATTATGATAGAAATGAAAGTTATGGGTATTGCGCTTGACGTAAGGACAAATTCGCCAATCGTTGTACTTCACGATTTAGATAATAGAAAAGCACTTCCTATTTGGATTGGTTCAGCAGAAGCAAGTGCAATAATAAGATGCATTGAAGGTTTGGTTGTAGCTAGACCTATGACTCATGATTTGATAACGAATATTATAGAAAAAACCGGCTATAAGCTGGAAAAAATAGAGATTAATGATGTAGAAGAAGAAACTTATTATGCAACATTATTCTTAACTAAAGATGGTGAAACTCTTGAAATTGATGCACGTCCATCTGACGCTATCGCTGTTGCAATGAGAGCCGAAGCTCCAATTTTTGTTACAGCAAATGTTCTTATGAATGGTTCTGTTTCGACTGATACAGCAAAAGACGAAGAAGAAGCACAAGAATTTAAAGATTTCATTCAAAATATTAAACCTTCTGATTTTGAAAAATTAATGGAAGGCAAACATAAAGAAAATGACCAATAATAAAACAAAAATTTATTTTTTGTTTTTCATTTTTATTGCTAAATAAATTTGTTCGCCAAGAACTCTTTGAGCTTTGTCAGTATTTTGATATTGTTCGGGATTCGTTTCTTGGCGTTTTGCTTTCTTTTTGTCTTGAATTTTTTGTTGTTCGTTTTGTGAAACAGTTAAAAATTTACTGGAGATACAATTTTCTTTTTGGGCTTGACGTAATTCCAACTCATGTAGTTTTGCCTTATCAATTTTCTTTTTACCTGTTCCTTTTATACCGTATTGTAGGAGCCTGCGTAAAATACGTTTTTCTTCTTCATCAATAGTATAAGCTACAGTACAACTAAAACAACCAAAGCTACTAATATTATTTACTGTCATTATACACACCACCCTAAGTTCTTGTTGATTGAATCTCTACAACATACTTATCGGCAGAATTCTAAAAAACTTTAGGGATTTGGTATGTTTTTTTACAAAAAGTTACAAACATTTTTCAATTTAATATTTGTCTAATCATTTAAATTTATATATAATATAAACGAAGAGCAGAGAAGCTAAACACTTAACTAAATAAATACATAATAAATGAGGACAGTATGAACATAAACACTAATTACGAAAATCTTGAACAAAGCTACTTATTTTCTACAATTGCAAAAAAAGTAAACGAATTTGTTGCAAATAACCCTGATAAAAAAGTTATTAAATTAGGTATTGGCGATGTTACTTTGCCATTATGTAAAGCTGTTGTAAAAGCATTGCATAGCGCAGTTGACGAAATGGGAGTTCAAGCAACTTTTAGAGGATATGGGCCTGAACAAGGTTATGATTTTTTACGTGAAGCTGTTCAAAAATATTACAAATCTCATAATGTCGAACTAGATTTGGACGAAATCTTTATTTCTGACGGTGCAAAAAGTGATTTAGGAAACATTTTGGATTTATTTGCAAAAGAAAATACCGTTCTAGTGCCAGACCCTGTTTATCCTGTTTACGTTGACACAAACGTTATGGCTGGCAGAAAAGTTGTTTATGTTGACGCAAATGGTGAAAACGAATTTTTACCACTACCTAATAAAAATGTAAAAGCTGATATTATTTATATTTGCTCACCTAACAACCCAACCGGCGCGGTTTACAACAAAGAACAATTGCAAGCTTGGATTGATTACGCTAAATCAATGAACGCGATAATTTTATTTGACTCCGCTTACGAATGCTTTATTTCTGATTCTGAATTACCAAGAAGCATTTATGAAATTGAAGGCGCAAAAGATTGTGCAATAGAATTCTGTTCACTTTCAAAAACTGCCGGATTTACCGGTACAAGATGCGGTTATACAATCGTTCCTAAGAATTTAGGCAAACTAAACAAAATGTGGTTAAGACGCCAAACAACAAAATTCAATGGCGTACCTTATATCGTACAAAGAGCCGCTGAAGCGGTATTTTCTGAAGAAGGTCAAAAAGAAATTAAAGAAAATATTGGTTATTACAAAGAAAATGCAAAGATAATTTCCGACACATTAAAAAAATGCGGAATCTGGCATGTTGGCGGAAAGCACTCACCATACATTTGGTTAAAATGTCCTAATAACATGAAATCTTGGGAATTCTTTGATTATTTGCTAGAAAATGCACAAATAGTAGGAACTCCTGGTGCCGGTTTTGGAAGAAACGGCGAAGGTTACTTCCGTTTAACATCGTTTGGCTCTTATGAAAATACCGTAGAAGCAATGAAAAGATTTGAAAAATTGTTCGGATAAAAGAGGATAAATATGAGTAGATTAGAAGAACATATTGAAAATTTTAACTACTTCTTTGATATCTACAATGATGCGGTCAATGCTTACGACAGAGATGCTATATTAACTCACATGGCTCTTGTACAAGCTTATGAAGTTTGTTTTGAGCTTGCGTGGAAAGTTCTAAAGGATTATTTGAATGTTCAGGGAGTTAATGTAACTTTACCAAAAGCTGTTATTAAAGAAGCTTTTTCAAACAGTATAATTGAATACGGGCAACTTTGGATTGACATGCTTGATGCTAGAAATGCAACTTCGCATGAATATAACATGGATAAAATTAATACACTTCTTCAAAATATTTCTACTATTTATTTTGAAGAGTTATCCAATTTTCAAAACAAACTAAAGGATTTTCATGAATAAATTTGGACTCCCGGAAAGAACTGTAAACGAGTTAATTGCATACTTTCAATCTAGGCCAAATATAGAAAAAGTTTGCATATATGGCTCTCGCGCAAAAGGTACATACCGCAATGGCTCAGACATTGATTTTGCAATTTGGTTGACTGATGAAAACGACAATGTTGCGCGCATTGCAGGAGAGTTAGACGAACTACCTACACCGTATAAATACGATGTAATAAACTACAAAACCTTGACTCATGCAGGTATGAAAAAAAGCATTGATAAAGACGGAGTTTTATTTTTTTCAAAAAATTAGCTATTTGTAGAATAGTTAAAAATCTTTAATCGAAAATACTATAATCAATAGGAGATTATAGTTATGAAGATGCTAATGTTTGATTTTCGAGATACAGAAAAAGAGTTTTTTGAACACAATGAGCTTGTAGATTTTGATATAAGTTTTATAGACGAACCTCTTAATGAAGATTACAAACTGAATGAGCAACAAATTAATGAAACAGATATTATAAGCGTGTTTCGGAGTTCCAATTTAACAGATAAAGTTCTTGAAAAATTTAAAAATCTTAGAATAATTGCTACACGATCTTATGGTTATGGACATATTGATTTAGATTATTGTATTGCACATAACATTGCTGTTCTTAATGTAGAACAATATGGTGAAGAAGCTGTTGCGCAATATGCAATTGCTCTAATTATAGTTCTCTTAAGAAATATGTTACCGGCGATTATGGATATGAAAGATCATAAGATTAATTATAAAAATTACGAAGGAAGAACTTTAAATAATTTAACTCTGGGAATTATCGGATGTGGTGAAATAGGCTCTGCTGTTGCCAGAATCGCAAACTTTTTGGGAATGAATGTTATAATTCACTCATATATGCAAAATCCGGAATTGGGAGGTTTTTGTAACTTTGTAAGTTTAGACGAACTTTTAGAAAACTCTGATGTGATTTCACTTCACTTGGTTTATACAGGTGATAATTATCACTTAATCGGTGTTAAAGAGTTTGAAAAAATGAAAAACGGTGTGTATTTTGTAAATACAGCAAGAGGTGAACTTCTTGATATAAAAGCCCTCTATGACAATCTTGTTAACGGTAAGGTTAAAGCGGCGGCATTAGATGTCTTAGAATGTGAGTTTTTAAGTACACATCCTGGAGCATTAACAAATGTTATAAAAGACTCAGAGTCTCATTGTGTCGAAACGGCTCTTGTAACACAAAAATTATTTCAAATGGATAATGTTATCATAACTCCACATATTGCATATAACACGCATGAAACGGTTAATTATCTTTTAGATAACACTTTTAATAATATTAGAGATTATTTAAAAGGTATAAATACAAACAGAGTTTGCTGATAAACTCAGATTTATTAAGCAATCTTCCTAATATTATTGATAAACAAACTTGTTTGTAGTATTTTACTCTTGTGGATAATAGAGTTTTGGACTTTAGTGTAATATTGGAGAAATGCGGAGTTGGAACTGCGACCCCGCAAGAAGTTGTTGCTAACGTTGCAAACTTGGAAGAATTTTATGATGACAATGAGCTTGTTGAAATCTACAACTACTTTCTAAGCAATGTTAAAAATCCTGATATTTTAACCGGTGTAATTAAGCTTACTGATGCGCATAAAGCATCTTCAACTCTTTCAATATTACTTAACCTGTTATTACTCAAAAATTTTGAGTGTGAAGATACAGATAGCATGATTAATACGCGTGTTATGTGCGCTAAAGCTATTTCTAACTATAAAGATACTTCTACTGTTGGAGTGCTTTTATATTGCTTGAATAACAAGGGCGAAAATTATAAAATACGTCTGGCGTGCGCAGACGCGTTAGGCAGAATTGGCGATAGATTTGCCGTTGAACCGCTAATTGACGTCGTACAAGATGAAGACGAAAAATCGGTTTATGTAAAAGAATCTGCAACCTTTGCTTTGGGACTTTTGGGCGATACTAGTGCAATTGACCCGTTAGTTGCAATTATGGAATCAAAACAGGGTTTGTGGGATAAGTTTTCTTTTCTGAAAGAAAAAATTATTGAAGCTTTAGGAAAACTTAATATAAACAATAAGAAAGTCTTAAAAGTTCTTAAGAATTCGATGCTAGATCCTTCTCCAATGGTAAGAATTAATACGATTGAAGCTTTGATGAATAGTGAATATGATGAAGCGCAAGATTTAATCAGAACTGCTTTAAAAGATGAAGACGAGGAAGTTCAGAGAAATGCGCTTGTTGCTATGTATAATCTGATTGGGCGCGACATTTTAGATGAAGTAATTTCACTTCCTGGGTATTCAAAATTCTTAAAAGAAGAAGCGCAAAGTATGATTGAAGAATATGAAGAAGGTGAAGAAGATGAGTAAAGCTGTAATTTTATTATCCGGCGGATTAGATTCTTTGGTTGCATTAGGTTACACGAAAGAAAAATACGGTATAGAGTTAGCTCTTACTTTCGATTATGGACAAAAATCCGCTAAACAAGAGATTGAGACATCTAAAAGAATTGCTGAATTTTATAATGTTAAACACAAAGTTATAAAACTCGATTGGCTAAAAGAAATTACACACACGTCTTTAGTTTCAGATGATGAAATTCCTACTGATAATTTAGGAACAAAAGAGAGCGCGTCAAGCGTTTGGGTTCCAAATCGTAATGGATTATTTTTGAATATTGCTGCGTCTTTTGCGGACTCTTTCGGATATGATTATATTTTATTCGGCGCAAATAAAGACGAAGGTCAGACTTTTTCGGATAACACAGAAGAATTTAGAGAGCAAATATCTAAAGTATTTGAAAGCTCAACACTTAAAAAGCCTAAGGTTGTCGCTCCCTTGATTAATTATGGCAAGGATGATATAGTTAGAATTGCGATGGAAAACTCTATTCCATTGGAGCTTGTAAGGAGTTGTTACAGTTCAAAGCCTAAACATTGCGGAGTTTGCGAGTCATGTATGCACTTAAAAAAGGCTTTGTTGGCAAATAAGGGAGAAAAATACATAGGTATTTTATTTGAAAAATGATGCACACAAAATTAATCGATAAAGAAATTAAATATATTGGTTCACAACTTGCGCCACATTGGATTTATAAGAATTTTAAATTGCAAGGTGATGCAATTGTTGCTTTTATTGGCGAATGCGAAGTTGCATTAACAGAAATGGTTGATATCGAGGATGTTATTAATAATGAACCGATTTATAGCAAATCAATGTTGAGCTTTATTACAGAACAATTCAACGTAAATTTGGTTGAAGGTGTTTTCAGACAAAGGCTTTTGATATGCATAATAAAAGAATTACTAGAAGAAAGAGGAATTTTTGTTGTAAGAAACGGTGATGATTTGATGATTGATGGCAGAAAATTATCTGTTTCTATTGCAACAAAATCAACAACTTCAATTCTTATTCATACCGGTTTAAATATTTTATCAGAAGGTGCGCCTGTAAAAGCTTCCGGTTTAACAAGTGAACTTGGAATTACTGATATAAAAGAATTTGCGCTTGAAGTAATGAAAAGATATTCAGAAGAATTAGAAGATATAAATTTAGCTAGCACAAAAGTTCGTGGAGTATAGTTTTAATGGGAAATCAATTTGGTTATAAAAAATACATGAAAAAAGAAGCTCAAAAGGATAATTCACTTTTGAAGATTTTTGTACTTTCATTTTTCGGTATGCTTATTGTTTTTACATTTTTGATTAAATCATTTTCACCAACTGTAGATACTTCAATTGGTGATTATCAAGATAATTCAGAAACTCAACAAGAAGAAGCTACAAATAATGTTGATGATAGACTATCAATGATTCAGAGCGAAGACCAAGGACGTAGTTTTTCTGATTTAATGGCAAAACCGGACGATGTTGCAACTAAAACTGATGTTCAAAAAGATGTTGTAGTTGAACAACCTAAAAATGCACAAGGCAACACCTCTGCAGAAACTCCGACACCACAACCAGTTCAACCAGATCCTGTTTATAAAGTCTTTGTTGGTACATACACTTCAGCAGAACAAGCAAAAGTAGCGAAGGATATTATTCAAGAATCTGGTAATGGGCTGAATCCGATTGTAAAATGCATAGGTTCAAATAATTATACTCTGCAAGTAGGTATCTTTAAAAACAAACAAAGTGCAGAATCTTTATTATACACAGTTCAACAAAACCACTTACCTGGAAGAATTGTACAAGAATAAACATTCTATTTCCAAAAATACAACGCATAGAGTAGGCATTCAGAGCTCTTTAGTGTATAATTTAGCTATGAATACTGAATTTAAGACCATTAAAGATAAATTAGAACAGCGCGAAATGGAGCTTTTAAGCCCTTACGCAACAAAATGTTTAAACACAAAAGGCAGAAAACGCAAGCGCGAAGAACAATTCGAGATTAGAACCGAATTTCAAAGAGACAGAGATAAGATTTTACATTCCAAATCATTCAGAAGGTTGAAGCACAAAACTCAAGTATTTTTATCTCCTTTTAATGACCATTTTAGAACCAGATTAACTCACACTCTTGAAGTTGCGCAAATCGGTAGAACAATGGCACGCGCATTAAATCTTAACGAAGATTTGGTGGAAGCAATTGCTTTGGGGCACGATTTGGGGCATACAGCTTTCGGTCATTGCGGTGAAGGCACTTTGGACGAACTTCTACCTACGGGTTTTCATCACAATTTGCAAAGTGTAAGAGTGGTTGAAGTATTAGAAGACATGAATCTTTGCAAAGAAACGGTTGACGGAATTTTGACCCACACTTGGGGTTATAAGCCTAAAACTCCAGAGGCTCAAATTGTTCAATATGCGGATAAAATTGCATATATTAACCACGATATTGAAGATTCTGTAAGGGCCGGAATAATTGCGGAAGACGATTTGCCACCTGATTGTATAAAGTATTTTACTTCTAATCAGTCTGTAAGATTGGGGAAAATGATTACAGATGTTATTACAAGTTCAATGGATAAGCCAAAAGTTACGATGTCCGAAGAAGGCTGGTTTTATGTAACAAAACTCCGTACTTGGATGTTTGATAATGTTTATTTAGATCCGATAGCTAAGGCAGAAGAAAAGAAGGCTAAAAACATTATTCGTTCTTTGTTTGAGTATTACACAAATATGTTACAACCGTATTACGATGCTGATGAAATTCCGCAAATTGTAACAGACCATATTTCCGGAATGACTGACCAATATGCAATCAGACGCTATAAGGATTTGTTCATTCCTATGCCATTAGCGGATAAAACAAGTGATGACGCACTACTTAAGAAAGCTCGTGAAAGAGAATGAAATATTTAGGTTATAGTGTAAATACAGGCGCAAAAAATATGGAAATCGACGCAAAAATGCTTGAAAACGCGATTTCATACCAAGAAAAAGATATTTTATTTAGACTTTACGGTTGGTCGCCAAAATGTATTTCATTGGGTAGAAACCAAAAAGATGATTTTTTAACTGGCGAAATTGACGCTGTAAGACGTTTAACAGGTGGAAGAGCACTTTTGCACGATAATGAAATTACATATTGTTGTGTAGCGCCTGTTGAAACAATACCAAATGGTCAGAGTGTAGTAGAATCGTATAAATTTATCTCTGGGATTCTGATTGACTTCTTTAAGATATTGGATATTAAATTGGATTTTGGTGAAAACAAACGTGTATCAACGCATTACGACTATTGTATGTTGCTTTCAACAGGTGCGGATGTTTGTTATCAAGGCAAAAAAATAATCGGATCAGCACAGTGCCGAAAAAACGGGTATATTATGCAACACGGTTCAATTTTATTTGGTTATGATAAAGAGTTGCTTGAGAGGCTTTTTCATGAAAAAGTGCAAGGTATTACAACGGTTGCAGAAATTTTGCCAAATCTAAGTAAAGAGGAGTTTGTAAAAAGATTTGAAAACTTTATATCGTTGGGGTGAAACCCTAACTTACAAACTAACGAACCCCACAATGACGTCCAACCAATAGTTTCACGCCATGTCTTTGCGAAGGCGATTTTACACTTCACTTCCTTATTATTAGTGATACCTACAAGCGGGGAAGTTTATTGTAAAATGAAGCAATCGAGCCTTTTATTAACTATTATTTTGAATCTGGACAATACATTTTTTACTAAAAAGCCTTGATATGACCATTTTTTATAAATTGTAGATAAATTTATCTCGGACAATAGTGCCTTACAGGAGAGGGCTAGGGTAAGGTGAAGGTTAACTCTCAACGTTCTACTTTCAAACCCTTATCTTTACAGTACGGTACTGCCTTGCGAACTGTGTTCGATCTTTATTTCAAACTCTTAGATATTTGCGCTTGAATAGTGTTGGCTCTGGTTATATATTTAGTCAATTTTTCATATTTATCAACAGCTTCGCCATAAGGAGTTTGCATTGTCATTAATTCGTCAACGCTTTTATTGATATTTTCTAATTTTGCAAGAGATTTTTTTAATTCTAAAGCTGAAGAAAAACGTTTTGGCAATTTCGAAATCAAAGCATCAGAAAATATTCCGAACAACTTTTTAATACCGCTAAAATTTTCTTTAACTTTTGGTGATAGCATATTTGTTATTCCGCCGGATATTTTTGCTGAAAGGCTTGTGTCATTATAAATTTCTATCAATCCGTTTAAATCTTCTTGCAACTGCTTTTTTCGATTAAACAAAAATTCAACTTTATTGAAATCTCTAACATCTTTTGCGGCTTGAATTTCGTCTTCAATTGATTTTAATTCTTCTTCTGTTTTAGAAATTTTGTATTCTAATTTAAAAATTTCATCGGTAACATCTTTGTAAGCGTCTTCTTTTAAAATGTTGTAGTCATAATCATTTAAACGACGCTGTGGCTCGGTTTGTACGTTAATCGGACGAATTTCTTCCGGCTGCAAGAAAAAATTATCATCATCTTGCAACTTGTTACCAAAAGGATTTTCGTTATTATTTACAAACATATCTCCGCTCATAGGAAAATTATACTATTAAAGATAATTTTCTTCAATTTTTTCCTTCATTATAAGTGCCGGATAATAATTTGGTATCAAATTTAAGCATTCGTTAGCGTGAAAATATGCTTGTTCAAAATCGTGAATTTTTAAATAATAGCGCATAAGCATAAAGTGCAATTCTGCATCATTATAATAAATATCTTTTGATTTTTGCATATAATTAAACGCTGCCGATTGCAAATTGTTTTCAAACATCACGCGCGCTGCAAATTTATAAACTTCTTGATTGATTTCTGCAAAAATATCCAACGCACCCAGCAATTGCTCTACGTAATCAACTTTTTCATTTTTCAACAGTAAATCTAAATCTATTTCTAAAAAGTTTCTTATTTGAAAAAAAGTAGGAAAAATCTCCATATATCCTTCTAAAACAGAAACTAAAATAGTTCCCCAAATTCCTCTCGGATTGTCAATTTTAGAAAAAATTTCTTTTGCGGATTTTAAATCCTCGTTAAGCACAGCTAAATATGCGTGCTCTATTGAATTTGGCGTAATTTTTATATCAGAGCAGTTAGGATAAAAAAAGAAAAATTTTCCTTTATTTGAATTAACCATTCTTCTTATTGATTCTTATTGAATTCTTTTTAGCCTTATTGTTTTCGTCAACTATAAGTTCTTCTTCCTCGTTAGGAAGCGCAGCTGATGTATCGTTAAGCGAAGTTCCGTCTTTGATAAGGTCTGAAACAGAGTCTACTGCTGACACATTAGTATTCTTGCCGATTAAGTTGGCAAGTTTGATTTGCAGATAAATTTCTTCTCTATATATTTTAACGTCTTTATCAGCCTTGATTGCAACTTTGCAGACGCCATTTTTTGCTTCGACAATAGTTATTTCAATATTGTCGTTTATCATTATTTTTTGACCATTTTTTCGAGTAATAACGAGCATTTATAATCCTTAAAACTTACTTATTTTCTTTAAACATAGGGTAGCTGATATCGTAACCGGAGCCTGACAATACAACTTGTGCTGCAGTTTGGTTATCCAAATTAAAAATTAACGGAGCAAGCAAGTTTATTGTAGTTCCTTTCGGATTATCTTGCGGAATAGAAGTTATGTTCATAACAAGCAAGCTTTCTACGTTTGTAATGTTTAAAACTTCGACAACATTATCCGGCAAATCAATTGTGTAGTCTAAATCCAATGCCGATACCGATATAACCGGAAATGCCAAAGTTGGATCTTCTACTGATTGAAGCCATTTGAACAATGTTTCTTTATTTGGGTCTAGTATTATAAATTTGTGCAACATGTCAAAACCGATAATTGGCATTGCAAAATTAAAAATACGATCTTCTTCTATTTCGATTTCACCAAATCTAACTGTGTTTAATTTCATTCTTTAACTTTCTTAAAAACCTACTGACATTTGGTTTGTCAATAATGATTGTATTACTTGTGGGCTTAAAGAAGAATTGTTATTTCCTCCCATAAGCATATTTAACATTGCGTTATTGTTATTAACGTCGTTACCACCGGTTAATAATGACATTTCGTTAACATTGTTGTTCAAAATGTCGCTCAAACCTGCTTTTTGCAAAGTTCTCAATGCTGCAACGATTTCGTCATTAGTAGGAACTTCGCTTGAAAAATCTTTGTATTCTCTGAATTTTTGAGGAGTAACATCTCCGCCTCTGTTCATTTCTCTCATCAAGTTTTCAATCTTTTGTTTTTCGTAATCGCTTCTGGCTTCTTCTGAAAAACCGGAACCGAATCTACTTTGAATAAAATTATCCAAGGCTGAAGCTTCTGATTCTTCATGACATTTATCAGGTGTTTCTAAACAAGTTTTACCCTTTGTTGCATAACGACCAAGCTGTCCGTTTGGAGAAAGTGTAATAACTCTTTCATAATTAGAGATTGCTTCGTCTTTCTTTCCTATTTGAGCAGATGTCATTGCTAAATAATAATAAGCAACAGCATTTGACGGATCGCGCTTTACGATGTTTGTAAAAGCTGAATAGCTTTGTGAATAGTTGCCTGATTTATACAATCTTATAGCATTTGCTAATGCAGAGTTTGATGTTGTTTTAGCATTTGCAAAATTCATTGTTGAAGCACATAATAGAGCTGCCATTAAAACAATAATATACTTTTTCATAATAACCCTTCTTATTCTAATTATCTTTTCTAAGTATACATCTACTCAATTAATCTTTGTATACACCATATAATTGAATTATACACTATCTTCTTAAGGATAACAAGGTTTAAGTCAATATGTTTAAAGCCCTTTTATATGAGTTAACGGCCAGAATAGAAAAACTGCGCGACCTATAAATCTTTCTTTTGGTAAAGTGCCCCAGAAACGGCTATCCATTGAGTTCCCTCTGTTATCGCCCATCATGAAATACTGACCTTCCGGAATTATAAGCGGACCGCAAAACATATCAGCTTTGCATTTATGGAAATCGTATTCGCTCATAATATAATCTTCTTGTAACGGCTCATCATTGATATAAACTTTGTACGCTCCATTAGAGCCTTGTTTGATTTCCAGCTTTTCGCCCGGAAGTCCTACTACACGCTTAATATAGGCAATATCTTTGCAGAAAAATCCTGTTAAGCGGCTAAACACAGCCCAAGGAGTAGTTTGTAATTTGACAAACGGTGGGTAAAATATCATGATATCACCGCGCTTAGGTGTGTTTTCAAAATGGTGAGTTTTTATTAAATTTGGAAATTTTGTAAGTTTTTCAACTACAATCCTGTCGCCTTCAACAAGAGTCGGTTTCATAGAGCCTGACGGAATCCATCTTAATTCAGCAACAAAAAATCTTATTAAAATCACAGCAATTACTACAAAAACAATTGTATCAACAGTTTCTTTGAGGTTTGCTTTAAATTTTTCTTTATCAATCATAATTTACCCAATAAATCCTCTAAGCCCTTCGAATATATGTTTTGAGGAAGCTCCTTAATCTCTTTTTGTATATCTTCTTGATAATTATCCATTAAAACCTTTGTTTTTTCAATACCTATAATATCTTTAAGTGTATAAATTTTATTTTCTAAATCCGCACTTGCCGATTGTTTTTCTAAGTCATTTTTTAGTTGAAATAACATGCCAAAATTTCTTGCAAAACTTGCAACTTGAACTTGCAGAAGTTTTGATATCAAACAAGAACTCTCTAATATCGCAACAAATAGCTCTGCAGTTTTGCCTTCTATTATTTCTAAATATTGTTCTTTTGTAGGAACTTTATTTCTCAGACTGTATTGCAAAATCTCTGCTTTACTCATTTTTTTTATGCAATTTTGAAAATTGGCTAACACATTCCAATTCCCAATCTTAATCAATCTTTCTGTCGCTAATGATAGTAGAAAATCACCCGATAAAATTGATATGTGCTGATTGAATTTCGTCCAAAGAGTGGGATGATTTCTTCTTGTTTTTGCATTATCCAAAACATCATCATGCAGAAGCGATGCATTGTGTATAAGCTCGCCTGTAACCAATAAATCAATATTAGGATTAACACCTAATGCCTTTAGATAAAGAATTGTGATTAGCGAGCGAATACGCTTTGTAGGACTTTCAAGAAAATGCTTTAATTCGGTATAAACATTGTTTGAATTTGTAAAAAGATTAGATAGTTCTTTGTCAATAAGAGCTAATTCATTTTTTGCAAGTTCATTAATTCTATTCATAAACGGATTTTAACATAAAGTAGAACTTATTAGTAGCTACCACATGAGGGATTGTCATTCATTGTTAATAATACCCTCTCCCGCCTCCGGCACCCTCTCCATGAAGAATTGACAAAAGGAGAAGGACTTGCTTGCTAGTAAATTTTACCTACAACACACTTGGAAGTATAGTGTAAAGGGTGAGATGAAGTCCTTAATTTGCGTTATGTAAATTTATAGACACCTCATCCTAACCTTCTCCGTTAAGGAGAAGGAATAACCGAAACTTGAGAATCACAAGCTTATCCCCTCCCTCGGGGAATGGCTAGGAAGAGGGTAGTTATTCAATGTAAAGGCTGCGCATGAACATTAGAAAAACGGGTTGGGGTTGTTAAGCAATGGATTGCGTTCTCACCTAAATAATCTAGGACCGAGTTAAAGAGAGGAGTTTATAAATTTACACCAAAACTTCTTTCTCATTCTTATAAATCACATAACCTAATGGGGCAGCAGGTGGTTTTTTAAGATTTTTTGCTCTTGTATAAATAACTCCGACTTTTGACGGTTGAGTTGCAGAAGAATATTCGCGCGCAAGTTTACAGCATTCAAAAAGTGTAGCTTCGTCAGGTTCAATTTCTTTAACTTTCAAAAGCACATGAGAGCCGGCACACAACCTTGTATGAAACCAATAATCGTTATCTTTTGCAAGTTTTGAAACGATAAAATCATTTTGCTTATTGTTTCGTCCAACATAAATTTCAAACCCATTTTTCTCGAACTTCATAATTTCAGATTTATCTTGTTTTTTAGGTTTCACATCATCCAATTTCAACTCTGATTTGATTTCGTCAAAATCTTTTATAGATTTAGCGGAATTTATGCTGTATAAAAGGTTTTCAAGATACTCTTTTTCAATATTTAAGCCATTAAGCATTTCTTGCGATTTTTCTTTAGTCGTCTTAGATTTTGTATACAATTTGAAATACCTTTGAGCATTCTCATTTAGTGTTTTTGTCGAATCAAGCTCAATTATAATATTTTGGTTGTTAACGTAATCAAAGACTTCGATTTGTGGTGCAAAATCGCATTTTTTATAAAGATTTGCCGTTAAAAGTTCACCGTAAAGTTTATATTTATCGGTATTGTCGCGTTTTTTTAACAATGCAGAAATTTTTCCGATAGAATTTATTATTTTTTTTAGCATTGGATTAACTATAGCTAAAAGACGCGATTTTTCAGCATTAATAATCATCTGTTCTTGATAATTTGAATAATAATTATCCAACATAGAATTTACGGATGTTTCCACTACAGACTCCGGCAACAATTCTTTAAACAATGTATAGCGTTCATCTTTTATTGCAGGTCTAAATTCTTCTGTTGTTAAATAGCTGTTTATCTGCTCTTGTGAAAGTCCTTGGAATTGTTTAGTTAGCTCAGTTGATAGATTTTTTGACGATGTAACAGGCGGATAAATATATTTTAAACCGCCTTGAAGTTCTCTATAGCGACTTTTTTCTGCGCCGATATTGTGCGCACAGCCAATAATTATAGAAGTTTCTCTGTCATACAAAATCATATTTGAGTGTTTACCCATAAGCTCCATACACAAGCAAAGTGAACGTTTTTGCGAAAATTCGTCCATAATTTCAAAATGAAATTCTATAATTCTCTCATTTTCTAATACAAGCGCATCAGAAATTCTGCATCCTTCAAGATACTTTCTAAGAAGCATGCAAAACATTGGCGGTTGTTTGGGGATTGTAATATTACGCCTAGCTTCGTTTTCAGCACTCATAAAGCAAATATGGTAAATCTGCGGATTAATATTTATATATAGCTTTCGGCTTTCAGAGTTATTTCTTAGCGAAAAAACAAAATCTCTCCTCGTTGGTTGTTGGATTTTTTGCAATCTTGCACCGATTATAAAATCAATATTTTCAAGAAAGAATGCTTTTAGGGTAAGGAAATCAATGTTAATCATTAATACCTGCTTCTTTGCATTCTAACATTGTCATTATGCTGATTTACATAGTTTTGGTAGGTCGAATAATCCACTCGGCTTCTGGTTGCATAATTTGATTGCATTTGCCAGTAAGGCATTGTTCGATTATTAACCTGCCTATTGTAATTGTTTCTGTAAGATTGCATTTGCATTGTACGGTAAGCAGCAGCATTAATTGACGCTGCTTGAACAGTATTTGCAAATACTAAAATCAAAAGTAAAAAAACGATTTTTTTCATACACATATTATAGATTTTTAACACTAAATGTCAAATGCTTAGAAATTAACTCGCTCTTTTTCAATAACTAACGGTTTCTTTTCTGCGAATCTGCAAAGCATTATCAAATATTCTCCAATCATACCAACACTTAAAATCTGTATGAACATCAACAGATACAAAGAGAGCATTTTTTTAGGAATAATAAAGTTTACATATCCGACATAGCAAATAAGGCTCAATAGCACTAAAACAGCAGTGATTAATGTGCCAAAAAATCCAAGCATTGTAATTATGTGGATAGGAACTTTTGTTGTACGCGTAAGCCCAAGCATTCCATTATCCCACAAAGTAAGCAAGTTCTGTTTGTCAACACCATTCTTTCTTTCTGGCTGATTGAAGTCAATAATTTTCATTCTGTAGCCCAAATCTAAAACTGCGCCTCTAAAGAACGGATATGGGTCATCAACTTCTTTAACTTTATCTATAACTTTTTTATCGTAAAGTCCAAAACCTTTATAATTTCTAACAAGTTTTGTCCCTTCATCTTTTAAAATATCTAGGGCAAAATAATAGAATTTGCGCATCAAATCAAGGAATGCAATTTTATTGCTGTCGTATTTTCTAGCTATAACAACTTCACAACCTTTTTCCCAGTTTTCGATAAAATCGTAAATTAATTCTGGCGGGTCTTGTAAATCTGATGCCAAATAAATTATCGCATCGCCGGTAGCTTGACAAATTGCGTAATAAGGCGATTTTATATTACCAAAATTTCTAGAGTTTAAAATCAACTTAACGCGCTTATCATCAAGCGCAATTTTTTTTAATTCGTCCTGCGTAAAATCAGTTGACGCGTTGTCAATAAATATGATTTCAAAATCATATCTTGTTTGCAAATTATCTATAATAGCAGATAATTCTTTGTATAAAATTGAAATGTTATCCTCTTCATTGAAGCAAGATGTTACGATACTTATCTTTTTCATAGGTTTATATTAACAAATTTTTGATTTTTAGTAAAGAGCTATATTAAGAGGCTTGCAAATGCGTTTGTGATATTGTTGTTAAAACAAAATAATAGTGATACAATACACAGAAAAAGAGGTTAGAATAATGAAGAAGCTTTTACTTATTATATGTATGATGTTTATGTTGCCGGTTTTTGCAGACGTAATGCCATTTTATATAAACTCAATTCCTAAAGACGCAATTGGAATGTATCAGACCGGCGAAAATATTACAATATTTTCAGAGCCGGAAGCTAATGCAAAAACAATTAAGAAATTTGATTTTTCTTATAATCCTAGTTCAATGCCGGATGGCATGTTTGCTCTTTTGTTAAATGAAAAGAAACTCGGATTCTTGTATGTTTCTGATATTGGAGATGACGGCTGGGTTGAAGTAATTTATGACAGACATTCCGGAGCAAGAGGCTGGGTGCTTACAGAAGACAGGTTTCAATTTTTGCCTTGGTTGAGTTTTTATAACATGTATGGACGTAAATACGGTTTAAGGTTACTTAAAGATACTCCAGATGAAATCGAAGTTTTGCATGCTAAAAGTGAAGACTTATCGCAAAATATTGGCAAATTAAATTATGTAAAACAAATTAAACTTACGGCAATTCGTGGAAATTGGGCTTTAGTATCGGTATTTGATATAGACAAAACTCCAAAAACAGGTTATTTACGTTGGAGAAGCAATGAAGGCGTAATTTACGCATTCCCGAATATAAAGTAATATAATTAAATGGTGGGAATCGCTTACGCTTTTCCCACCCTACATTGTTAACACACATAAAAAAAAGAGCCGTTTAGGCTCTTGGAATTAAGAATAGCTGGAAGTATGAAAAAGATTTAATAATTATATTTAACTCCGATTGAGGTTGTGGCGCTATTCGACAAGTCGGCAATTCGATATTGCCCTAGTGGGGAATATTAATAAGCGTTTTTTGTTTTTAAGTTGTTGTTGGGCTGAAAGTCCAACCTACTAAAGACATTCAAACAAGCAAGTCCTGCTCCCCTCTCCTTTTTTTAATTCTACATGGAGAGAGAAACGAGAAGGCGGAAGAGGGTGTTATTTGCTTTTACTTAATTCTCTGTCCTATTCGCATTTCACGTTTTATATAATTATGGGTAAAAATTCTATCGCATTTTTTGTACAAACTTACGGACATTTTTATAACCTTATTATCCGCACTCAAAACCGATATTTGTTTGTCATTAATATCAACAATTGTACCGGCATCAACATAATCTGTATCGTTTTCGATAATTTCCATGCCATGTGGAGAAACAGCAAAAGCAGTCTCTTTATGATAAAAATACGCTTCACTCCAAGGATAAATCGCGCGAATCAGAGCAGAATTATCGTCTGCGGACTTAGAGAAATCCAACTCTAAATTCTTAGGATGCGAATAATAACTCGCCTTGTCTTCTCTTTGCGTTAGCGGAATTATTATATCTTCCCTCAAGGCCTTTAAAAGTTCACAAACAACACCACGCGCGGTCAAAACAGTACGCTCTTTCAATGATTTTCCCGTATCAGAAGGGAATATCTTAACTTCTTCTTGCGCAAGTATTGCACCGGTATCAAACCCTTTATCCATAAGATGAAAAGTTATTCCGGAAATTTGTTCGCCATTTCTAATAGTCCAAAAATACGGATTCGGGCCTCTATATTGCGGTAAGAGTGAAGGATGAGCGTTTATCGTAGCTATTTTAGGAATATCAAAAATTTCCTTTTCAAACTTTTCGCACCAAGAACCAACCAGAACAATATCCGGATTTAATTTAAGAAGTGCCTTTTTGAATTGCGGACTATTTACACTCTTAACCTCGATTTCCGGAAGGTTATAACTTTTTATGTAACTGTATTCAGTAGAAGGATTAATCTTGTCCGTAAGTTTTCTAAGAATTGGAGGACGCTTAATTGTTTCACGTCTCAAAACGCCTACAATTTTGCAGTTTGCGTCAAGCGCGCCTGCAATCAAATTTGTAAACATTTCGCCATATCCGACAATAACTACTTTAAGCATTCTTCAATATCCTTCTTTATTTGAGCTTTTAATTCGTCCAAGCTGTTGAATTTCTTTTCGTCTCTAATTTTTTGCAGAATCTCGATTTCGAGATTTTCACCATACAAATCACCTGAAAAATCTAATATATGAGTTTCCACAACAGGAGTTAGTGTATTATTAACAGTCGGTTTTAAGCCCCAATTCATAACTCCGAATTTGTCATGCCATTTAACGGAATAAACCCCATAAGGTAATTTAATGATTCCTTGCGGATAATCAATATTTGCAGTAGAAAAACCGATTGTTCTTCCGAGCTGAGCACCATGCACAACTTTACCTTCTAAAATAAAATTAGATTCTAAAAATTCATTAGCTTTTTCAATATTACCTTCTTCAAGCAAAGTTTTAATAAGAGTAGAGCTCACAACTTCATTTTCTATTTTCAAAGGTGGCGCACAAAAATATTTATAACCGAATTTCGCTTGATTATCTTCCAAAAAACGTCTATCGCCGGACTTGTTTTTACCAAAAGTATAATTAAATCCCGTAGAAATTAGAATTGGAGAAAATTCTTTTTTTAAGAATGCTAAAAAGTCTACAGCCTGCATGCCTGCGACTTGCAAAAAATCCAATTCTACAATTTGTTTAATACCAAGGTTTTTAGCTTTTTCAAAAGATTTTTCGCGTGATAGTATAAATTCTTTAGATTTATTAAAGTTCTTTAAAGTTACAAGTATTGGGTTAGAGGAGTTCTGAACGGCAGATTCTATTACGGCACGATGTCCGGCATGTACTCCGTCAAAAAAACCTAAAACTAATCCATTTCCCATAAACTAAGCTATTGTATTAAGCTTTTTGCCTAAAATTCGACTATGGCAAAAATTCTTCCATTCATTAATATTATTGTAAACTTGAGGTAATTTATCTGCAGGAACAGCCTTTTTGCTAGTGTAAGGAGTCAGTGAATTAAAAGATGTATCACCAATTTGCTCATTAGTTTTGCTATTGTAAAACGGCATATTCCCACTCAAATTGTAGCCATTGTTGCGATTTACAGATATAGCAGAAACTAGCATATTCACCCCTTTTGTTAAATTCTAGAGAAGCAAAAGACAGAGCCTTGAACTCCTACAAGACAATTCTATCATAGTAATGAATTTAGTGCAATAACTTTGTTAGGCTATAATAGCAGTTATTCATAATAAAAATTATTTATTCTTCTGTTTTACAACAGCATCTACAAGCCCTTTGAATAAAGGATGCGGGCGTTCCGGACGTGATTTGAATTCAGGATGGAATTGACATGCTACGAACCAATCTAAATTAGGAAGCTCTACGATTTCTGATAGCATTCCATCTGGAGACATGCCGGAAAATACTAAGCCTGCCTTTTTTAGTGTTTCAATATAGTCTGTGTTAACTTCGTATCTGTGTCTATGGCGTTCAGAAATCTTATTTGCGCCATAAACTTCGTGCGCTTTTGTACCTTTTTTAAGGTGGCAATCGTAAGCACCCAATCTCATTGTACCGCCGTAACCCTTAACGTTCTTTTGCTCAAGCATCAAATCGATTACAGGCGTTGATGCATTTTCATCAAACTCGGTAGAGTTTGCGCCCTTCATGCCGGCAACATTTCTAGCGTATTCAATTACAGCACATTGCATGCCAAGACAAATTCCTAAGAATGGAACGTTGTTTTCTCTAGCGTATTTAATAACGTTAAGTTTGCCTTCTATTCCGCGGATACCAAACCCTCCCGGAACAATCACGCCGTCTACATCTTTCATTAGTTCTTTGCAAGCGTCGTTATTAACACAGTCTTCTGAATTAATCCATTTAATTTCTGTTTTAACGTTATTCGCGTAACCGGCATGCTTAATTGATTCAACTACCGAAATATACGCGTCAGAGAGTTTTGTATATTTCCCTGCAATTGCGATTTTAATACTGCCTTGCGGATGATTAATTTTATCAACCAATTCAGTCCAACGAGCTAAATCTGCAGTTCTAGTAGGAACTTGAAGAAGTTTAAGTACAACATCTGCAAAGTTTTGAGATTCTAAAGCAAGCGGAACTTCATAAATACTCTTCATATCGCGACATTCGATAACAGCTTCTTTTGCAACGGAACAGAACAAAGCCAATTTATCTTTTTCAGTTTTTGGAATTGGTTTAGAAGTTCTGCAAACAAGAATTTCTGGCTGTAAACCATAGCTTCTCAAAAGATTAACGCTGTGTTGAGACGGTTTTGTTTTTAATTCGCCGGAAGTAGGAAGATATGGAAGTAATGTACAATGAATATTAATTGCATTACCAATACCGGCTTCTGATTTAAATTGTCTTATAGATTCAATAAACGGTAAACTCTCAATATCGCCAATTGTACCGCCGATTTCAATAATCTGAAAATCAGGTTTGAAGAATTTTTGAGCCTTAATTAATCTTGATTTAATTTCGTTTGTAATATGTGGAATTACTTGAACTGTTGCACCCAAATAATCTCCGCGACGTTCTTTTTGTATAACTGTTTGGTAAACGCTACCGGAAGTTACATTGCTTAATTGTGAAAAATTAGTATCAATAAATCTTTCGTAATGTCCCAAGTCTAAGTCTGTTTCCGCGCCATCATCTGTAACAAAAACTTCGCCATGCTGAAATGGGCTCATAGTTCCGGGGTCAACATTTATATATGGGTCAAATTTTTGAATAGCAACAGAAAATCCTCTTGCACGCAAAAGTTTTCCTAAAGATGCGCCAATAATACCTTTTCCTAATGAACTTACTACACCGCCTGTAATAAAAATATATTTTGTCATAGTTGAACTCCTTGATAACTTTAATAATAAGCCCCCACCCGAATTTCTAAGTTTCAAGCACAGCCTTCAACTTGAAATTCTACCCTCCCCAAGGGAGGGGATGTGCAATAAAAAAGAGGGGCAGTTACCCCTCTTTTAACTAATTAATTTTTGGAACTCTAAAGAATCCGTTCTCTTCGTCCGGAGCGTTCTTCATCAGTTCTTCTTTTGTTTGTTCGTAATAAACTTTGTCTTCTCTCATAACGTTAACAAAATCAATCGCGTGTGCCATAGGCTCAACATTTGAAGTATCTACTTCATTCATCGCATCTACGTGCTTCAAAACATCACCAAGTTGTTTAGTGAATTTTTCTTTTTCTTCTTCTGTTAACTCTAAACGTGCTAATTTTGCTACGTGTTCTACATCTTTTATTGTAATCATAATTTTCTACTCCAATAATTATATATGATAACATGAAAATTTATTTTTTCATAATTAAACTCATGCCGGCTATAAAATAATTCTTGAATTCAGCAAAACTTCTTAAAGACAAAAGCGTTTTTAAGATGAATTTTGGACGCAAGTAAAAACGTTTAATAGCTTGCTTGTGTAGTTCAAAAATTCTTTCCTTGCTCAAATATTCTGAACGCACTACCGGCTCATAGTAAGCACTTCTAAAATCTAAATTACCTTCTACAAGTTTGTTTAACATTGCGTAAGCAAAATATTTTGTTCCCGGAAGCGGAGTCGCAGTATAAAAACTGATAAAATTGCTATCGAGTTCAATCGCAAATTTAATTGTTTCTTCAACCGTTTCTTCAGTTTCCCAAGGAAGTCCGATTACAAAATAATTATAAATTTTAATCTTATTTTTTTTAAGAATTTTCACCGTATTTCGAATATCATCAAGCGTAATTTTCTTTCCAATATTGTCAAGCATCTTTTGTGAACCGCTTTCAACGCCTATACTTACAAGGCGACAGCCTGATTTGTACATCATTTTTGCCATCTCATCATCCATCGTATCGGCTCTTGTATTTGATGACCACGTGATTTTCAATCCGCTTTCAATAATTTTTTGACAGAGTTCAAGCGTCCATTCTCTATTAAAATTAAAAATATCTGACCAAAAAAGAAAATTTTTGATATTGTATTTTTCAACACACTCTTTTAGTTCAGCTACAATGTTTTCAGGAGAACGCGTTCTCACTTTAGCGCCGGAAACAGGAGTTGCCAAGCAGAAAAAACAATGAAACGGACATCCGCGAGCAACTTTTATAACCGCTTGTACTTTTCCATTATCAGGACGTTTATAAATTGAATTATCAACCAAATGTCTTGCAGGAAATGGTAAAATATCCAAATCCTCTATAAATGGACGCTTATCATTTTTAACCGGTTGAAAATTCTCTCTATAACAAATTCCAAGAATATCACAATTCGGAACACCATCCAAAATATCTTTCAGAGTTAATTCGGCTTCACCCATAATTACATAATCTATAAATGGATTTTCATAAATTGTATTGGTGTTATAAGTTAAAAATGGTGCGCCTTTAACAATTGTACAAATACTTGGAACGATTTCTTTAGCTAGTTTTACAGCCATCATATCAGATTGAAAAGTCGGTGTTGCAATGTTTGCAACTAAATAATTCGGTTGAAATTCTTTTAGATCCGCTTCAAAATCTCCACCTTGACTGTAGTCTCGAATAATAGCTTCAAATCCGCAAGATTCTGCAATAGAAGCCAAATACATTAAATCTGTCGGAGGCAGAGGTGGTATAACCAACAATTCTTTTGTCGGTTGTTGGCATCTATCCTCTCTGTTTATTACAGGAGAAGGCGGGTATATTAATAAAACCCGCCCCTTCTTATTTTGATTTTCTAAAACCATTTATGAAACCTTAACTTCTTTTTGTTTTACTCTTGAAGCAATGATTGATGCTGTAATCAAGCAGAATGCACCGATTAAGAAAGTGTATTCCCAGTGATAATTAACTCCGCCAATTACGCTGAATGAACATCTGTTAATAATCCAAGAAACAAGCGTACAAACAAATACTTGTGGGCCTGCTATAAAGATATTAAAGATACCCATTACAGAACCTTCTGTTCCAGGTTTGATATATTGAGAAAGCATTGCAAAAGGTAGAGCGCAAATACTTGCCCAACCGATACCTGATAAAGCCATCAAAACTGCAACAACTTTAACATCTTTAATAAATGCCATTCCTAAGAATGCTAGCGCCATTGATAACATTGAAATAATGTGAACTTTTTTGTTACCGAATTTAACAGATAAAACTCCAATTGGAATTGCAACAACAAAACAAACAAGGTTGAAGATTGCAAAACAAATTGAAGAGAAGTTTGTTCCTGCCAATACGGCTGAATCGTAGCTTGCTTTAACAACTTCCGATACGTTTGATAAATCAGGTACGCCATATACTGTGTGGATAGCATATTGTGTGAAATAAATCATCATACACATATTTCCAATCCAAGTAAAGAATTGCATCCAACAAATTTTACCAACTTCAGGAGATAATGCAAAAAATTCTTTTAAAGATTTAACTAAATCAAATTTTTCTTTTTCTTCATTTTCTTTAGGTTGATATCTGCGTTCTTTAATCATTAAGCAAGTCCAAGCCATGCCAAGAGAGAACGCTAGAGCTGCCATAACAAATTGAGCGTTAATTGACATTTGGTAATTAAACGCCCATTTTAAAAATGGAGCTGTACCGGCTGCAAAAACAGAGCCTAAACCGATTGCTAAACTTATGTATGAGTTCGCAATTGAATGTTGTTCTTGTGGTACAACATCAGGAATCAATGCTCTATAAGGACCTTGAGCAATATTAACACACGCATCAAGAATCCAAATCATAACCGCTGCAAAGCAAAGTGCTGCAAGTGCAGGGAATTTTATGTGTAAAGTTGATGAAATAAAGTTTGTAATTAATTCGGAATTTGGTAATGCCCAAAGTGCTAAAGCTGAAAGTAAAGCACCGCCTAGTAAATAAGGTCTTCTTCTACCGAAAGGTGAAGTGGTTTTATCGCTTAATGCTCCGATTATGGGTTGAACCACCATGCCTGTAAAAGGGCCTGCAAGCCAAATTAATCCGAATAAAAATGGTGAAGCACCAAGGTTTTCAGTAACGGGTCCTGATAAAATAATTCTCATTTGCCACGCGAATTGCAAACCAAAAAATCCAAGAGCAAAACTCAAAAATTTTGCAGTTGAAAAACGTTTTAGAACATTATCTTCCATATATCTCCCCCCATAAAATCTAATAGTCTTAGTTTACAAGTAACAAAAAATTGCGTCAAGTAGAGGGAACTTTTGATTATAGCTAGATACAATGCTTAAACAGTTTTAACAAAAAACAGAATTTTGTACGTGTTCTGCCAAATTAAGTTGATTTTGCCAATTGCCTTTTTCTAAAGCATAGTCAAAAGCTGTCATATAAGCAGAATATTCTCTATTAGAATTGCTGATTTTAGCTTGATTTAAATCAGAAATATTATTATAGAATTTTCGTGCTTCTGCTTGTTGAGCTGTATCATTAATTTCTTTGTATTTATTAACACCGAATTTTGCTAAAATATTTGCATATTGTTCTTTAGCACCTTTTAGCTGTTGTTGGATAAATTCGCCTGTTGCCTTTAAATAATTAATTTTGTCGTTATTTTCAGCGATTAAGTTGTCGTAATAATCAACGAGGTGTTGAGGATGTTCAGTTAAATTGCTATTTATACCGAATAAATCATTTTTATCGACTTTAACTTGTTTGCCGTTGATTTCAACAAACCAATCACCATTAGAAGCTTTTGTGGCGGTTTGATATTGCCCGTCAACCCAAACTTTAGCTTGCTCTGAATGTTTTACTCCTAGTTGTGCCATAATTTTATTATCCTCTTATATACATAAAGTCCAAAAGTATATAAAAATTGCCTTTTTTCTTAAAGCTTTGTAAAGTTATGTAACAAAACGCTTACGATGTTACTTTTAATTTATTCACATAGACCAGATGGTCTATGTGAATAACCCCAAATTTTAACCTACTGATTGATGGCATGGGCATGCCAATTTAGTAGACTATTATTAAGGGAGAGAGAGTATATTATTATGAAGAGAACGTTGTTGTTTTTAGGCATGTTTTTATCAATGTTAGCAGTTTCTGCAGAGGAAAATGTTTTACAATCTATTGAAATCGTGCCGGTTAAGGATACCTATAATATTGTTTTGGTTTCAGACAAAGCTGTTGATGTTAAAAAAACTGTTAAAGCACCAAATCAAATCACATTAAATATGAAAGATATTAGAGCTTCAAAAACTCTAAATACTGTTTACAATAACGTTTCCAATGTAGATACAGTTATGGTTGAACCTGCAGGAAATGGAATCAGTATATTCTTCCAAGCAGAAAATGCAGCCGGCGCAAGTGTTTCATTCGATTCTTTAGCTCCCGTTATGCCAAAGAAAGCAGAAACACAAAGCGTTAAATTGAGCAATCCAATTGAAAGCTATGCTCCAATTTATAAAGAAGACATGAGTCAAACAAAAACATCAAGCTTGTTTCAACGTTTGCAAAAATCTTCTGCAGTAGAAGGCATTAAAGATTCTGTAGATGAAGATACTGTTTCTGATACAGCAAACAAAGCTTTTTCTTTCGGACTAGTTGGATTGTTAGCTTTTGCAGTTATCAGATTATTCAAACGCAAAGAACCGGATATGAAAATCGGCTTGTCTCAAAGCTTAACTGATAGAGAAATTGAAATGTACAAAGGCGCACAACAAATTGGTTCATCTCATGTTGTTCCTGAAAAACCATTTACAACTGTTAATTATGGTTTAAACGCTTATCAAAGAGAAAACAGAAATCCTTATGAATCAGAAGCTCCAATTCATAATCCTAGATTGAGAAATTTTGTTAATCCAATGCAACAACAAAATATCCAAACAATGAGTCAGCCTCAAAGACAAGCAACAGCTGTTCAACAAGCAGTTAGAAAAAATACAACTCCTGTTAATACAGCACCTGTTAATCAATCAAATCCAAATATTGACAACTTGAAATTCTTGGAATCAATGACTGCGATATATGAAAAAAGTGGCAGACACGATTTGGCACAAGGCTTGAAGGCTAGTTTGAATAAGAATTTGAAATAAATTTAAAATTTAATAATTAATTATTAAATATGGCGGGTGATATATCACCCGCCATATTTTTAAAATCACTATTTTCTTAATAGAAATTTTACAATATCAATGTAAATATTTGTAAAAATCGCAAATAAAAAATTAAAGTTTTTTAAATATCTACCGATAACTAATATATGAAACTAAACGAAATCAGTCAATATTTTTTTCAAATAGATACTTCTAAAAATGGAGTTATAGAAAATAGTGAGATAGAAGTTGCAAGACAAATTCCATCTATCTTTTCTTCCATTCTTGAAGTTGATATAAATCTTGCTACATATATGCAAAAAGCTATTAATACTTTTAGAGATAATATTGAAATAGAAGATAGCAATGCAATGAAGAATCTTCCATATCAACTACAACCATCATCAGCCACACAATCTTGGAACTGGGATGCTGTAACAAGAGTATTAACAAAAGACGAAGTAGACGCAAAACCATTTCGTATAAAAACCGCTGAAAATACAACAATATCTCAAGATATTAATTTTAATAATTCTGACGGCGAATATATGTTGAAACACTTATCTTTTGATGATGACACTTTCAAAAATACTCCCGCCGAAAACTTACCTAAGGATTTTAAACCTGACGAAATTATTGAAAAAGGTAGAGATGCTGGCTGTAATACAAAAGCGATGCATGAAATGGGGTATACAGGCAAAGGCATAAAAGTTGCAATAATTGATACCCCAATACTTGCAAATCATGAAAGCATTAAGTCTTCAATTGTAGGATATGAAGTAATGAATAATGATTTAGCCCAAGGTAATGAGGCTTATTATCATGGTCAAGCAGTTGCTGACATTTTAGTTGGTGAAAAAGATGGTATAGCTCCAGACTCAAAATTAGTTTATTTTTCAGGCGCAGATAGTACTGCAGACAGATTACAAGCTTTAAGAAGAATTGTTGAAATTAATAAAAATTCTTCTCCCGAAGATAAAATCAAAGTTTTGTCAATAAGTTGGGATATTGAGGTTGAAAGTGATGGAGAGCAAATTTATAACGAATATAATAACTTACTAAAACAACTTCATAATGACGGTGTTTTTATTTCAATCGCCGGATTTTCAATGCTTAACAAAGATATTAATGGCGTTGAAATGGATTATGGCTCATTAAAGAAAAAATCACAAAACGGAAATCCTGATGACTATAGTAATTATACCGGTTATAGTGGTTTTAGACTTGATAACCCATTACTTATTCCAGCCGGTGATAGAACTGTTGCAAGTGCAAGAGGTGAAAATGAATATAGACACGATTCAAAATCTTCTACCAGTTGGACAGTACCTGCACTTGCCGGTTTTTACACTTGCGCTTTACAATGTGCCAATGAAAATGGTACTGAGTTAACTCCGGCGAAGTTCTATGAACTTGCAAAAGAGACCGGACAACCTATTTTTAATGAAAATAATGAAGAAACTGGACGAGCAATTGACGCCAAAGCTCTTTGCGAAAAAATTATTGAATTAGCAAAAAGCGAACATTCTTTTGGAATTTAAAATTTTGTTTATAAATACTGTGTTTTAAATCAAATTAATAACATCCAAACTTCTGAATTCAAAAATCTTTTTCGTATTACCTTTTAATTTTTCTTCTGCCAACATTGCGCCTATAATTGCTTCCAGTTGCGCTACCGGCATCATGTTTGTTGGTAATTCATCGAATCCATACTCGAACTTCAAAGCAGATTGCAAAAACTTGCAGTCAGCCGATGAACGTTCTTTATAATTCGAATAAAGATTAAACTTTTGTCTTGATAAATAAACTTCAAAACGCGAAATATCAACGCCTTCATTTTTTAAATTCAAAAAGAGTTCAGACCCTCTTGTTGAAAATCGCTGCATCCAATTATCTCTATTTGGAAATTCGTTTTCTTTAGAATGGATTAATTGATAGGGTTTTGACAAAATTCTCCATTTGCCTTCAAGCATTGTGTTATCCCAAGGCAAAGAAATGCAAAATACAGAACTTTTTAATGAAGTATAATTATCAAAAAATAACTGCACATCATTCATCGAAAACAATTTATCGACATAAATAAGTTTACCGGTTGCAATTTCTCTTACAGCTACACCTGTTTCTATAGAAGAAGTCGGCCCTAATGAAATTCCGACAGAATGAGTTATCATAATCCAAAATCCTCGTCTTCCGGAATGTTTGTATTAAGCTTAATTACGCGCTTTTCAACCGCCGGCATTACATTTGTATCGTCGCTATTTTTAGGAACATCTTTATCAAGATTTACGTATAATTCCATATTTTTAGGCGATAATTTTTCACTCTTTTGTTTTTCTATCATTCGTTTTTGGTTTTCTTCCAACAGTTTTCTTGCAGCCGGAGAAATTGAATCGCCTTCAACGGCCGTGATAACCGCTTGTCTTTGTTTTTGAATTGCCTCTTGTTGACTCTTAGTCAATTTTAGCGTGTTATCGTTTCTAGTTTCAAACTCACGTCTGTATTTATTTTTCATAATAAGAATTTCTACGCGTCTGTTTGCCGGATCTTTAGGAGAAATTGCACCTTCCACAGGTCGAGTATCAGCATAACCTACAGCTGAGAATAAAGATGGAGAGAATTTAAATCGGTCTATCATATATCTTACGACCGACGAAGCTCTCGCAGCTGATAACTCCCAGTTAGAAGGAAATTGCGAACTTCTTATCGGATCGCTATCAGTATGACCTTCTACTCTCATATAATGAAGTACAAATTTTTTGCAAATCAAAACTCCAACTTTATCAAGAAGTTTTTTTGCATTTCTGTCCAAATAAGCAGATGCCGGCGCAAATAAATATTTGTCATCAAAAGTTATCAACAAACCTTTATCTGTCATTTTTGTAGTAATACCTGATAATTCTCCGGCTTCAGACAATTCTCTTACAGTTTCTTCAATTTCGTTGAAAGAAGCTTCTTCATACTTAGGACTTATGTATTCCAACATAAGGCTTGGAATAAATGAATTTGCTTGTTGTTCATCAAATAATGAATCGCTACCGTCCATTATTGATTGTTGACCGTCAAGAAGAGTATTTTGGCTAAAAGCGCTCTTTAAAGATTCTTCAAGCTTTGCAAAATCGGAAGCATCAACTTGTGCAAGAGCATATAATACAACGAATGTTGCAAACAAAAGAGTGATAAAGTCTCCATAAGAAACCAACCAACGCTCAAGATTTTCAGGTTCTTCTTGTCGTTTTTTCTTAGCCATTAGCTTCCTTATCCTTAGCTTCTTCCAATACAAATGAACGTAATTTTCTTTCAATCAAAACAGGGCTTTCTCCGGCTTGGATTGATAAAACCCCTTCAAGTATCATATTCTTATATAATAACACATCTTGATAAATAAATTTAATTCTTGTACCAAGCGGAATCATTACAAGGTTTGCTGCGAACAAACCATAAATTGTAGCAACGAACGCAACCGCAATACCTGCACCAAGTTTAGACGGGTCAGACAAGTTCTGCATAACCTGAATCAAACCAAGAACGGCACCGATGATACCAAGTGTTGGAGAATAACCACCGAATGATTCGTAAACTTTTGCAGCATTATGAACATAATTTTCTAACTGTTCAATTTGATTTTCCATCATTTCTCTAACAAGCGTCGGGTCAGTACCGTCGGCAACAGCGCCCAAACCTAGAGTTAAAAGCGAGTCAGACGCATTATTCGCTTCTTTTTCAAGAGCAATAATACCTTCTTTTCTTGCTTTTGTAGCAAATCCGCCAATTTCAGTAATAAGTGCATTAAAATCGGATTTTGGTGGCATAAATACGTCTTTAAGAATTTTTACAGCCGAAACTAAAATCTTCGGAGGAAAACTTAGCACAACCGCACCGCAAGTACCACCAAGTACAATAAAAGCAGCTGTAATCTGTAGCAACTGTCCAATGTTACCACCTTCCATTGCTTGCCCTGTCAGAATGAATGTTATACCGAGAAACATCCCAACTATTGCAAATATATCCATAACTATCTCCGATTTTATACTATTATCCTAGATACATTAAACTATATTTTTATTGGTTTGTAATCCTTTATATATAGTAGTTTTACTGATGAGAAAAACTTTTCTTTTTGTTTAAATGGCAAAGAAAGGAGAAAATATTATGTTCTATGATGTTGTTAAAGCAAAAGATATTATTAATTTAGACGGCGGTAAATTTGAGAGAAAAACGCTAATGGAGAATGGAGATAGCAGTCTTAATATTATAGCTATTAAAAAAGATGAAATCATTGATACACATACTTCTAGTGCCAATGCTGCAATTTATGTTGTTGATGGCGAAGTTGAATTACATTTTGATGCTGAAAAATTCAAGGTCGATAAAGGCGAAATGCTTATGTTCAAAAAGGATAATGAGCATAAAGTCTTTGCACTAAAGGATAGTAAATTCTTGTTGATTAAAATATAAGATGCAAAAAGAGCTTTTTTAGAGGCTCTTTTTTAATATACCCATTGGGGTGAGAATCCCAACAAAAAACTCCCACATGGGAGTCTTAAAAATGCGCTTGGAGACTCTGCCGAACAAAAGTTGACTAAATGTCAAGTTTTGTGAGAGGTAGAACGCCCGTTTGCGGGAGCAAACAAGGGGGTGAGAATCCCAACAAAAAAACTCCCGAATGGGAGTCTTAAAAATGCGCTTGGAGGGATTCGAACCCCCGACCTTTTGGTTCGTAGCCAAACGCTCTATCCAACTGGGCTACAAGCGCAAAAAGTTCAAATCTTCAATAATTTTACTATAGCAACAATATAAAAAATTATCAAGTCTTTTATTTTTTATATAAAAAATCTTTCCGAACAAAGCTATTGACCAAGATAGCTTGACTAATTTGAGTAGGTGTATTATAATGCACATGTAAAGTTTAGCTTTACATTATTTTGATGAAATCTCATATTATTTTTATTGATAGGATTATTTTTAAGTAGTGATATTTTTTTATTAATTGATTAAGAGGCTTTTATTATGTATGTAAACAAGTGCATTAAGTGTGGTGCTGAATTTGAAACAAAGAACCCCAAAAGAGTGATATGTCCTAATTGTCTATACGCAGATAAGGGAAATGAATCAACAGAAGAAAAACCTATGCAAAGCTATAGCTCTTATAGCTCATATTCTGCAGATTCAAGACCAAGAAGTTATGATAGACCACAGCAAAGTGGCTATAGAAATAATAATTACAACCGCGAAGGCGGATATAATCGTGATAACGGTGGCTATCAAAGACGTGAAGGTGGCTACAACCGAGATGGCGGTTATCAAAGAGATAACAGAGAAGGCGGATATAACCGCGACCATAGAGATAATCGCAATTATTCATCTCAAGGTGGCTACAATCGCGACAATAATGGCTATCAAAGACGTGAAGGGGGCTATAACAGAGAAGGCGGATACAATCGCGGTGGCGGTTACCAACAAAGAAGACCGCAACAAGGCGGTTTTAGAAATAATTATGCCAGTGCTCGTCCAGGACAACGTCGCCCAATGCAGCGTAAACCACAAAAACCTGCCAGACCATTACTTATTAGTAAAGAACAATTGGAAGCGATTGAAGCACTTTATAAAACAATGCTTCCTTTGCCAAACCCAGATTGCCATGAAGTAATCGGCGCACACTTGGGTATTGAACCACAAAAAGTATTCTTTGGAATCAACTTAGTTCGTCAAAAAATGATGTTACCAAAACTACCGTTCCCAAAACGCAAATTGGCGATTACACCGGATCAGATGACAGCAATCAAGGCTCTTTACGAACCATTGTTACCATTGCCTCCAATCGGTTGCCACAAAATTATTGCAGCGCAATTGAAAATGGACGAGTGGAGAGTTCACGTAGGTATCAAATTAATTCGTGCTCAATTAGGTTTGGATCGTTGGAACGAAGATAGAGCTGATAAACCGGCTGATTATATGGTTGCTAAGCATACTAAACCCGCAAAGAAAGACAAAGTGCCGGTTGCAGTCAAGGCTGAAATTACAGAAGAATCACCTGAAACTTCAAAAGTAGAAGAAAATATTGCTGAACCAGCTCAGGAAGCAACTACAGAGGAAGTTCCTGCTGAAAAACCAAAACGCGGTAGAAAACCTAAGAAGAAAGAAAATGAAGAATAATTTTGTTTCAGTCGGTAAAATTCTAAATTTTCATGGTGTTCAAGGAGAAGCCAAGCTTGGTTATTCCAAAAACAGAGAAGAATTTTTGTCTAATCTGAAAGAAGTTTATATTTTACATGATGGTGAATATAAATTACTTGAAATCTCAAAAGTTAGGTTTACACCAAAATGTGGAATTATTAAATTTAAAGGTATTGATTCTTTAAATGATATTTTGGAGTACAAAAATCAACTTCTTTTTGTTGATGAGAGTACAATTCGTGAGTTTTTAGAAGAAGACGAATTTCTTATTGACGAACTTGTCGGTCTTGATGTTTATGATGATGAGAAGAAAGTCGGTGCTGTCGTTGGGGTTTCCAATAATGGCGCAACTGATTTGCTGTCAATAAAAACTTTGAATAAAAAAGTATCATTGATTCCATTTGTAAAAGCAATAGTTTTATCCGTAGATATTAAAGCACGTAAAATCCAGATTAATAACCTTGAAGGGCTGTTGGAATGAGATTCGACGTTCTGACTTTGTTTCCGGAATTAATCCAATCACATTTGGATTTTAGTATAATGAAACGTGCAACAGACGAAGGAGTTATTAGCGTAAATGCTATTAATCCTCGCGATTTTACTCTGGATAAACATAAAAAAGTTGATGACACGCCTTATGGTGGTGGAGCAGGTATGGTTTTAATGCCGCAACCTTATGTTGATGCTTATAATAGCGTTGAGAAACTTGAAAATTCTGTTACTTTAATGATGACTCCGCAAGGTGAACCGTTTAATGATAAAATCTCAAATGAACTTGCTAAGTATGAACAAGTAATTATATTGTGTGGGCATTACGAAGGCTATGACGAGCGAATTAGAGAAATTATTAAACCGAGAGAAATCTCAATTGGTGATTTCGTTCTAACAGGTGGGGAATTGCCTGCTCTATGCGTTATAGATAGCGTTTCAAGGAAAATCGACGGAACACTGGGTAAAATCGAATCTGCACATGACGATAGTTTTTCTGACGGATTATTGGAATATCCGCAATACACAAAACCTCGCGAATACTTAGGTTATAAAGTGCCGGAAGTTTTGTTGAATGGCAATCACAAACTAATTGAAGAGTTTAGGATGCAACAAAAAGTTGAGCGTACAAAAAACAAACGACCGGATTTATATCAAAAGTGGCTTAAGAATAATTAGTTTTTTGGAAATAAACAAAAATATGGCGCGAACTTCGTTCGCGCCATAAATAATTTTTTTATTAATCCAATTTGACATCACCAAGCATTTTTTGTTTTAACCAGTATGTCAAATAGTCTTCGCTATTTGCTCTTGGTGCATTTGGATTGTTCTTTTGTTTGAGCTTCTGCATCGGTGTAAGTTGTTTAAGGTTTTCTTTTTCTTGTCTTGCTACCATAGAATCATAAATTTTATTTCTTGCAAGATGTTCCAAACCTTTTTTGCCTCCGGCTAAAACTTTTCCAGTGCTTGAATGATGCCCCATAACATCTACAAAATCAAAATCCATAATTGCATTTTCTAAGTCTTTTAAAGAATTTTTAGCAGAAGTCCTTGATTTATGTAGATTTAATTGTGATGAACTTGGAATTATATCATACTTTTGCATTATGTTATCAGTTAATGTTAATATTTTTTCATCATTCATTTGTTCTAGTTTTGTAGAATTATCAAAGAAACACGCCTTAAGCTCATTTTCCACTTTATCAATTGCACCATTTTTATCCATGCCGGTAGGAAGTTTTGCACCTTCTAGAACATACTCAGCAATATCTTTTACATTACCTTGCTTAATATAGCTTGTTAAATTCAACGCTCTTAGTGATTGATCTACACCCATATCAATAGTATTTCCTGTATCAATCAGTGTGAATAATTTACCGCGTCTTGTTTTTAAAACATTAGGGTCAATAAAAATATTACCAGGGTGAATATCTGCGTGAATTACTTTTCCGTTCTTATCGATTTTATGGAATTGTTCAATAAATACTTTTCGATATTCTTGTAACAAATAATCCGTATCACTTTTTCTCAACTTAATATCAGAGAAATCCGGCATTCTTTCTGTTACACGTTTAATTTCTTCATCAATTTTTTTAAGTTCATTTTCTTTGATAGTTGCGTCTTTTACTAATTTATTAACTGCTTCTTTTTGTAAATATAGTTTATTCAAATCCATAAATGAAGATAAACTTACACCATTAGCTTTTTCCATAACATAAACGTTGTTTTTAACCTCAATCGGTTTAACGACATTTGCAACTTTCGTAGTTTTAGAAAGTTTTAATGCGGCATCCATTTCGTTCTTTAGGTTAACTTCCTTAAGAATACCGTCTGCTAAATCTTCGACATTTCGAAGCAAGTAATCTTTTTCATCGGCAGACTTATCTGACATATTTTTTACCATATCGATAAATTTTTGTTTATCATTTAAAATTTTATCTTTTGTAATTCCGTCTTTTAAGATTTTTATACAAACTTCTTTTCCGGAAGCGTTTTTTGCAAGATAAGTTTCTGCTACCGTTCCAACACCAAGTAATTTACTAACTTTATACCCACCTCCAAGATGAGAAGTGATATATTTTTGTGCTTCTTCTAATGATCTGCTTGGAGGGCATTTCTCTCTAAGCGCTGCTGTTAATTCAGAACCATCTGCGGAGATTTGCTTAAACTTAACCGCAAATAAGTTTTCCTTTGTAAGTTGTTTAATTTTATCTTCAATATTTGCGGAACTATCAATTATAGCTTTAATATTCGGTGATTCTAACATAGTGCCTTCGAGTTGCTTATAAGCAGACATTCCTTTAAAATCGGCAGGCTTGAGCTTGGCTTCTGCTAATTTTTTAGAAGCTTTTGCCATATTTTCGTTAAATACTTTAGCAAAGTTTCCTTTTTTAAATAAAGGCACTGCTAATGCTGTTGTTACTAATCCAATAGATAACGCATTTGAAGAAAGATTTTCCATTAATCCATTTGCAGATTTATTTTTGTCAGTTTTGTTTGCTACAAAGTAGCGGTTTAGCATATTGCCAACCAAATAAATTGGAGCTCCGACAATTCCGCCTAATGCCATAACCGGCATCATTAAACCATTGATTGTACCTGATACAAAATTCTTGAAATTTGTTTTTTTGCGCTCTTTATTTAATTGCTTTTTAGATAATTTTGCGGCTTCCTTTTGCATAGGATTTCTTAATTTTTTCGAGCCATAAATCTTTTCATCGACTTTAAACTCGTTAGAGTCAATTCTATTGAATTTTAAAGCCCAATATTTAGTTAAACCGCCTACGTAAGCACTAGCTAAAGCGGTGATTAGCATGGTCTTCTTATTTGATTTTAGTGTGTTAAATGTTTTTTCATAAATGTTAAATAAACGGTTATTAAATTTTTTCTTTTTTGCTGATATTTTTGTGTCATTAGCGAGTTCTTCTCTTGTTTTCTTTATCATTGAGGCAATATTATCTGTCAACGGCTTGTTTACATCAATGCAACCTTTAGTTTGCTTGAATAATTTGTTTAAGCCAAAGAAAGTTGCGCCTGATGCTGAAATGGAAACAGCATCTCCAAATAATTGCGCTGAATTTTCTTGAGAAGCATTATATTCTTGAATTTTAGCTTGCAAATCTTGAACAGTAGACTCGCCATTTTTGGCCTTTTCAAGTTCTGCTAAAACTTTTTTAGAGCCAACTCCAACACCCGTAATATTCTTTAACCAATTATGAAATCTCTCTACAAGTCCGTTATTTTTTCGAGTTTCTCGTCTATAATACTCTTTAATTGTTATTTGAGGTCTTGGCTGTGTCTGATTCTTTTTGACATTAGTTTTTTGATAACCGACATTATAATTGCCATAATTTGTTCTTACTTCAGTCATAAATTTCCCTAATTTGGTTCCTTTACTAATACAAAGTCGTAAAAACATATAAAATTGCTATTTATTAATGAGAAAGTTTGCAAATCTTTACATTCTTAATAGGGGTGGTTTTAAGAATAAGATTAAAATTAATAATAAATCTATCCGACTTGCTTAATCGTCGCAACAATTTTTCCAATTAAAATTAAATCAAATACTGCTTTTCCGCAGATTGTACGAACCCTGTATTCAGGATTATCTGATTTTATAATAATTTCGTCTAAATTTTTAGAAAGACGTTTAACAAAAAATTCGTTATTATAACAGAATACATAAATTTTGTTGTCTTGAATTTGATTCCCTTGCCAATGTTCAACAATTAATTTGTCTCCACTATCAATCGTTGGAGACATACTGTTTCCGGTCGCATTAATCATTGAATATAATTTGTTTTTTGAATAACCGCTTATCATAGAAGTCGCTATCGGAAGTTTTGTTTTTTCGCTCGAAAAAACTATACTACCCGTTCCACAGCTGGCAAAAACATCTGAATAATAATCTATATATGCAATATCTTCATCCGAAGAAATACCCATTAAATTAATTTTAAAATATTCTTCAGCTTTTTTTAATTCGCTAACGGTAACTTCACTCTCATTTTTTATTCTATTACTAATCGTCTGACGAGTTATTCCTAAACTGTCAGCAAGCATCGACTGATTAATGGTCGTAGCCGTACGATTTGAAATTATTGATAGAAGTTCATCAAGTTTCATGTTTCACCACAATAAATTAACACTTGACATTTGTATCATATTGTCTTACAATATAACACAAGATGTAAGCTTATATTTGATATTTAAGCATACATTTTCTAAAATGTCAATTGTTTATAACTTGGGAAGAGGATGTCGAAATATGGTTTATAGATACAATGTATCATGTAGTGAGACAATGTCAAAAAATTGGACTCCGACAGCAATAGATTGTTATAAGCTTGGTTGCAGTTGTTCGAAATGTAATTTGTATAAGTTGTATTTTGAAGGAGGAGTTTTCAAGTGCAAGATGAAAGATACGGTAATTGAATTAGTCAGAAAATTCGGCGCACCAGAAGTAGAATTATAAATTTCATTCAAACATAACAAAGAAAGGAGAATAATGAATAGAACAATCGCAAGTATAGAAAATGGCAAAAAAGGCGGACGCCCTAAGTATGATTCTAAAATTAGAGTAATAATTCCTAACATAGATTTTGTAATATTAACGCCTTCTCAGTATGGTTCATTGCTTGAAAAATACGGTTATGAATTACTTTATAAAGCTCTAAAAATATTAGAAAACTGGCTTATTTCAAGCCCTCAAGGGGAAAAATATCGGGGCAAAAACAATTACGCTCATTTTCGTTCTGACGGTTGGGTAATAAATACTGCAAAATTTTCTAAATAAACTAGCAAAAAATATTTTTACCGTTTTTAAAATTGGTATGAACATCTTAAAAATATCAACCAACTATCAAAGTAATATTTCGTTCAATGCCGGAACAAAGTTTGTAATACCTAAAGATGAGCTTGAATATCTTATTAATGAAGGAAATACTTTGGCAGAAATTGGCAATATATATGATATTTCACTATATCGCGTAAGATACATGGTAAAGAAGTATGGATTAAAATATTTAAGAGAGCAACAGCATGAAGCAATAGCAATGCAACTGCCCGGTTTAATAGCAGAAGGTAAAAATCTTCAAGAAATAAGTCAATTTTTAGGAATTAGTGTTAATATTATAGGCAACGTTATTAACAAAATAATTGGAAAAGAAAAATATTTAAAAATGTTAAATAGCGTTAAAACTATGCAAATAGATAAAAAATTAGACTCTATGCAAAAAGATTTGAATCCTTTGCCACATACTAATTCAAGATTAATCTTGAATGAAGCGCTTAAAGATATTAGTGCTGGGGCAAAAATGCAGTTTAGAGAAGCATTCCAAAAAATGCGACAAAAACAGAAAACTTTAGCTAGAGAACATATTATAGAGGATGCAATTGCCGGTATAAGTCGTGGTAAACCTATCGAAAGTGTCGCAAAAGAATTAGGCGTTCCATATAACTATCTATTAAGACATATAAATCCTGACAAATATTCTGAGGCAAAAGAAGCCGGAAGAAAATTTCTTCGAGAACGAATTAAAATCTTGATTTTTGATGGAGAAAAAATACAAGACATTGCAAAAAACCTGGGATATTCTGTAAAAACTATCTCAACAATACTAGGTGGTAGTTTTTTATCAAACTGGAAACAAGAACTAAATTTGCACAGGTTTAAAATGATAGAACGATTGGAACTTGAAGGTAATAATTTAGAAACTATTGCAGAAAAATTAAAAATATCAACAACAACCGTGCAAAGAATTATTAGAGCTTATAAAAAAGTAAATTAAATAAATTCATAGATTTCATTATATTTTTCTATAATCTCAAAGTTCCAACTATAATCGTAGTTCATTGCATTTTGGATTAACAAATTCCAACTGGAATTTGTGTTAATGAATAGATTTAATGCTTTTGATAAAGTTTCAAGATAAATTTCATTTGCGTTTGCTTTTGTTAATAGTGAAGATTTTGTCTTGAATCCGCAACCTGAAATCATATCGTCAAAAATGTCTGTAACAGTGTCATTTAAAATTCCGCTTCTTGAAGCTACCGGAATACATCCGAATTTCATAGCTTTGTAGTGTTCCTTATCCGGAATATTTGCTCTTGTTGGAAATAAGGCAATATCTGCAGCCGCATAAAATTGCTCAACATTTATTTCATCATTAATAAACAGCCAACGACCATCAAGTGCTGAATTTTGTTCTAAAAATTCAACCCAAGATTTAACAAAATTATTTTTGAGACCTTGTGAAATATTAATGATTACTTGAATATTTTTTCTTTGTTCAAATAATTTCAAAATTACATCGAACGCAATATCAACACCTTCGTTGAATATATCAGTAGAAAATTTTGCAAAAATGAGGGGAGCGTCGAAAAAAGAATCCAAATGTCCTTTAATTACGTAATTTTCGTCTTTAAACAAACTCAAATCGACAAATCGCGTTTTTACACGTTTTTCAGAAAATTCTTTCAAAAGATAAGATTTATTTTTTGCACGCAATTCTCTAAAATTATCAACGTTAAATGGTTGATAAAGCTTTATTCTAGGAGCTTCACAACCAACAAGAAGATAAGTACTTTTCGATTTTGTTTGTTCAATTCTCTTTGCTAAACATCCGCAAATTTCTTTGTTTGCAAAAATATCATCATAATAAGATTTTGAAATTGTTGCCCAAAAATCCGCTTTCTTTAAAGTAAAATAGATAGAATTATAATTAGAACTATCCTCGCACCTTAATTCTGGAAACAGTTTGAGAGTCTGCATATTCATTCTGTGAAACAGAATATTCTCATCAATTGCTTCATTTCTATCAATTGTGCTTCTAAATTTTTCATAATTTTGATAAATAAATTCAAGACAATCTCGCATTTGAGAAAAATGCTTCGTGTTATGCAAATTAAATAAAGACGCTATGCATTTTTGAATGATTTTATCGCGACAAATTTTTTTCATGCCGGCTTTATTAACTAAATTTATTGCAGCCCAAAATGCTTCAATCTTCTCAACCTCGTATTTGCTAAAATCATTAACAACCTGTAAAATCCTTATAGGATAAGCCATTTTACTTTCGAATTCTGCTCCTAAAAAGAATGGTAAATTGTCAGCATGTATAACTTCCGGTTTCAGAGATTTAACGCAAATTCTAACCGCTTTCATGAACGGTACAAGATATTGGAATTTTGAAATATCATGCCCAGAAAAGCTTGCTGAAAACAAACCAAATACTTCAATATTGTTCGCATTTTTAAGTAACTTATATAAGCGCGCTTCGTAAGTTTTATTTTGACTATAGAATTCAAAACTGATATTTGTTTTTTCAGCATTTTCTAAATCATGTAATGGAATTAAAACTTTAATATTTTTATCTGGGTATTGTTTTTTGAATGCCAAAATATAATCAATTGGTGGATTTTCTGCTGTAACAATTAGAATTTCTTTAAAATCTTTTTTTAGTTTTTTTCTTAAAAACGCAGAAATGTTTTTTCTCAAAAAACGAAATTGGGTTTTACAATCGTACAAAAAATCCGTATGTTCAATGTTTTGCGGATGAACAATCGGTTCTTCCGACTCATTTTGAACATCAAATTCTTTTAAATGTGCTTCGGTTTCAAAACTTTCCATAGCTTCAAATTATCATGCTATAAGTGCGAAATCAAGATAAGAGCTCAAATTGGTTCTTGTTGTATTTAATCAAGCCTTCTTTTTGCAACTTTGAAAGTTCAAAACTCATCGCACTTCTATCGACATTCAAATAATCAGCCAAATCTTGTCGATTGAATTTGATTGAGAATCTGTTTGAATGATTTTTTTGTGCTTCGTTGGACAAGTAGGTTAAAATCTTGTCGCGGATTGTTTTTTGAGAAACATTTTCAATCTTTTGGATAAGTTCAATATTTTCTTTAGAAAGAATTTGAAACAGGTTATTAATTAAGACTTTGTGTCGCGTGCAAGCATTTTGACACATAGAAGTACATTTTTCGTAGCTCAAAATAAGAATCAAAGTATCTTCGACCGTAATCGCGTCAACGCTTGATTCAACATCTTTTGAGCCGACAAAAGAAAGCGCCAAATTGTCGTTTTTGCCAAGACGAGAAATAATAATTCTTCTTCCCCAGTACGAATCTTTTTCAATATTCACTCCACCTTCAAGTATAAGATAAATATTAGAAATCATATCACCTTGGCGAATTACCATTTCTTCTTTTTCATATTTCTTAATTCTGGCATGAAAGCATTCTAATAAGCCTTTTAGTTCGTCATCGGTCATGCCGAAAAACACAGGTGAATTTTTAATTTGATTATAATAATTTTCTAAGCGTTCCACAATTTTGCCTTTCTTATATCTCCATGAGTTTATTTTATACAAAACATGTGTTAAAATGAATGTAGAGCTATGAAATCAGTAAAAGAAATATCAGTAGAATCTAAGATTCTCAAAAGACTACAAAGTCATCCATTATGTTTAGAACTTGCGCAATACTTGTTTGAGGATGCAGAACTTCAAGAAATGCAAGATTATGCGAACAATGTTTCTATTAAGCGCCTTGGTTATAACGACCACGGTCCTGTTCACATGCGACAAGTTGCAGCAAATTCAATCAAGATGTTAAACATTCTTCACGAATGCGGTATCCAAACTTCTTTAGAAAAAGAAGAAATCGGCACATTTGAAGATAGTATGTGTGCTGTGATTCTTGCAGGTTTAATGCACGATTTGGGAATGATGATTGGACGCCAAGGTCATGAAGAAATGTCAGTTATCTTGGCAAAACCTCTTGTTGAAAGAACATTAATGCACATTCTGCCAAACGATATGCACAGACGCGTTGTAATCCGTTCTGTTGTTATAGAAGCAATCATTGGGCACATGGCTTCAAGAAAAATCCATTCTACAGAAGCCGGTATTATTCTTATCGCAGATGGTTGTGATATGACAAAAGGTCGTGCAAGAATTCCACTAGCAATGAACACAACGCCAAAAGTTGGTGATATTCACAAGTATTCTGCAAACGCAATTGACAGAATTCGAATTCAACATGGCGAAAAGAAGCCTATTAAAATTACTGTTGAAATGACAGGCGATGTTGGTTTCTTCCAAATCGAAGAAGTTTTGTTTACAAAAATCGATTCAAGCCCTGCTAAGCAGTATGTAGAATTGTATGCAGGTGTTCAAGGTCAAGAGCCTAAGTGCTATTTATAAAACTTATTAGTGAAATTTTAACATTTAACAAAGTCGCTATATTGCAGTAGCGGCTTTGTTTTTGCTTGTTATAAAAAATGCTATACAAAATTCATCTTAATATTTCTTTACATGTTGGAATAAAAAAGGCAATTTTTTAAAAGTTAAATACTTTATATATACATAAGAGATATACAAAAAGAAAATAGGAGAGTTTATTATGGCAATTGGCGCAAGAGATTTTATTGACAAGTTATTAGTAGAAAAGTATGCACAAGAAAAAGTTGATAATCACAACGATGATGCATTGACATCAAAAGTATCGGCAGATGATATGATGAGCGCAATGGGTGTTTCCGCAAATAATTTTAGAACAATGTTGGCTTTAAATAATCGACTTACAATGGTTTGTTACGGCGTTGTTGCAAAATCAGCAAAATATGTTCAAACAGATGCAGCATAATAGATATATAAGTTAGAAATGAAAAGGTCTAATATATCCTCGGATATATTAGACCTTTTCTGTTTAAAATAATGTATTATTCAGTTACTGCATCATAACAATCTGAACAAATAGTTTCGTGTCCTGCGTGTTCGCCGAGTTTTCTAAACTTCCAGCAACGTTCGCATTTTTCACCTTCTGCTTTTGTTACCCAAACTGTTATGCCGTTTTCTGTATATTCGTTTAAAACTTCAGCCGGAGCTTCATCAGCCACATAAGCTTGAGAAGTAATGAAGATATCAGCTAAATCTTTAGCATTAGCTTTCAAAATTTCACTATCATCAGATTTAACATAAACAGCAACTTCTAAAGAGCTTCCAACTTTCTTTTCTGCTCTTAGCGGTTCAATTGCACGAGTTACTACTTCTCTTGTTTTTAAGATTTTTGTAAAATCTTCTTCAAGCTGGTTGTTGTTCCAAGTTTCATTTACTTCAACCCAATCAGCAAGCAAGATACTTTCCAATCCGCCACGTTGCATTTCAGGAGTGTTTTGCCAGATATCTTCTGCTTGGTGAGGCATTACAGGAGTTAGAATTCTAACCAAAACTTGCAATGTTTCGTAAAGAACAGTTTGACAAGCACGTCTTGAAACTGATTTTTTGCCTGCTGTATAAAGTCTGTCTTTTACGATATCAAGATAGAATGAACTCAAGTCTACCGCTGCAAAATTTTGCAAGCATTGGAAATACTTGTAGAATTCATAATTATCAAACGCTACTGTAACTTCTTCGACAACCTTGTTCAATTTGTGAAGCGCAAATTTATCAATTGGTTTCAAATCTTCGTATTTCACATAATCTTTTGCAGGGTCGAAATCAAAAATATTACCAAGCAAGAATCTTGCAGTATTTCTTGTTTTCTTAAAGATTTCAGCAAGCTGTTTAATAATGTTATCGCCGATTTTAGTATCGTTTCTATAATCTACTGACGCTGCCCAAAGTCTTAAAATATCAGCGCCATAGTTTTTAATAATATCATCAGGTCTAATATAATTACCTAAAGATTTTGACATTTTTCTGCCGTCTTCACCAAATACGAAACCGTGCGTAAGAACTGATTTGTAAGGTGCTTTACCTTGTACAGCCATTGAAGTTAATAAAGAAGATTGGAACCAACCTCTGTGTTGGTCAGAACCTTCCAAATACATTTCAACAGGAGTGTGCCCCAATTGTTCTGAACGTTTTTCAACAACGGCTCTCCAAGTAACACCAGAATCAAACCAAACGTCCATAATGTCTTTTTCTTTTCTGAAGTGTTTTTTGCCACAATGAGGGCAAACAAAGTCTTTTGGTAACAATTCTTCTGCAGAGTATTTAACCCAAGCATCAGAACTTTCTTTTTCAAATATTTTTGCTACGTTTTCAACAGTTTCATCTGTAACAATTGGTTCACCGCATTCTTCGCAGTAGAATACAGGAATTGGAACACCCCACGCTCTTTGACGTGAAATACACCAATCAGTACGACCTTGAACCATGTTAGAAATTCTTGCTTCACCGCTTGCTGGAATCCATTTTACACCCTTAATTGCTTCTAATGTAGCATCTCTGAATTTGTCAACCTTAACAAACCATTGAGGAGTTGCTCTGTAAATTACAGGATTTTTACATCTCCAGCAGTGTGGATAAGAGTGGTTAATGTCAGCAGCTGCAAGCAATGCGCCACAGTTTTGAAGTTTCTCGATAACAATTTTACCGCCTTTATAATAAGGAATTCCTTCTAAATCTTTGTCGCCAACTATTTCTGTCCAAACACCCTTGCTATCAAGTGGTGAAAATACTTCAATATTGTATCTACAACCAACTTCGTAGTCCTCAAGACCGTGTCCAGGAGCTGTATGAACTGCACCTGTACCGGCTTCAAGTGTTACGTGTTCACCAAGAATAATTGGTGATTTTCTGTTATAAAGCGGGTGATTTGTATTCAATAATTCTAAATCAGCACCCTTAACAGAGCCGATTACGTTAATATCTTTTTCTTCCCAATTAACACCTTCAAGGAAGCTTGCCAACAAGCCTTGAGCGATTACATAAACATCATTGTTGTAAGTGAAGAATGTATAATCAAATCTTGGGTGCATACTGATTGCCATGTTGGAAGGAATTGTCCAAGGAGTTGTTGTCCAAATTACCGCATAAACATTGTCATTTGGCAAATCAACTAATTGCTTAATTTTATTTACCCCTTCTTCATCAAACTTAAATCTTACATAGATTGAAGTTGAAGTATGGTCTGCATATTCAACTTCAGCTTCTGCTAAAGCAGTTTCGCAAGAAGCACACCAGTAAACAGGTTTTAAGCCTTTTTCGATATAACCTTTTTTATACATATCGCCAAAAACTCTAACTTGTTCAGCTTCAAATTCAGGATTGATAGTTAAATAAGGATGTTCCCAATCACCCCAAACGCCAAGACGTTTGAATTCTGATTCTTGACCTTTTAAACTGTTCCAAGCAAATTCTCTGCATTTTGCTCTTAATTCAGCAGGAGTAACCGCTTCGCGTCCGCCTTTGATGTTTTTAACAACTTTGTTTTCAATGGGCAAACCGTGTCCGTCATACCCTGGAACGTAAGGTGCGTAGAAGCCTGACATAGATTTATATTTAATCAAAATATCTTTTAAAATTTTGTTTAAGGCTGTACCAACGTGAATTTTTTCGGAACTCAAATATGGAGGGCCGTCGTGCAAAATAAACTTGTTTGCCTTATCTCTTTGTGCAATGTTTTTTTCGTAAATTTCATGTTCTGCCCAGAATTTTTGAGTTTCAGGCTCTTTCTTAGTAGCGTTTGCTCTCATTTCCAAAGTAGTCTTTGGCAAATTCAACGTTTCTTTGTATTCCATATTCTATTCCTCATGTATTTTAACTCTAAGTTATTGTTAAGCAGTGTTTAACCTACATTTTAATAAAAAGAATACCACAAATATAGCGAGTTATAAAGAAATTTGATATTTAAGTTTTACGAGCAAACAAAAAAACCTTAAAGTAATCACTTTAAGGTTTTTTGTTTTGATTAAAGTTTTTAACTAAACTAGTTCAACAACATATTGAGCATTGCGTTCAGCAATTTCTACCAAGCTTCTTGAAACTGCTAACATAGAAATTTCTGAATCAAGTTTGTTTACGCAAGAACCGCAACCGATAGCTGAAGCACCAGCTGCAAATGCCAATGAAGCAGTTGTAGGGTTAATACCTGTTGCTGTCATAATAGGCAATTCAATATTTCTTGAAAGTTCAATTGTGTTAGAAATAGTTAATTCAGCTCTTTCTACCAAACCTCTAACGCCATTTGAAGGAGCTTCATTTGAGAAATGACCTTCTGTTTGGATTAAGTCAACACCAAGATTTTCTAAATCACGAGCTAATTCAACTTGTTCGCCGATTTCTAATTCACCCGGAATAGTTACACAGAAAAATACATCATCGCCAACTAATTCTCTAGTTCTTCTAGCAAGGCTTAAAACTTGAGAAGCTGTGAAAGTTTGACCTTTTTTGTATAATGCATCGAAGTTACCAAGTTCAACTGCATCTGCGCCCAAAGCTACAGCGTGAGCTAATTCTTGAGGTTCTACTGAAGAAACGAACAATGGTAATTCAGTCATGCTTCTTGCCATTGCAATGATATCTGGGTTTGCACAAATATCAATAGCGCTTGCGCCTGAGTTTGAAGCTGACTTAACAACTTTTTTTACGCTTTCAACATTGAAATTATCAATACCGGCAATAATTTTTACTGCTCTTTTTTCTGCTAAAGCTCTTTTAAAACTTTCGATTCTTGACATAATTTTCTCCTTTTGTGTCGATTGTGATATAACATCTCGTTTATTATACATTAAAATTTGAATGCTGGCAATACATAACCGCTTTAAATTAATAAGGGTAATTGTTTTACGCTATAAATATTGCCAAAATCTTATTAAACAAGGAGGCGCAATGAAAAAACAAATAATTAGTGCAATCTTACTTGTATTTATATCTTCACCGGTTTTTGCATTTGGCAATGTCGAAAAAAATCCCGTAAGTATTTATGAAAAAATTAATCCTGCAATTGTAACCGTTGACTCGCAAATTCCGGACGGCTTATCTTGCGGTACAGGTTGTATTATTGATAAATCAGGGGTTATTTTAACCAGCGCGCATGTTGTTGATATAGGGAAAACTGTAGTTGTTACTATGAGTAATGGACAAAATTATGATGCCAAGGTTTTAAAACATTTAGGAGATAATAAGGATATTGCGCTTCTTAAAATTGATGCAAAAAAGGATTTAAAAACTGTTAAACTTGGTAATTCTTCTAAAGTTAAAGTTGGACAAAAAGTTTTAGCAATCGGAAATCCGTTTGGGTTTAGCGGAACGCTTACGCAAGGAATTGTATCCAGAATTGATTATGCAAAAAATCGGATTCAAACTGATGCCGCAATTAACCCCGGTTCGTCAGGCGGTCCTTTGTTGAACACAAATGGCGACGTTATAGGTATTAATCAAGCAATTTATAACCCTGATAACAATATCTCAAATATCGGCATTGGTTTTGCAACACCTATCAATCTGGTAAAAGAGTATTTAGAAAACGATAGCAAGTAAAGAGTAGACCGCTCCTACAAGCGCACTAAGTAATCCACGCAAACCATTGTCCTAAAGATAGATTTCATATTTGCGAAACTACAAAAGTGTAGTAAAATTGGAATAAAGAAGGATATTTCGGAATGACAACGATTTTAGTAACAGGTGGTGCGGGATTTATCGGGAGTTGTTTTATTAGGCATGAATTAAAAAAGCATCCCGATTACAACATAATAAATCTTGACGCGCTTACTTATTGCGGAAATCTCGAAAATCTAAAAGATGTTGAAAACAATCCAAACTACAGATTTGTACACGGAAATATTTGCGATAAAAACCTCGTGCGTGAATTAATTGATGAGGTCGACTGTGTTATAAATTTTGCAGCAGAATCTCACGTTGATAATTCAATTAAAAATCCTGAAATATTTATAGAAACAAATGTTCAAGGAACTTTAAATCTGTTACAAGCCTCAAAAGAAATTGGTATCGAACGATTTTTACAAGTTTCTACCGACGAAGTTTATGGGAGCTTAGGACAAACTGGTTATTTCTATGAAACAACACCACTCGCTCCAAATAGCCCTTATTCTGCAAGTAAAGCAAGCGCTGATATGCTTGTTCGCGCATATAGAGAGACTTATGGTTTGCCGACTTTAAACACTAGATGTTCAAACAATTATGGGCCTTATCAATATCCGGAAAAATTAATTCCATTCTTTATTTCAAAACTCTTAAAAAATGAAAAAGTGCCTGTTTATGGCGACGGACTTAACATTAGAGATTGGTTATATGTTTATGATCATTGCGAAGCGATAGATGTAGTTTTACATAGAGGAAAAGTCGGCGAAATTTACAATATTGGCGGACATAATGAAAAAACTAATCTTGAGATTACAAAACTTATATTAAGTGTTATGGGTAAAGACGAAAATTCAATAGAATACGTCGAAGATAGACTGGGGCACGATAAGCGTTATGCCATCTCAAACAATAAAATTACAACAGAACTCGACTGGACGCCGTCATTAACGTTTGAAGAAGGTATTAAGTTAACAATTGACTGGTATTTGAGCAATCAAGATTGGATAAAAAATATAGAAACAAAGAAAGCGGGTTTGAGATGAAAGGAATTGTGTTAGCAGAAAATTCACGATATTCTTATATTTACATACCCAATGATTTAAAAATTTTTTAAACCCATTTCGGTGATGATTCTCATTTCAAAATAAATTTTTCTTATGAAGTTCAACTACAGCAAAATAAGCTAGCACAAGATTTATAATTAGAGAAAATCAAGGCATTAAAATTACTTACCTAAAATAAATTGATATTAAAATGAGGTTTATACCCATAGAGAAGTATAGAAAAATCCACAAATGAAAGTGTTAACGAGTTTTTAAGTACGTTCGTTAAAAAATCACATGTCGGTAAAAAACGAAAACAGAATTTAAACAATGCACAAGTAAATTGGATTTTATCCAATTTACAAATTTAAATAATGTCGCTAGGGTGCCACAACAGGAACACTACGACAAAAAAATCTTACAACAATTAACCAACAAATGCAATATTTATTGCAAATTGGCTTTACTCTTAAAATTAGATACACAAACACATTATAATATTAGAATAATTCTAGGCTTAGAAAAGCTTTAAAATAATATTGTTATTTGTTTAGTAAATTGTTTAAAGGTTTATCAAAACCTAGTGTAGAAAGTATTCCTGCAAAAAACATTAAAACAGAATTTGGCTTACTTTCTTTAGTGACAGGCGACAAGTTTTGTATCAATTTTTTATTGGCTAATGCGACCTTTTCATCAACTCTTTTACCACCAGCAATGAACAATTTAATAGAACCTGGCATCCCTTTTTTTACACGAACAAATTTATTATCAATACATTTTACATTTACGTATCCATTAAAACTTGTTGAATTTGATTGTGATAATTTATTAATTTGCATAATACACACTCCTTTTGTACTTATATAAAAATCGCTAAAAATATAATTTGCTAAATGTTTAAAAATGGTGTCGAAGAGGTTACTATTCTAGAACCCATTGACAACGGAATTGTATCACAAGAAATATTGTCGAACAACATTTATCATAGAATTGTACATATTATGAAACTATCAACGCAAGAGTATTACAATATGAGAACGGCATTGGGTTTAAAGTGTGCTTAAATTATTTCCCATGAATATCTATTGTAAAGCAAACACACATACCACAACTACATAATGTTATACACATTTACATGTTTGATGTCCATAACACAATACCACTCATGCCAGTCCTCACTCAACTCTATAAGCCTTGCCAAGTGTTTTGCAGGATAATTTTTCTGTTCTGTTTTTATCAAACTCGCTAAAAGCAGCGTGAGCGGCCTCTCTTGGAATGTTTGATTAACACATAGCCTTGATTGGTTGTATTCTACTTATATCATCAGCAATTTCACGTTTAGCAACTCTTAGTTCATAATCTTCTTGATAGCGTAAGAAATAACCTTGCGAAAGTCCAAAATATGTGGTCAAACGCAAGTCTGTATCCGCAGTAATTCTTCTTTGTCCTTTTATAATTTGATGAATTCTGTTTGGAGGAACAAATATTGCATTAGCTAAAGCATTTTGTGTAAGGTTAAATGGCTCAATGAATTCTTCTTTGAGCATTTCGCCAACGGTCGTAAGTTCAATATATTCAGTCATTGCAATATCTCCAAATTGTTTATCATCTATTTATATTATACAGTACGTACCACGTAATTTCAACCCCATAAAAGCATTTTGTTAAGATAGGTTAAATTAACCGTGATAGTCTACTATTTCAACATCAAATGAATGGTTGTCTAACCAACGAAAACAAATTCTAAACTGGTCGTTAATACGGATAGAGTATTGTCCTTGCCTGTCTCTTGTTAGAGCTTCCAAATGATTACTCGGTGGTATCTTCAAGTCATCAAGAACCGAAGCTACATGTAACATTCTCAACTTTTGCAATGCACGTTTTTGAATATCGTGTGGTAACTTCTTTGAAAACTTTTCATTCCATATCTTCTCTGTTTCTTTGCATTTGAAAGATTTAATCATGATTTTATTCTACCATGTAATAATAACAATGAACATCCTGACGTTAATGAATTGGTAGACTATGGAACCCGCAAAAAGCTTTTGAATACTAAAATAGAGCCTAATTTAGACGGCTCTATAAAAATGTCGACGAAGTTGCTATTTTAGAGTTCTATGACAAGAAAATAGTAGTCAAGTTAGGTAAAATTGCAATAATTGTCAGATTTAGTTTGATATATCTACTTTCGATTATTTTTGAAATAATTATCTAAATAAAGCTTTATAAGATATGGAGACAAAACAAATAATATTAATATATATGTCCAGAAGCTTGTATTTGCCTCTGAATACACTTCGTATTTAATTTGTGGATTAATTAAATAGTCATTAAATCTTTTTTGTTCAATCTTAAAGACATAATTAATGTCTTTAAGACGAGATTGATGATTCCAATAATAAATAAATGGAGCCAAGTTATCATATGTCAAATATAAATGATGCCATGTTCTATGTTTATTAGCAAGAGAAATGTCTTTATAAAATAAAACAGTTTTATTGTTGATGTTTTGTTTGTGATGATATTTTATTAAACCAAAATATTCATGTGTAATTTTACATTCATAACTTTTATTACAAATCATTGATTCTTTAGTAGGATGAAAATACACAAATATGATAAATAAACACGAGAATAATAAAAGAAAAAAACACTTCTTCATTACAAAATTCCTTAGAAATAATGTAGTTATTGTGCCAATACTGGAACCCTGCGACAAGGGGATTGTAACATACAAAACTAGTATTGTAAACATCTACCAAAGGGTTATAAGCATATTGAATGAATCTGCAAGTGGGTATTACAACATGAAAATGGCATTAAAAGGAAATTCACATAGTTAACTTAACATTTACTGTATCTACTCTTGCTTCGAGTATAATCAAAGAATGGACAAACAAAAAACACAAAAAGAATTACTTGATGTTAATAAAAATATTATCAGACGAAAAACTCCAAAATGAATTAATTGTAAATCAAGCAGAATTATTAAAAGAATTGATAGCAGACATAAAAACGAATATTAATAGTTCTAAAAATTAATAGTTTTTATTACAACATTGACAAAATAGCATAAAATCTGAGATAATAGATATATGATACGCTGGGTATTTTATGACTAAAAATGATAATACATTATTAAATAGAGTATTTTCAAGAAATACACTAAAAGCATTATTAAATGAATCAGAAAAAGATAATGCTTATTATGCTGTATTAAGACGTTATATAAATGAGCCTTACAATAAAAATCATAAAACCTTGATAAGTGAAATTTATCATAATTTGAAAGATAAATATAGAAATGAATATTATTATAAAAATACTTTATTAAACAGATTATTATTCAAAGAACATAATCCATTAAATACAGTGGCGTTAACAGAAATTCCAGTAGGAAAATCTATTGCTGATTTTATTATGATAAATGGTAAAGCAATAGTTTATGAAATTAAAACCGAACTTGATAATTTTGAAAGACTAGATAGTCAATTAGAAAATTATTATAAAGCTTTTGATAATGTATGCGTTGTTACTTCTGAAAACAATCTGGATGCGATTCAAAGTAAATTAAATAAGATTAATATTGGCATTTATTATATAAGTAAAAGAGGAGCATTAAAAAAACTTAGGAAACCTATTTCCGATATGTCTAATTTGGATTATGAAATAATATTTAAAATTTTGCGAAAAAAGGAATATGAAACCATTATATCAAAATATTATGATTTGCCACAAGTTACGCAATTTAAATATTATCAGGCATGTAAAGATTTATTTTTTACAATTCCGTTAGCTAATATGTATAATGATTTTAAAGAACAATTAAAAACAAGAAGTAATATAGACATTGAACTAATTTCTGATGTTCCAAAAGAAATTAAAAGTGTAGTTTATTTTTCTCGATTGAAACAAAAAGAATATGATAAGTTAAACTTGTTTTTAAATAAAGAATATGGAGGTTAATATGTATTTCCCATACTTAAGAGGACGACAATTTGAACTTATTGCTTTAAGAGAATTATTACAACATAAACTTATCGGGGAACATATATACCCAATAGTCGAGCCAGTAAAACTTTCAAGTACCATAATAAAGACTGTTGAATTATATCAAAAAGAAAATCGCAATATAGGTATTATTATGAATCCTTGCGTTGGAAATCTTAATAATGAAAAATTAAAAAATAATGAAGATAAAATTTGCAAAAATCTTCAAAAGCTTATTAATAATAACAACATCAAAGAGGCTTATCATTTAAGTAAAAATTTAAATACCTTTACTGATGATTTATCAAACATAATACTCATTGCAAAGAATCGAGACGCTAGTGTTTTCTATAACAATTTTTATTCGCCAACCCTTCAGCCTTCCTATACTTTAATGTTAGATGAATCAGATTTTAGAAGGAATATAAGAAACAGAACGAGAGTTTTATTAGCGGATAATTTCAATAAGCAATCAAAAAATGCCAATTACAATGGAGATGAGTTTTTTACAAGAGACCATTTGTTTTATGATTCTGATGGATATGTCGGTTTTTCAGATTTTTCAATAGTTGGTGACGAATATAAAGAATCTGGTTTCGCTCCGTATGCTGTCGCTATTCACATAGTATATCTTGATAAAAACCAAGAAATGAGGGTTAAGCACTTCGTTTCTGATACGAATGACGACTATACAGATACAGTAAAGAAATTTAAAGAAGCTTTAGATAAATTAGTAGCTTGGAATAGAGATATGCAACTTGATACTTACGGAATGAAAGAATTTGAGAGATTGCACAGAGAAGAATCTTATCCTGGATTGGGTACGGTTAAAAAATTATCTATAATGCATCATATCGAATTAGTAAATAACTTTTTAGAGAATAGAGAGAATCATTAATGAGATTATGTAGTAATTGCTTTAGTGATTCCGAAATAAGAGGAATCATAGATAGTATTTATAATAAAGATGTTTGTGATATTTTTGGTATAGAAACAGAACATATATATGATACTTCAAAACATTCTGAACTTACACCTTATTTTGAATCATTAATAAATATATATACACCTTTAAGTAAATCAGAGTCTGATATTGATAAGTCTAAATCATTAAGTTTAAAATATGATATATTAGATAGATGGGATATTTTTAAATCTAACATTACACAAGAACAGGCATATTTAGTTTTAAAAAATATCTGTCAAGAAAAATATTCTGCAACCCCTGAATTATTTGATAATGATGTTATTATAGAAGAATTTTATGATGATGAATATAAAACTAAACATTCTTTATTAAAAACTTATTCTTGGGAAAATTTTACTGAAAATTTAATTAAAAACAACAGATATCATACCAACCATTTCAATGAAAAAATTTTAGAATTGTTTTGTCCTAAGATTGTAAAACAGTATAAAAAGGGGGCAAAATTTTATAGAGGACGTATTTCTTCAAAAGAAGGTTATCATTTTAACAATATGGGAGCTCCTGATTTTAAAAATTCTAGAGATGGAAGAGTTAATGCTTGTGGAGTGGAATGTCTATATTTAGCAAGTGAAGTTAAAACTACAATTAGTGAAGTTAGAGCTGGTACTTCCGATTATGTTACAGTAGGAATATTTGAGTTACAAGAAGATATTAATATTGTTGATTTAAAAAGAATAGACAAAATCAGCCCATTTACATTAGATGAAAATGAAATATCATTAGTAGATTATGCAATTAACAAAAGGTTTCTACACAAAATAAATGAAGAAATGGGGAAAGTAATTAAACAAAGTGATTCAAGACTGGATTATATTCCAACTCAATACATTAGTGATTACATAAAAAGTATAGAAGCAAATACTGGCGGTAAATTGTACTCAGGAATAGAATATAATAGTACATTATGTGATTCAGGTTACAATTTGGCAATTTTTTACCCAAATTTGTTTAAATGCATCGAAACCCAAATATACGAGGTCAATTCTTTAACTTATAATTTTAAAGAAATTGAGTAACTTTTCGCAAAGGTACACATATACGAACAGTATATTTTAAGCTAAAAATGCATTCGTAAAACTCTATTAAGTTTATTTACGAATATTCGCATATTATATTGACTTATGCGAATAGAAGTGTCATAATATTAGTACAAAACTAATTCATCGGAGGCATTATGACTATTAAAATATTTGGTTATTGCAGAGTATCTACTAATGAACAAAAAGAGGATAGACAACTCCAAGCTATGCTTGATTTGGGTATTAATGAAAGAGATATTTTTGTTGACAAATGTAGTGGTAAAGATTTTGCAAGACCCCAATATCAAGCATTAAAACTTCAGCTTCGAGAAGGAGATGTTCTTGTAATTAAGTCCATTGACCGTTTAGGAAGAAATTACAAGCAGATTTGTGATGAATGGAGAGAAATTACTAGAGATATAAAGGCAAACATTAAAGTTATTGATATGCCCGTACTGGATACAACTAAGACTGATGGGCTTATTGGTGAAGTAATTTCTGATATTGTCTTACAATTATTAAGCTATGTAGCAGAACAAGAAAGAGCTTTTATTAAGCAAAGACAAGCAGAAGGTATACAAATTGCAAAAGAAAAAGGTAAAAGACTAGGCAAGCCTCCGATTCAATATCCTGACAATTGGAAAAAAATATATACTATTTGGAAAAGTGGAAATATTACAGCAAGAGAAGCAATGAAACAAATGAATCTTAAGCCAACGTCTTTTTATAAATTAGCTAAGAATTATAAAGAATAATCTAAAAGATATCCCCCGTACTTTAGTTCGGACAAAGAAATGTGTTTTGCGCCTAAGCAGGAGATACTAAATATAAAACATTGTAATTATACACCGCCACAAGCCATATGTAGCAAGGGCTTATTTATGTGTTTAAAAAAGCGATGTCCTAGAATCGATTTTTATTGTGTACTTGATAATTTATACCTATTTGCAATTTTACAGGGCTTTAAATTGCTTGTTGTAGCATTAGATTTAATTGTTTACTTATATGTACCAAGTTTTTGACCTTTTGTTGAATACTTAATTACCTTACCACTTGAATCTCGTTTATAGGTATATTGTTTTTGTCCTTTGGAATTATAAACATCTGTTTTCCCATTTGAGTAGGTTTTGGTGAATCCAGTAGTCTGCCCTTTATTATTTTTTATGTAGTGTTTTTCATAAGCAAAGGTAGGCATGGCAACTATTGAAAATAAAATTGTTAATAATAAAAATTTTTTCATAAAAAACCTTTCTATGAATTTTGGTTACGCAAAATATATTCTAATATAGAAATAATCTCATTTACTTTATCTTTGGAGCCTATGTTAATCGTAATAATCGAATCTTCTAAGGAATTTAAGTAAATAACTATTTGATATGAATTTTTAACAGATGTTTTAAATGTTGTTTCAGTTTTTCTTTGTCCACTTCCTCCGATAATAGCTCCAGTTGCAGTATCTCCTATTAATAATCCAGTAGCTATTGCTCCTCCTATGGCTTTTTTTGAATTTGAACTGCTTAAAGAAGTCGCTGTTTGCGTTGTTGTACTGTTATCAATAAATTCATATTTAATAAAATCATCGTAATTAATTTTCTGTACTGTTGCAGAAATTTCTCCTGTTGAAGAGTTTAACATAAACCTGTAATAAGCAAGATATTTTTCATTATTATTAACGCCAATAGCTTCCTTTGTACGAGATATTTTATAAATTTCTATTTCTTTAGTGAGTTCACAAATTCCTTTCTTGTGTAGTTCACTTGTTAATAATTTATTAAAAACAATTTCATTATGTTTCATTATTTTTTGTTTGATATCTTTAGCTTTTTCTATCAAATCCTTTGGGATATAATTATTTTTAAAAGTTCTAATTGCCATAACTAATGCGGCAATTGGAGTACCAAAAAAAGCAATAGCTGTAATAATAAAATTACTATCAGAACCGTTGCCAAAAATAATTAAAAGTATAAATGCAATAAACCCAACAACACCTATTCCAAAAAACAAAGATAATGCACTTCCCCAAGCTTCATCATTATTTCTTGGCAAAGATAATAAACCTATAGGGATATATTCATCAGTATCTATTTTTTCTAAAAGTTCATTTAATTCTAATTCACTAATCATATTTATTCCTATTCAATATTTAAATCATTAATCCAATATTTATCGTTTGCCTCATCAATAATAGCTTCACAGGCAAAGTTTTGCCTCATCATTGCTCCAAAACCATTTTGACTATCTACTGTTCCATATACGGTATAACTGTTTCCCTTAATATAGTTATCCCTTCTGAAATGAACTTTTACTGATGGCGGGTAAATTGCACGAGCTTTTATTTCTTTTTCGCATGCAAATTGTGCAAACCAAGTTAAATCTTGCTTTTGTTTTTGTTTAGGTGCTTCTTTTTTAGGTTTCGGTGGAACTGTTTTAGGTGTTTCAATGGTTTTTGTTTGAGAAGTTTTTTCTTCTAGGGTATTGTTAATATCTGGATTATTAAATAATTTTATAAAAAAGACCATTAATAAAATAATCCAAGAATATTTTATCCATTGCCTTTTTAATATTATTTCTTCAAGTAGTTGTTTCTCTTCATTATTTAAATTCTTTTTAAGAACTTTTGTTGAACCATTTTGAACAAAATCTTGTATACCTTTTACCCAAAATACGATTATTGTAATTAGTAACACAGAAGATAACAACATTAAAAGGTTATATGCTATTTCATGAGTAATATCAAAATACTCCGGCATAAATACACTTATCAAATCTAGAATTACAAAAGCCAATATAGATACGTGCTTTCGTTCTGTTCTTTTTAACAAAATGCTTATAGCTTTATTTTGTTCATTTTCCATCTACTATTAATCTCCACATAAAATAAGCACTCTTATTTGTCATAATACTATGACAACTTGTCATTATATTAGAACAATAATGAATATTATGCAAGAGCTTAAAAACGAGTTACAAAAAGCAATAGCCAAAGTTGTTCGAGAACATCGCACTAAATCAATTACCAAAAGTGCAGATGAAATAGCTATGGGGAAATCCATGTGGGCAGATTTAGAAAATGGCATTAAAGACCCACAATTTTCAACTCTTTGGAGAATTGCAGAAGGCTTGGACATAAAACCACATATTTTAGTAAAAATGATTGAAGATGAAGTGGGTGAAGAATTTTCGTTTTTAGAAAATAGCTTAAGTAAATAAAATTCTATTCTTTATTATTCATATAATTATATGAATTTTTTTATGTAATAAATTTCTAATAATAAGTATAAAAACGTTTTTTTAATTATAAAATAATAAATTTTCAAAATTATACATTTTGCCATCCTTGTATAAATTTAACTAAGTGATTAAATGTAAATTTTATCAAAAGTTTACAAAAAATTTTATTTTCCGTATAATAAGTGGCAGACTTTTTCTGCCATTGTGTAGAGATATAGCTTTTTTACTATATCTATTATATAAAGTTCGCAGATTCTGCGAAAAGGAGAAAGTCATGATGAATTATGACAGATTAAAAATTCAGTTCCCCTTATGTCTTTGTACTGATATTAACAAAGAATTATTTGAAAATATCATTGAAGGGAACTACTGTGTATCAAAGACCATTCTTGATGAGTTAATTGGTGTCAATTCAATTCAGCTAAACTGTGACAAGGATTTATTCATCTTTGATGTCACTGGAGCTTTTAACGCTGAAAAGGGCTCCTTAGGATTAATTAATCAAAACAATATTTTAACGGTTTTGGAGAAAGTTAAAAACTCAAGGTTTGTAGATTTTAACCCTAAGGAGGTTATAGAGCAAGCAAAAGTTTTTCTGTGCGATATTACACAGGACATCACAGTAAATTCAGACATAGAAACGATATTGTTTGGATTAAAAGAAAGGCTGCAAATTAATTCCGGAAAATACTACATTAAGAAATATGAAAATAGCGGAATATCAGTAGCCCCAATTGCAAAGTCTAAAAAAGAAAATCTCATTATTTATCCCAAATACCATCAATTACGGAAAGCAAAACAAAAGCAATTGAGAGAAATTATAGGATATGAGTATTTGAGCCAATGCAAAAATATATTGAGATTTGAATTGCAACTAAAATCTTACAAAGAGATTCGACACTATTTTAAATTAGAAAAAAATCAAGAAATTATGTTAAAGGATTTGTTAATGAGTTCTGAAAATCCTTTAATAACGAAGCTAGCAGAACTCGGAATTTGTGAGGACAACATGGATGAGTAAAACACCAATCATTGTACTGAAAGAAATAGGAATAAGTACATTACTAAAAAAATTCAACAACGATTTAAGTTTAATTAAAGAGCTCTTTACAGTTAAATATGGATTTGATTCAAAAAATCTATCTCGAATAATGAAACTATTTAGAGAGTTTTTACAAAAAGATATTGATAAAAGTAAAGAAACAACAACCAATGAAATTAACGAGGTTATTCTTGCATTAAAAAGTTGTAATAACTAAAAATAGTTGTAAACGTAGAGAATACTCTACAAAGGAATTTCAGATGACAAAAATTAATGTTGAATTTATTGAAAATTCAAATTGTGAAACAAACGAAGCAGAAAACACTTGCTTAATAACTCAATTGATGCAATATATTACAATTATTGGACTAAAAGTCAATAAACTGGAAACCCCATTTGATAATGGGAAAGGAGTATTATATGAAAAAATTGCATAAAAAGATTAGAGAACTAATTGTAATTTATTTAAGAGTAAGTTCCGCAGAACAAGCAAATAATGGTTTAAGTCTTGGAACACAAAAGGACGAATGTATTAAATGGGCTGAAAAACACGACTATGATACCGTAATATTTGAAGAAAAAGGGAAGTCCGGAGCTAATATGAATAGACCAGAACTAAAAGCTATGTTGAACTTTATTAAACAGAGTAAGGTTAAATGTATTCTGGTCTGGAAATTAGATAGATTAACAAGAAGCCAAAGAGATTTTTATGGTAGCATAATTCCAAAGATAGAAAAGGCTAATTGCACTATAGCAAGTATTTATGAAAATTTTGAAGACGTATTCACTATGGATGAGCTCTTACTATCCGTTTGGTTAGGACAAGCAGAAAAAGAACTTAAGAACATTAAAAGTAGAACTTCTGTAGTAATAAAAAATAGAAAAGAACACGGGTACTTCCACGGGAAAGCCCCTGTTGGTTATTTAAATACAAGAGATGAAAATAGACATGGCATAATAATTCCAAATCCTCAAAACAGTCACTACATAAAAAGAATTTTTGAATTATATGCAACCGGAACTTTTTCAATGGACAGGTTAGGAAAAGAGATTGCTAAATATGGTTTTGTAAGTAGCAAGAACTTGCCATATCCTAAAAAAAGAATAGAAGATATTCTCAAGAATCCTGTATATGCCGGAAAAATTGTTTATAACGGAAATACTGTTCTTGGAAAACATGAGCCAATAATATCTGAGGAACTATTTTATCGGGTTAAATTAATGTTCAACAGTGCAAAAAAGAAAAAGCCCAGAGGAGAAACATATGTTTACTCTAACTATATAAAATGTAGCAAATGTGGCTATGCTATGGTTGGAACAACAAAACACGGTGCTCATAACAGCGGTACTTACATATACTACCATTGTTCTAATTATTCAAAATTTCACAAAAACGAAAAAAATATAAATGAAAAGGATTTAGATAAAGCAATGCAAGAAGTATTAAACAGTTTCCAAATAACAGATTTAGAACTTCAAAAAGTGAAAAAACAAATCTATACGGCAATTGATGAATTAAAAACGTATGAAAATAAGTCACTGGAAGAACTAAAAAAGCAATACAAAACAATCAGCAATACAATTTCCAATGGCTTGAAACAAAAACTCGCAGGTGAACTCACTGTCAGTGAAACCACCTTTAAGGAATTGATGATTCAATGGGAAAAAGAAAAGGATGAATTAAATCACCAGATACAGTATTTAACAGAAAATTCAAAAGACAGAATCGCACGTATCAATGTTCTTACGGATTTTGCAAATCGAATCCCAGAGTTATATATGAAAGCTAACTTAGATGAAAAAAGACTCATTTTATCTACTATCGCAGATGAAATATTCTATGACGAAGAGACTAACACGCTAAAAATTAAATTGAGACCAGTATTTGAACAATTAAGACAAAGAAAAGTCCAAAACAAAGAACAAGTTTCAACTGATAAAAAAGTCTTGACTGGAACCTCTATAATTAGCTTACATAAAGAGTTTGAGAAACACACAAATCCACAGGAAGATTTTAACAAAATTATAGACTTTGGAACCCGTAAAGAGCAGATAAATAGTAAAAAAGAACCTCATTGTGTTGGCTCTAAAAAGTTAAATGTCGTAGGCGGGACTTGAACCCGCAAGGATTGCTCCACACGCCCCTCAAACGTGCACGTATACCGATTCCGCCACTACGACATGTTTGTTATATTTGATTGTCAGTCATAGTGGCGGTATCGATAACAACCTTTGAAAAATCCTGCCACTACGTTTTATCAATTGTAGGGTGGGTAAAGCTTAATGAAACTTAGAAATTATAATCCAAGCTCAGCGTGCGTACCCACCAAAAAATTCTAACATAAAAAATCTTTTGTTACAAATGTAACACTTTTATTGACTCAAAAGTATATCTGAAAGAAAATAATCTTTGTGAGGTAAAATCAAATGAACGTATCATCAATATCACAAAGTGAAAATTGCAGACCTAGACGAAATTTATTTATAAGATATTCAAATAGCTTTATGTCAATGACAAATGGCAATTCAGAAGCTGTAGAAAGAGCTCAAAAAGCTAACCCTGCCTCTGAAGATAACAAGCTTAATAAAATTAAGGGAATTGAAACTCTTACAATTTTCCCTAAACAAGTTATCGAAGGTAGAACTATTATTACGGCTTAGAGTTATTGCAAGAAAGTTTTTGTTGGGCAAGTATGCACAACCGGCATGTTGTTAAGAGTGTTTTATACGCAGAAATAAAATACTCACCCAAGTCCTCTCCCTAGGAGAGAGAATGACCGAGATTTGTTAATTTAAAGTTTTTAGGTGTAGGTTGTGGTTTCTACACCAACATTATAGTCAGCAATGATTCAAGGAGAAAGTATGATTTTAAAGATTTTTAGAATGGAACGCAACCGTTTTGTTCCAGAATACAAAACCGAAGGTGCTGCCGGTATGGACTTATGTGCAGCTATTGATGAAGAAATTACTCTTCAACCATTAGAAAGAAAATTAATTCCGACAGGTTTAAAAATTGAACTAGAACACGGTTACGAAGCCCAAATAAGACCTCGTTCCGGTTTATCTATCAAACACGGAATAAGTCTTATAAATTGTGTTGGTACAATCGATGAAGATTATCGCGGTGAAGTTTGTATTCCACTGGTAAATTTGTCAAACGAACCTTACACAATAAAGCCGGACGAAAGAGTGGCGCAAATGGTAATTGCTCGTTATGAACAAGCAAAAATCGAAGTTGTTACTGAACTTACAGAAACAGAACGCGGGACTGGCGGATTTGGTTCAACAGGGAAAGTTTAATAAAAAAGGTTGAATTAAAAAATTCAACCTTTATTTTTTGCGTAACTTTTGATTAATTTTCCCCTCAAAGGCTTGACGTCTATTGAAAAAAAGTATAAAATGTATGCATGGCATAAGCAAAATATAATGCCTAGGTTATTAATTATTTAGGAGAACAATCATGTACCAAGACGAAAAGCTTATTTGTGAAGATTGCGGTTGTGAATTTGTATTTACAGCTGGCGAACAAGAGTTTTATGCAGAAAAAGGTTTAACAAATAAGCCAAAAAGATGCCCAAACTGCAGAAAGGCTAAAAAACAACAACATCGTAGTAAAAAGAGAATGTTTGATGCAGTTTGTGCAAAATGTGGAAAACAAACTCAGGTGCCATTCAACCCAACTCAAGGTAGAGATGTTTTATGCAAAGAATGTTTTGATGCAGCTAAACAACAAGCAGTTTAGAATAACTGTTTAATAAATTTCAAAAGGCGGAAGCTAAAGCTTCCGCCTTTTTTCATAACTTATAAATTAAAATACAGTTTATTTAGTTCCGCTAATGTCATAGCCCCGGTGCGTTCTTCTTCAAGTTTTTGTTTCTCTTGTGTTTCTTTTGTTGCTTCTAGCGGTTGCACTTGAATAGATTGTTTTTGTTCTTCCTCTTGCTTAGTCTGAATTTTTTGTACTAATTCTGCTTTAAGTTTCTTTAATTTAGCTGCATCAGTATTTTTATTACCACTCGGAGATACTCCCATTTGCATAAGCTCTCTGAGTATTCTTAAATATTCCGGATCCGAACCAGAATTTATTGCTCCGACTGCGTTTATCAATTTTTTACTCCTCACTTGTAAAATTTTGTAACAAAGTTTATATACTTTATAGTTCCACTAATTAGATGATTTATAACATTCATCTATAAATATCTTTACAAAAGTTCACACATAAGTTAAAATAGGGTATAACGCGTTAATATTTTGTTACAAACTGGCAATAAAATTTGTTTCAAGTTTTTATTTAAAATATAATGTTAAGGTGTAACAATTTATAGCCCAATAATAAAATATACATAGAAAGAATTAGGAATCCTGAAATTATGAAGAAACAGATAAGCTATTTGCTCACAGTTTTATGCCTATTCGCTGTAAACAAAGCGATTGCTGACCCCATGGTTGGAACAACGCTTCCTGCCAGTGCACAGGCTTCTTTAGGCGGATATAACCCTGGAGCTTACAACACTACCGAATTACAAAACACAAATCATTATGAAATAGATAAGAGTTACATTCAGTCCTTTGATGATGTAACTAAAGATGAAGAAATTTACGATGCTTCTGTAGAAGAAAACCAAGCTAGAGAAGGTATGTTATATAACCCTCACTTCTTGTTACAGAAGATTAATTTTGAAGGAAACACAAAGATTTCATCAGACGAACTTGAAAAATTAGGTTTAGAAGTTCTTGGTGAAGATGTTTACTTTGATGAATTATTAGAAGTTTGTCAAAAAGTAACAAACTTATATAGAGCTAAAGGTTATTTGACTTCTTATGCAACAGTTCCTCCTCAAAGAATTGTGGATGGCGTTGCAACAATTAAGATTATTGAAAGTAAAGTCGGCGAACTTAACATTGAAGGTGAAAAATGGACTCGTGAATGGTATTTAAGACACATTATCATGGGTAAAGCAGGCTTGAGAGAAGGCGATGTATTTAATGCTAAAAACCTTCAAAGAGCAATGAAAGAAATTAATAGAGAAGATTACGTTCAAGTTCAAACAGAAGTTGAAAGACAACAAGAAGGGGACGAAAATACTGCAATTACTCTGAATGTTAGAGATAGATTCCCTGTTAATTTGAACTTCTCTTATGATGACTACGGTCGTTCATATACAGGCGCTCAAAGAGTTTCATTCCTAGTTGGTATGGATAACTTAACAGGTTTGGGCGATAAAGTTTATGGCGGTACAATTCTTTCATCTGGTGCGACTGGTTGGATGGCCGGTTATTCACTTCCTGTTTCATCTTACGGAACGAGATTGTCATTCGATTTTTCTGATTCACACGTAAGATTGGGCGGACCTTATAAATCATTAAACGTTAAAGGTAACGCACAAAGTTACTTCTTTAAATTAACTCAACCATTAATTCAAACAGCTAAGTCTGATTTGATTTTCTATACTGGTTACGATTATGTTAACGCAAATACATCTGCTAATATAGGCGGTAATCCATTGAGATTATCTAATTACAACTTGAACGTATGGCGTTCCGGTTTATATGGCATGACAGATGATAACTATGGACGTTGGATTGGTAATGTTGGTGTTGACTTTGGTATGGGCGGCGATGGACATGGTGCTATTCAAGATACAACATTCTTCAAAGTTAATGCCGGTGCAACTCGTGTACAAAGATTATTTGCAAGAAGTATGGGTATTGTAAGAGTTAACGGTCAATATTCACCAAACAAATTATTTGCAGCTGAACAAATGCAAATGGGTGGTCCATACACATTAAGAGGTTACCAACCGGCTGAATTAATCGGCGACTACGGCGTAACAGGTACAGTTGAATACAGATTCCCTGTTCCATATTTGTACAAATTGATGCCAAAAGTTGATGAAAGATTAAAACTTGCAGTATTCTACGATTGGGGTTGGCTTGGTGAAAATGGTAACATTTATAATTACCCTCAAACATTCTTACATTCAGTTGGTTTCGGTACTTACATTAACTTTACTGATTGGTTAACTGCTCAAATCGGTGTAGGTTTCCCTCTAGGTCGTTCTTACAACGAAAATACTGCTAGATTCTACTTTAGTATAAACTCTGATTTAGACCGATTGATTCCTTTGAGAAACCCGGAAAAATTATAGAAAGAGATATTTAATAATTGAAACAATGGCGACCTTCGGTCGCCATTGTTTTTTACATGGTATTTGTTCGTAATAAGAAGTTTATTAAAAAGTGCCAACTTCATTTTTATGAAGTTGGCACTTTTTAATAAACTATATAAAATTAAACTTTCATTTCTTTTTCAAAACCAAATAATGAGCTGATAGATTCATCGTCATGGATTCTTGAAATTGCTTGACCCAGTAATGGTGCTATTGATAATTGTTTAACGTTGCTAGGCAAATCTTCTGCCTTCCAAGGGATTGTATTTGTTACGATACATTCTTCAATTGGAGCATTCTTTAATCTTTCAATTGCAGGACCTGAGAATACAGGGTGAGTAGCGCCAACATAAACAGCTTTAGCGCCTTTGCTCTTCAATAATTTTGCAGCTTCACAAATAGTTCCCGCTGTATCAATAATATCGTCAAACATCAAGCAAACTTTACCTTCTACGTCCCCTATAATGTTAGCAGCAATTGCTTCGTTGTGCTTATCTCTACGTTTGTCAATCAATGCGATTGGACAATCCAATTTTTTAGCAAAATGTCTTGTTCTGTTTGCACCACCCATATCAGGGCTAACAGCAACCATTTCATCCGGATTTATATTTAATGATTTAACATAATCAACAAGAATTGGAGTTGCAAAAATGTGGTCAACTAGGATGTTGAAGAAACCTTGAATTTGACCTGTGTGCAAATCTACTGCCAAAACTCTATCAGTACCGGCTGTTGTCAACAAATCTGCAACCAACTTAGCAGTAATAGCTTCTCTACCGGAAGTTTTTCTGTCTTGACGAGCATATCCATAATAAGGAATAACCGCTGTAATTGTCTTTGCGCTTGCTCTTTTGAATGCATCAATGATAATCAAAAGTTCCATCAAGTTTTCGTTTACCGGATTGCAAAGCGGTTGAATAATGAATACATCATCGCCTCTAATACTTTCTTTAACTTGAACATAAATTTCGCCATCCGCAAAGTTTTTGATAACCATTGGTCCAACTGTTGTTCCAAGGTAATCCGCAATTTCTTGTGCTAATTTTGGATTAGAACGACCTGCAAATAATTTGATGTCGTGAGTGGGGTTAACTGCTTTTTCCAATTGCGGATAAGTCATTTCAAGTGTCATTTGAAAAATCCTTTCATAAAAATTGTTATAGTTGAGTACAACTATTTTACAATCAAAATGATTTTTTCTAAAGGGTTCATTACGAAATATTAAGAAAAGGTTTTGGGGTGAGGAGGAGGTTTGTGCGTTTTCTTTAAATGGAGTTGAAAGTTGACAGTTGAAAGTGGAAAGTTGTTTTAAATAATATCTATATATTGAACTTAATTAATATTTTATTTTTTTTATAACTACTTTCCACTTTCAACTGTCAACTCTACTACGATTTTCCAAATTAGTATTTGCTTGAACGCCCTAACTAGCTCTTCGCATCAAATCAGAAAGTTTTACGTTCTTATTTCTCAAAGAAGGCTCACTTTTTTTTACTATTTCAGGTTCTTTAAGTTGTGATAGTCCGATTTTTTGTGGTTCTTTTTCAAATATCAAAATCTTATGCATAATTGTTTCGAATATACTCATGATAGTCTCCTTACAGATTATTATATGCGAATATCTTTAAATCCTTATCATACATTAAAACTATTTTTTACTCCAAATTCATTACTCCTTATGATATGATGTAACTATACAATAATAGGGATAAAGATTTGAATACAAGTTTAGACGAAAATTTTGATTTAGCATGCGAACTTTCTGAAAAAGATTTTTCACACGAAGAATTAATCAATATGCTTAATAATGGTAATATTGCGGAACGCCAAATTGCAGCGCTGAAGTTTGACAAAGTTGAAAATGATGTTGACGCGCTTGCTTTAATGAATAATCTTACAGGTTGTGATGGCAAAATCAGAGAAGCAGTAGCACTTAGAATTAATCAGATTATAACATCAGACTCAATTTCAAGAGAATATTTTAATTTCCCACTTGTATTTGCCGACGCGACAATTGATATTAATGCTAATATTTGCAGACTTGTAGTTGATAGTGCAAAATTATTAAAAACTGATGAAGATTTTACAAAAATATATGTTCAAAGGATTTTAGAATTTACGGAAGAAGCGTTTGACGCGTTGGATAAGTTTATATTCCGAGATAAAAAATATGTAATCAATAAACAGCTATTCAAGTTGTATTGGTGCTTAGAGACTTTGCAAAATTTCTATATGGATGTTGATAAAAATAAGCTTGAAGAAATTTTGACTAAAGGTTCAGAACAAAGTGAATACACAATCAGAGAAAAAGTTGCACAAGTTGTTCGTATATCCGGAGAGTTTTCATCACTTGGAGAAAAGCTTCAATTTGATGATAATTATTATGTGAGAGCGATTTTTAACTAATAAAAATTTTTATTTTATATAAAAAAGTGGCGAATGAAGATTTTTCATTCGCCACTTTTAAATTATATTTTAGACCTTAAACGTTAGCTAATTTAGCTTCGCTTTCAAGTTGCAATGTTACTGTTGTAATATCACAAACTGATGAAGGTCCGAAGTATTGGATAGCACCTGGGAACAAATATCTGTCATTAAGCGCCCAATCTTCTCTGTTAGCTTCAAGTTTCTTGAATACAGGGCCATCAAGTTCAACTAATGCTTTCTTGATAACAGGTTTCATTTCGCCATGTCTTCTTTCCATGTTCATCATCATAGTAAGTGGAACACCGCCTGCAATCCAATCATTAGCAGGTTCTGTTAAGTTTCTAACTGATGACAAGTAGCCTGTTAGACCGAAGTTAATCAAAGCAAATGCGTTAAAACCTAATGAGTAGCAATAATCTGCATCAAAATTAGAAGGGAATGCACAACGTCCTTCATAACCGAAGAAGTGTGATTGAGTTGAGAATTTACCAGAGAATTTTCCTTCTTTTTTCAATCCTGCTAATTTTTCTTCAATCATAGAGATTAAAAGCTTTTCAGTTTCAATCTTAGATACTTGAACATTGCCGTGTGGGTCTCTATCCATCAATAATTGTGATTTAATTAGAGCTGGAAGTGATTTGAATACACCAGCGTTTTCGCTTGAAAGTGTGTTTTCAATGATAGCGATTTTTTCAGCATCAGAGCCTGAAGTGTATTTAGAATCTTTTTCTAAAGTTGGCATGATGTCGTTCAAGTTAGCAATCATAGTCTTCAATTCTGGAACGAATTCAATTAAACCTTCAGGAATAACTGCAATACCAAAGTTTTTACCCATTTCAGAACGTTTTACAACGATGTCTGTCATGTAATCAATGATTGATGACAATGACATTTTCTTTTGTTCAACTTCTTCTGAAATTAAAGTAATGTTTGGTTGAGTTTGAAGAGCAGCTTCCAAAGCTACGTGAGAAGCGCTTCTACCCATAATTTTTACAAAGTGCCAGTATTTTTTAGCTGAGTTAGCATCTCTTTCAATATTACCGATAAGTTCGCCATAAGTTTTTGTAGCTGTATCAAAACCGAATGAAATTTCGATTTGTTCGTTTTTCAAGTCGCCGTCGATTGTTTTAGGACAACCAATAACTTGAATACCTGCATTGTTAGCAACAAACCATTCAGCTAATAATGCTGCGTTTGTGTTAGAGTCATCACCACCGATGATTACAACAGCAGAAATGTTCAATTTTTTGCAAACATCAAGAGCTGATTTGAATTGTTCTTCTGTTTCCAATTTAGTTCTGCCTGAACCGATGATATCGAAACCACCTGTGTTTCTGTAATCGTTGATGAATTCGTCATTGAATTCTACATATTTGCCTTCAATAATACCGCTTGGGCCACCCAAGAAACCGTAAAGGTTGTTGTTTGAGTTGGCTTGTTTCAAAGCGTCGTAAAGACCGGCAATAACGTTGTGTCCGCCAGGAGCTTGACCGCCTGATAGGATAACACCAACATTTCTAACTTCGCTTGGAGTTGATTCAGTTGAAGTTTGGAAAGTTACAGTTGGTTTTCCGTAAGTATTTTTGAATAAAGCTTTAATTTCTTCTTGGTTAGCAACAGATTCAGTTGCAGAACCTTCTTGAGAAACTAAGTGGTTAATACCGTTTGCCAATGAAGCAGGAAGCTTAGGCTGGTATTTTAATCTTTCGATTTGTAATGGTGATAAATTTGTCATAAAAAGTTTCCTTTCTTCTTTTGACAAAATTATACAACAAACAAAGAGTTGTAGAAAGATTCAACGTTAACTATTCTTCATAATAACTAGCGCAAGAAGTTGCGGTTTCCCAAACTGAAATTTTAGAAACTTGAACGATTTTTTCTTTTAGTTTGTTATAAATAAACATTGCAATCATTTCGCTGGAAGGACTTTCGTTTTTAAAGAATGGCAGTTCATTGATATCTTTGTGATCTAATAAATCAAGAACAGCTTTTAATTCTTTTTTTAAAACTTTATAGTCTACTAAAATGTTGCTTTTATCTAATGTTTCGCCTTTAACGTAAGCTTCAACCAACCAGTTATGTCCATGTTGATTTTCACATTCACCATCATAATTCAATAAATGATGCGCTGCTGAAAAATATAATTGTGCTTTTAGTTCAAACATGTCTTTTCCTTTTTAGTTTTTGTTGGGTTGAAAACCCAACCTACATTTTATTTTAATCGTTCCCTCTCCTTGAGGAGAGGGCTAGGGTGAGGTGTTCACAATTTTTTAAAGAAAGTTATTGTTGGGCGAGTATACCCAATCTACATTCTGTAATTGCGAAACCGTTTAGCCTGTGGCAATCCAAGTTTTCGTCGGGTTGGTAAATCCGACCTACTATATATTTTCCATTGCAACAGTGTCGCCCTAGCAACAGACTTCTGCAAGTCTTACAAGAATTTTATCGGTAATAACTTTGATGTAATCCTTATCGACCATGCCATTAATTATACAATCTGCAATTTGATAAGTAGGTCTGATGTATTGTTGTGCAGTTGCATTTACATCTTTAAACTGTAAATCAGCAGCTTCGCCTGTTTTTCCACGAGAAACCGCACGCTTGTACCAACGTTCTTTAATAACTTCGATTGGCGTATATACATAGACTTTAACATCCATGATGTCGCGTACTTCTTTATTTAATACGTATAAACCTTCAGTAAGAATTACTTTCGCAGGCTTTTTAACGTCGCCTTGAGGGTTAGAAATGCAAGTTACAAAATCATATTTAGGAGAAACTATTGTTTCACCTTGTTTTAAACCTAACAGATGCTCACGCATAAGCGCTAAATTTATTACTTCTGGAGTGTCAAAACTAAAGCCGGTTTTGAATAAAGCATCATAACTTCCGGCTTCTTGAAGCTCTTTTGAAGTATCTTTGTAATAATCATCTTGACGGATTACCGTGTAAATACCTTCTTTTTTATCGCGGACAACTGCTTCTATAGTATTATCTACAAATACTGTTTTGCCTGATGCACTTTCGCCTGTTATACCGATAAGAAAAGTTTTTTTCTTTTCTTGAACAACTTTGCGCGCAATGTTTAAGATAAAATCGTCAGCAACTTTCAAAAATAGAGGTTGTTCCTCTTTTTTGTCTTCTTCAAGAATTTCTTTTAGAGTGTCTACGATATTGGATATAAGTTCCATATCCAAACGACTTGAGTAAAAATTGTAATTTGTTAGTTCAAAAGTTTCCACCATAAATCCGTCCTTAATTCATTATTACATTGTATAGTAAATAACAAAAAATTGCTCATGTTTTCATGTGGATTGTAAAAAAAATTTACTTTTTAACATTTGAAGCTTTATTAGAAACAAAATTTGCAGGTGAATTATGTTTCTAATATAATTATCATGCAACTATTTGCAAATAAGAAAGGAAAGAGATTATGAAAAAATCAATTCAAGATTTAGGCGACATCAAAGGAAAAGTAGCTCTTGTTAGAGTTGACGTGAACGTTCCTCTTGATGAAAACAAAAATGTAACAGACGATACTCGTATTCAAGCTATCGTTCCAACTGTAAAATTCTTAAAAGATAAAGGTGCTAGAATCGTTCTTATGGCTCACTTAGGTAGACCAAAAGGCGAAAGAAACATGGAATTTTCTCTAGCTCCTGTTGCAAAATACATGGCTAAAGTTTTCGGCGAAGAAATCGTTTTCATTCCTTCTGTTGAAGAAGCAAAACCATTCGTAGAAAAACTTGTTGACGGTCAAATCGCTTTATTGGAAAACATCAGATTCTACAAAGCTGAAGAAGCTAAAGATGATGATATGACATTTGCTAACGAATTAGCAGCATTAGGCGATTTCTATGTAAACGACGCTTTCGGCGCTGCTCACAGAAACCACACTTCAACTGCTAAATTGGCAAAAGTTCTTAAACCTGCAGTTTCTGGTTTATTGATGGAAAAAGAAATCAGATGCTTATCTCAAGCATTGGATAACCCAACAAGACCATTCACAGCTGTTGTTGGTGGTGCTAAAGTTTCTTCTAAAATTGGTGTTTTAGAAAACTTGCTAGACAAAGTTGATAACATGATTATCGGTGGCGGTATGGCTTATACATTCGTTAAAGCTAACGGCGGTAAAATCGGGAACTCAATTTGTGAAGATGACCAAATCGATGTTGCTAAGGCTATCGAAAAGAAAGCTCAAGAAAAAGGCGTTAAGCTTGTAATGGCTACAGATGTTCTTGTTACTGATGATTTTTCTGGTAACGGTAAAAATGAATTCGTTAAGATTAACGAAATTCCTGACGGTTTTGAAGGCGTTGATGCAGGCCCTGATTCAAGAAAAGCTTTTGCTGAAGTTCTTAAATCTTCAAAAACAATTCTTATGAATGGCCCTGTTGGTGCTTTCGAAAATCCTAAATTCGCTGAAGGTACAAAAGCTGTATTAGAAGCTATCGTTGAAGCTACAAAAGCTGGTGCTACATCAGTTATTGGTGGTGGTGATTCAGTTTCTGCAGCTAAGAAATTCTTTAAGGCAGAAGATTTCACTCACGTTTCAACTGGTGGCGGAGCTTCTCTTGAATTTATTGAAGGTAAAGTGCTTCCTGGCGTTGCAGCATTGGATGACAAGTAGAAAGAAATTTCTATATAATGTTTTATTATGGCGGAAGGTTTTACCTTCCGCCATAATTTTTTGAAAAATCAGTTGACTTTTACTCATAAGTCTTGCTACAATATATTTTTCTAAAAAGGAGATTTATATGAAATATTCAACAGACGGAACACAATACCATATCGGACTAAAAGAAGGTGATGTTGGTGAATACGTAATTTTGCCGGGAGATCCTAAAAGATGTGCAAAAATTGCTGCATATTTTGATGATGCAAAATTAGTTGCGGATAGACGTGAATATACAACTTATACAGGTTATTTAAACGGAGTAAAAGTTAGTGTAACATCTACCGGTATTGGCGGGCCTTCTGCAGCAATAGCTTTAGAAGAATTGGTTAAAGTGGGTGCTAAAAAATTTATCAGAGTTGGTACTTGTGGTGGCATGGATATTGATGTGAAAAGTGGTGATTTAGTGATTGCAACCGGCGCAATTAGAATGGAAGGTACATCTAAAGAATATGCTCCAATTGAATTCCCTGCTGTAGCTGATTACGATATCGTAACATCTTTAATTAATGCAGCAAAAAAATTAAATCAAAATTATCATGTTGGTGTAGTAGAATGTAAAGATTCTTTTTATGGACAACATAACCCGGAAATCATGCCTGTCAACTATGAGCTTCAAAACAAATGGAATGCTTGGTTAAGATTAGGTTGCAAGGCATCTGAAATGGAATCAGCAGCTTTATTCATTGTCGCAAGCTATCTTAAAGTTAAAGTTGGCTCAATTTTCCTTGTAGTTGCAAATCAAGAAAGAGAAAAACAAGGTTTGGAAAATCCTGTTGCACATGATACTGATGCAGCAATTAAAACCGCTGTAGAAGCGATTAAAGGGTTAATGCAATAAATTAAGAAGAATGATAATAATACGTTTACTTGTCGTTTGCGATATTAAAAGAGCACCTGCCACACTCTCTCTTTGCGTCAATTGAAGAACTGAGATGGTATGTGATATGCGCTAGATTGAACGTCTCCAGCGCATCCCCTCCCTCGGGGAAGGGGAGAGGGTTTTATTTACTTTTTATTTTTATTTTTTTTCTATAATTTTTTGACTTTACAAAAATAATTATTAAACTCATATTACTACATCAAACGGATGATTTTTCGAATATTAACTAAAGCAAATATTCTAATTATCCGATAAAACTATAGAGTACAGTAATGTGAGGTACGACTATGCAAATCAACGGCGGTGTAAGATTTTGCGAACAAGGCATGAAGGCTTCAATCAGAGCAATGCATGTTCAAAGCGAAATTTTAGGAATGATAAATGAAAATGTTGCAGGCTTCGATAAAGTCGGTTATCAAAGACGAGAACCTGTTGTTTCATCATTTACGGAATATATTGGTGTACATGGATTGTCTAGTACTGTTGATGACCAAGTTGGACGTATTATGGTTTCAAAAAATCCGCTTGATATCTCAATGGCAAACAAAGGTTACTTCCAAGTTCAGACTCCTGAAGGCGTGCAATTAACTAGAGATGGCAGATTTAAACTTGATAAATCAGGGAATTTGTTGAATCTTGAAGATAATCCTGTACTTTCAGATGCCGGCATGCCGATTAAACTTCCTGTCGTTCCAGATAATGCAGCACAAGTTGTTGTAAATACAAAAGGTAAAGTTAGTGTTTATGATAAAAATTCAAATCAACTTGTAGAAGCTGGGCATTTAGGAATTGTAGACGCGAATGGAATGGCAGTTCTTAATCCGGACGTAAAACAAGGTTACAATGAGTATTCGAACGTAACTATTCAAAACGAGTTTTTAGCAGTAAAACCTGTTGTAAGAAATTTTGAAGCTAATCGGCAAATTTTCTTACTGGAAAGTTCAAATTTACAAAAAGTCATAAGTCAATTAGGCTCAACATCATAGGAGGTAAGCTATGTATAACATGCAAGCAGTAGTTAGAAAAAGTATAAATAACGCGACAATGCAGTTTGAGAAGCTTGGTTATGTAGCAAATAACCTTGCAAACTACAATACCGCAGCTTACAAAACTTCTCGTTTTGAGCAAATCTTGAGAGAAGACGGTTATATCGACGGCGCAATTCGGACTAATGCGCTTCAAGGTTCAATCAGAATTAGCAAAAACCCTTATGATATTGCAATTGAAGGTGAAGGCTATATTCCGGTTGTATCTGCAGATGGCGAAATTCAGTATACAAGAGATGGCGCACTTAAGCGTGGAGAAAACGGATACTTAATGACTGTTGATGATTGGATGGTAGGCGACGGAATTAAAATCCCTGCCAATTCTTATAGATTTGAAGTTAAACCAAACGGTGATGTAATCAATTACGACAACGCAGGTTCTTTGCCGGAAAAAATAGGCACAATTCCAATCGTCCAATTTGATTGCCCTGAAGCTTTAGAGCAAGGTCATAACAACAAAATGGTTTATAATGACGAATCCGGTGCACCTAAGATTATTAAAGGAACTGAAAATATCAGACAGTATGCTACAGAGGTTTCAAACACAAATATTTACGACGAAATCAACGATTTGATGAGATTGAACACATCAATGATTGCAAGTATGAATTTGATGAAAGTTGCTGACGATATGTACAACAAGGCAATTAATATTAGAGAATAGAGGTAAAATATGACATTTACAGCTTTAGATTCTATGGGTAAAACTGGGTTAATGCTTGATTTGATTTCTCAAAGACAGCGAGCATTAGGTTCAAATGTTGCCAACGTTGATACCCCAGGTTATGTAAGACGTGATATAGATTTCTCGCAATATTTAGGTTCTATGAACAGCCCGCTTGAAACAAAGTTATCATCAGAACTTGGCCCATCAGGCGTAATAGAAGACCGACGTAAAAGCGAAATCGATATTGCGGAAGAGTTGACAGAAATGCAAAAGAATTCACTTTTGTACACAATGGCAACAAGAAGAATGTCCAATATTATTACTGAGATGAAGACGGTGATTAATGTGGGTAAATAGTTTAAGTAGTTGACAGTTGAAAGTGGACTACTAAGGGAATAAGGCAATAGGAGATTTTAGATATATTTTCTTTTTAAATACGCTTAATAAACGCAATATAAAAATAAAAAATTTAATACCACTTATTCCCTCATTACCTTATTCCCCTATTCCCTTAATAACAACTGTCAACTCATTCACTTATCGAGTTAAAAGAAGAAGAAAGAAGGCAAATATGAGCATAATGGAATCAATAAATATCGGTTCAAACGCATTAAAAGCACATGGTTTGAGACTAGATATACACGCAAAAAACATTGCAAACGTAGATACTCCAAACTATGTTAGACGTATTCCTGTATTAAATGCTTCTGAAGATATATCTTTTCATGGTTTGATGAACACGATGAAGGAAGATGTTTTCGGTTCAGGAACTTTGCCTTACTTGCAGGGCGGTGTTGTCTTTAACGGTTGCGTGGAAGACCCGACTGTCGGAGAAAGAATTTACTCCCCTGGTCATCCGGATGCGGATGCAAACGGTTATATTAGAGCTTCTAATGTAAACGCTATGGTTGATATGGCGGACGCAATAATGGCTCAAAGAGCTTATGAAGCCAACTTAGCGTTAGTAAACATTTCTAAATCAATGGCTGCAAAAGCAGTTGAAATCGGCAGATAAGATATTTTTATTTAATTCTATACCAGTCATCAGTAAATTTTTCATTATTAGAAGAAACGTAATCTTTTGTGAAAAAGTCTATATAGAATGGGAATTCGTCATTAGTGCCGATTAATTTCAATGTTTTATTTTCTAATGCAAAATTCTCTAAATTAACTTTATGTCTGTTTGGACCTGCATAAATAGGCATATCAGGTTTTCCGATTTCAGCTGTAAGCTTTTCAGCGTATTCAAAAATCATATCTCTAATTTCATCATTGTATTGATATTTGTTTTGGAGTTCAATATTGTCTAATAATAGAGAAGGTTTTCCGTCTATATCAGCAATATAGCACATAGTATTGCCAACAGGTTCTTTGCCGTCCAAGATTTCAATTGCTGATACCATTTTGCTCATAATATAATTAGGTGCGCTCCATTGGTTGCATCCGGAACCGACTGCAGTACAGCAGGATGAATAATTTCCTAGAAATAGCGAATACTCAATATTATTCATATCAACTTTTCTGACTGTAATATCATTTAATTTATCATCAGATGCTTGATTTGCTAATCTTAGCTCCGCACTACGCAAATCCATAAGGTGATTTGTGATTTCTCTTATTGATCGTTCTTCACTATAATTGCTATTCGGAGCAGTCCAAAAAGAATTTCTACCCATGTATTTATAAATAGTTTTAAATAATAAAGACAAGTCTCCAAATTTTACAGGTTCGCCGTCTTTAAGCAATTTTGAAATTGTTGTTTTTCCGTTCACAAAACCGTCTTTATCATAATTTGCGACTTGCACTTCTTTTAATGTATAACCATTCTTAGACAATTCCGCAAAAAATTTGTCGTATTCATCTTTTGGAATGTTATTCCAAAATTCACTTGTTAAATCTTTTTCTATATTTTTGATTACAAATTGTTTTCTTTCATTAGCGTTTAGGACGACATTTTTTTGTATTTTTGATTCAGGATTAAATTTTGTCCACTTATCATAATTAATACCAAAATCCTCAAATTGTTTTTTAGTAGCAATATTCATCGGCATCTTATCAAATATTTCTGCTGGATCATCAAGAGTATTATTTAGCATATATAAAATACACTCAAAATTATTTCTAAAATCTTCATCTGCTTCATACATTTTTCTTAGATATTTGCTATTAATAAAATTGATACATCTACAAGTATACCCGTTTCTATCCTTTCTAATAAAATTATTTATGAAACGATCGAATTTCTCTTTTCTATTTGTTGGATTAGCTTGGCAGTCTTTTAATATTGCTTTTAAACAATAGATATTATTTTCTTGTAGCCCTTTATATATATCAGCTAAATCAATTTTATCGTTGTAATCTTTAAACGAATTTGCTACTAAATTTTTGTTTTCATTTGTATATGCATTAATATCTTTTATAAGTTTTTCTTTATTTTGTGTTGTCTGGAACTGGCTTTTTAATTTTTTTATTTTAGCTTCATTTTTTAAATATTTTTTACTTTCTCTGGGATTAGTCAGTTCCAATAAATCTTCAAATTGTGGTATATCTGTGTTTATTTCACCTAATTTGAATATGAGCTTCATAACAGCATCATATTTCTTTTCAAAGGAAGCTAGAAAACTTTTTTCGCCAAGGATTTTAACAGTTTTTAATACAGACTTAGGATCGTTATAAAATAATTCATCCATATCGTAAGAAGAAATATGCTCAAACGATTCAGGAATTACTATTGTAGAAGAAAGCATTTCACGTTTTTCTTCGCTCTTTTGTCTTAATTCAATAAGCTTTTTGCACTCTTTTGTATTTGCAACTTGATTCCAAAGCCACCAGCAGTAGTCTTTCGAACATCCCATTTTGGCTAGTTCTCTCACTTTTCTAATATGAGTGTCAAAATCTTTTTGGGACTCAAAATGTTTTTGGGATTCAAAATGTTTTTGGGATTCAAAATGTTTTTGGGATTCAAAATTGTTGTCATCTATATAGATGATATCTCCAAGACAAAAGCCGTCTTTTGCCAGATTTATAAACTCATTTATCATACCTCTGTAATATTTATTTTGACCAACATTGTCTTTTATTTGTTCAGTTGTACGCAAAACTGTATCGATTACGTTTTCCATAGTAGAATAGTAGTTTTTAACATTTTTCTTCACAAGTTCAGTCGCCTCTTCTTTTGAAAGTAGAGTTACGTCATTTTTTAAGCCTTTGTATAATCCGATCATCCCTCTAAAATCTACATTTGAAGTTGATAATGCCGATTGAGGTTGTGTAACATAGAAAGATTTTTTCTTTCTGTTATTTATATAATTTGTTGTTTGAAATTGGATTGGTAAAATGTTCATATTTATTTAAAATCTGTAAAAATATTTTTTGCTATCAAAATTCAAAGCAGTTGAAATCGGCAGATAAGATATTTTTATTTAATTCTATACAAGTCGCCAATAAAATCTTCATTATTAGAAGAATCGTAACCTCTTGTTGCAAAGTCTATGTAGAATGGAATTCTATCATTAGCGCCGATTAATTTCAATGCTTTATTTTCTAATGCAAAATTCTCTAAATTAACTTTATGTCTGTTTGGACCTGCATAAATAGGCATATCAGGTTTTCCGATTTCAGCTGTAAGCTTTTCAGCGTATTCAAAAATCATATCTCTAATTTCATCATTGTATTGATATTTGTTTTGGAGTTCAATATTGTCTAATAATAGAGAAGGTTTTCCGTCTATATCAGCAATATAGCACATAGTATTGCCAACAGGTTCTTTGCCGTCCAAGATTTCAATTGCTGATACCATTTTGGTCATAATGTAATTAGGCGCGCTCCATTGATTGCATCCCGAACCGACTGCAGTACAGCAGGACGCATAATTACCTAGAAATAGCGAATACTCAATATTATTCATATCAGCTTTTCTGACTGTAATATCACTTAATTTATCATTAGATGTTTGACTTGCTAATTTCAGTTCTGCGCTACGCAAATCTATAAGGTGATTTATAATTTCTCTTTTTGATTGTTCTATATTAAGATTTTTATTTGGAGTTTTCCAGAAAGAATTTGCACTCAAGTATTTATGCATAGTTTTAAATAATAAAGACAAGTCTTCAATTTTTACGGGTTTGTCGTTTTTATACAATTTTGAAATTGTTGTTGTACCATCTGTATAACCGTCAATATCATAATTTGCGACTTGCACTTCTTTTAATGCGTATCCATTTTTAGACAGTTCCGCAAAAAAATTGTCGTGTTCATCTTTTGGAATGTTATTCCAAAATTCACTTGTTAAATCTTCTTCTATATTTTTGATTACAAATTGTTTTTTATCGTTAGCGCTTAAGTCAACACTTTTTTGTATTTTTGATTCAGGATTAAATTTTGTCCACTTATCATAATTAATACCCAAATCTTCAAATTGCTTTTTAGTAACAATATTTATCAACATCTTATCAAATGCTTCTGCCGGTTTATCAGGAATACGATTTAGTAGATATAAAATATACTCAAAATTATTTTTAAAATATTCATCTGCTTCAAGCATTTTTCTTAGATATTTGTTATTAAGAAAATTAATACTTTTGCAAACTTTTCCTTCCTTATCAGTTCTAATAACAGCATTTATAGCTTGATTAAGTTCTTGCTGTTCACTTGTGGGATTGTCTTGACAGTTTTTAAGTAATAAATTCAAGTGAAAAATACTATTGTCTTGTAACTTTAGATATATTTGAGCTAAATCAATTTTATCATTATGATTTTTAAACGAGTTTGCTACTAAGTTTTTGTTTGCATCTGTATATGCATTAATATCTTTTATTAGTTTTTCTTTATTTTGTGTTGTCTGGAACTGGCTTTTTAATTTTTTTATTTTAGCTTCATTTTTTAAGTATTTTTTACTTTCTCTTGGATTAGTCAGTTCCAATAAACCTTCAAATTGTGGTATATCTGTATTTATTTCACCAAGCATTGATACAAGATGACAAACTCCGTCATACTTTCTTTCAAAAGAAGCAAACAAGCTCTTTTCCCCAAGAACTTTAGCAGTTTTTAGCATATCACGAGAATAGCTAAAAAATAATTCATCCATAGTACTCGAATCAACATCGCCATAAGGATCTCCAGTAGCTCCCACAGAGGAAAGGATGCTACGTCTTTCTTCACCATTTTGCCTTAATTCTACAAGTTTTTGAATTTGTTTCTCATCTCCAATTGCATTCCAAACTACGCCAGCCCAATATTTTGGACAACCGATTTTGGCTAGTTCTCTCACTTTTCTAACATAAGTGTCGAAATCTTTTTGGGATTCAAAATGCTTATCGTCTATATAGAATATTGCACCTAAATCAAAATCTTCATTTGCCAGATTTATAAGCTTGTTTATCATACCTCTGTAATATTTATTTTGACCAACATTGTCTTTTATTTGTTCAGTTATACGCAAAACCGTACTTACTACTTTATCAATATAATCGCTTTTCACACTTTTCTTCACAAGTTCAGTTGCTTCTTCTTTCGAAAGTAGCGTTACGTCATTTTTTAAGCCTTTGTATAATCCGATCATCCCTCTAAAATCTACATTTGAAGCTGATAATGTAGATTGAGGTTGTGTAACATAGAAAGGTTTTTTGTTTCTATTATTTGTATAATTTGTTGTTTGAAATTGGATTGGTAAAATTTTCATACTAATTTAAAACCCGTAAAAATATTTTTTGCTAGTAAAACTTAAAGTAGTTGAAATCGGCAGATAATAATATATAATAAAGTTATATGGACGGATTCAGCGTTGGAAAAATTTTGGCAGGATTGAGAAACCCCGAAATATATTTGAAAAAACTTAAGCAGCAAAATGAAATTGGTGCGAATACAGGCTTTAATGCATCTCTTTCTCAACCAAAACCAAATGTAACTCCGAATTTACAACCGACGCTTGGACTCATGCAACAATTACAAATGAATCAAATTGCGAGCATGGATAGGTCTGTTTATATAAAAAATTTACTTGGGCTTCCGCAAACGTTAGGTGAAATTTTGCTTGCGGTACAAGATAAGAATCGCCCGATTAATACGATTAATACAAATACGCTTTTATTAAACGACTTAAATGAAGAGCTTTTAAAAAATCAAAAAATGATTTCTCAGCTTTTTGATGATACGTCTGAAATTACTCCAAATGCTAATTTGCAAAATATTCAAACACAAATAGCTTCAACACAAAAAGATGCTGTAATGTTGTTTTTTAGCGGAATGATACACATGCCGGCGATTTCGGAATTAATCCTAAAAAACAGTAAACAAGCTGTTGCAAGTCTTATTATAGCTATGGCATCCGCTTCAAAAGGCGGAATGTCAAATGAGCAAATTACAGAAACTTTGAGTATAATAAATTCTTGCGTTTCTATGGCAAGTTCCGATAACCCGACTCAAACGCTTAAAAGTCTGATGTTGCTTTATCTACCTTGGCTTCCTTTAAACGAAGGGGTTGGATTTGATTTAGAAGTTAATCCGCCGGATGGAGAAAACGATTCAAATGATTCCAAATTGACTGTTCTTATTCAGACAAAGAACTACGGCAACGTTAAAGGCGTGTTTACCTTGACAACTTCAAATTCGGTGGATATTTATATTTTGTGTTCAGATGAATTTCCCAAAAAGACTTTGCAAAAAAGCCTTATGGAAGAAAGCTCTGCACATGCAATGAATACAACGATTGATATAGAAGCTGTCGAACCTAAGAAAAAAGAAGTTTTAGAAAATCAAGAAGCAAAAGTGAATTTGTCTGCAACAAATGAAATGAATCCGTACTTGCTTCTTATGGCGCACGCGTTTATTAGAAATACGATTTTTATTGATTCTAACGGGGTAAAGGAAGATGAGTAGAATTAACTCTTCAATGGAATTCGTTTTGCTAATTGAGTAGAAAGCATTAGTGCTTTTTCTGCAAAAATCAACGGTAAATTATCAATATCGCCATTAATAGAAACCATTGCTTGATTGTATGTCAAGCGTTCACTTGTGCCTGCAATTATAAGATTTTCAATAGTTTTGATAAATCTATTGTAGACCTCATCTATTGTCAAAGATTTAATCATCGCTTCATTTTGAACCGGAACGATGCCCCAATTAATTCGCCCACCGTTAACTAAAAAGTCATTAACTTTTTCGGCAATAATCGTCAAATTGTTTGGATTGTTGTAAGCGTCAAATGAAATAACATCAACACCGGCTTCAATTGGAATTTGCCAATCACATTTTTCAAAACATTGAATGCCGACATTTCCTTTGTATTCTTTTATTTTCTGAATAACTTTTGCAAACAAGTTAACAACGATATCTTTTGTAACATCTTCGTTTGCTCTTTTCACATCACCAATTTTGTGTAGTAATGGTTCTTCAAGGATAATCAAAGGCGTTGTTTCAGGTGATACTGCTTTAATTTGATTAATCGCCCAAAGAGCTTTTGCTACAATTGATTGAATTACAAATTTACGATACATTTTATCTGACAAAATTTGTATACCGGATTTGTTTATCAATATTTGAGACATGCTAAACGGGCCAAGTATGTTGACAACAGTCTCTTTTGGCTTAATTCTATTTAAGATTTGTAAATACTTTGGGAAAAAATAAGAATCAAATTTGTATGGCTCAAGGTTTTCGGCTGTTGGATTATTGAAAATCGTATCCAATTTCACGCTTATCTGACGAAATTTATCCATATCGCTACATAAATAATACCTTTTATCTTTAGATAATACTCCATCTAAATTCGATAAGGTACGATATTTTATATTCTCATTTATGTTAGCTACCGGAAGCATTGCTAAATATGGCGTTAGTTCAAAAAGCTTCACCATCATTCTTGTTGTAGCTTTATCATCTTCATAAGGAAGGTTGCCAACAGGTAGGGTTTTCATTAGTATATTTGCCATAACATTCTCTCTTACATAAATAAAACGTGCTAATAGCAAGCTATCAGCACGTTTTTTAATTTTAAATTTCTAAAACAATTATGCTTCAGCTTCTTCTGTTTCTTCTACAGATTCTTTAACAACTTCAGATGCTGTTACAACAACTTTTAATTCAGTTCTAACTTTTGAAGTTAATTTGATTAACATTGTGAATTCGCCGATTTTGTTGATAGGAGAGTTCAATGAAACAGTCTTTCTATCAACTTCGATTCCAGCTTTTTCTTTTAATTCTTCGCATAATTTCTTAGTTGTAATTGTACCGAACAATTTACCGCTTTCACCAGCTTTTGCTGATAATTCGATAGAACCAAGTTTTTCGATTTGTTCAGCTTTAGCCAAAGCTTCTTGGTGTAATTTTTCTTGTTTAGCTTGAAGTCTTGCCAAATTTTGTTCTCTATTCTTTAAAGCACCTTCAGTAGCTACTTCTGCATAGTTTTTTGGAATTAGGAAATTTCTAGCGTAACCGTCTTTAACGTTTACTAAATCGCCTGCTTCGCCAATGTTTTGAACTTCTTTTTTCAATATTACTTGCATTTCTTTTTCTCCTTTAACTATTATTGGGCTAGTATAAACCTATGTTACCCGAAAAAAGATTAAATGTCGAGTACTTTGAACTTTCTTCTTAAAAAATGTTCACAGAGTGAACGTTAGGAAGTTTAAAATCAATAAGAAAAATATTTATCAAAATCGACATCTTCAAAATTACATAGAAGATGAAAAATATCATCATCGTCGTCTAAACGCTGAAAATTGTATTCATCGAACAACCAGCATTTAGGATTAATTCCTTTAACGCGTACAATATTCTTTTCTTTTAAAATTTGAAGTTTCTTTTTTACTTCATCAACAGGAAGGTTTACAAGTTTAGCCAACTCTACAGCAGTTATGCCGTCTTCGTGGCTATATTTTTCAGGTGTTAAGAACATCAGTTCCAGCCCAACCATTTTCAAATTTGTATCTTCCGTATCTACGCTCATAAACTGATTATAACACTACAGATTTGATTAATCAATTTGAAGAAACTATAATAATTATAAACCAGTCCAACTTGGAATTAAGGATACGGAGAAAAAATATGGATGCTAAAACTACACAAAAGGCTATTATATGGCTTTGCCTCGGACACCTTATTGCAGATGTTTATAGTGGTTTTCTAAACCCTATAATGCCATTTATTGCTGCAAAACTTGGCTTTTCTATGGCAATTGCAACTGTAATAATAAGTATTTCGCATATTTGCTCATCTATGTTGCAACCGGTTTTTGGTTTTTTTGCAGATAATATTCTGAAACGATTTTTTATATTTTGGGGTTTAATTCTGGCTTCTTTATTTATTCCGCTAACTCCATTAGCGCCAAATGTTCATATATTATTGATATTCATGATTTTAGGCAGTTTGGGCGGAAGTTTTTTTCACCCGCAATCAATGGGATTTGTAAACTATTTTTCCGGCAAAGACTGTTCCAACAATATGGGAATTTTTATAAGCATGGGGTCGCTAGGTTTTGCATTTGGACCTCTTATGGCAGCTTTGATAACGCAAGTCTTAGGACTTTCAATGATTGCATATACCTCTTTATTCGGTTTAGCATTAGCTTCCGTAATGTTTTTGTGCGTGCCAAAACTTTCCAATATTGAAAAAACTCCTGTGCAAAAAGAATTTTTCAAATCGTTTAAAGATATACTTTCTAATCGTCAAATGAATTATTTAATGCTGATTTCAATGATGAAATCGCTAATCACAAACAGCTCTTGTATATTACTTCCATTCTTATGGAAATCAATGAACTATTCTCCGTTTTACATAGGATTTGCTTTATTCTTATTCGTATTTGCAGGGGCAATTGCTTCATTTTTAAGTCCAAAAGTAGAGAGATTGGTTGGTTCAAAACGTATTGTTTACTTCTCAATGTGGGCAACTTTGCCAATGACGATATCTTTTGCACTTACTTACAAAGCGCATCCGGTTTTATCATTAGTAATCTTTTTCATAATCGGATTTACAACAATGCTGGCTCAACCTGTTACAATGGTTTGGGCACAACGCACATTACCGGAATATAAAAGTATTGTTGCCGGATTTATTAACGGATTCTGTTGGGGAATAGTAGCGCTATGTATGTCTATTTTAGGTGCTGTTGCTCAAAACTTTGGCATAATGAATGTTCTTGTAGGATTAAGCGTTATTCCGGCTATTTCATCTTACTTTGTAAGATTTTTACAAGAAAAAACAGAATAAGTATACTCTATAGAACGACTTAAACTCCCAAAGATGGTGCAATTTGAATAAATGTTCTGACTAAATCGCCATCCCATTGAGTACCTGCGCCTTCTTCCAATATAGAAATAGCTTTTTCTATATTCATACCGCGTCTATATGGCCTATCACTAATCAATGCGTGATAAGTATCAGCGATTGCTACAATTTTTGCAGCAAGCGGAATGTCGCCGTTTTTAAGACCTTCCGGATAACCTTTACCGTCAATCCTTTCGTGGTGGTATTTTACAATAGGGATTAAATCTCTAAGCGAAGGATTTGGCATAAGCACTTTTTCCGCACCAATTACAGGATGTTGTTTCATAATACACCATTCATCATCAGATAATGGGCCTTCTTTTTTAAGCACTGATTCAGGAATGCCAATTTTACCAACATCATGCAACAACGCACCCAATTTGATGCGTTCAACTTCACCTTCAGGAAGATTAATTGCACGTGCCAAAGCTTCTGAAAATCTTGAGACAGAAGTCGAATGACCTTTTGTATACGGGTCTTTTGCATCAATAGCACCTGCTAAAGAGGTTGCAATTTCAGAAATTCTGTTGCCTGACATTTCATGATCAACATTAAATTTCGCCAACAATTCTTCTTCAAAGTTGACGCCAAGTTGAGAGTGGCGTTTTCCGATAACTTCTGCATAAGATTGTAGAGCAATATCATCCCAGAAGTTAAAGTCGGCAGAACTTATAATTGCGGACATGCCGTCTTTATAACCTTTTGCTTGCGAAATATACATTGCTTGTTCTGCAAGAATTAACAATTTTTCTTTATCATCCGCACAATCAGGGTATGTTGAAACTCCAACCGATACTTTAACAGGCCCGATATCGTCAATAAAACAGCAAGAGAGTGAGTAAGTAATGTATTCAGCGACATACTTGGCTTGTTCTACTGATGTTTTAGGCAGAATTAAGGCAATTTCATCACCACCATAACGGCCTGCTACATCACCTTCCCTAATATTTTGGCGTACTTTTTCAGCAACAACTTTAATAACTTCATCGCCTTTTGCATGACCAAGCTCTCTATTGATTTTTGTAATATTACAAATATCCATCATAACGATAGAAAGCTGTTGTTTGTTAGTTTTTGCGCGTTCAATCTCGTTAGACAAGATTTCTTGGAAGCCTCTATGATTGTATAAAAGCGTCAAGTTATCTGTATTTGCATATTCATCACTCTTTTCAATTAAATCAAAATTATGCGCAAAAAGAGCAGAATAGTTTGCAATTAATTTATACAAACCGATATTTTGCCTTGCGTAATTATCTTCAACGATTAGGACTCCGATGCATTTATTTACTGAAATTAACGGTAAAATAACAACTGCATGGTTTGTAAAATATGACAATTTTAGAAAGTCTACATCATCTTTAAATATAATTTGACGTTTTACAAATGCTTCTACAATTGGATTGTCGGTTTCTTTTAAAAATACTTTTGTTGAATAATAATTTCCTGCTTTATCTCGTAAATTCAGATTAATGCAATTTGATTTATCTTTAAAAAATCCATACGCCATAAAATCAGAATCTATATTTTGTGAAATTATTGAATAAATCTTTGTATAAAATTCTGCAATAGACGCAACTTCGGAAATTTTAACAAGTTCATCAACAACCGTTTTATAATTTAAAGTAAATCCTTTTTCATTACTAAATGATTTATTTTGAGGCTTGGTTAAAGAATTCGCACAAGAATGAAATGTCAGTGAATTAACTTTAGACACTAATTTCTCTTGTTGAATTGGAGAGGTTATTGGGGTTTTTGCTGTAATCTCTGTAATCTTATTTATTAAATCTTTTTCTTTTTTCACGCTTGCACCTTCATCACATTATAGAAATATAAAACAGATAAATAAAAATAATTGACTAATTATTACAAAATGTTTACATTTAATTCTTTTCTTCAAACATCCCTTTTTTTCATGGTAACATTTTTTCAAAGATTTGCTAGTGTGTTTTTTACTTTTATTTACAAATGTTTATAATTTATATTAAATTATTTTTAAGAACATGATAAATCGATTATGCGACCTTGCATTTATACCCTATTTTCTGATATCATATAAGGTATGAAAGATATAGAGTCAATAAACAGAAATAGAGAAGAGCGGGCTAATTTGGCGCAATACAAAGAATTAGTCGAAACAATCTCCAAGGTTGAATACAAAAAATTCTCAAACCTTGGGCTTATTGAGCTTTCCGAAGTTATCAGTCTTGCCAACTATACTGTTTATTACCTTATCAATAATTCAAGAAATAAAGATTTATATACAACAGCATATCTTACAAAAGCGATAAAATGGGCAATCAGAAACGAAATGCGCCGTCGCTACAAGTGGTATGTTATGAAAAATCAAGAAACATCTTTGGAGCATGAAAAAATCAAGGATGCTGTTTACAAAACGATTCTTTCTATAGAGGAAATGGCAGACGCAGAAAATCCTACTTTAATCAAGGATAATCATAGAACTCCGGAAGAAAAAGCCGAAATAGTTGAACTTAAAAACAGAATTTGTGAAGTTATGAAAAAGCTTTCACAAAGAGAACAAGATTTGATTGAAGCTAAGTATTTTTACGATAAAAAACTTAAAGATATATCGGCAGAATTTAATATCTCACAGTCGAGAATCTCGAGAATTATCCAAAATGCGTTAGACAAAGTAAAAAAAGAATTATTAAAACAGGAAAGCTTGAATAATGAAAACAATATTTGAAAAATCTAATGGAGTAGAAGGTATCAGATTTGACAGTAATGCCACTTTAGGAGATTATCTTCCGCAAGAAATGTTAAGAGAAGGCGAAATAGGACTTCCACAACTAAGTGAATTGGAAGTTATGCGCCATTACAAAGAATTAAGCGATCGCAATTTCTGTATAGAAAAAGGCTTCTATCCGCTTGGTTCTTGTACTATGAAATACAATCCAAAGGTTAATGAATTTTTAGCTTCATTGGAAGGATTTACAAATTTACATCCGCTTCAAGATGATGAAGATTCTCAGGGCGCTTTAGAGCTTATGTATAAATTGCAAGAAGCTTTGAAGAAAATTACCGGCATGGATGCTATTACCTTACAGCCTGCAGCAGGAGCGCATGGTGAATTAACCGGCATGATGGTTGTAAAAAAATACTTTGAAACCAAAGGCGAATTGAACAGAAAAAAAGTTCTGGTTCCTGATTCTGCGCACGGTACAAATCCTGCAAGCGCGAAGATGTGCGGATTTGATATTGTTCAAGTTAAATCAAACGAAAAAGGACAAGTTGATATTGAAAACTTGAAAGAACTTTTAGATTCTGATGTTGCGGCTATTATGATGACAAACCCTAATACGCTGGGCATTTTTGAAGAAAATGTTTTAGAAATTTCAAAATTAATGCATGATAATGGCTCACTTCTTTATTACGACGGTGCTAATTTTAACGCTATTATGGGCTGGACAAATCCTGCATTAATGGGATTTGATGTTGTGCATTTAAATCTTCATAAAACATTTGCAACTCCTCACGGTGGTGGCGGCCCTGGAGCAGGCCCTGTTGGTGTAGTAGAAAAATTAAGAGAATACTTGCCGTCTCCTATAATTGAATGTGCAAATGGGAAATATTATAGAAATTACGATATTAAACATTCTATCGGAAAAGTAAGAAGTTTTTACGGCAATTTTGGTGTTCTTGTTAGAGCTTACGCTTATATTTTAATGATGGGTAATAATTTAAAATTGGCAAGTGCTGACGCTGTTTTGAATGCAAATTACTTAAAGGAAAAACTAAAAGGTGCTTATGATTTACCTTATGATGAGCCTTGTATGCACGAATTTGTTTTGTCTGGAGAAAAACAACATCACCAAGGGGTTTCAACATTAGGTATTGCAAAACGTTTGATGGATTCTAATTGTCATCCGCCAACGGTTTATTTCCCATTAATTGTACATGAAGCAATTATGATTGAGCCTACAGAATCTGAATCTAAACGAGTTTTGGATGATTTTGTTGATACAATGTTAAAAATTGCGAAAGAAATTGAAGAAAATCCTGAAGAAGTTTTGAAATCACCACAAAAAACTCCGATTAAAAAAGTTGATGAAACGCTTGCGGCGCGTCATCCGGATTTAACATTTAAAGGTTAAATTTCTCTTATCCGTTTTCGTTTGTTGTACAATAGAATAAAGAGGTGGAATAAATGAAAAAGGTATATATAGAAACGTTAGGTTGCCAAATGAATAAATCCGATGCTGAACGTATGTTTGGTATGTTGGAGTATTGCGGTTATACGCAAACACTTGAGCCAAAAGAAGCTGATATGTTGATTATCAACACTTGCTCAATCAGACAACTTTCTGAAGACAAGGCTTATAGCGCAATCGGCGTTTGGGGTAAGTGGAAAAAGAAAAATCCTGATTTAAAAATAGTATTTGCAGGTTGCGTTGCTCAACAAGCAGGTAAAGATTTGTTCAGACGTGCTCCTTATGTAGATTTGGTTTTAGGAACTCAAAGACTTTATGAGCTACCAAATCTCGTTAAACGTATTGAAGCCGGCGAAAGAGTTGTTTCTACGGAAGAAAAACCTTTTGAAGAAAGTGATATTCAAATAAACCGTGTAAAAAGTATTAATGCGTGGATTCCGATTATGGAAGGCTGTAACAATTTCTGCACATACTGTATCGTGCCTTATACAAGAGGTCGTGAGCGTTCCAGAAAACCGGAATTAATCTTGAACGAAGCTAAGAAGGCTTTAAAAGAAGGCTTTAAAGAGATTACACTTCTTGGACAAAATGTAGATTCTTACGGTAAAGACCTAGAACCGCACCAAAACCTTTCTTGGCTCTTAAGACAAGTTAATGCGCTTGAAGGTAATTTTAGAATAAGATTTGTAACATCTTATCCTACAGATATTACGGAAGAACTTATAGATACTGTGATTGAGCTTGATAAAGTTTGTGAATATTTCCATATTCCAATGCAATCCGGCGATGATTACATTTTAAAGAAAATGAACCGCAGATACGATTATGCAACTTATAAAAAGATTTGCGATAATTTAAGAAGCCGAATCCCTGATGTAACAATTACAAGTGATTTCATTGCAGGTTTTCCGGGAGAAACGGAAGAACAGTTCCAAAACACTTTGAAGGCTATGACTGAATTGGAATTAGATTATTCAAATACGGCTGCTTATTCTCCAAGAGAAAGAACCGTAGCAGCGAAATGGGTTGATTTGTACGTACCGGAAGATGTTAAGACAGATAGACTTGCGCGTTTGAACGAACATAACCGCGAATGTTGCTTGAAATCTAATCAAAAATATGTTGGACGCGAATTGGAAGTTTTGATTGAAAAATTTGAAACAAGAAACGGTAAAAACGTTATTACCGGCAGAACCCGTAATAATAAAATCGTCCACATTCCGCATGATAAAGATATCACAGGCGAATTTGTAACAGCAAAAATAACCAGAGCAAGAACTTGGTATTTGAATGGCGAATTGGTGTAGTTTTGTTGGGGTGGAAACCCCAACCTTGTATCATGAATTTGTAAAAAATAGTAGAATAAATATGAATAAAAAACGGAATAAGACTGTGCCCACCCAAAGTTTTTCAAAACTGTTTAGTAGATAAGTCCCCGTTTGTAATTCTTTAAAGCTGAACATTATCTAGAGAGTGATAAAAACTCGTATTTACAAGGTAAGCAAAGTTTTACGCAAAAACGGACCGTTTGTTTTATTCAGAAAGGAGTTCTATGAATAATGACAAATTCTATTGTGGTATTGATGTTTCGAAAAAGAAACTGGATGTAATGTTATTGGAAAAAGAAAAATTTCATTACAAAGTGTTTGAGAATAGTAATGATGGGGTGATTTTTCTTCAAGAATGGGTAAATAGTAAAACCTGAAACAATGCTTTTGTACATTTTTGTATGGAAGCAACAAATGTTTACCACGAACTTGTAGCTTTTTCTCTCTTGGAAAACAAAAATTACAAGGTTAGTGTTGTTAACCCAAGACGAATAAAGGCATTTGCGAAATCTCTGATTAACACAAAAAATGACAAAAGTGATGCAATGGTACTTGCTAAATTTTGCAAAGAACGAAATCCTAGACCTTTTACACCACAGACACAGGAAAGACGCGAATTTAGAGATTTATCGAGGCTAATGGATAATCTTGTAGAATTAAGAATAATGCAAAAAGTAAGGCTGCAAACCTTCAATACAGAAGCTGCAGCCCGCGTGGTCAATGCCACTATTAATTCTATAGACAACACAATAGCAGAAACTGAAAAAGAAATAAAGTTTTACTATGACAACTATTCAGAATTAAAACAAGAATACGATTTACTTACTTCAATACCTTCATTTGGAAAACGTATCAGCAATGTCCTTATTTCTGAAATATACAAAGATGAATATGGAATGTATAATTCAAAGAAATTAACATCGTTTTTTGGTTTAGAAGTCAGAGAAATGGAATCTGGTACAAGTGTTTGGCAAAAACCAAGAATAACTAAATACGGGAATCCAAGAGTCAGGAATATGCTTTATATGGCGGCTTTAGTTTCAATAAGACACAACTTAAAAATGTCCGAGTTTTATTTACATTTAGTAAATAAAGGAAAGCCTAAAAAAGTTGCCTTAGTAGCAGTAATGAGAAAATTATTAGTTGCTGCTTGTGCAATTTTGAATTCTAAAAAAACATATGAAGAAAATCATGTTTCTTGTTTTAAGAAAAAAATAACTAAAATAGCCTAATTACAATAATTGAATAACAGAACTAGGATGCCGAAAGCACCCTAGTTTTACTTGCCTTAAATATACATTTTTTCCCAAAAAAAGAAATTCTTGACAATGTAGACATTATCTACTACTACCTTCACCTCACCCTAAACCTGTCTTGGATTATTCGGGCGAGCATAACATTCCAATAACAACAAATCCTAGCGGATTTTAATTGTTATTTTCATGTTATTTGCTCTTACGGGCTTACGCCCTACCGAAAATCCGCTCTCCTGTTAGGCGAGGGAAGGCGCCAAAGATGCTCGTAAAAATTTCTAATTAACATGCATCTTTACATTTATTAATAAAAATAGTAAAATAATTAAGTTATATAAGTATATGAGAGGAATTTAGATGAAATTTCACATGCAGGTGCTAATTGCACTTGGGCTGGGACTAAAAAGAAATTGGCACATTTTTGCAGGTCTTGTACTTGGTGTGTTGGTTGGTATTTGGTTACATAGAGAGCCAAGCCCAATTCTAATGACAACTTTAACATTTATCGGGCAGGTATTTATCAGACTGATTCAAATGGTTGTAATTCCATTGGTTATATCTGCAATTGTAATCGGTATTACAAGTGTTGGCGATAGTAAACAAATTGGAAAACTCGGAACAAAGATGATTTTCTACTACGGTATTATTACTGTTGTAGCTGTTACGATTGGTGCAGCTTTGGCTTTATTGCTAAAACCGGGGCTTGGAGCAGCACATTATATAAATATGGATACCGCTGCCGGAATTCAAGCTCAAGTTGCCGCGACTATTGAAGCCCAAAAGGGTAATTTGTTAAATATTTTCTTAGGTTTTATTCCTAAAAACCCTCTTGCATCAATTGCAAGTGGAGATATGGTTCCTATTATTGTATTTGCGCTGATGTTCTCAGTGGCATTAGCAAAAGTTGGCGATATCAACAGACCTTTTGTAAGCTTCTTTGAATCAATTTTTGCCGCAACAATGAAAATTACTGATTGGATTATGTGCTTTGCAGCTCCGGGTGTATTCGCACTTACTGCTGTTGCTGTTTCATCATTCGGTATTGATATTTTCATGAGCATATCAAAATACCTAGGAGTTTTGGCTTTAGGTTTTGCAATTCAATTCTTTGTTGTATATCCAGTATTCTTGAAAATATTTTCAAAAGTTCCTGTAACAATGTTGTATGCTGCTATGGCTGAAGCTATGATGGTTGCATTTGGTACTGCAAGTTCATCTGCTACATTGCCATTGACGATAGCATGTTGTGAAAAAAGAGGTATTTCACACAAAATCGCAAGTTTCGTATTGCCATTAGGCGCAACGCTTAATATGGATGGTACTGCAATGTTGCAAACGGTTGCAGTTATATTCCTAACTCAAGCTTATGGCGTTGCTCTAACTCCATTCTTGGTTATTCAAATTGCATTGTTGGCAATTATTGCATCATCAACTTGCGCAGGTATTCCAGGAGCAGGTTTGATAACAATAGCGCTTGTTCTTAATGGTATGGGATTAAGTCCTGAACAATTGGTTGCAGGCTTCGCGTTCTTGTTCACAATTGAAAGAATTACAGATATGATGAGAACATTGTTGAACGTAACTTCTGATGCGGTTGTTGCAGCTGCTATTGCTGATAACGAAAACGAAATCAATTATGATTTGTTAAATAATCCGGAATCTTATGATGATGTGATTAACTAGAATTAAATAAAATGGAAACTAAATCGGGCAGTTATTAGAAATAACTGCCCGATTATTTATTGTTTTTCTTGCAATTCAAATTATTTATCAGAGATGTAACACAATATACATTGTGTTACAT
>CAKVLH010000007.1 GCA_934757245.1 uncultured Candidatus Melainabacteria bacterium
AATATTGTGTAAATAAGATTTTTGTGATATAATCAAGCTATGACTGCTTTTCAGCCTGTTTCATTACTTTTTATTAGAAAAGTATATGAAAAATGCACAAAATTTTAACAAGAAAGAGCTGGGTTCTAATGCCAAAATTTTCCATAATATTACCTGTTTATAATGTAGAAAATTACATAAGAGAGTGTTTAGATAGTCTGACTAATCAAACATTTTCTGATTTTGAGGCAATATGTATTAATGACGGCTCAACAGATAATTCTTTGGAAGTTTTAAACGAGTATGCCAACAAGGATTGCAGATTCAAAGTAATTTCGCAAGAAAATCAAGGGCAAGGAGTTGCAAGAAATTATGCAATTAATATTGCGACAGGCGATTATTTGCTATTCGTTGATCCTGACGACTACATTGATTTAAATACTTTAGAACTAATTAACAACCAGTTTCAACAAGCGGACGTTGATATTGTTCATTTTGACTCTTATCAGTTCAAAGACGGAATGGCTCAAAATAAGAAAATGACAAGTTTTTATAAAGAAGCCAGAAAACGATTAAGATTTAAAGTCGAAAATGGCATGGTATACAATTGGAATGAGATTAAAAATCGCGATATATTAAGTATTATAATGGCTGGGTATAGAGCTTATTCCTTAAAATTTATTAAAGACAATAAAATCCAATTTGCTCCGAATCGTTATGGTGAAGACAATATCTTTGTAATATCTGCGACGTTACTTGCTAAACGTATTTTATATCTGGAAAAAGCATTATATTATTATAGACAAAGAGCCGGTTCTGCTGTAAATAGTGCTACAGACGAGAACTTTTGTGTTTTTGAAAATGTTAAGGCAATTAAGAGATTTCTTGAAGAACATAATTTATACGAAAAATATAGAATGGCGTTTAATAAATATCAGATTAGATTGCTATATTGGCATTATACAGGTGTTCCGAAAGAAAGCTATGATAGATATTTAGAATGCTGTAGAGAAATATTATCAGAACGTGATTATAAGGAATTGTTGAAAGAGATTCGGTTGAAAAACTCATTTTTTGAAAATGTTTTCTCCGTTAAGAATAAAAAACTTTGTGGAAATAAAGTAAAACAAATTACGATTTTAGGTTGGAAATTTGTTTTGAAAAAATAACATTCCCTCCCTCGGGCAGTAGTGCCTGCCTTCTCGTTTCCCTCTCCATGTAGAATTGACAGAAGGAGAGGGGAGTGAAATTCGTTTATATGAGCGTCTTTAACGCATTCCCTCCCTTGGGGGGCTTGCTCAAAAAACAATCAAAAATAGATATTAACTCTGCAAAAAATTTGTGCTATCATCTTAGTATGACTAAGTTTTTGTTGGTTAGTGAGGATAGTGAGAAAGAAAATCTTTTGAAAGAAGTTTTTCCGATGGATGAAATTGCAACAACATCGGACGAAATTCTTATCTTTGATATTCTAAAAGTTGAAGAACCTGATATTGTTATCGTAGATGGCGATATTGAAACACTTGATTTAAAACATCTCTGTCGAAAAGTCAAACAGTATCCGGTTGTAATCCTTATGATTCTTGGTGAAAAAGATTTAAATAAAGATGTTATGCATAATGCAAATCTTTTCATTAAAACTCCTATCGATAAAAAGTTACTTTCTGCAACTGTCGATTCAAGTTTAAAGACGCGACTTTCTTTATTAAAGATGACAAAATCTAACCAAGAATTAGCCCGAAGTCTTTATCAATTAAACGTTTTGTATAACACAAGTTCGCAACTTGCCGGCTCTTTAGACAAAGACAAATTAATCAAGATCATGATTGAAGGTATCGAAAAATCTTTGAACTTTGAACTTGCTTGTACTCTAATGTTTCGCTCAGAGCGCGAACCAGTTTTAATAATTAATTCGATTTATAAAGTTTCTGATAGATTATTGGAAGCATTAAAACTTCGTGCAATATTGAGTTACAAATCCTTGCTTGCAGACCCTCCCGTTGATATCAAAATAGGTAATTTAAAGATTGAAAAAAACATCAAGCATAATATTCAAGAATACGATTTTTCAATCTTGAGATATGACAATATGTTTGCGCCGATAGCTTTAAATGATGAATTTTTCGGATTTACGGAAATCTACAGAGAAAAACCATTTTCAACAGAAGACGCAACTTGTTTCCAAACTCTTGTTCAACAAGTTACGATTCCTTTGCAGAGCGCATCTTTTACACAAGAATTGAAGGCAACAAACAGAAAGTTACAAAAACTTGAACGTTTGAAATCAGAATTTATTTCAATTGTATCGCACGAATTAAGAACACCGCTAACCGCAATTAAAAACGCTATGGATATTATTCTTAGCGGAAAAGCCGGTGAGATGACAGAAAATATAGAAAAATTTGTTTCTATGGGCAAACGTAATGCAATAAGGCTTTCTGGTATTATCAACGACCTTCTTGATATTTCAAAAATCGAAGCAGGGAAAATGGATTTTAAATTTGAACTTATTCACGTTGAACCAGTCATTGAATATGTAAAAACAAATTTGTCGGAAGTTGCTAAAGAAAAGAATTTGACTATAAAATATATTCCTTCTGATGACGATGTAGAGGTTTACGCGGATTCAAACAGATTAGAACAGGTTTTAACTAACCTTGTATCAAACGCAATTAAATTTACGCCTGATGCCGGTGAAATTGAAATAACTTCAAAAGTTGTGAATGCTCGTGAGCTTCAATATGACAATTGTTTTGAAGATGATATCAAAAAACTACAAGGAAATTATTTGCAAGTTTGCGTAGAAGATCATGGTATCGGTATTGAGCGCAAGGATTTAAACCATGTTTTTGATAAATTTGCACAAATAGAAAACTCACTCTCAAGAAAAGTTGGAGGTTCAGGTTTAGGTTTGCCGATTGCAAGACAGTTGATGGAATCTCATAACGGTGCGATTTGGTGCGATAGTGAAATTAACAAAGGTTCAAAATTCTATTTTGTAATTCCTGTTGCAAATGACAAGAGTAATTTTACAATGATAAGAAAACAGCTTTCTCAAAAAGCGCGTTCAAACGGTTCAACAATTGCGGTTATTAAAATTAAATCAACTAATGCCGTAATTGAAAACTTGCTTAAAGAAAATAATTTGTTAAATAAAACATATATGACAAATTCTCTAATAGAAAAAGAAGGCGCTATGACGACTTTGTCGCTAATTTTAATGGACGGCGATAAGCCTTCTGCCGAATTTTTAAAGAAAAAAATCGACTCGGTAATTGAGCAGAATAAAAACTTATACGGAGAATGTGATATAATGTATTCATACGAGATTGAAGGAGATACACATGAAAAAGATTCTTATAGTAGATGACGAGCAAGACATCGTAGAAAGTCTAAAGTTCGTTTTGGAAGTTTCGGGCTTTGTGTGTTATACGGCTTATAACGGAGAAGATGGCTTGAAGCTTGCTAAGGAGATAATGCCGGATTTGATTATCCTTGATGTTATGATGCCAAAAATCAACGGTTATAAAATCAGCCGACTCCTTAAATATGACAACAAATATAAAGATATTCCGATAATTATGGTAACAGCGCGTTCTCAATTGGAAGATAAGATGATTGGTGAAGAAACCGGAGTTAATGAATATATCACAAAACCGTTTGAGTTGGATGCGATTGTGAAGAAAGTGGAAGAGTATCTTAAATAGAAAGGGAATAGGGGAATAAGGTAATAAGGCAATAAGAGGTTTTAAATAATTTTAGTAAATATTACGTTGATTAAGCGCAAATAGCATTAATGAATTTTAATACCACTTATTCCCTTATTACCCTATTACCTTATTTCCCTCATAAAAACAATGGAAACAGTAAACAACAAAACATTAGAAAAACTTAAATACGAGCTTGTTCGAGATGGCGTGGTTTCTTATGAAACCTTGGAAAAGGCTGAAGAACTTGCTAACGTACAAAGCATAAATATAGGTCAAGCACTTATAAATTCAGGGATTTTGGCGGAAGATACTTTGTTGAAATTTTTGGAAAGCAAGTTGCACATTCCGTATGTTAATTTGGAAGATTATGAACCCGATACAAAATGTTTTAAATATGTTTCGTTCGCGGATGCAAGAAGATACCGCATAATTCCGTTGTTTAAAATAGAAGATGTTTTAACTGTTGCAATGTCTGATCCGCTGGATTTGTTTGCGATAGATAAAGTTATTGAAACGGCGGAATGTTCGATTGAGCCGGTTATAGCTTCAGAAGCAAGCATAATCAAAAAGATTGACGAATATTATAAAGTTGCTGATACGGTTGATAGCATTACTTTGACTCCTGATGATGAAAAAGAATTTGACTGGACAGAAGAACTACATAAAGAAGAAGCCGGTGAAGAACATATCCAGCACGTTATTAGAGCGATTTTGAAACAAGCGATTATTGAGGATATTCACGAGCTTAACTTTGAACAAGTTGAAGAAGGTCTAAAAGTTGTATTCAAAAAAGACGGTGAAATATTTGACAAAGGTACAATTCCTGCAATTTTGAATTCAGCTTTTGTTTCTAAATTAAAAACGCTTTCAAATTTGGATGCTACTGTTTGCGAAATTCCACAACTCGGTAAACTTTGTTTTAAAGTTGAAAACACAATGCTTATTGCGTCAGTTTCATCATTCCCAACGATTATGGGTGAGAGAATTTCTTTGAAAATATATAAACCGCCTCGTCATTTAGACAAAATTATAACTGATGAAAAACAGAGAAGTATTATTATGCATGCGCTTGATAATCCGGGAATAATCCTTGTTTGCGGTTCGCCTCTGAGTGGAAAAACTCACGTAATTTATTCGCTTTTATTAGAGGTGGCTAAATCAGGAAAAAATATTATGACAATTGAGTCAATCGCAAAATACGAACTCAAGGGTGTTAATCAGTGCGAACTTAACGAAAATATCGGTTTTAACATGGATAAAGCACTCAGATATGTTGAGTTTCAATCACCTGATATTATTTATTTGGAAGGCGTTAAAACTCGCGATGCGTTTGAATTTTTGTCAGAACTTTTCTATAACGACAAAGTTGTTTTGACTGAATTTATGGCAAACAATATGACTGATTTAAGACAGAAGCTCGCGTTTGACGATTTTCAGTCTTTCAAATCTTTGATTTCTTGCCTGATTTTTATTCATTCAAAAGACAGCGTAGAAGTGTTTGATAAAGTAACTTTGCAGAAATACTTGGCTTAAGGTCAATGGAAAATTGAAAGTGGAAAATGGACAATTATTTTAATTAATTTTCAAATGAAATATGTTTAATATTGAAGTATTTTACTTGAATATTTTAGGGTGCAATTTTTTGCACTAATAACGTTTGACCTTAAGTCATTATGAGGAGTAGCAATTATAATTGACGACTAAGTAATCCACTGATATTTAAACAAACGCGTCTCACTCCCCTCTCCTTTTTCAATTCTACATGGAGAGGGTGCCGAAGGCGGGAGAGGGTGTTATTTTCATGTTATTAGCTCTTATGGGTTAGCTCACTCACGTTCGCTTCACCCTACCGAAAATCCGTTCCCCCAATGGAGAGGTGTTGACCATTTCCTATTTAATTGCCTTTTTAACTTCTCTAACTTTGCCGTAAAATTTGCCGTTTTTAGACGCTTTAATGATATCCATAACCATGTCGCCTAAGATTTCAAATTCTTCTTGCATGTTCTTAGGTTGTGCGGTTTTCCATTTTGATAGTGCCAATCTGAAATCGTCGCCATCAACCATACAATCGTCAGAACCAATTAGCTTAGAATATTTATCAGTAAACCATTTATTGAATCCTGCATAAGTATCAGTAATCAAGTCAGAAGCTAATTTTGCATTACTCAAAATTACTTCCATATCTTTGTATACATTTTCGCTGTATTTACCGGAATTGATTTTTGCGGCATTAGAGATTTGACCTGTGTGATGACCTAGCCCATAATATTCAACGCCTCTTTTTGTTGCTTGTGTCGCTTGTGCCAAATCCTGTCCGATTCCTGCTGAACCGTTCATATCAAAGAATTTCTTTTCGCATGAATAGCCACCATATGAGCATACAAGTCCTGTAAATAATGCTTCAAAAGGATAATCGCCGTTGTCTTTTCTACCTTCAAATACTGCACCTAAGAAGTTGCCTCTCGGGTCAAGTGTAATAAAATTAACTTCGTCAGATTGATGCCAAGGTTGACCTTTATCTTTAAGTATTTCACCCATAACTTCCAAATTAGTAGCGTGTCCGCATTCGTGAGAAGTTGTTGCACGTTTGTTGTACTCAGGCATTTCAGGATGTGAAGTTCTTCCAGTTTGTATTTGCAAGTATGCTTCAATAAATTCTCCGATAGAAGCTTTTTTCTTGTTACGTTCCAACATTATTTGTTTAGCATTATCGACAACAGTTTTAATTTCCACGAAAGACATGTAACCTGTTAGTTTAACAAGTTTGTTAATTATTTCTTCTCTGTCTTTTGCTGTTCTTCCTGCAAGAGGAATGCCTGTTTCTTTAATTCTGTTTGTTATAATATCTTTTCTTGATTTTTTGTTGAAAGCCGGAGAATCGAGCGCTATAGTTTGGTTAAAACCTCTAACTACCATTGGAATTGCTTCTGTGTAATATTGATTGGTTGAGCCGATTACAACAATGTTCAAATGCTCTGATTCAGCTTTTGCCATTTCTTTTTCCATTTGCGCCATAGCTTGTTTATACCCTGCCAAATATGGACCGGAAAATGCAAAATCTTCAAAATTATTTACAAATAAAATTGCTGTTTTGTTTTCGTTTTGTTTTGCAGCTTTCTTAACTTCTGTAAAAATTCTGTTCATTTCAGAAGCCGGAGATGTTCTGAATCCGTCTTCATCTTCAACACTCTTTGCAAAATCAGAAGACGCTATCTCCATATAAGGAACTTTTGCTTCACCGGCTAATGCTTGAGCAGTAAACCTTCTACCGGAACCGGCTTCATCATCTTGAGAATACATAATGTAACCTCTTGTGCCGATATTGCCGGATTTGATTTGTCTTACAATTGCTTCTAAATCTTTTTTCACAGTATCTTTGCCATAAAGTGATTGTAGATTTTTGCCTGTATCATAAACGATTGCAGATTTATCGTCTTCTTTAAACAAATCACCTGCAATGTTTACAAATTCATCAACATCTTTAGGATAAATTCTCTTTTTAGAATCACCGTAATATGTTGCAATTCTTTGCATTAAATTAATTGCTTTATCTGGATAAATCCCTTCCATTTTATCCGCACTTGAAATAGCTTTATTTCTAGCATCCTTTGTAAACGGAGTTTTGATATCTTTAAGCATCTTTCTATCATTTGCAATAACTTCTTGTGCTTCAAATGCGTGCATTGGAGGAATTGAATATGATATGAAATTTGAATAACCTTTTTGAACACTCGGTTCTTTCATATATTGATAATAAGTATCATGGTTTTGGAAGAATACGAATTTAACGTTATCTTTTGCAGATTTTACCATTTGCATAACTTCTATCGGATAAGACAACTCTCCGCTTTTATCAATATTATTGGCAATAAGACTGTCTAAATCAACCATAAAGATTTTATTTACTTTCGGTTGTGTGTCTTGAATTGATAAAACTTCTTCTAACAATTCTGCCGGTTTAACTTCGTCCGACATTGCATACATTAAGGTATTAGCAGAATTAAAATTGCCATGTTTTTTGGCATCTAATGTGTTAATAAGGCTGGTTTCAATTCTATTAGCTTCTTTTTCATCGCCATAAGTAATAAATAAGTTAGAACCTAATGCCAATTTATTCCAAGCATCAATTGCTTTTGTATCATAAAATTTCATGTAGTTAGCATCAACTTCAGCTTGTTTTTTATAATAAGTTGTACTTTGCAAATCTTTTAAAAAGTCTGCTGTATAAGCGATTTTGTTCTTTGTATTTGCGTTGAAAGCAGTTCCTAAAATCATATAAGAATTAATTGCTTGAGTTTGTTTTTGTGTTTCATCAAGCATTGATTTTAATTCTTCTGATAAAGGGATGTCTCGTTCTTTTCCTTTTAATTCTTCATTTACAGGAAGATTTTTTAAGTATATTTCGTTTTGTTCTTGCAAAAGATTTACTTCTTCCGCAAAGAATTTGAAGTCGTCGGCTGAATTAAGTATGTTATTTTTCATATAAACATTTCCAAGCTTGTTCAAAGATGAAATTGAATCAACTACACCAGCGTCTAAAAGTTCTTTTGGAATTTGGTTATAATTAGATTTTGTTTCTTCAATAGAAGCTGCAATAATATGGAATGGGGTGATTTCTTCATGTCCCATTTCCTTTGCAATATTTTTGGCTCTATCCAACAAAGCCGTTGCATCATCCGAAAAATGTAGTTCCGAACTTATATCCTCTGTTTTACCTCTAAAATTGATATATGCTCTGGGAATACCGGAATTAAACTGCTCTTTTTGAGCCTCATTCTGAATATCATTTTGAATTGGATTTGTACTATTCTTTTTGTTCTTAACTTTAAATACCCCTAACGTTGCAACGTTACCTACTGAATTAATCTTTAACACTTATTTCTCCTTAACTCTTAGTATTTTAAAACGCAGAAATTTATTTTTTGCTAGTTGCTTAATATAAATTTACATTTAATGTGCCGTTTGTTGAAAAATTAATAAATATAAGCGCCGATTCTAATTGAACCGACGCTGACTAAATTTTAATTACGTTACTACTTAGGAGTAGCTATTATCCGACGATTGCCTTATATATGAGGCTTGAAGCTTTTACTATAAAATCTTTTCCTTGTGGTGCGTTATGAGGACGATTTGCAAGGATTACAACAATATATTTTTTGCCGTTTGGTGCATAAACAATTCCTGCATCTCCAAGCATTGTACCAATATCACCTGTTTTATGAATAAACATTGCTCCATCACCTAAGCCGGCTGCGATAAGTCTGTTATTTTTAACATGGCTCATATAATCAATAATATATTCTCTTGAATTAACATTTAAAAATCCAGGGTTATCAAGGTTATAAAGAATTTTTGCCATGTCTTTAGCTGTAGTTTTATTTGTACCTTTTAAATCAGGAAGCCAAGTTCTAACATAAGTTCTTGAAATTCCCCAATCCCTTAAGCCTACATTAATATCGTCCATGCCACCCAATTTTGACATAATCATATTTGTAGAAGTATTGTCAGAATCTTGAATCATTGTTTTAGCAAGACTGTCTAAAGAGTATTTTCTTCCTGTTTGAGCGTATTGCAAATTGCCGGAACCTGAAGATTGATAATAATCTGTAAGCAACATTTCATCGTAAATAGTCATTTGATTAGCTTCAATAGACTTAAACAAACGAACTAAAACCGGTAACTTTATGATACTGGCTGCAGAGTATAAATTATCGCCGTTAATGTCGACATATTGCCCCTTTTCGTATTCCCAAACATAAATTGAAGGTTTTATCATCGGATACTGAGCCATAAGTCCGGTAAGTTGTGATTTAAGCCCCGCCATTTCGTTCGTATGGTACATTGTAGTAATTTCGCTATGCGTTTTCTCTATTGTTGGAGTTAAAAGCAAGCGGTTATTAAACATGTCATTGCTTAAATAATTTGTAATCGGATTTGCTAAAGAATATAAATCAACAGCAACAGGTTTTTTGAATTTTGCTTGCGCCATATTTACAGAAGTCTTTGTGTTCATTGGAATTGAATCCGGCATGAATACTTGCTTTACCAATCTGTTATAAGCAGTTGGAAATACAAAGTACATAAATGCACCCAAAAATGCGAAAACAACGGACATTCTAACAAGCTCGACAATAGGATTTACCTTTTTCTTTTTAACTTGTTTATGAACTTGTCTCTTGCCTGAAATTACATGTAAATTACGGTTAGTTCTTTGCTGTTGTTGATACGCGTACACAAATATCTCCTCCAAATCCCACTTAGATAATATCATTATACAGAAAAAAAGTGTATACATCAAAAAGTTGAAAAATGATTTTAGAAATTGAGCTTTAAACAACAAATAAATTCTAAATACTGCAGTAGATTAATTATAACCATCCGAAAGAATGAGTGAAATAAACTTTCAAATTTGATAGAATAATTGTATAGAGAAATTAGGAGGTTATATGTCAATAGATGATGCATTGGTAATGATTTTAGCCGGTGGAGAAGGTAAAAGACTGTTTCCGCTTACACAAGATAGGGCAAAACCCGCAGTTCCTTTTGGTGGCCGATACAGAATTATCGATTTCGTTTTGAATAATTTTATAAACTCCGGTTTCTTCAAAATAAAAGTTTTAACTCAGTATAAATCAGATTCTTTGAACAAACACATTTCAAAAGGTTGGGTATTGTCGCCATTTTTAAACCAATATGTAGACTTAGTTCCTGCTCAGATGAGAACCGGAGGTGCTTGGTATCAAGGAACGGCTGATGCGGTCTATCAAAATGTTTTTCATATTCATGACGAAGAACCTGATTATGTTTGTGTTTTCGGTGGCGACCATATTTACAAAATGGATGTTGGACAAATGCTCGACTTTCATAAAGAAAGAAATGCTGATTTGACAATTTCAGCCATTCCGATTCCGATTGAAGAAGCGCATGAATTCGGAATCATAGAAGTTGATGAAAATTGGAGACTTACAGGTTTTGTTGAAAAACCGCAAACTCCGCCAAAAGCTATGCCAAACAATCCAAATATGTGTTTGGCTTCTATGGGAAATTATATTTTTAATAAACAAATTTTATTGGATGCATTAGAAGAGGATGCAAAAATCGAAATTTCAAATCACGATTTTGGCAAAAACGTAATTCCAATGCTTTTAAATCAAGGTAAAAATATTTTTATTTATAATTTTAATGAAAACCACTTCCCGGGAATTACTGAAAAAGAAAAAGGATATTGGCGTGATGTCGGATGTATAGACGCTTATTGGCAAGCTAATATGGACTTACTTGATTACGAACCGGAATTGAACTTGTATTCAAAAGAATGGCCAATCAGAACTTTTAATTACAATTACCCACCTGCAAAGTTCATTTGGCAACAAGGTGATAGAGTTGGTATGGCAACTAATTCAATGGTTTCAGAAGGATGTATTGTATCAGGTGGTATGCTTTCTCGTTGCGTACTTTCGCCGAAAGTTAAAATTAACAGTTATTCTCAAGTATCAGACAGTATCCTAATGGAAAATGTTAATATTGGCAGATATTCTGAAATCAGAAAGGCGATTATTGACAAAAACGTAGATGTTCCGCCTTATACAAAAATTGGTGTAGATAGAGAAGCTGATATTGCGCGTGGTTTCTATGTCTCAGAAGGTGGAGTTACCGTAGTACCAAAAAACGCCAGATTATAAATTAACAAAGGGAGAATTTCGATGGATACGAGTGTAATGTTCAAAATCGGTTACGGACTTTATGTTTTAACCGCAAAAGATGATGCAAAAGATAACGGATGCATTATTAATACCGTAATGCAGGTAACATCTAATCCATTGCAAGTTGCAATTGCAGTAAACAAAAAGAATTATACAAATGAGATGATTCAGAAAACCAGAAAATTCAATCTTTCAATCCTTTCTGAAAAAGCCGATTTTGAAATATACAAGCACTTTGGGTATCAATCAGGACGGGAAGTCGACAAATTTGCTTTATTTACAGAAGCAAAAAGAAGTCCAAATGGTGTTTTGTACATAACAAAAGGTACGAATGCTTATATTTCTGCTTATGTTCAACAAGAAGTTGATTTGGGCACTCATTCGTTATTCATAGCACAATTAGTTGCGACAGAAAGTTTGTCGGATGATAAATCCGCAACTTATGATTATTATCAAAATTTTGTAAAACAAAAACAGGAAAATGTAGCTAAAAAGGGTTGGAGATGTAAAATTTGCGGTTATATTTATGAAGGTGAAAATTTGCCTGTGGACTACATTTGCCCTGTTTGCAAACATGGCGCAATTGATTTTGAAAGACTGTAATGTCGTATATTACAAAGTAGTAAATGTATTGATAAAATTGTAAATTTTTGATACAATTGTTCTCATACATTGAAAATAGAATACAGGCTAAAGATTTTAATAAACATTTGCTGATTTTCACTAACACGAAAGGAGGTTTAAATGTTAGTTGAAATCACCGAAAGAGAACTATTACTAATCTTAGCAATAGTTCTCGCAACAAAAGTCCTTTAATTAGGACGCAGGTCTGGGTGTAAACGGCACCCTTGCCTGTATTCTTATTTTAACCTATTTTTAGAATTTTTCAAGGTAAAAGTAGTATAAAATAAAAAATAGGTGAATTGTAAAATTGAAAAAAGAATATGGGCTAAAGATTTTAACACATTTTGACTATCAACATTGAAAGGAGGGCAAAATGTTTGTTGAAGTCAATGCACAAGAACTACTGCTAATACTAGCAATAGTTCTTTCACTCAAAGTCCTTTAATTAGGACTGCGGGGAAGGGTATCTGCGTTACCCTTGCCTGTATTCTTATTTTAACCTATTTTTAAAAATTTTCAAGGTGAGGGTTGTATGAAATCAAAAAAATTAGATGAATTGAAACAAGAATGTTTAAACTGTAAAAAATGTGTTTTGGGCGAAACCAGAAACAATATAGTCTTTTCAGACGGAAATCCTGAAACAGCACGTGCTATTCTTATAGGCGAAGCTCCGGGGGAAAATGAAGATAAAACCGGAACTCCTTTTGTAGGTAGAGCAGGAAAACTCTTAAATGAATTTTTAGAAAAAGCAGGAATTTCAAGAGAAAAGGATTTATATATAATTAATACGGTAAAATGCAGACCGCCTAAAAATCGCGTTCCTTCTGATGAAGAAAAGAAGCTTTGTGAAAACTACTTGCTTCAACAAATAGAAATTATTAATCCGGAAATTATGATATTTTGCGGTGCTACAGCACTTAAATCTTTTTATGACAAAAAAATCGCAATATCGAAAATCAGAGGTGAGGTTTTGGAAATAGAAATTGGTGGTAAAATTCGCAAATGTATTCCAATTTTTCACCCTTCATATCTTTTAAGATACCATTCATTAGAAGAAGGTAGTCCAAGATACTTTATGCTTGAAGATTTGAAGAAAATAAAAAGTTTTTTAAATTAGCAAATCCGGTGGAATAATCGCAAACGATTTTCCACCTTTTTTAAAGTTATTGGTGTGAAAATTGCATCTTACAATTTTTTACACCAATAACTTTTTAGATTTATCCTTCTTTCCAACTTGAACCGTAATTTATGTCAACATCAAGCGGAACTTTTAGATTTTGGTCTTTGAGTGCCATACAATCTAATATAATAGATTTTAATTGCTCTAATTCGTCTTTTGGAACTTCAAAAACAAGTTCATCGTGTACTTGCATAATCATTTTTGTTTTCATTTTGTCAATTGCTTTATCTACGCGAATCATCGCAATTTTAATCAAATCCGCAGCCGTTCCTTGCAATGGTTGATTAATTGCGGCGCGTTGAGCAAACTCCCTTATTTGATAATTTGAACTTTGAAGTTCTGACGCTAAGTATCTTTTACGTCCAAAAGCCGTTTCTACATAGCCGTTTTGAGTTACAAACTCTACTTCATTATTCATGTATTCTTTAACTTTCGGATAAGTTTCAAAATACTTGTCGATAAATTCTTGAGCTTCCGCATTAGTTATACCCAAACTTTTTGCCAGTCCATATTTAGATTGACCGTAGACAATACCGAAATTAACAGCCTTAGCGCGTCTTCTCATTTCTTTCGTAACATCTTTTAACTCTACTCCAAAGACTTTTGCGGCTGTCATTGCGTGAACATCTTCTCCGCTGGTGAATGCGTGGATTAAATGTTCATCACCTGAAACGTGTGCTAACAATCTCAATTCAATTTGTGAGTAATCGGCTGATAAAATAAGCGAATTTTCTTTATCCATAGCGCAAAAAGCTGAGCGGATTTTATTTCCTTCTTCACTTCTTATTGGAATATTTTGTAAATTCGGATTGGAAGAAGAAAGACGTCCCGTAACCGTTAACGCTTGATTATAAGTCGTATGAATTCTACCATCCTTTTTACTGATAAGAGTTGGCAATGCGTCTGTATAAGTAGATTTTAGTTTTGCAAATTTTCTATGTTGCAAAATGTATTCGCAAATTTCATACTCTTGTGCTAATTCTTCTAACACTTCTGCACTCGTTGAACGTGATTTTTTCTTTTTAGTTTTTAATTCTAATTTATCAAAAAGAACTTCTGCAACTTGTTTTGGCGAATTGATGTTAAACGGTTCGCCTGCAAGTTGATAAATCAAATCTTCTAGCTCTGCAAGTTTTTCAGTCATATAAGAAGAAAGCTCTTTTAAATATTCACAATCAATTGCAACGCCGGTGTGTTCCATTTTTGCAAGAACCAAAGTCAATGGAATTTCAATTTCGTTTACAATTTTTTGTTCTCTCTCGTCCAAATTCTTTTGCCAATATTCATAAAGTCTAAAAATTGTATAAGCTTCGTCGCACTTGCCCATTTCAGACTCATTTGACATAATAATATGATTTAGAAAATCCAGAGCTTGAGCTTCAAGCGCATGTTTTCTGTTAGGGTCTTTAACATAACTTGCTAAAAGTACATCATATTCTAAACCTTTTAAAGTATAACCGTTGTTTAAAAGTAAATGATAATCAGATTTTGCGTCAAATCCGATTTTTTTAATATTAGGATTTTCAATAATAGGCTTAAGTTTTTCAACTTCGTTTGCGCCAAAGAAGAAGTTTTCACCGTTAGAAATTGTAGCAGAAACAATTTCCCCTTCGTTTGAATAAAATTTCATTGCAATTCTATCAGATTTTTCCAGTTGAGCCAAAATATCTTCAATGTTATTTGCGTTAACAATTTTAAACTCAATATTTGCTTCTTCTACTGTTTCTTTTATCGCTTGAGCAAAAAGACTTTGCTGAACGTTGTCTTGTTTAGGCGCTTGATTAAACAAATTTAGATTTTCGTTCGCTTCTACTTCCGCATTTGGATTGAACGATGTTAAAATTTTATCAATGTTTTTGATAAAAGTATAAAATTGCATCTTTCTTAAAAACGCAGAAACATCTTCTATTTTAGGCAAAGTAACTGTTGCAGTATCTATGTCAAAATCAAGTTCTACGTTTCTAACGATTGTAGCCAAATCTTTTGACAAAATCGCAATGTCTTTTTGTTCGCAAATCTTTTTCTGAACAGCTTTTTCCGGAATGTTATCGCAATCGGCCAAAACATCTTCAAGGTGCTTATATCTGTTCAAAAGCTTTTGTGCAGTTTTTTCTCCGATACCGCGAATTCCGGGAATATTATCGGATGTATCTCCGCGTAAACCTTTATAATCAATAACTTGGTCAGGATAAACTCCAAGCTTTTCGTAAACCTTGTTCCAATCATACTCAATTAATTCACCTTTAGAAGGGATAAGAACTTTTACTGTTCCGTCTTTATCAATAAGTTGAAAGCTGTCTTGATCGCCTGTTAAAATAAGTGTATTATGACCTTTGTCTGATGCGTTTTTTGAAATTGTTCCAATAACGTCATCAGCTTCAAAACCTTCTTTTGTAATAATAGGAATATCAAAAGCTTTTAAGCCTTCGCAAATTATGCCTAATTGACTGCGCATAGTGTCCGGCATGGCTTCGCGGTTAGCTTTATATTCTTCAAACTTTTCGGTTCTAAATGTTCTTCTGCCTACATCAAACGCAACTGCTATGTAATCTGGATGTATTTTTGCCAATAAATCAAAAATAGCTTTAAAAAAGCCGTAGACCGCCCAAGTTGGTTGGTTTTCAGAATTCTTCATTCCTGTTCTTTCAAGCGCAAAAAACTGGCGGTAAGCTAGTGCGTGTCCGTCTATAAGAATTAAAGTTTTTGACATAAAATACTCCCCACTTTTTTTATCATTATAGCATAAGTGGAGAGTGGTTGCGTCAAAAGTTATAAATACTAATAAAAGGGCGCGACTTTAGTCGCGCCCTTCAATTTCTTTAATTTGTCAAATCTCTGATTTTTTTGTACAAATCAATTACATCTTTTGGCATATTCTTAGAAACAACAATTTTAATTTTTGCGTTCAAATCACCATAACCGCTTGCTTTTGGCAATCCCATTTGTTTTAGTCTTAAGGATTGACCACTTGAAACTCCTGCCGGTATTTTGATATTAATTTTGCCATGCAATGTTTCAATGTCTTTTGTACATCCTAGAACTGCATCCGGTGGAGTTATTTCAACTTCTTTTACGAGGTTGTCTCCGTCAAATTCATACTCAGAATCTTTAAAGTGAATTACTAAGTATAAATCGCCTTTTCTGCCATATTCATCAGCTTTGCCTTCGCCTTTTAGACGAACTTTTTTACCTTCGCTAACTCCTTTTGGTAATTTTACTTTTACAGTTCTAGGGCTTGAAATAATGCCTGTTCCGCCACAATGAGAACAGTATCCGCCATGGCAGTAAGGACATTTTTCCATATCGGTAAAGGTTACGGATATTGGTTTACCGTCAAAGATTTCACGCGCAGTTACGTTCAAGTTCTTTGTAATATCCAAATCTTCAGATTTTGGTTGTTGTGCACTTCTTCTTGTATTAGTTTGCGCACCACCTCTAGCTGCTTGAGAAAAATCAAAACCGCCAAAATTAGCGCCTTGTGCTCCGGCCATTCCGCCCATCATATCGCCGAACAAAGAGCCAAAGAAGTCAGAGAAACCGCTTCCACCGAAATCGAAACTTTGCGCTCCACCTTGATTAAAGTTGAAGCTAAAGTTTTCAAATCCTGGAGGTGGGGTATAATCAGCTCCACCCTGCCAGTTTGAGCCTAAACTATCATATCTTTGACGTTTTGCTTTATCAGACAAAACTTCGTAAGCTTCATTTATATCTTTGAATTTTTCTTCTGCTTCTTTTGTTTTATTTACATCTGGATGATATTTACGCGCAAGTTTTCTGTAAGCAGATTTTATTGCTGCAGCATCTGCATCACGACTTACGCCCAATATTTCATAATAGTCTTTGTATTTCATATTAAGTCCTTTTTTACTCTATACCTAAATATTAATACAAAAAACTTTAAAACCGAATATTTTTAATCTTTTTTTAACTTTAAGGGGATGTTTAGCACATAACTATCCAGAGTAATTTGCGCATTTGCTTACCCGCAAAAATTCCCAGCATCGCAAAAAAGATGTCATAGAATACTTGAATTCCGCTCTGTGAAAGAATCCAGCTTACAACCAAATCCATTTGCGCGTGTCTTAAAGTTGCAATAAAGAACATGTACAAAATTCCGAGTACATGTATAATCAAAACTCCAATTAATGAAATTAAGAAAATTCTCAAAAAATCGTTTTTACCTTTAAGCAATGTTCCTGCAAAAAATATTGCCGGTAAAAAAGCTAAAATATAACCAAAGCCGTATTCGAATAAATAACTTATACCGCCACCTAGTGCAAAAACCGGAACAAACAATCCGAGGATAATATAAAGTATTATAGAAAGAATGCCGAATTTTCTACCCATTAGAGCGACGATAAAGAACACAACCGGAATTTGCGGAATGTATTTATAGCTTTTAATAAAATGGTGCAGAATTTCAGTTTCATTCGTTTCAACAGCAAGAAAACTCAATGTATCAAATGGTATGTACGGATGTTTTAGAGTTACTTGAGTAAATGTTGCAACAATAATCAGCAAAACACATAAGCCTGTCAAAACAAGCGTACCCATTGTAATTCTGATTGGCTCGCCTTTGTATTTGAAGCTATTAATTTGTTTTGCTACTCTTTTGCTCATTTTATCTCTATCAAAGTTTTTAACTTATCAACATTTTCTTGATATTTAACTTTAAATTTATCGTAAAAAATATTTTCAGTCCACATAATTAATGCGTCTTCGTTGTTATCTTGATAATATCCTTTTCTCGTGCCTAAAGACTGAAACCCGTATTTTTCGTACAACTTAATTGCAGGTTCGTTAGAAACGCGAACTTCAAGCGTCAAATATTTAACCTTGTCTTTATAACAATCTTCTACGATTCTGTGCATCATAGCTTCTGCAATATGATTGCGCATAAATTCTTTTTTAACGGCAATTGTTGTAATATGTCCTTCATCAATAATATGCCAAGTACCTGCATAACCTACTATTTCGCCGTCATCAGTCTTTGCAACATAGTATTTTGCAAGATTATTTGCCATTTCGTCATAAAAAGACGATTTCGCCCAATGATGTTTACCATAAGCTTCTGCTTCAATAGCTACAACAGCTTCAACATCATCTTTTTCCATTTTTGTAATAGTAATTTCTGATAATTTAGTTATGGACATATACTTTCCCAATCAATATCATCTTCTGTTTCTTCCCCAGGTTCTACAATATGCTCGCCGTCTTCCAACATAAGCATAAGTGATAATCTGAGTTGTTTTTTGTAATTTTCAAGAGCCTTTTCTCTGGTTTTAGCACAAAACGCAAAGCTTGGAATTTCCTTTATCTCAATATAATGATAAGGATTTCCGTTAAAATCTAAGTCCGTACCCTCTATAAGCGTCCAATCGAGGTTTAAATAATAATCTAAATCTTTATTAGTCATCTAAAGACCTTTCGCTTAGAGGTTGTTTAACCATAATTCCTTCTCCGCCTACAACATCCGCTTGTTTACCGTTAATGTATAAATAAACAGGCAAGTTAGTGTTGGCTTTTGCGGTTTTAATTACCTGCATAACTCTTGTATAAGTGCTTTCAGCTCCACCACCACTTTCAAAAGAAGATGAAAGGTCTATCATAATACTGCCTTCGCCTTCTCTAATTGATAAAATCTTTGTATTAGAAGGAATTTCGGAAGTAAAGCCTTTTGATTTTTCCCAATTAGAAGGTGCTGAAATTAATTCTTTTATTGCGTAGGCAAAGCAAGATTTTTCTTTTGCTGTGTCGCATTTGCGATTTAATGAGCGCAATTTCCCGTTAGAATCAGATGCAAAAATTTTAACAGATTTAATTGTATGTTTTTGCGGAGTTTCGGTTGGAATTTCACTCGGCGTTGTAGTCGTAATTTCTTCAAGTATTTCAGGCGGTAATTCTGCGTTATTGTCTTTTTCCTGATGATTAAAAGACGGCAGGCTCGGAAGATGTACTCCTTCTGCTGAAAAGAAAGAGAAATATACATACGCGGCCGATATTGTAATTAGAATAAACAAGCCCAGCTTTTGAGAAAAATTCATAGACTACTCTCCTTTTACAAATATTTTACCATTAACTTGGACGTTGTTGTCAACTATTTTTACATTCTCAATATTTGCTTTGCATTCTTTAGATTCAAGCAACATCATTGTGAATTCTAATGGGTTCAAAAGGTTCAACATATTTGCAACTTTACTCAAAGAAACTTTGCCATAAGCGCTGTCTAGTTTTACATTAACGGCTCTAATCTTTCCGTTTTTAACTTCAAAATTGGAAGATGCTACAAAAACTTTATCTTTTGGAGAAGGTGCTATTGGAAAGTTGTAATATGTCAAAATATAAAATTTGCCATCATAAATCTTAGTTTTTACGCTTTTAACCTGAAACATCGGATATGCAAGATTGTTAATGTTATTAACTACTGCTTTATAATTTCCATGTTCGAGTGCTTTATTCAAGCTATCTTCAGAAAGTCGCATGTCGTAAGCGTATGTCATATCAGATTTGAACACTATCGGGTCTTTTGTGTAATCAATGTAATTGTAATCACTCAAAGATTTAAGATGAACATAAGGAATTGTGATATCGTCAACTTTTACGTCTTTACCTGTAAGTTCAAGTTCTTTGAAGATACCTTTTTTCATACTGGCAAGCGTATAGCCTGAAAATCTTACTTTAAAATTTGCGCCGGTTTCTTTTTTTAATGCGCTTTTTATTGTATGCTCAACAATACCTTCTGCAATCGGATTCATAATTGCAAAATGCTTGTTATTTTTTAAGTAATCTTCTGAATATTTGTCTGTCGCAAAAGTCGCGCCACAAGATAAACCTACGATAATAAGTAATAATAAAATCTTTTTCATAATAACTTCCTTTTTAGGGCAAATCCCTTATCTTATTTATATAATAGACTAAACAAGGATAAATGTTAAGAGATGCTGTTGATTCAAAATTTAGAAAAATAAAAATTTGCTAATTTGTCTAATACTTTTTGCCAATTTTTTTTATAATTAACGTCTTAACATGTGTTTATGACGAATCCTGTAAATAAACTCTTGGTAGCACTTGGTGAAAATACTGTCTTATCTCCGGATAAATGGAGTTTGGAACATCTTTGCCAAGCAGATAATAAAAAATGGATTTCAAATATTGTACCTGTTGAGCTTTTAGCTAGAAGTATTAAACAAGCTGTTGAAACTCTTGTAACAATTAACGAGGCTAACGAGTTTTACAAAGAATTTCCAAATGAAATTCAAACGCCGAATTACGGGCATAAATGGGGACGAATTGCAAATTATATAGAAATTAATAATCGCGCAATTGCTGAAATGCATAAAAATAGAACAAAAAATGGGATTCTTAGCTCTATTAAGCTTTTGCCTGCAATTCCACCATCTGCAAAAAGTTGGGCAAACTGCGTTATTTTATCGCAAATCTTTCCAAATATTTATGGCGACGGATATAATAAAGGTGTCGGAGAAGAAAATTCAATTTATGGAATTCGGCTGAATGCAGGATATAGCGCAAACATAATTGATTTTGATATTTCAGTTTCGCCGGAAGAACAATTTGTGGCGTTCAATGATTTGGCGCATATTCATGGGTTAAAAACAGGTTTTAGAACGGTAATTTCAGCTGATCAGATTAAAGTTGCAACACCATACAAAGATGACGTTACTTTGGATTGGAAAAATCCTGAACATCAAGAACTATTTATTAATGAGCACGTAAAACTTATTAAACTCGGGTTTGAAGCGGTTTTTATTGATTCAGCTAAGCATATTGGCGGATACGATATGGGCAATTATGCAGGAGTTGGTGCGCTTCCTGAATATAATCAAATGCAATACATTTTGCATGAAATCAGAAAACGTAGTGGTTCTGAAACGCTTAGTTTTGTTGGAGAAAAAAGTACAGGTGATTTTGCGCGCTATCAGAACTTAGGTTTGACTGCAGGAACAGCGTTTGTTTCTCCTGATAATTATGACAAAGTTAAATGTTGGTCAACAAAATTCAAGTACAGCAAAGACTATGCTCCTGGGGTAGAAGTCTCCAACGATAATGATATGGGCGGAAGAAGCTATGAAGATCGCTTAAGACGCATAAATTCGATACTTTTTGCTTACGAATATCCGAGTGATAAACTGCCGAGTTTTATGCAAATGGAAGATTTATTTCCGCTTAGATATGATACAAGTACGCACAATCTTATGATGACAAATCCGTCGTTTTCTGAGGACGGAACGCCGGAAAGCCATTGGGAAAATTTGTTTACCAAGGATGATGGAAGGGTTTACAACTCAAAAGTTGCGTCGCTTTTTAGATATGCGCTTAATATGTAAACTGAGATATTTGTGCATTATTAGGTTTATTATTATGGATTACCGCGAGAAACAGAATTTCTCTAGCAATAATCGGATGTTAGGCTTTTTAGTCTGAGAGAGGCAAAGGGTATTTGGCGCTGAAGTCGTCCAAAGAAAAGTTGCTTGTTTTTTTGCTTGCTTAATAATTTATTACAAAAAACGCTAAACGATTGACAGTTAGTCATGTTCATCCTAATATGAAGGTACTCTAGTCGAAATTTCTGCCGGATTTGACGGCTTGGAGTTAAATTGAAAGCGTCAGGTTATAAGCTTGAAACGGTTCAATGGAAAGAAAAAATAAAAGGTAAAAGGAGAAAAAGTTATGCCTACTATGAACCAGCTTGTGCGTTCAGAACGTAAAAAGCTAAAAGACAAAACCAAATCACCGGCTCTTATGGAATGTCCACAAAGACGCGGTGTTTGTACTAGGGTTTATACAACAACCCCTAAAAAACCAAACTCAGCTTTGAGAAAAGTTGCCAGAGTAAGACTTACTAACGGATTTGAAGTAACTTCTTATATCCCAGGTATCGGACACAACTTACAAGAACACAGCGTTGTTCTTATCAGAGGCGGAAGAGTTAAAGACCTTCCTGGTGTAAGATATCACATCGTACGTGGTACTTTAGATACAGCAGGTGTTGCTAACAGAACACAAAGCCGTTCTAAATATGGTGCTAAGAGAGCTAAAGGAGGTAAGAAATAATGTCTAGAAGATCTAAACCGGAAAGAAGAATTCCTTCAGCTGACCCTATTTATAACAGCGTAGATGTTTCAAAATTCATCAATAGAGTTATGAGACGTGGTAAAAAATCACTTGCTGAAAAAATATTCTATTCAACAATTTCAAAGGTTGAAGAAAGAACAAATGAAAAAGGCTTGGAAATTTTCCAAAAAGCACTTACAAATGCTACTCCATTATTGGAAGTTAAAGCAAGACGTATCGGTGGTTCTACTTACCAAGTGCCTATCGATGTTAAACCGGACAGAGGTTTCGCTCTAGCTTCTTCATGGATTATTGCAGCAGCTAAAAACAGAAGCGGTAAATCATTCGTAGAAAAACTTACAAGCGAATTGGTTGACGCATCTAATGGTAACGGCGCAGCTTGCAAAAAACGTGAAGACACCCACAGAATGGCTGAAGCTAACAAAGCATTTGCTCACTACAGATATTAATATAATATTTAATATTAAAAAAATGACGTCTTGTAATCAAGGCGTCATTTTTTTTGCCGGCATGAATTTTATAAATTTTATCTTGGCAAAAAATCTTGATGTATTATAATAATAAAACACACCGAAATATACATTTACTTGAAAGGAAATCGAAATGATTAGCAATAATCTTGCTTTGTCGTCTCAAAATTTACGTAAAACTGCAAATATAAAACAAAAATCTTACGCTACAAAACCTGCCATATCTACGACCAAAGTTAAATTATTGGCAAGAGTTCAGCAATCTCATACAAACCTGTTTAATTTTATTAATGATTCTTTTGTTAAATAATAAGAGGGGTAAGCATTAATGCTTGCTTTTTAAAAATTATTTTCAAGTTCTATCTTACAAATCGGTATTCCCAATATGCAGAATAGAACCAGATGTTTCCATTTTTTTATGTCCAAAAGTTCTAAACCAAATAGCTTTAGTTTAAATCTTTTTTGCGCTTTATATTTCTTATAATTAACTTTTAACCCTCTTTTGCGTACATATTCAATGCATTCTGCACATGCTTTTTTTAAGTCTTCTTGATGTGTTGTGTTAAATGCTTCTGTTATGGATTCCGGATTACGTTCGTAATAATAATGAGCACTTGGGACGGTTATTAAATTTCCTAACTTATCAACTGCAATATGACTCCAGATAATATCTTCAAAAGTTTTTCCAACAGGAAAATAACATTTATATCTTAAAAGTAGCTCTCTTTTGTATATTTTATTCACTATGTAACACTTGCGTGGAATGTTACAAGCTTTATATTTATCTACCGTTTTTTTATAAATTTTTGCTGTTTTAATCTTTGTGCAACTTTTGTATCTACTACCTTTAGGTCTTAGAATATCTCCGCAGGCAATATCACAGTTGTTTGTACTAGCTGCTTCGTATAGTTTTTGAAAGAAATCTGCATCAACCCAATCATCTGAATCTATAAAGCCTACATATTCTCCATTTACAATATCTAAAGCATTATTTCGAGCAGATGAAACTCCTTGATTTTCTTGGTCTATAACTTTTATTCTGGAATCTCTTTGTGCGTAATTTTGTAGAATTCTTAAAGAATTGTCGCTAGAACCGTCATTAACACAGATGATTTCTATATCTTTAAGAGTTTGACTTATCAAACTGTTTAAACATTTTTCTAAATATTCTTCAGTGTTATACACTGGAACGATTACTGAAATTTTCATACTCCTCCTATTAAAACTGTCTATTTTGATAAAAATCAGTAGTTTTACGTCTATAATATCATGTAATATTATCCATTGTCAATGAAAATAGATAATATTACTAGGTGTTAAAATTCTTTATTCCTCAATAAAATATTTTATACAGAGGTTGTTATGAACAAATTAAAACTATTTGGTAAAAGGATTAGAGAATTACGTAAAAAATCGGGTTTTACTCAAGAACAACTTTCTGAAAAAATAGGTTTGTATCAAAAACAAATCGGTAATATTGAAACCGGAAATTGTTTTACAACGATGCAGAATCTGGAAAAATTTTCTCAAGTTTTTGATGTAGAGATTAAGGATTTGTTTGATTTTGATTACAAAGAAGAACGCGAAGTTCTTGTTCGTAAGATAAATACTTTAATTGCAAATAGTTCAGATGAAGAATTAAGAAAACTCTATCGTATAATGTGTGTTGTGTTTAAATGATTAATTAAAGATATTTGTATGCTAAGATTTTGTTTACAATTCTTAAATCATTTTCCTAATGAGGCAATTTTATTGTTTTTCATGACTTATTATATATAATAGACTTGCGGGAAAATTGTATGTTACATGTAAATAGTGCGTATGAAACTCAATATAACAAAACTTTTACTTCAAATCCGACTAAAGATGCTGATATGGGGAAGGCAGAAACGCCTATGCCGGAAGAAAGTAAAAAGCGCGCTGCTACCTATATGATTGGTGCAACAGCTTTAGCATCTGTTATAATGCTTGGGGTATTAGGGCATAATGGTAAGCTTGGAAGCAAGATTCAAAGGCTTTTAGGGGGAAAAACAGAACAGACTATTAAAGTAGCTACTAATCCACAAGACAATGCAAAAAAAGTTTTGGGCGAACTATATGAAAAAGTTATCACAAAGGCACAAAAAGACGGTAATACAAGAAGAGCAGGCATTTTTAAGCAATGCAAGGATAATATAAATTCGCTTGATACACAAACTATGTATGGAAACTTGCTTGACGCGTTATACAAAGATTTAAGGCTTGGTGAGTATCCGACATCAGCTCTTGTTACAAAAAATATAGAAGAAATAACCGCAAAAGGCACAGCTTCGATTAAGGTTAAAAACCAAAACGGTTGGCATTATCGAACGCCAATTGCGAGAAAAAGTGGTAAGAGCGTAGATAGGATTTCAGTAAACGTTTTAGCTGATGAAAAACTTATTAAATCTTTAGATGATTTGTTCACTTCCGGCAAGGTTAAAGGATATTATAAAACTCCGGATACTAATTTGAATTGGCTTGAGCGCCACGACCCTATTACAATTTATCTTGATGAGAAAGCAACACCTGAAACGCTTGATGCTGTAAAAACAGCTTGTGAAAAATATATTCGCTCAACAGAGGATGTTTTGTCAGGCAAAAAGTTTGCGTCCGGCATGGCATTGCAAAAATCTCCGGACGAAAAAGATATTAAAGCTGTTTTAGAGCAAGCTAAAAATATAGATCCGATTTTGGAAGATGTTTTAAGAAAACAATTCACAGATACCGCAAGCGGTAAATTGATTACGTCTGCCGGATATATGGATTCTGCGAATAAATTAATAAATTTGATAAAGGGATAAAAATATTGATGTAAAAATTTGCATCTTGTGTTTTAATTTGAATGTATTTTATTGAACAATGTAGGTTGGGGTTTCTACCCCACCCAAAGCTTATAATATGCTGAAGGAGAGGTTATGATTACAAGAGAAGTTCGCGAATGGTTGCAAAAAGTTGAACGCTGTCAGTATTCTTATGATGACGCAATGCAAGAATTCATGCGTTTTTCAGCTTTTCTAACCAGAGAAGAAATGAAAATGATTAAAACTAAAATAGAACAAAGTTACGGCAAGTAGGTTTTGGGGTTATGTCAGAAGCAGAAGATAAACTTAATGAATTATCAGACTTTTTTAGGCGCATGAGTGCGAAAGTTAAATTGATTAAACTGATTGAGCACGCCAAAATTGAGTATGATAAATATAATCTTGATTCTAGCTTAGAAAGTTTGGAAAAAGCTTACAAAATTGATAACAAAAATGCTACGGTTTTGCGTGGTTTAGGGTGTATAAATCAAGCGCAAGGAAATTTTGATAAAGCGATTGAGTTTTATAAAGAAGCTGTAAAAAATTCTACAAAAAAAGAAGTGGAATACAGTTTGCTCGGTACGATTTATTATTTGCAAGAAAATTTAGATGATGCTTTAAGATATTTCAATCTTGCTATTGATGCAAACGATGATTATGACGTAGCTTACGAAGGTCGAAACCAAGCGATGCTTGAAAATCATTTGAAGATTTTGGATTTACAGGATTCGTTAAAAAAATACTTCTAAATTTAAACAAAGCTGAAATAGTGCATTTAGCTTGATGCTTAACGATTACTTTTGCGCATAAAACATTCTAAGATTAATTTGGGGCAAAATACGCTCTATATGAAAGTGAGGTTTTATGCAAATAAAAATATTACTTGTTGAAGACCAAAAATTAATGAGAATCGGGATAAAATCGCTTTTTTGTGATTATCCGGATTTAGAAATAATTGGTGAAGCTGTAAATGGCAAAGAAGCGGTTGAAAAGGCAAGACTAATAAAGCCTGATATTGTGCTTATGGATTTGGGGCTTCCTGATATTTCCGGAATTGAAGCCACTAAACAAATTCTGGAACATAACAGCAATATTAAAGTTATTATGCTGACTTCGCATATTTCAGAAAATGAATTAAACAGCTCACTTAGTGCAGGTGCTAGTGCTTATGTTATCAAAGATATTAGCACAGATTTTCTTATGAGTGTCATTAAAATGGTTAAGGCGGGTGCAATGTGGATTGATCCGCATGTCGTACCGTTTATTAGAGATAAAAATTGTGGTGTAATTCCGTCAAGACAGGTTTCACGCTCTGCATTCAAGGAAAATCATTCTAATTTGACGCAAAGAGAATATGAAGTTTTGAAATTAGTTGTTGACGGTCAATCAAACAGTCAAATCGCAAAAACACTTACAATAAGTGAGCATACAGCAAAAGCGCATGTTTGTAATATTATTCAGAAGTTAGTAGTTGATGATAGAACGCAAGCAGCTGTAAAAGCACTCAAAGAAGGCTTAGTGTAGGGCTTAAAACTGCTGATTCTCGCCATTGATAACAATAATTTCAGGAATTGCTCCGAATCTTATAGGTAAAATGCTTGTACCAAGCCCATTGGTTACGAGCATTTTGTTTTTGTTTTCTTGAATCATTCCGCGAACAAATTTGTTGCCGTATTTTGACGGCACGCTCAAGGCTCCGATGAACGGCAAATAAATTTGACCTCCGTGTAAATGTCCTGCCAATATTAAATCAACATCTTCATGCACATCGTAATAAATATCCGGATTATGGGAAAGTAAGATTCTAGGATGTTCTGTTCCAATTAGGGCAAGTTCTGCGTCCGGAAATCCTGTTTGTACATCTTCAACTCCTGCAATCGAAAGTCCTTCAAATTTGACATTAGAATTTTCTAACACAGTTATGCCATTTTTTTGCAAAACTTCACGCACGCCGTCTTTATCATACCAGCCGTCATGATTTCCAAGAACTGTAAAAATAGGAGCTTTGATTTTTTTGAATTCTTTTACTTGTTCTTCAATCGGCATAGTGAATTTGCCATCATGGCCTTTTATAAAATCACCGCCTGATAGTACCAAATCGGGTTCAATTTCATTAATAGTATTCACTATTCTTTGTAATCTCGCTTTTTCATTTTTTGCAATATGAAAGTCGCTTACAAAGACAATCTTTCTATCACCAATATTTTTTAGCGTGTAATTTTTTATAATTAACAAATTCGGTTCAATAAAAAAAGACCAAATTATAAGCAATGCGATTAGTAGTAGAAAATATTTAACCATACGAACATTTTAGCATAATTTGTGCTAGAATAAATACGCAAGAATAACAACAGGGAGTGATAAATATGATTAACGAAAAATTACAAGAAGCTTTTAATGAGCAAATTAACAAAGAATTTTATTCTGAATATCTTTATCTAGCTATGAAGGTTTATTTTCAAGAATTAAATTTGCAAGGTTTTGTAAATTGGTTTGATGTTCAAGTTCAAGAAGAACACGCACATGCAATGGGTATGTTAAATTACTTGAACGAAAGAGGCGGAAAAATTGAACTTAGAACTATTGAAAGACCTGAACTAGAAGGAATTTGCCCGCTTACAATGTTTGAACAAGTTTTAAGACACGAAGAATACGTAACTTCAAGAATTAATCACGTTATGGATGTTGCAGAAGAAGTTAAGGATAGAGCTGCAATGCACCTTCTTGACTGGTACATAAAAGAGCAAGTTGAAGAAGAAGCTAACGTTGGTGGAGTTCTTTCAACTTTGAAACTTATTGGTGATGATAAAAAAGCATTATTAATTTTAGATAAAGATTTAGCGACTAGAACTTTTGTAGCACCGGTAATCGGGTAAAATATGACATCAGAACTTTTATTCCAGTTTGATAAAAGCTTTAATAAAACAATTGTCGGTACTGATGAAGCCGGACGCGGGCCGGCTGCCGGCGGAGTCTTTGCCGCTGCTGTTTGTTTTGAAAAAGTTACGGAAGGTTTAATTAAAGATTTAGCTATTCTCAATGATTCCAAAAAACTTACGGCTAAAAAACGTGAGTCGATTTATGATGCGATTTTACATAATACTTTAAATAAAATTGTTTGTGTTGAAGTTGCGGAAATTGAAAAAATTAACATACTTAATGCATCCTTGAAAGCTATGAATCAAGCTTGTTCTGCAATAATAAATTCTGATGATGTTTTAGTTTTGGTTGACGGAAACAAATTGATTAAGAATTTCAATTATCCACAACAATTTGTGATAAAAGGCGACTCGAAATCAGCTTCAATAGCGGCAGCTAGTGTGCTTGCAAAAGTTACACGTGATAGGTACATGCAAAAATTGCATGAGGAATTTCCAATGTACAATTGGGCAAAAAATGCCGGATATTTGACCAAAGAGCATTTGGATGCAATTGATAAGCATGGTTTATGCAAGTATCATCGCCCGTCATTTTTGAGCAAGCATTTTGAAAAACAATTATCATTGCTATAATTTTTGTGTAACTAAACTTAATTTAGTCTTGCATATCTTTAAAACTATTCATTGCTTGATATGAGCTTCTTACTAGTGGGCCGATTTGAAAATTCTTAAATCCGACTTTTCGTGCCAGAGTTTTTAATTTTTCAAATTCTTCCAGCGTATAAAATTTTGCAACCTCTAAATGCGCTTTTGAAGGTTGAATATACTGTCCAATCGTAACAATATCAACTCCGGCGTTCTTTAAATCAACCAAAGTTGATTCAATTTGTTCAAAATTTTCACCCAAACCTACCATTAATCCTGATTTGGTAACGATTGAAGAATTATTTTTAATATATTTCAAAACTTCAAGCGACCAATCATAATTGCCTTGTGGGCGTGCGGTTGCAAAAATTTCTCTTACAGCTTCTATATTATGATTAAAAACTTCAGGATTAGCCTGTATGATTGTATTCAATGGAGAGCATAAGTTTATCTGCCCCTTGAGTGAGGAGGTTAGGGGGTGGGGTTTTTCGTTAGGTGCAAGCCCTTTTGGTTTAAAATCCGGTGTTAAGATTTCGACTTTAGCATCGCAAATTTTTCGGATTTCATCAACACAATTCTTAAAATGTTCTGCACCACCATCCGGCAAATCATCACGCGTAACAGACGTAATTACGGCATATTTTAAGCCCAATTCTTTTACGGCTTCTGCTATATGTTTTGGCTCATCCAAGTCTAATGGTGCGGGTTTTTCGCTGGAAATATTACAATAACGGCAATTGCGCGTACAAACATTGCCCATAATCAAAAATGTTGCAGTGTTGTGCGAATAACATTCGCTTTTGTTAGGACAGCGTGCGCCTTCGCAAACAGTATTTAGACATTTTGTTTTTAAGATTCTTCGAACAGTTTTTGTCTTTTCTGTATCAATAATCGGACGTTTTAAATATTCTGGTAATCTTGGCATATTCCCTCCGCTAGACTTGAATTTTATTTAGAATACGTTAAAATAAGAATATAGGCAAGGGTAATGAAGGCACCCTTACCACCTACATGTTAATGTAGAATTTTGTAGATTAGAATTAGCATTATTGTCAGTAGTGCTAATTCTTTTTTATTGATTTCAACTAACATCTATACCTCCTTTCCGTTAGTGAAAATCAGTTTTAGTATGTGTTAAAATCTTTAGCCTATATTCTTATTTTAATGTGCAAAACCATAATACCAAAAGTGTGAAAATATATCAATAAATATTCTTTTGCATTTGGGCTTTGTCGGCTTAGTAAAGCCGACCTACAGAAATTCTATTCAAAATTCAAATCTATTATATCTTCAATATCCTTGTTACTACCCCAATTGATATCATATAAAAGTTTAAGTGTAGATATTTCTCTTGATTGTAACAATTTTATTACAATCAAGAGAAATATCTATTGACTAATTTGTAACAATATCTTAATAATAACGCAAATTTTAAGCTTTTTTTATTTTTATTATAATGAAGGTAGTTTTACTATGGAGGTTTTATGTCTATAACTGGAATTAATGCTTATAGTCCAAGAGTCGGTTTTAAAGCAAATTCACCAAAGAAACAACAACAATATGAAAATCCGATTGATAGAGGTACAGAAAGAAATTTAGCTGTTTTAAGCTCTGTTGGGATGAGTGCATTAGCAGGGGTGCTTGCAGGTGGTTTAACTACTCTTTTCACAAAAGGTGTTAAATGGCCGGTTGGAGTTGGTATCGTTGCAACTTTAGGTGCGTTAGGCTTGACTCTGCCATCAAAAATGTACAATACAAAAGTCAGCGCTTATACAAGAGAAAAAGAAATGGACGTATTTTCTAGACAAAAAACAGCACAAAATAATATTTATGAAGATATCAACAATGAAATAAAAGATGATAATGTATCACTTGATGATAAAATTAATCATTACGCAACCGTAAAAATGGCTGATAATGGTAGTGGAGTAATGGTAAAAGGTGTGTAAATGAGCATTTCTGCTATTAATACAATAAATAATTATCAATATAATCCAAATTTTACCCAAAAGAAGATTGAGCAACCATCACAGAAAAATGATGAAAACCCAATTTCACGTAAAGGTGAAGCTGCAAATCTTGTTAAAGCAACCTTTCTAGGTGGTTTGGCTTTAGCAGGAAAATTGGTTTGGGAATTAGTCGTTGACGGTGATTTTGAATTTGAAAATGTTGCAAAAAAAGCCGGAAAATTAGTCGATAAAAATAAAAAAGATGCAAGCAAGAATAAGAAATTTTTATACAAATTAGGTGCATTTGTTTCATTAATGGCAGCAGGTTTTACAGGTTTTGCATTACTTTATACGGCGTATAAAGCACCTAAAATTGCTTATGAAAGCAAAGTAAATACATTTACCAAATCTAAAGAAATGGATACTTATACAAAATCCAACGAAGCGGAACGTGAACTTTATACCCAATTAGCTGATAAAGCTAAAACATCAACCAAAGAAGAAAAAGAAGATTTAAAAGAGCAGTATGTAAAAATGACAATGGCAAAAAACCAAGTACCTGATTTTGTAAAATAATATAAAAAAGAGCGTAGTTAGTAGGGCGGCTTTACTAAGCCGACGAGACAAAGTGCGATTTTTTGCACCATTAATCTAAATATAATATTATTAAAACAGTTTATAAAACTAGATTCTTCATTTTACAATACACTTCCAAGCTTGTAGGCATTACTACTAACAAAGAAATAAAGTGTAAAAACGGCTCCAGAATGACGCCAAACTGGTAGTTTACGCCAAGTCATTGAGAAGGCGATTAACTTAAAGCGATTCTACAAAGTCCGGAGTTCGTGTTCAACGATTTTCATTGAACACTACAATATCATCTATATTAATTTGAAAAATTATTGTCAGGCTGTGCCTGACCTACATACTAGACTTGAATTTTATTTAGAATACGTTAAAATAAGAATATAGGCAAGGGCGCCGTTAACACCCTGCCAACCCATTAGAGGGTTTTTAGTATGAGAATTAGTATTATGATTAATGCTAATTCTCTTTCGGTGATTTCAACTAACATCTATACCTCCTTTCCGTTAGTGAAAATCAGTTTTAGTATGTGTTAAAATCTTTAGCCTATATTCTTATTTTAATGTGCCAAACCATAATACCAAAAGTGTGAAAATATATCAATAAATATTCTTTTATTTTGGTTTTTTGTCGGCTTAGTAAAGCCGACCTACAAAAAATACGAAAAAGACATAACAGTATAGACATAAAGAACTTTCATGTAAAGAATTTATAAAGCTTTTTTAGCGAGTGTAAAAGTTACACTCGCTAAATGCTTTTTCTTGTGCGGATTTTAGCTCAATTTATATACTCCATATCCCCTAAATCCTCATGTTGACTTGCGTTGACAATAATTTTAATTTGTGTTGCAATATTGTTATAGCCGTACTAAAAAAAGGAGATTCAAAATGACAACTAAGACTAAAAAGAACGTTGAATCTTTGGAAAAAAGCTTGGAAGCATCAAATGTTGTTGAAACACTTGACCAATTAGAAAGCTTAATTTCTAGAGTTCACAAAGCTCAAAGAATTTTCGCAACTTTCTCACAAGAAAAAGTTGACGCTATATTCAAAGCAGCAGCTACAGCAGCAGATAAGGCTCGTATTCCTCTTGCAAGAATGGCTGTTGAAGAAACTGGCATGGGTATTTTAGAAGATAAGATTATCAAAAACCACTTTGCTTCTGAATATATTTATAACAAACATAAACACGCTAAAACTTGCGGTATCATCAGAGAAGACAAAATCAACGGTACAAAAGTAGTTGCAGAACCTTTAGGCGTTTTAGCAGGTATCGTTCCTACTACAAACCCAACTTCAACTGCTATTTTCAAATCTTTAATTTCATTAAAGACTAGAAACGGTATCATCTTCTCACCACACCCAAGAGCTAAAAAATCTACAATCGCAGCTGCTAAAATCGTTTTAGATGCTGCTGTTAAAGCTGGCGCTCCAGAAGATATTATTGGTTGGATTGATGTTCCATCAATTGAACTTTCAAGCGCATTGATGAAACACCCTAATATCGATTGTATCTTAGCTACAGGTGGCCCTGGCATGGTTAAGGCTGCTTATTCATCAGGCAACCCTGCTTTAGGTGTTGGCCCTGGTAATACACCGGCTGTTATTGATGAAACTGCTGATATTAAAATGGCTGTTTCTTCAATTCTTATGTCAAAATCTTTCGACAACGGTATGATTTGTGCTTCTGAACAATCAGTAGTAGTTGTTGATAGCATTTATGAAGAAGTTAAAAAAGAATTCATTTACAGAGGTGCTTACCTTGTAAATGATAGTCAACAACAAAAATTAGTAGACCTTCCTCTAATCGACCCTAAGAGAGGAACTGCTCATCCTGACGTAGTTGGTCAAAAACCTCACAGAATCGCTGAATTAGCTGGTTTTGGCAACGAAGTTCCTGAAGATGCTAAAATCTTATTGGTTGAAAGACCTGAAGTTGATTGGGAAGATCCATTCTCAAGAGAAAAATTATCACCAGTTTTAACTCTTTACAGAGCTAGTGATTTTGAAGATGCTACTGAAAAAGCATACCACTTAGTAAGCAAAGGTGGCGCAGGACACACTTCAGTTCTTTACACAGACGAACGTAAAAAAGATAGAATCAACATGTTTGGCGAAAAAATGCCAACTTGCAGAGTTCTAATCAACTCTCCATCATCTCAAGGTGGTATTGGTGATTTGTTCAACTTCAGACTTGAACCATCACTAACTCTAGGCTGCGGTTCTTGGGGCGGAAACGCTGTTTCAGGTAACGTAGGCGTAGAAAACTTATTGAACTACAAAACCGTTGCTGAAAGGAGAGAAAATATGTTATGGTTCAAAGTTCCTTCTAAAGTTTACTTCAAGAGAGGCGCTACTGACTTAGCTCTTCGTGAATTAGAAGGTAAAAAACGTGCATTCATCGTAACTGACAGATTCTTGTTCAACTCAGGTGCTGTTAATGCAATTACTAACGTTCTTGACGAAATCGGTATTGAACACGAAGTATTCTTCGATGTTAAACCGGATCCAACATTGTCAACAATCGACCAAGCTATGGCTATTATGAAACCATTTGAACCTGATGTAATCATTTCATTAGGTGGCGGTTCTCCAATGGACGCAGCTAAAATTATGTGGTTATTGTATGAACAACCTGATACAAACTTCGAAGATATCGCTATGAGATTTATGGATATCAGAAAGAGAATTTGCAGAATCCCTGAATTAGGCAAGAAAGCTACTATGGTTGCTATTCCTACAACATCAGGTACTGGTTCTGAAGTAACTCCATTCGCTATCATTACTGATGACGAAACTCACGTAAAATATGCAATCGCTGATTACGCTTTAACACCAAATATGGCTATTGTTGACCCTAACTTCGTTGATGGTATGCCAAAAGGTTTGACTTCAGCTTCTGGTATCGACGCATTAGTTCACGCATTTGAAGCTTATGTATCTTGTATGGCTACAAACTTCACTAACTCAAATGCTTTAGAAGCAACTAAGTTGGTATTCAGATACTTAGAACGTTCATACAAAGAAGGTGCTAATGATCCTATCGCTAGAGAAAAAATGCACTACGCTGCAACAATCGCTGGTATGGCATTTGCTAACTCTTTCTTAGGATTGTGCCACTCTATGGCTCACAAACTTGGTGCTATGTACCACGTTCCACACGGTGTAGCTAACGCATTGTTATTCAGACAAATCATCAAGTACAATGCTTCAGATGCTCCACACAAACAAGCAATCTTCCCTCAATACAAATTCCCTAATGCGAAGGCTAAATATGGTCAAATCGCTGATGAATTGGGCTTGGGCGGTAAGAATGATGATGAAAAGGTTGAATTGTTAATCAAGGCAGTTGATGAATTGATGGATAAGATTGACCTTCCTAAGTCAATTAAAGACTTCGGCGTAGATGAAAAAACATTCATGGATAACTTGGATGAACTTGTTGAATTGGCATTCGATGACCAATGCACAGGTGCTAACCCTGCTTACCCATTGATGTCTGATATCAAACAAATCTACATTGACGGTTATTATGGTAATGTTTAATTAAATATTAAATATTTAGACGGTGCGCTCTTTAAAGAGCGCACTGTTTTTATGTTTTATATATTTGTCGTGTTCAATGAAAAACGTTGAACACGACCTACAACTCAATTGGAGAGAAGGTTTTTTATCAAAACTACTTTTCTTAAAAAATTGCGTATAACGATTTTTTATACTATAATACGTTCAATGGTTACAAAGACAATTACAGCCGCGACTGCAGGCATTAATTCTTATCGTGTGGAAGTAGAAGTTGACGTTGCAAACTCTATGCCGAATATTAGCATAGTAGGTTTGCCGGACAATGCTGTCTCAGAAGCGCGCGAACGTGTACATTCTGCAATAAAAAATTCAGGCTATTCATTCCCTCTCGGGCGAGTCATAGTCAACCTTGCCCCCGCTGATATCAGAAAAGAAGGCACAAATTTTGATTTACCGATAGCAATTGGTATCCTTAAAGAACAAGGAATTGATATAAAAGACGATTTAAATACCGGATTTATCGGCGAACTTTCGCTAGATGGCTCACTTAGAAAGATTAACGGGGTTTTACCTTTAGTCAGTGGGCTTAAAGATTCCGGAGTTACAACAGTTTTTGTTCCGTATGAAAACGCTAAAGAAGCTGCGTTAGTTCAAGGGGTTAAAGTTTTTGGCGCAAAACATCTTGGAGATATTGTTAACCACTATTTAGAAACTCCGATTGCAGAAACAAAAGTCGATATCAATGAGTATTTAGAATCAAATGCGCAAGTCGATTTTACTTTTGATTTCAAAGATGTTAAAGGACAACAAAAAGCTAAAAAAGCTTTAGAAATCGCAGCCGCTGGTGGACACAACATACTTATGACAGGTTCTCCGGGGTCGGGCAAGACTCTTATGGCAAAATGTTTTGCTTCAATTTTACCACCATTAGAACTGGAAGAAGCGCTGGAACTTACTAAGATTTATAGTATTTGCGGACTTTTGGAACAAGATAAACCGCTAATGACCAATCGTCCATTCAGAGCTGTGCACCATACGGCATCACCAAATGGTATTATTGGCGGAGGTTCTAATCCAAAACCCGGTGAAATTACGCTTGCGCACAGAGGCGTTTTATTCTTAGACGAAATGGTTGAATTTCCAAGACAAGTTTTGGAAGTTTTAAGACAACCCCTAGAAGACGGTGAAATTGTAATTTCGAGAGCTAAAAATTCAATAAAATATCCTGCAAAATTTATGTTGGTAGGCGCAATGAACCCTTGCCCTTGTGGTTTTCTAGGCGATAGAGAAAAACAATGCACCTGTTCAGATTTTCAGATAAAGCGTTATCAATCAAAGCTTTCAGGACCTTTGATTGATAGAATTGATTTGGTTGTGAATGTTCCAAGACTTACAACAGAAGAACTTATTAATACTAAAACAAACGCAGAGCCTTCTTTTGACATAAGGCAACGCGTAATTCGAGCGCGTAAAATTCAGGCTGAAAGATATAAAAACGAAGGAATTTTAACCAACTCAGAATTAAACGCAAAACAGATTAAACAATTCTGTCAGTTAGATGATATGTCGTCAGAATTTTTGAAAGAAGCTGCTCAAAAATACATGCTTTCCGGCAGAAAATTCAATAGAATTCTAAAAATGGCTAGAACAATTGCAGATTTAGAAGCTAAAGAAAACATCGAACTCAAACATTTAACACTTGCTTTGCAATACCGAGTTGATATGAACTAAAAAATTTGCTAAAATAAGAAAGTACAAAATAATTTGGATTTCAATCCAACGAATAATTAGAGAGGTTTTAGATGAAAAATAAAAGAGGATTTACTCTTGCGGAAGTATTGATTACAATCGGCATTTTAGGTGTAATTGCGGCTGTAACTTTGCCTGCGTTGCGCGCAAATATCGATAGAAACACTTGGGCTAGTGGCTTACAAACGAATATTTCTTTGTTGAACACTGCTTTTAATCAAATGATGGCAGAAGAAGATGTTAGTGATATTCGTGATACAAATCTTTGGACAGAGTATGTTACTTCAGATGTTACTGAGTCAAACAGTAATATTAAAGCTGAAATGGATAAGTATTTTAGAATTTCAAAAATTGATAAGAATTTTCCGGCTAAAGCTTATACTTTGAACGATTCAACTTATACAAAAGATTCTGCAAGATTCTATCTTGGTAATTCTGCAAGTTTAAATATATTATTTAAACATAATGCAGATTTTTCACCTTGTTCCAGCACTCAAATATTCTGTCATCCTGTTGCAGAAATTGTTTTGGATGTAAATGGGGATAAGAAACCAAACGTAATGGGAAACGACATGTTTTTGCTTGTATTGGGTGAAAATGGTATTGTTTATCCTGTAGGCGGAGATGATGCTTATAACTATTCTTCTTCTTTATATCCAAAATGGGATAGCGCAACCGGTTGTCAAGGTAAAAATCCAAAGGATGTGAATGGAAATTCTTGCGCTGGTAGAGTGGTCGATGAAGGATACAAAATTAATTATAAATAAGGTTTTTATTAAAGGCGGCTTCGAAGAAGCCGCCTTTAATTTTTTTTATTCAAACAAATCTTTCAATAAAACTATATCATCTTGATTTTTACCGACTGTCGCTACGACTTTTATCCCTGTTAAGTATTCAACTTGTTTCAAATTATCTTGTTGCATAAAGCTATTACTATTAAAATTATTTAAAATGATTCCCACAATTTTAATACCATTAGCACGAGCGTATTCAACAGTCAAAAGTGTTGAATTTATCGTTCCAAGCCCGCCGTCTGCAACTATAATTATAGGTGCGCCTAATTCTTTGATTAAGTCTTTTAAAATATATTTTTCGCCATTTTCAAGTCTTAAAGGACACGTAATTCCGCCTGCTCCTTCAACTAAAAGATAGTCGTATTCTGATGTTTTCTTTTTAAATTCTGATTTGATTTTTGCAATATCAATTTCCATATTTGCTCTTTTGGCGGCTAAATGCGGAGATACAGCTTCTTTCCACCAGTATGCAACGCAATCATCCGCACTCGTTGGTATTTTCGCTGTGTTTACAACATAATTGCAATCGCTTTCAATAAGTTTTCCGTCCTTTTCAACTACTCCGCTGAGTACAGGTTTGAAATAACCACAATTAAGCCCTGCTTCACGCATTTTTTTTACAATTAGCGCAGAAACATAAGTCTTTCCTATGTCTGTTCCTGTTGCTGTAATAAATATATTTTTAGACATAATAATCTCCTATCTTCAAGTCAAGATTAGCACTTGAAGGTTGAGATGTAAAGCTCAAAAAGTAAATTACCGCCTTGTAGAATTGACTCTCCGAACTTGTATTTTATTATGTGGAAAACGGAGAGATGATTTTATGAAAACTGTATTTTTTGATATTGAAAATTACGAAGAAGAATTTTTGCGTGCAAAACGCAAAGATGACTATTTTTTTGTTCATGACGCACTAAATGATTTAGAACCTGTTAATCTAGATTATGCAGACGCTGAAATTATTTCTGTATTCACAACTTCAAGAATGAATGCTGATGTGCTTAAACAGTTTAAAAATCTAAAATTAATAGCCTTGCGTTCTGTCGGATTTAACCATATAGATATAGAATACTGTAAAGCTCATAATATCATGGTTGAAAATTCGCCCGAATATGGCAATCAATCTGTCGCAGAATTTGCATTAGCTCTTTTAATGGATGTGTTGAGAAAAGTTACGGTTTCATATCTTGAATACAAAAATTCTAAAGTCCATCCGACTTGTCTTATGGGAATGGAATTGTACGGAAAAACAATGGGAATTGTAGGCCTTGGGGCGATTGGTTCGGCATTTGCAAGAATTGCACATGGTTTAGGTATGAAAATTTTAGGTTACGACAAAGTCGAAAAAGAAGTTTTAAAAGTTGATTTAAATGTTACGTATACAGATTTTGACACTTTACTTAGAAATTCAGATTTTATTTCAATTCATGCACCAATGAATCAAGAAAACTATCACATGTTTGATGAGAACAGTTTTGACAAAATGAAAGAAACTGCAATTCTAATCAACACCGGACGCGGAGAATTGATTGATACTTCGGCTCTATTCAATGCCCTAGTAAACAAGAAAATTCTTGGCGCAGGGCTTGATGTATTAGAAAACGAACAAACAATTACTGATGTTGATTATATGATTGGAATAAACAGGCTTGACAAGTTAACTTTGGAACAGACAATTATCAATTCGCGCCTATTTCAGTTGGATAACGTGATTTTAACTCCACATATTGCATATAATACAAGAGAAGCGATTAATAGAATCTTAACAACTACTTATAGTAATATTGAGGCTTTCGGGCGTGGTGTAGTACAAAATAAAGTCTGTTAGAAGAAAAATATAAATTCTGTTAATTTTTGTAACGAAATTTTCTCTTGTAGAAATCGACTTTTGTTAAATGACTTTATATATATGTAAGATATGTAAAATGAGAGTATAAAATGGCTGGTTTTTTAAATTTACATAATAGTGAATATGCCGCAAAAGATGTTGCTAAATACAATGCCGCAAATGGTAATAGCAGACAGTCATTTGTTGGCTATCTAATTTCAACCAATGCTCCTTCAATTTTCATGAGTCTTACAAGTAAAATCGCAGAAAAATCAGACGGTAAGGGCGGAGCTTCTGAAACATCTGATGATAGTGAATTAAAAACTTTAAAAAGACAATTTAAGCAAGTTTTAAATAAAATTGGTGCAAAAGATGAAACTCAAATTAATGAATCAGTTGCAGACGCACAAAATAAAAGTCAAACAAAAATAAATACTGCGCAAGCAGAAGTAGATTCATTTAATAACGGGACTGATAAATATTCTACTCAGATTGCAACATTACAAAGCAAATTGGTAACAGGTGAAGATTTACCCGATGCGCAAAAAGCTAATAATGATAAAATTAACAATAAAATTGAATCATTAAATAAAGAAAGAACTAAAGCGCAAGAAAAAGCACAGAAAAATTTAGAAAAAGTTGTAGAAACTGAAACTGCTAATATTCAAGAAGTTAAAGCAAATGCTGAAGAAGCTTATAAAATTTTTGAAAAAATTTCCGGCTTTGTAGACGTTGATAACGAAGATAATAATTATGTAAGAGAAAAAAATGAAGTATTACATGATTTGAATAATCAACGTACAGCCTTTTTAACTAGCACAAATCCTAATGATAAAAAAGCTGCGGCTCAAAAAATTAAGCAAATGGCAGATGAAAATCCTAATGATATAAATATTCAAACAACATATAAATTATTGAAATCTAAAATTGATAACTGTTTGAAATAGTATAAAATTACCCCTATAAATTTTACCAATCTTACAATCTTACATCTTACAAAAGTTTACAGCTCGCATTTGCGGGCTTTTTTTTGTAATATATGATTATGGACAAAAAAGAGTTAAGGAAATGGGCAAAAGCACAAGGCAAATTTCGTGAAGCTTGCAGTCAAAATATTATAAAAGAATTGCGCGCAAGTGAAATTTATAAACAGGCACATAATATTTTAATTTTTTATCCGCTTGAGGGTGAAGTTAATTTACTTGAGCTTTTGGACGATAAAGATAAAAATTTTTATTTACCACGAATAGAAGACAAAAATTTGCTTTGTTGTCCATTTGAAAAAGGTGATGAACTTTGTTTTTCTTGCTTTAAAACTCAAGAACCTGTTTCAGACGAAGTAGAAAAAAATCAAATTGATTTAGCTATTATTCCAGCTTTGTGTTGTGATAAAAATAATTATCGTCTAGGTTATGGCGGTGGATTTTATGATAGATTTTTGGTTGGTTTTAGCGGTAAAAAGGTTGTTTGTTTGCCAAAAGAACTTATTGTAGAAACGATTTATCCGAATGAATTTGATGTGCCGGTAGATTTTGTTTTTTGTGTATAATTCAATTGAAGTCTTGACTCAATTCCCGTAACATTTTCATGCTAAAAAGGTTCATTATCTTATTTTCTTAAAACTTTTTAACAATAACTACCCCTTAATCTAGTGTTTGTAATATAATTGAATTGTAATTAAAAGAAAGGAAGAGACTCATGAACGTTTTAGACAAAATCATGAAACCAAAATCAATTGCAGTCGTTGGTGCTTCTACTAAAGAACATACAATTGGTTCAGACATCATGAAAAGATTACAAGAATACAAATTTAACGGTAACATTTATCCGGTAAACCCAAAAGGCGGAGTTATCGAAGGATTACAAGCATATACTTCCGTTTTGGAAATCCCTGGTGAAGTTGATTTAGCAATTATCGTTGTAAATGCTAAATTCGTACTTTCAACAATTGACCAATGCCACGAAAAAGGTATTAAAGGTCTTTGTATCATTACAGCAGGCTTCAAAGAAACCGGTAAAGAAGGTGCAGAAGCTGAAAAACAATTATTGGCTAAAGTTAGAGAATACGGCATGAGATGCGTTGGTCCTAACTGTTTAGGCGTTGTAAACACTCACCCAGAAATCAGAATGGACGGATGTTTCGCTGAATCATTACCTGAACGTGGTAACATCGGTTTCGTTTCTCAATCAGGTGCTTTAGGTGGCGGTATTTTGAACATCCTTAAAGACCTTAACCTTGGTTTTGCTCAATTCATTTCAATTGGTAACCAAGCAGATGTTAACGCTGAAACAGCTCTTGAATATTGGGAAGATGAAAAAGACGTAGAACAAATTCTACTTTACATGGAATCAATCCAAAACCCTGCTAACTTCAGAAAATTAGCTTCAAGAATTTCTAAAAAGAAACCTATCCTTGCTCTTAAAGCAGGTCGTTCAGCTGCAGGTGCTAGCGCAGCTTCTTCTCACACAGGTTCTTTGGCTGGTGCTGATAAAGCTGCAAACGCATTGTTGAACCAATCAGGTGTTATCAGAGAATACTCTCTACAAGATTTGTTCGCAACAGCTAAAGTTTTCGCTAACTGCCCTATTCCAAAGGGTGATAGAGTTGCTATTATTACAAACTCAGGCGGTCCTGGTATCATGGCTACAGATGCAATTTGCGAACACGGTATGCAAATCGCTAAGATTTCTGACACTACAAAAGAAAAATTGAGAAGCTTCTTACCTTCTGCAGCATCAGTTAAAAACCCTATCGATATGATTGCTTCTGCTCCAATCGAACACTACAAGCAAACATTAGAAACAGTTATTGCTGATGAAAACGTTGATATGATTATTACAATTTATCTTCCATTCTTAGGCTTGAAAGATATTGATGTTGCTAAGGCTCTTATGGAAATTAAGGCTGAACACCCTGAAAAACCTGTTATCGGTGTATTCATGACTAAGTCTGAATTCTTCTCAACATTATCAGATATGGAAGTTAACATGCCATTCTTTATGTACGCAGAAGAAGCTGCTGATGGTTTGAACAGATTGAACCAACAAAGAAAATGGATGGAAAGACCGGAAGGCAAAATTCCAACATTTGATGTTGACTACAAACGCGCTCAAGAAATCATCGCTAAATCAGTTAACGAAGGCAGAGCACAACTTACAACTCGTGAATCTATCGACGTATTGGATGCTTACGGTATCAGAGTATGTAAATCAGGTTTTGCAAAATCTGAAGACGAAGCTGTTTCAATCGCTGATTCAATCGGATATCCTGTTGTAATGAAAATGACTTCTAAAACAACTTCTCACAAAACTGATGTTGGCGGTGTAAGAGTTAACATTCAATCTGCTGAACAATTGAGAGCTGAATACCAAGACTTAATCGCTAAGTTGACAGAAAAAGGACTTCTTGAAGGTCTTGAAGGTGTTATCATCCAAGAAATGGTTAAAGGTAACAGAGAAATGGTTTGTGGTATCGCAACAGACCCTCAATACGGCCCAATGATGATGTTCGGTTTAGGCGGTGTATTCATCGAAGTTATGAAAGACGTAACATTCAGAATTGCTCCTCTAACAGATGTTGATGCTAAAGAAATGATTAAATCAGTTAAAGCATACAAATTGTTAGAAGGTGCTAGAGGTACTAAACCTGCTCAAATGGAACAAATCGAAGAAACATTGTTGAGATTATCTCAATTAGTTCACGATTTCAAATTCATCGACGAATTAGACATCAACCCATTGTTGATTTCTGAAAAAACAGGTGAAGGTATTGCAGTTGACGGACGTATTAAAGTTAGAATGGAAGAAGCTCAACAAGCTTTGAACTATTCTTGCAAAGATGGCGTTTGCGCTTGCAGTCTATAATAATTAAGTTGGGTTTATAAAACCTAATTGATAATAAAAATTGCGGAGAAAACTTTAGTTTTCTCCGCAATTTTTATTATCATTAAATAAACTAAATAAATTTCATCTATATAGTTGATGTCTTGTGCTAGAAAATTCGGTACGATAGTGTGGGAAAGTGGTAAGGAAAGGAATTGGGGTATAAGTCAATAAGTGAATAGGTGAATGAGTGAATAAGTTCTTTAAAGAATTGTCAAAATAAAATTCGTTCATTTAACGCAGTATAGAAAAAGAAAAATTTAATACGAACTTATTCACCTATTCACTTAATCACTCGTTCATTTTTCAAACAGGATATGTATGATAAACTCAGTATTTTTCGATGAATTATATAGACAATTTGCTTGGTTTGATTCAGTTTTCACGCCGGTAGTTGAAGACTGTAGTAGCGAATTCTTTTTTGATGGTTTTGATTACAAACTTGCATCAATCAGCACAAACATGAATGTACTTTCCCAAAACGACACGTTTTTTGTAACGAAGGTTAAAATAAATTCTAAAAACGATGTTTATATAAGAATTTCGCAAGATGCAATTAACGTTATTTTAGATAAAGTTCTTGGCAAAAATAACCGCAGATTTGATTTAACAGAAGTTACAGAACTTGAAGCAAGGATTATTACAGCGTTCAATGACTTTTTATATGAGTCGCTTGCGCCGAATTTCACGATTGAACCGCACAGAAGATACACTGAAATTTTACATCTTACTTATTTCGTGAAAAGCGAAGTTTCTGATTCGGCTGCAAAATTTATTATTTCTGTACCTAAAGATATTCTTTCACCTCAAGAAATTGAAAAATCAGAACCAAAATTTGAAGATAAAGATTTTGCAAATAGTTTAGTTGACGTGAAATTAATATTGGGAAGTACAACTTTTCCAGTTGCAGATATAAAAAGGCTTGATGTTGGTGATATTGTTGTGTTTGAAAATAGCAATTCGTCTGAGATGACACTTGTGTGCAACAATATTGTTCAAAAATTTCAAGTTAAACCAAATATAAACATTGTAGAACCATACGATAATAGCGGAGGAGGCGGTATGGAAGAGGATACAAATACTAATTTGTGGGATAGTATACAAGTTGATATGGCAGCCGAGTTTGACAAAGTTAAAGTTACTCTTGGTGAACTTAAGAGTATTGAAGAAGGCTTAATTGTTGATTTGTGTTCTGTCTATGATAATAAAGTAACTCTAAAAGTTGGCGGAAAATCAGTTGCTTCAGGCGAATTGGTTATTATTAATGACCGTTTCGGTGTAAGAATTGAAAAGGTTAATGATTCGTCTTCTGCTTCGTCTGATGATGACGAACAGGATGCCGAAATTGAAGCAGAAGAACAAATTCAAGGTGGCGAAGATTTTGATTATAGCGACTTTGAGGTTGAAGACGGGCAGGAAGGTTGACTTTCGGTAAATGGGAAGTAAATATTAGGTATTAATACAAGAAAGGGAATAAGGTAATAGGGTAATAAGGGAATAAGAGATTTTAGAAATGTCTTTAATTAAATGCGTTAAATTAACGTAATATATGAATAGAAAATTTAAAACCACTTATTCCCTCATTACCTTATTCCCCTATTCCCCTCAAAAGGACATACGAAATGGGATATTTAGCAAATTTTATGGTATACACGCTTGCAATGGTCGGGGTAATCGTTGTTGCTCTTTTGATATTCAAGAGTGCGACTTCCGGCGGAATTACAGGCGGAAAATCTAAATACTTAAAAATAATTGACACATTAAATCTTGCGCCAAGAAAAACACTTTACATTGTATCAACAGGTAGAGAAAAATTCTTGATTGCAGGTGATGTTGATAAAACGAGTCTGATTTCTAAATTGGAAACCGCGGAAGATTGTGGCGTAGATGTTAGCAAGGACTGTAAGAATGAAGGTCTTTCAGATTTGTTATTTACAAGCAAACACCTCACCCCAACCCTCTCCTCTAAGGAGAGGGAGTTCCCTGATTTAGCAAATCTTGTGCAAGTTCCCTCTCCTCGGGGGAGGGTTAGGGAGGGGGCTAACCCAGTAGGGGCAAATCCTAATTCAGCCCCAATGACATTCCAAGAAACAATGTCAAAACTTCCAAAACCAAGTTTCATGGATAAATCAGATATTGGAATTAAATCAAGTATGCTGAACTCGAAAAATACAGGCGGAAAGTCTGTTTTGAGAAATTTGGCTGAAAGGATGAGATAAAAGAAAGGGAATAAGGTAATAGGGTAATAAGGGAATAAGAGATTTTAGAAATATCTTTAATTAAATGCGTTAAATTAACGTAATATATGAATAGAAAATTTAAAACCACTTATTCCCTCATTACCTTATTACCCTATTCCCCTCAAAGATAAGGAAATAAAAATGGACTCAGTAATAAAAGATATGAACCCGGTTTTACAAATGCTTACGGTAATGTCGTTATTTTCACTTTTACCGTTTGTATTTTGTTGTATGACCTGTTTTTTAAGATTTACAATTGTATTTTCACTTTTAAAAACAGCAATGGGTGTTCAAGTACCGCCTGCAATCGTTACGATTGGGTTGTGTATGATTTTGACATTTTACACAATGGGCGGAGTTTTTCAACAAATGTACGAGAGAGGTTCTATTCCTTACCAAAAAACAGGAAACTTAATTGCGACAATTGATGAAGGCTCGAAACCTTTAAAAGAATTTATGATGAAACAAACAAGAGAAAACGATTTGGCGTTTTTTGTAGAACTTAAACACAAAACACCGCCAAAATCTCCTGAAGATATTACGATTTGGGAAGTTGCACCGGCTTATATTTTGAGCGAATTAAAAACTGCGTTTGAAATAGGCTTCATTGTATTTGTTCCGTTTATCGTACTAGACCTTGTTGTTGCGAACATACTTCTTGCACTAGGTATGTTCATGTTATCACCTACAATTATTTCTCTACCGTTCAAATTGCTTATCTTTATTGCAGTTGACGGCTGGGCGTTGATTGTACAAGGGTTGGTGCAAAGTTATAACTAAATCAAAAGTCAATAAGTGAATGAGTGAATAGGTGAATAAGTTCGTATAAAATATATTCAATGTTTAACTCAGTTCAATATTGGAAATAACTTAAAAGAACTTATTCACTCATTCACTTATTGACCTATTCACTTAAAAGAGGTAATTAAAATGGAAATGCTAACTGAATATCTTGCAAAAGGCTTTATGGTAATGCTTTCGATATCTATGCCTTGCGTACTGACTGCAGCCGCAATTGGTTTAGTTGTTGGTATTATTCAGGCGGTTACTCAGGTGCAAGAACAAACAATTGCCGCTGCTCCAAAAATCTTTGCTGTATTTTTGGTTATCGTAATAGGCGGTATGGGATTTATTAAACTGCTTACAAACTTCTTTACAGAAGGCATGTCATTAGCGTTTAACTCCGTTCCGAAAAACGATGCATTTGTACTTCCTGCGGATTATTATAAGTACACAACTCCTTTTGAAGGTGAGATGAAGGATTCTTTTAAAAACGCACCAACGGTTAAAGAAGTTATGAAAAATCCGGGCAAAGTTCCTTATATAGATAAAGCGCAAAAGATTAAATATGACACTGCGCCAAAAGCACCTATGCCAAAGGGAAATTTTGTTGAGATTAATAAGATGTTGGGAAGGTAGATGGAGTTGAAAGTTGATAGTTGAAAGTGGAAAGTTGTTTAATTCGCTTCGCTCATAAATATTGTATAGTAGTAGGTCAGGCAATGCCTGACAAAAACAAAAGAGGAACAACCCTCACCCGAATTTCTAAGTTTCGCACAGCTCAACTTGAAATTCTACCCTCTCCCTATGAGAGGGAATAGTTAAAATTTGATAATTGAATACAAGAAACAATTTAAAACGAATTTATTCACTAAAAAGAGGGATAAACCCCTCACCCCTACCCCCTCTCCCACAAGGGGCGAGGGGAACAGGATAAAAAGGAAACAAATTGAAAAAATTACTTACATCATTAATATTTATATTAAGCGCAAGCTACGCTTGCGCCTACGAAACTTGCCTTATTACAGCAGACGGCAAGTTGACTGATATAAGTATCGAAAACAACGATATTATTGATGTATGTCCGATTTTTACAATAATGAACGAAAAAAACACCCTTCTTGTACGTCCGCTCAAAGAAGGCGAAACAAGGTTTTGCGTGCTAAAAAACAACAAAGATAAAATCATGTTTACTGTCAAGGTCGAAGCAGATAAAACAACAATAGATGACGTCGACGGTTTTGACATTCTTGGAATTGACGAACCGCCGGAAGAGTATGAGTATGAGCTGGATGAACCGGTTTTGCGAATGGAAGGAAAAATAAGTGAATAGAGCGGAAATTAGTTGACAGTTGAAAGTGGAAAGTTGAAAGTTGTTTATATGGTGCAAAAAATTGCACCCTACAATTTTTAAATTAAATACGTTCAATATTGAACAGATTATATTTTAAATATTTTTTACAACAACTTTCCACTTTCAACTGTCAACTCAAAAACTTCCCCTATTCCCTTAAATAAAAATGGATAACTTTATACAACAAATCTCAATTTTATTTCCACAATTTGACCACTGGTTTTCAGCGGGCATAATCGTTTTTGCGCGTTTGTTGGGATTTGTGCGTTTTGCTCCGATTTTTAACCGTAAAGAAATAGCAGGACTTGTTAAATTAGCGTTTGTGTTTATTCTTACTGTTATGATTACTCCTATTCTTAAACCAGCGACGCCACCGGCGGATATTTCACCGCTTTTACTTTTACTTTTGAACTTCGCAGTTGGTGCGATTATTGGTTATATCGCACAACTTTTGATTTTAGCGATTGAAGCTGGTGGTGATATGATTAACACTCAAATGGGTTTATCATCAGCAATGGTAATGGATCCGACTACAAACAGCCAAACATCGATTTTGAGCCGTATTATTACACTTATGGGAATCCTTATTTTTATTGAACTTGGTGGATTTTATTGGTTGATTAACGCTCTTATGCGTAGTTTTGAAATTTTCCCAATCTACGCTGTTGCAATTCCTCTTGAAAAAATTATCAATATGGACCACTTGATAACAACTACTTCAAATGTACTTTATATGGGCTTGCAAATAGCTTCTCCGGTGCTTTTAGCAACATTAGGGCAAGATATTATTCTTGGTGTAATTTCTAAAACCGCGCCACAGGTAAACGTTTTCCAATTAAGCTTCTTATTTAAACCTGTATTCGGCGCTGCAATTATGATTTGGATTTTGCCAATGCTTATCAATGTTATTTCAGAATTCTTCTTATCTTTTGCTACAATTTATTAATTCTAAAGCGTTTTTATTTAGGCATGTTTTTGGTATTATTCAAGCACGTATAAAGGAATATAAAATGAATAATTATTATGAATTAAGAATATCTATTAATCCGGAAATCGAAGAAATCGTTTCTGATATTTGTTTTTCAAATTTTGATTGTGAAGGCGTTGTACTTGCAGAAGAAACTTATAAAGACCTTGTTATGACAGCGACAACAAAAGGAACTTTGCGAGTATTTTTGACGGATTTAAATTGCAATCCGATAGAATTATTAAAAACAGAGCGCGAACTATTGAAAGAACGTGGTTTTTCAGATGAAGAATTAGGAAGTTGGGAAGTTGAACTTGATGAAAAAGAAAATCAAGATTGGTCTAAAAAATGGAAGGAAAAATGGACTGTAACTCACGTTACCGATAGAATTGCGGTTGTTCCAAGCTGGTTGAACTATGAGCCAAAAGAAGGTGAAATCACAATTACCCTAGACCCGGGTTGTGCATTTGGAACTGGAACTCACCAGACAACACAACTTTGTATGAAAGCTATCGAAAAATATCTAAAAAAAGGTGATACAGTTGCCGATATAGGTACAGGTTCAGGGATTTTATCAATTTGCGCAATGAAATTTGGCGCAAAATCTGCTTACGGTTGCGATATTGATGATACAGTAATTGATGTTTGTAAAGAAAATGCAAGAATTAACGGAATTGAAGTTGGCGAAGTATACCCTCCCCTTGAGGGAGGGTCGAAATCTCCGATTTCGGGGTGGGGTGAATCTCAAGCAATTCACAAATATCCACAATCACATATAGAATTAGCAAAAGACTTACGAAATAATCCAACAGAAGCTGAAAATATACTATGGCAATATTTGAGAAAGAGCAATCTTGGTGGCGTTAAATTCAGACGTCAACAACCAATTGGAGATTACATTGTTGACTTTATGTCAGCACAAAATAAAATTATCATTGAGCTTGATGGCGGGCAACATAATCAGCCTGAAGAAATTGAATATGACAGACAACGTGATGATTATTTAGTAAAACAAGGATTTAGAGTTATAAGAATCTGGAATAAAGATATTTTTAATAATATTAATGGCGTTTTAGACTACATTTTAAATGTAATTAATGACCCCACCCCGAAATCAAAGATTTCGACCCTCCCTCAAGGGGAGGGTAACCCCGTAGTATTTGAACTCAATACTGCGGATAAAATTACTCAAAAATTTGATTTCGTGTGTGCGAATATTCTTCACAATGTTCTTGCCGAAATTATGGGCGACTTAAAAAAAATTATGAAAGATGATGCCAAAATGTCATTGAGTGGAATTCTGGATGAGAAAAAGCCTGTTGTATTAGAAGCAATTGAACGCGAAGGCTTGAAAATTATTGACACAATTTCACAAGACCAATGGATTAGCTTTGTTGTAACAAAATAGCGTTTAATTAAGGATGAAAATTGCCAAATTCAAATATGTACGAATTTTTGGAATTCTCATTGGTATTTTATCTTAAGCCTTTTTCCGGGTGTGCAGAATTTGATTTTACAATCTCGTAATATTCGTTTTTATCAATATTAACTCCCATATTCTTGGTGTCGATTGTAAATTTCTTTTTCTTTTTGGGTTTATATGGATTAACGAACAATTACATTTCCTTCCCCGACTTGAACGATTGTTGGTTTGTGAGTTTTGATTTCTTCAGGAGTTAAGTCTGCGTAAGTTACAATAATAATCTTATCTCCCGGTTGTGCTTTTCTTGCAGCTGCTCCATTTAAGCAGAAGCATTTTGAACCACGTTTACCTTTTATTACGTAAGTCTGAAATCTCTCGCCATTATTGATGTTCAAAATTTCAACTTTTTCCCATTCCATAATTCCAGATAATTCTAAAAATTCTTCGTCTATAGTAATTGAGCCAACGTAATTTAGATTAGCATCTGTAACCGTTGCTCTGTGTATTTTTGAGTTTAAAAATTGTCTTAACATATCTACCTCGCACTAAACATGTTAACACGAACATGCTAGTTGTTCTTTAATTTATCTAAAATCGTTAATTTTGATGAATCTATTTCAATATCTTGCGTATTTAAGCGTCCTAGCGGAATGTTTTTGTTGCTCCCGTGGTAATCACTTCCACCTGTTATAAATAAATTGTTTTGGCGTGCGCAATCGGTTAAAAACGCGATTTCATCCATATTGTAGCGTGAATAATAACATTCTAAGCCTTGAATTCCAAACTTTTTCATATCTTCAAGTTTTGGCAAAAATTCTTCTGGACTTAAATGTCTTTCGCCTTCTCCACCAATCGGATGCGCCCAAACAACAATTCCACCTGCGGATTTAATTGCTTCAATCGCTTCTTTACCGTCAAAACGTGTATTTCCGGTCTTGATTTCATCCAAGTATTTTTTCATAGCAGAAACATTGTCCGGCGCAAGTCCGCGATTTACAAGAATATTCGCCAAATGAGTTTTTACAACACTCTTTCTTGAATAAAGCCAATTAAGCTCGTTTTGCGTTAATTCAATACCGAAAATGTTTTTTAAATAATTGATTCGAGTTTCAAGCTTTTGACGTCTCAAAACTTTGCCTTTAGCGATTAAATCAGTCAATTTAGGATTGTTAATATCAATTCCATAACCCAAAATATGACATTTGATTTTGTCGCATAAACAAGTAAGTTCTACGCCTTTTATAAAACGAACTTTTGCTGGAGCAAGTGTCTCCATTTCTTTACAGCCTTCAATCGTATCGTGATCTGTAAGTGCAAAAATATTAAGTCCGCTAAGTTTTATATTATTGGCTAATTCTGCGACATTGTCGCTTCCATCGGAATTATTGCTGTGTACATGTAAATCGGCTTTCATTATTACACTTTCTATAGCTTTTTAACTATTTCTTCCAAACAGATTTTCACGTGAGCATAATTCAAACCACCTTGCATATAAGCTACATAAGGTGCGCGCATCGGGCCGTCAGCAGAAAGTTCAATCGTAGAACCTTCAATAAACGTACCACCGGCCATAATAACTTTGTCTTCATACCCCGGAATGTACTCAGGGATTGGAGTTACGTAACCGTTAACAGGTGAAAGTGATTGAATGGTTCTGCAAAATTCTTCCAATGGTTCTGGAGCGCCAAAGATAATATTTTGAATAATATCTGTTCGCTTTTCGTAATACTTAGGACTTGAATCAAAACCGATATCTTCAAAAACTTTTGCGGCAAGAATTGCGCCTTTGATTGCTTCTGAAACGATTGATGGTGCCATAAACAGACCTTGGAAAATTAATCTGTGCTGGTTAAACATTGCACCGCCCTCTGCGCCAATCCCCGGAGCTGTCAGCCTATTTGCGGAACGGTCAACCAGAAGTTCTTTCCCTGCGATGTATCCGCCTGCTTCAACAATTCCACCTCCTGCATTTTTTATTAGAGAGCCTGCCATAAGGTCCGCTCCGACTTCTAGAGGTTCTTTTGTATCCGCGAATTCACCGTAGCAGTTGTCTACAAAACAAATGCAATTTGGATTTTTTCCTTTTACAATTTTGCAGATTTTTTCAATTGTTTCCATAGAAAGTGATTTTCTTGTTGAGTATCCTTTAGAACGTTGAATTAAAACCATTGTGGTCGTATCATCAATCATTGCTTCAAGTTTTTCAAAATCAATTTCCATACCGTTGATTAATGGAACTTCGTCATACAAAACGCCGTTGCCGATAAGTGAAGAACGCTTTGTTTCCTCGTCGCCTGCAGTTCCGATAACTTCTTGCATAGTGTCATAAGGTGTTCCTGCAACAGAAATTAGCTTATCGCCTGCTCTTAAATTGCCAAAAAGCGCGCATGCAAGAGTGTGTGTGCCTGACGCAAAGTGTATTCTAACAAGAGCTTTTTCTGCGCAAAAAACTTGTGCAAATACTTTATCTAAGACTTCTCTACCCAAATCGTCGTGTCCGTAACCTGAAACTGTGTAAAAATGTTCAGGTGCAACTTTGTTGTCAAAGAAAGCTTTTAGGACTTTGCGTTGGTTAAAGTCGCGAATATCGTTTACTCTTTCAAATTCTTTTTCTAATAGTTTTTCAGCTTGTTTAAAATCATAATTCATAATACCAAAATCATATTGCAAGCATAGCTTGCCGTCAATCTTTAAAGAAATTGCTGTAAAAATTGCGCCTAACATTATTTTTATCTATAATGAACTTATGGATATTTTTGTAATTGAGATAGTTGACGCGGATAATGTTCATAAAGAACTTTTAAAAGAATTTCAAAAGAAGGAAATTTCAAATCCTAAAAAATGGAACGAGCATTGTCTTTCTTATTTAATGGTGGATAGAATTTTGAGAGATTTCTATCAAATTGAAAATCGTGAAATAGTTTTTAATGGCAAAAAGCCTTTTTTAAAGACGCGTGAAAAATTTTTTAGTATAAGTCATAGCAATGATTATATCGCACTGGCTTTTTCTGACTACGATTGCGCTATTGATATCGAAAAAATAAAACTCAGAGAGTTTGAAGAAATTTCAAAGCGTATGGGATTTAAGTGTGCTACGTTAGAAGATTTTTATAATGAATGGACTAAATACGAAGCAGAATATAAACTTGGTAAACCCGCGCAAAAGTTTAAAAAAGTTCACATAGAGGATTATATTTTGACAGCCGCAAGTGTAAATGTTCTAGAAGAATTTGAAATTTATATTCAAAGCGGAGAGGTTTTTCCTAACGCGAACAATTGATATTAAATAGCCCCAGTTCAAGTTTAAGAAGATTTTGCCGATAATCTTTTTGTGGCTAAGATGTGAAAAGCAGAGGAAGTTATGGCAAGAATTATTGAATCAGGCGAGCGCAGAATTATCAAAATGTCTGTTGATGACATTTTGTCAGTAGTGCAGGACTATCAAAGAATTGTACCAAGATTTTCTGATATAGAAACCGCAAGAAACTATTTGAGCGACACTGTGGTTTATATTCCAGAAGATGTTTAATAGAAGTCTGTAATAGACATATCATTTAAAGCATTTTTTGCTTCTTCAAATGTTGGGTCTTGTTCTAAAATTTCTATATACAATTCTTTGGCTTTATCTTTATTATTATTTTCATACAAAAGAGCCAAATTATATTTAGCTTCAATCTTGTCTGGCGCGTATAATAATGCTTGCTTGAATGCTTCTTCTGCTTTTTTAATCTCATGTTGAGATGCGTACATCACGCCAACACGATACAAACCTTCCGGATTTTTGTCATCAAATTTCAATAAATCAGTTAAAGCTTTTTTCTCTTCAAAGAAATTACCTAAGGCGTGATGTGATTCAGCTTGTAGTAACAAATATTTTGCGGTGTATTGGTTTTGTTTATCATATTCAAGAGCTTGGTTTAATGATTCAATACAACTGCTATAATTCTTCTGGATAAAATGATTTCTTGCAATGTTGTAGTATATTTCGGAGTTTAATGTATTATACTGTGCTGCATTTTTAAGCATTTCAAAAGATTCGTCAATTTTATTTCCTTCTGTTAGATTCACCGCCCAATCAATGTACAACTCACAGATTAACAAATTAACAGTTTTTGCTTCTCTTGGAGTTGCTTTATCCAATAATTCCAAATATTTTTCCAATGCTTTTTTAAATTCTTTTGTCTGAATATAAGCATCTGCAAGTTGAAGGGTTACATCAAAACCATTTTGAGACATCATAACCAAATCTTCTAATATAGCGATACCTTCCGGCATTCTTTTTAGTTTAATATTAAATGTTGCAATATCATTTTTAACTTTAAACTTATCCGAACCTTGGATGTCTAATAGTTTTTCTGAATATTCAATTGCTTTCTCAAAATCCTCGGTTTCAACATTTAATTGAACAAGAGTTTCATATATCCAAAGTAAAGTTTTTGCGTCTGTTACAAAAGTCAGCATGTATAGTAAAGTTTCAATTGCAACAGGGTAATTTTTAATTTTTATATAAAGCTCTGTAAGTTTTTTGTTTGTATTTACATCCGTAGGATAAATTCCTAAACGAGTTTTGTAAGCTTCAAATGCCGCCGGATAATCATGTACTTCTTCATTTAATTCTGCTAAAATTGATTGAACATCTGCAATATCTTCATCCAGTTCCATTAAATCAGATAAGACTTCATAAGCAGAAATAGCAGAAAATAATTGATCAGTTTCTCTGTACAATTCTGCCAATGTGCGAACAACATTTTTATCGCCTCTTTTGTTTTCAAACAAAAATTCGTATTCTTTGATTGCTTTTTGTGTAAGTTGTTTTTTTACATAACAATCTGCAAGGACTTGTCTTGTGTCAACATCATTAGGTTTTTTCTTTAGAATAATAGAACATTGTTTGATTGCTTGATTGTATTTTCTATCTTCGTAATAAGCTTTTGCAAGATAAATTCTAACTTCGATATGGCTCGGTACGCGATCTAAATACTTTGTTGCAAGCAATTGAACAAGCGAATATTCTTTTTTATCAAAAAGAACTTCAACTTGGTCTAAGATATTCTTGGTAGAAAGTTGCAAATCGTCGCCATTTTTACCGCTTGGACCTTGATACAAAATAATTGAATATAAAATATAAATTGCCACAACCGCAACAACAAAAGCAACTACGATAATAATTATGTTAACATCAGCCATTAAATAACTCTCTCTTTAAACAAAGTTAATACCATTATACATGATAGTTAAGAAAAATAAAAGTTTTTATTTACTTTTAGGTATCTTTTGTTAAATAATATAAGTATGAAGAAAGCTTTTTTATTAACTATAATTTGTTTATTAATAATGCCAACTATAGTTTTTGCAGAAAGTTGGGATGATTTTTCAGGAATAGACAGAGCTTGGGATGGACAAAAGTCTATTACAAATCAAGAATTTGAAGATGCTATAAATACTCTTGAGGGCAAGAAAAAACAACAAGAAAAAAAACAGCAAAAGAAAAGAGCAAAAAAAATTAGTGGTGGTGGAACGAGTTTGCATTCTGAGCTTTCACCGGATAGCGAAATCCAAGGACTAACTCCGCTTAAAAGTAAAAATGACGAAGGTTTACTTTTGAATGTTCCGGTAAACTTAATTATTGATGAAACTCCGCTTGATAAAGGGTATTACAAAGTAATTGCAGAACGTGATAAGAACAATGATATCTATTTGTCATTCTATCAATCGCAATTTTTCAAGGGTAAAGTTAGAGCCTGCGAAACAAATGATGATTATGATAGCGAAAGTTTAGATTTTGTAAAGTTAATTCCGTATAACAAAAATTTTGTTAAAATTATATTCGGTTCGCTAGATTTTAATGCTTATGCATACATTAGGTATGGAGTAGAATTTGAAGCAGAAGAGTAGAATTTTTTACTTTCTCACGCCTTCATGTTATGCTTAAAACATTATGATTACGACAGAAAATTTAACGGTGCGTTTTGGCACAGAACCATTATTTGAAAATGTTAATATAAAATTTGCCGAAGGCAATTGTTATGGTCTTATAGGCGCAAACGGTGCAGGAAAAAGTACGTTTTTAAAAGTGCTTTCAGGTGATTTAGAGCCTACAAGCGGAGAAGTCCATGTAAAGAAAGGTCAACGTATTGCAGTCTTAAAACAAAACCATTTTGAGTTTGATGAATTTACTGCAATTGATACTGTAATTATGGGACATAAGCATCTTTATGATGTTATGAAAGAAAAAGATGCTTTATACATGAAGCCTGATTTTAACGATGAAGACGGAATCAGAGTTGCACATTTAGAAACAGAATTTGCAGAAATGGACGGCTGGCAAGCTGAATCTGATGCATCATCTTTATTAAATGACCTAGGAATTCCACAAGAATTACATTATTCTTTGATGAAAGATCTTTCAGGCAGTGAAAAGGTGCGTGTATTATTGGCACAAGCTCTTTTTGGAACTCCTGATATTTTGTTACTGGACGAGCCTACAAACCACTTGGATTTGGCGACAATCACTTGGTTAGAAGACTTTTTGATTGATTTCCCAAATACCGTAATTGTTGTTTCGCACGATAGAAAATTTTTGGATAGAATTTGCACGCATATTGCGGATATTGATTTCAGAAATATTCAGCTTTATACAGGGAATTATTCATTTTGGACTCAAGCAAGTGCTTTGATTATGAAACAAAAAGAAGAACGCAACAAAAAGCTTGAAGAAAAAGCAGAAGAGTTTAGAAAATTTATTGCAAGATTTAGTGCAAACGCTTCAAAAGCTAAACAAGCAACTTCAAGAAAAAATATGCTTGAAAAATTGACTCTTGAAGACATCAAACCTTCTACAAGAAGATATCCGAGCATTAATTTTAAATACTCAAAAATGCCTGGTAAAGATGTTTTAACTGTTCAAGGTTTGAAAAAATCTATAAATGATGAACTTTTAATTAAGGCTTTATCTTTTGATGTTAGACAAGGTGAAAAAATCGCATTTATTTCTAAAAATCAACTTGCGGTAACTACACTTTTTGAAATTTTAGAAGGTAAAATTGAGCCGGATGAAGGTTCTGTGAGCTGGGGTGTTACAGCAACTCATTCTTATTGTCCGAAAGATAACGGTGAGTTTTTTAATACGAACAAAAACGTAATTCAATGGCTTGCGCAATATTCACAAGAGCAACATGTAAGCTTTTTGAGAGGATATTTGGGTAGAATGTTGTTCTCTGGAGAAGATGCAGAAAAATCTGTAAATGTTTTATCGGGTGGCGAAAAAGTTCGTTGCATGTTTGCAAAAACAATGATTGAAGAATCAAATGTTTTGATTTTTGATGAACCTACAAACCATTTGGACTTAGAAGCAATTACTTCTTTAAACAATGCGCTTATTGATTATACCGGTACGGTTTTATTTACTTCTCAAGACTACCAATTTATAAATACTGTTGCAGATAGGATTATTGAAATTACGCCAAACGGATATTTGAACTATCAAATGCGTTATGAAGATTATCTGGCAAATGCCGATGTTCAAAAACGACGAGCGTTGATGTATAAATAATACACAAGACTAAAGTTGAAGGTGTGCATAACTGCGCACCTTATTTTTTATGGATATATTTTATCACTTTCAATAATCACCCAATCGGTCTCCCTTTTTCGGCAATGTTTTAATCTCTAAAAAATAACATAATTTAGGAGTTAAACAAAGTTTAGAGGCTGTACTTCTATAAGCTATATCTATGTGGAAGCCCAGCTTATAAGCCAACCTATTGAAAAGGTTATTTACAAAGGAGGTCAAAATGACGATTAGAAAACTTACTGTGGCAGCTGCAATTGCCGTTGGTATAGCAACGTGTTCGTTCAATACGGTAATGGCAGCCTGCCCATGCGACCAGCGACCTATTGTTTCAGAAGGTGCATGTCCTATTGAGGAAATGCCTCAAGTTACAGGTCAAGCTTGTCCATGCAAAACTCCGGCTCCAAAAACAGATTGCGGATGCCCTGTTGCACCAAAATGTGAACCGGACCCAGTTCCATCTTGTGCTTTATGCCCTGGAACAAAAGATTTACAACGTGAAGATATGAAGCAAGTTTACTCATATCCTAACGCAGTTTATGGTTACAACAACTTTGTAGGTACTGAAAAAGATTCAATCTACAAAGCAGAAGGTTTTTCCGTAAACAGAGAAATTAACAAACTTACAGCAGGTACAATGGGTACAACTGTTGCAACTGACGGCAACATCACAGGTGCTGCTTCAAACATTCCTTGCTTAAACGATTTGACAAGTCATAGAGGTGCGCCAATCGTTAGAGATGAAGCAAAAATGGATGGAAATTCTTGCCCAATTCAAATGAGTACGGCAAATTCAATTCAAGCGATTAAAAAGACTTTAACCCCTTTTGATTTGTCTCCGTTTGAAAATATGACAGGTGCAGCTGCTAATTTACAAATGTTCCCTGATGTTCCGGACGGATATTGGGCATCTTGCGAAATTGATAAACTGGCAACAAATGATATTGTTGTAGGCTATCCTGATAGATTGTTTAAACCTTCAAGAAACATCTCTCGTGCAGAATTTGCAACAATGTTAGTAAAAGGTTTTGACAAAGACATGTACTCTTGCGCGCCTGAAAAATTATTCTCAGATGTACCTACAAATCACTGGGCAAATTCAGCAATTACAGTTGCTGTACATAATGACTTGCTTAAAGGTTATCCGAACGGCAAATTTATGCCTAATCATAACGTAACAAGGGTAGAAGCTTTATGCGCTTTATCAAAAGGTATCAAATGTGCAGAAATGGATAAATGCAAGGCTCAAGAAATCTTATCTAAATACTGCGACGGTAACACCGTTCCTGAATGGGCAATTATTCCTATCGCAAAAGCTTTAGAAAAAGGTGCTTTGAATAATTCACCTTCACCAAACACAATTGCACCGTTTAAAGATGCATCTCGTGCTGACATTGCAGCAATGTTACAAAACATTCGTGTAGCAGCAGGTATCGATAAGAACCCTGTAACAGCAAACAATGATTGCCCAATTTGTCCTACTGACAAAAAAGCATTCATTGAAAACGAAGAAATCGTTAAAATTCCGACTTTACAGTTGAAATTCAAAGACCAAGTAAGTGCCAAATCATCTCACGTTGGTCAAAGATTTGCAGCTAAAACGTTAGAAGATGTTACAATCAACGGACACTTGTATCCATGCGGTTCTGACGTTCACGGTAAAGTTGTTGAAGTCGTAAGACCTTCAGGATGCCAAAAGGGTGCTTTAAAACTTGCGTTCACCGAAATTGAAAATTGCGGTCATAAGGATGTTTTACCAAGACAAATTCTTAACGCAGAAATTAACAAATCTAATACGCCAAACATTGTATCAAGAGTTGTTACAGCTCCTCTTACTTGGGGTGGTCAAATGTTAGGTATTGTTGGTAGAACAACAGGCGGTATGTTGTCTAACTTAGGTAACGCATTAGAAGACGTAGCTTCAGGTACAGGTATCGCATTAGGTGAAGCTTTCCAAGGTCAATTTATGGCATCAGCAAGAAGCTTAGGAGATGTCGCAGTTGATACAGTAAAAGCACCTATTGATATTACAAGAACTGCTTTATCTGGAACAATGGGCTTAGTTCAAGCGACAGGCGACGAAGTTGGTTACTTGGTTGACGCTAAGGGATACAAAATCTCTGCAATTAACCCGAAAGAACACGTAACTATTGCTTTCGGTTGCAGTGGCGAATAGTAAGTTAATCGTTCGCTAAATAGGGGGAAGAAGTCGTAGGATATACGGCTTCTTTCTTTTTTTGTGGGTGTTATAGTTGGGCTGAAAGCCCAACCTACAGGCTTTTTTGCAGTTTTTCTTTGGTTGAACATTCCGCATTCTCTCCTATGGAGAGATAGAATTCCTTGATGAAAGGGCATTATTATTTTTGAAATAATTTTGCCCTTGAATTTAGAAATTCTTGAGAGGGTGTTATAAAAATGTAGAGAATTGTAGGTTGGGCTTTTAGCCCAACAATAACAGAAGGCTTAGCTTAATGCTCTAAAAAGTTGCACTATAATAAAATGTTAAAAATTTTTCTACCCTTTTTTAACCCTTTTGTAGTAGAATATTAGTGTATATATTAAGGGAAGGTTAGAAAAATGGTAAACAAACTTATTAAAGAAGACACTAAAATGTTCCTAACGGGAAATGAAGTGTTGGCTTATGCCGCGAATTCGGCGGAAGCTGATTTTATGTATGGTTATCCGATTACACCTCAAAACGAAATTATGCATACTTGGTGTAAACTCTTACCAAAAACGGGCGCAGGATTTTTGCAAACAGAAGATGAAATTTCTGCAGGCTTTTCAACAATTGGCGGTATCTTAGCTGGTAGAAGAGCATTTACGGCAACAGCCGGTCCGGGGAATGTAATTATGCAAGACGCTCAATCAATGGCTGAAATGATGAGAATTCCATTTGTTTGTGCGGTTATGCAAAGAGGCGGACCTTCCACTGCGACCGTAATTTACGCTCAACAAGAAACAAGATTGACTTGTTTTGGTGGAAATGGCGAAGGATTTAGAATTGTTTATTCAACAGCTGGCCACCAGGACTTGTATGATTATATGATTAAAGCATTCAATACGGCTTGGAAATACAGATTCCCAACTTATGTATTGGCAGACGGTTATCAAGGCAAAATGAGAGAACCTGTAACATTGTATGACCCTGCTTCTCGTGGCATTACAATGGTTCCGACTGAAAAATCACTTCTTGCAGACGGTCAAATTGGTGTTGACAGAAAATCAGCTCACATGAGAAATACATACAATATGGAAGAAGAATTGATGAACGTTCTTGACGGATATCAAGCTGATTTTGATAAAATGGCAGAAGAAGTTCAAGAATGGGAAGAATACAAAGCTGAAGATGCTGAAATCCTTGTAATTGCTCATGGTATTGTAGCGCGTTCCGCTAGAACTGCTATTGATGAATTAAGAGAAAAAGGTATTAAAGCCGGATTATTCAGACCAATCACAATAAGACCATTGGCAGTAAAACCTTTGAGAGAAGCTGTAAGCAGAGCTAAACAAGTATTGTTTACTGAATCTGCAAACGGTCAACTTGCTCAAATGGTGCTTGAAAAACTTTACGGCTTAACAACTCCATACCAAACGCTATTCAAAATGGGCGTTGGCGTAACAGGTGATGATATTGTTGCGAAAGTAGAGAGTATGTTGGTAGTAGCTTAATGAAAGAAGGGAATAGGGGAATAAGGCAATAAGGGAATAAGAGATTTTAGATTATTGTTTAAGAAAAGTGCGTTTAATAAACGTAATATAAAAATAAAAATATTTAATACCACTTATTCCCTTATTACCTTATTCCCTCATTCCCCTAAAAGGAGATAAAAATGTCAGAATTATTAACCCTTCCACCAAATTTACCAAAATCTCAGAATGCTGAGGTTGGTGCAAGTAAATTTTGCCCTGGATGCGGACACGGAATAACTTTAAAAGCGTTAGAAAGCGCAATTGATGAACTTGGTATTCAACAAAAAACAGTTTTTGGTTGCGATATCGGATGTTCACTTTTGGCTTGGAACTATTTGGACGTAGATACTGTTCAAACTCACCACGGTAGAACGACTCCTGTTATCTACGGTTTCACAAGAGCAAACAAAGATGCTATCGGTATTGCTTATATGGGCGATGGCGGCGGACTTGCAATCGGCGCGCAACACTTAGTAAACGCAACTGTTCGTGGTGAAAGAATGATGATTGTTGTTGTAAATAACACTAACTATGGTATGACAGGCGGTCAAATGTCTCCAACAACAATGCCCGGACAAAAAACAGAAACAACACCTTATGGTAGAGATTGCGAAGTTACAGGTAAACCTGCAAAAGCTGCCGAAATGGTTGCATCAATTGCGGATAAGTCAAAATCTTTTGTTGCACGTTCAACTGTTTCTAACTTTATGAAGCTAAAACAAACTTTCGTAAAAGGTTTGAAGAATGTTGAAAACGGCGGATTTTCATTCGTAGAAGTTCTTTCAATTTGTCCACTAAACTGGAGAACTAACAACGTTGATACGTTTGGCAGACTCAAACAAATGGAAGAATTCTTTGAAGTGAAGGAATTTTTGAGTCCGGAAGGGTAAAGTAACAGAAAGGGAATGAGGTAATAGGGTAATAAGGGAATAAGAGATTTTAGATTATTGTTTAAGTGAATTGTGTTTATAAAACTCAATATAAAAATAAAAATATTTAATACCACCTATTCCCTCATTACCTTATTCCCCTATTCCCTTAAAAAGGAGATAAAAATGTCTAGAACAAAAATAGTATTAGCCGGTGAAGGCGGACAAGGCGTTCAGTCTATTGCTAAAATTCTTGTTGAAGCCGGTTATGAAGCTGGTAAACAAGTTTTATATATTCCAAACTTTGGCGTAGAACAAAGAGGCGGTGTTTCAATCGCTTTCTGTCAAATTGCTGACGAAAGAATCGGCGAACCAAGATTTGCAAAAGGCGATATAATTATTATGCTATCTGATAGAGCAATTGACAGATGTGAAGCTTATGTAAGTGAAAACTCAACTGTTGTTTACGATACATCCGTTTGTACAAAGAAACCGCAAGTTAAATGCAAGCAAGTAATAGGTGTTGATGCGAATAAAATTGCGAACGAAAAACTTAGTGCAAGAGTATTCAATATAATTATTTTGGGTGTTTTACTTGCAGCGACAAATGTTTTGAGATTGGAAGATATTAAAAACGCTATGGAAATGGCACTTGGCAAAAAATTCGACGCCAAACCTGAATTGAGAGAATTAAATTATAAGGCTCTTGAGATGGGAATGGGGTTAGTGAACGTCGGAGCGAAAGTGTAAATTAAGGAAAGGGAATAAGGTAATAGGGTAATAAGGGAATAAGAGATTTTAGATTATTGTTTAAAAAATGCGCCTAATAAACGCAACATAAAATAGAAATATTTAATACCACTTATTCCCTTATTACCTCATTACCTTATTCCCTTGAGAAAGGATTAAAATGACAGAAAAAAAATATCATGGCTATAAAATAGAAGGCGTTGGTAAAGGTAAAGCTGACTATTATGTTTATACTGATTTGTGCAAAGGCTGTGGACTTTGTATTGCAAAATGCCCTATGAATAAAGCAGGCAAAGAATGTTTAACTTGGTCAAAAGAAGTTGGTTTATACCAAACTCCTGCAGTTGCGCCAAATCCTGAAATCTGTATTGCTTGTGGTGCTTGTGCAATGACTTGCCCGGATAGTGCAATCAGAATTGAGAAAAGAAGTTAGTTTTTAAATAAGTTAAAAGCGTAAAAATTGCACACGACCTTTCTAAATTGAAAATAGACAATTGAAAATTATTTAAAACAATTTTCCATTTTCCACTTTCAATTTTCCATTGAAAGAAGGGTGGTGTGCAATTTTTTTGTACTATTAAAACTAATAAAGATGCGTCAATCACTCTTTACAAATTTTTTATTATGCAAATAAAAATTTTTGTTTTAGAATATAAGTGTAAAATTAACACTAGAAGAAATAGGGATTAAGAAAATGGCAAATAAGAATATTAGAAACATCGCTATTATTGCCCACGTTGACCATGGTAAAACTACTATGGTTGATTGCATGCTTAAACAAAGTGGTGCATTTAGAGAAAATCAACAAGTTCAAGAACGTGTACTTGATAATAACGATTTGGAAAGAGAAAGAGGAATTACAATTCTTTCTAAAAATATTGCGATTGACTATAAAGGTATTAAAATCAACGTAGTTGACACTCCTGGCCACGCAGATTTCGGTGGTGAAGTAGAACGTGTATTGGGTATGGTAGACGGTGCATTGCTTATCGTTGACGCAGCAGAAGGTCCAATGCCTCAAACAAGATTCGTTTTATCAAAAGCATTAGAACTTGGAATTAAAATTATTGTAGTAATCAATAAAATCGACAAGCCTGCTGCTGATCCTGACGGAACATTGGATAAAGTTTTTGATTTATTCACAGAATTGACTGACAGAGAAGATTTAATTGATTTCCCTTATATTTACGCAAGTAGCTTGAACGGTTTTGCAATCAAACATCTTGATGACGAAAGAAAAGACATGATTCCGCTTTTGGATTGTATTATCGAAAACATTCAAGAGCCTGCAGGTGATTCAACAAAGCCTTTCCAATTCAGAGCAACAACTCTTGATTACAATGAATACGTAGGAAGAATTGTAATCGGTCGTGTTGCAAATGGTATAATTCATTCACAAGACCAAGTTGCTTGGATTAACCACGAAGGAAAAGTTACAAAAGGGAAAGTTACAAAATTGTTTGGCTTCCATGATTTAGGACGTATAGAAATTGAAGAAGCAGAAGCCGGTGATATTGTTGGTATTGCAGGTTTTTCTGATATCCAAATCGGTGAAACTCTTTGCGACCCTAATAACATTGAAGCTTTGCCTTTAATTAAGGTTGACGAACCTACTTTGCAAATGAATTTCTCTGTAAACGACAGCCCATTTGCAGGTCAGGAAGGTAAGTTTGTAACATCTAGACAACTTAGAAAAAGACTTTATGACGAATTAGAAAAAAACGTGAGTTTGAAAGTCGAAGATACTGATTCAACAGACTGCTTCAAGGTTAGCGGTAGAGGCGAACTTCACTTGGGTATTCTAATTGAAACAATGCGTAGAGAAGGTTACGAATTCCAAGTTTCTAAACCGGAAGTTATTTTTAAAGGTGAAGGTGAAAACTTGCAAGAACCTTTTGAAGACTTGTTAGTTGACGTTCCTGAAGAATATGCTGGTTCTTGCATTGACAGACTTTCAGGCAGAAAAGCTACTATGATTGAAATGCAAAACGCTAACGGCAGAACAAACATGAAATTCTCAATTCCTGCAAGAGGTTTGATTGGTTTCCGTTCTGAATTTATCCGTATGACTCGTGGCGAAGGTATTATGTATCACACATTTGACGAATACAAACCTTATGCCGGTGATATTCCAAAACAAAGAAGCGGTTCAATCTTAGCACACGAACAAGGTGAAGCTATTCCTTACGCTTTGGCTCAATTTGAAGATAGAGGAGTGTTCTTTGTTACACCAAAAACTAAGGTATACAGAGGTATGATTATCGGTGAAGGCAACAGACCTCAAGATATCGTAGTTAACATTTGTAAGACTAAAAAATTAACCAATATGAGAAGTGCGACAGCCGATGTAATGGTAACTTTACAGGCTCACAAAGAACTTTCATTGGAAGATTGTTTAGAATACATTGGCGATGACGAACTTGTTGAAATCACTCCTGAAAATATCAGAATGAGAAAACAAGATTTGGTTAAATTTAAGAGTATTTAAGTTTTAACTTTATAAAATTTATAAAAAATGGCGAAGCGCTTGCGCTTCGCCATTTTTTTGTGTTGACAGTTGTGTTTTAAACGCAGTATTTGATTAATTTATCTACATAATTTACAGCAAGTTTTGGAACATCTGTTTCTTTTGCTTTCCCACCAATAGCTTTTAATATTTCTTGAACAGAAATTGTCTTGTGAGGAAGTGCTACAAGTTTGTCCGCAGTAGCTTTTATGTTGTGCATTGCTTCCCACAAAGCTTTGTTTGGATCGTAAATATCTCTACGGCTTATATCAATAAGCTTGCCCTTTAGTCTTGCGTCGCGAAGCTGATTTCGTTCTGCAAGTTTTGATTTTTGAAGCTCTATGACATCATCTTTTGAGTCTCTGATTTTAATATAGTCTTCCATGTTTTTGTGCATATCTAAAGCATTTCTTACGATGTGATTATTTTCATAAACCATACTTGCTTTATTTTCAGAACGAGGATTGTCTGCAATACTAAACCAACCGCCGTTATCATAATCAATAGAATAATTATCAAAGCGCATAGAATCGCGTTCGATATAACCTTTTAAATCAGACATTTTTAGCTGAAGTTCTCTTAAAGCTTCTTTTTTCATTTCAATAAATTTGCCAAGTTTGTTTGATAACACGGTTAGTGAATCTTCTCTGTTCATTGCAGGAACTTCTGTAATAGTCTTGCGCATACGACCATCTTCATATTGATAATAGAATTCTGTACCTAAAATATCTTTTGCAGACATTTTGCCATTCTTCGTTTCAAAAATCTTTTCGTTGTCTGGAAGATGTGATGATGCAATAAATAAATCTGCTTGGTCAGCCATTGTAGATATTTTTCCGTTTTTATATTCCCAAGAGTAAGGACTATATTCCATTCTCCAATTGCCACCGTTTTGTGATGTTTTATCTGTAAATAAACCTTTAAAATTTGTATTCTTGTTTATTGCTTGAATTTGCATAATAATCTCCTAAATCTTTTTAATAACCTTGATACCTTGTGTTGCATAGAAATTCTTTAGTTCGTCAAACAAAGGAATTAACTTAGCCTTTATATCATTAATCATAGTTTGTTTGCCGGCAATTTCTAAGTCAATTGATTTTGATTTTTGATTTAATTGAGTAATGTATGATTTTATTTCATCCATAGTTGAGATTGTAACTTTCTTACTTTCTTGCAGACCTGCAATGGTAGTTTTTATTTTGTCAATACTATTATTCACACCCAAAAGTGCTTCGTTAAACTTAAATCCTTTGCTAGAAGTCTTTTTAACTTTATTATATGGTCTAACTTCTTCTTCGTACTTGTTATAAGGGCCTTTGTCATAAGGATATGCAACTCTGCCTTCATTGTAATATGCAGAATCTTCATATTCATTTTGTGTAAAATGTTTGTGCGCTAAAGAATTTAAATTATCTTCGGCTTGAGTTCCGTTTTGCATGCTTTTTCCTAATGCTACGTACTTGCTTTGAACTTTTTTCAAGTTTTCAATGTTTGTGTCAATGCCTGCTAATAATTTTTCTTCTTTTGCCAATTCTTGTTTTGAAGATTTTAGACCTTCTTGAACATACTGTTTTTGTTGGGATAATTTATCAATTTCGTCTTCTGCAGTTTCTTTACGATATCTCAAATCACCGGCTTTATCATATAGAGCACTGCAATGTGCAGCTTGTGCCTGTTGATATTTAGCTTCTGCTACATCTGCGAATCCGCCCATTTCCCTTCTATAATAATATTGGCGGACTTCTTCAAAATCTTGTTTAAAATCTTTTCTAAGTCTGCCAAAATAATTTTCTCCAACTTCTTTGTTTACATCCGGATAGCTTGGTTCATTGTCATATACAACGTAATCCACACTTTCCTTAATTCTGTCTCCAACTTTTTCCATTGGATCTGCAAAATACACTTTTCCGGTCAAGTTGTTGTGATAAGTGCCAATTGAATCTTCAACACCGGAATTCTTATGCCAGAAACTGTTGTTCTTTAAATCCTCTTTGCCGACATAAGTGCGGTAACTTGTAGTTCTTCCTAAAAAATTTGTACTACTTTTGATTGGTGATATTCTCATTAATAACCTCCTTTTATACACATAGATAGAAATACACAAAATATATCGATTTCGATATAAAATAATATTTCATCTATACTAGTACAAAAAGAAATAAATAAAATATGTTTTTTAAGAAATGTAAAGATGAATTTTTTAATAAAAAATAAACTATCGATAGGGGGATTTGAACCCCCAAGGATTTCTCCACATGAACCTGAATCATGCGCGTCTACCAATTTCGCCATATCGACTTGATAATTTGATTATAGAACAAGAATGGCGAAATTGGTAGAATATTATATACGGCTCGTCTCACTTTCGTTCGAACTCACCTACCTCTATTCGAATTTGACATTTAGTCAAATTCAAACAGAGTTCTTGCCATATCGACTTGATAATTTGATTATAGAACAAGATGTTTTGCACAATAGCTATTATCTAACTTCTTTCAATTCAGCCCAAATTGTTGGTTTATCAGTTTCATAATCCATCATATCAATTATTCTATAATATGGTAATCCAGATGTTGTAATGTGAGAAACTCCGTCAACATGTTGTTCGCTATTTACGCCAAAATGTCCGGAAATCACAGCTTTCACATTTTTATGTAAATGTAAAAGCGTCATGTAGCTTTCCGGTTTATAAGTATAATATGTTTCTTTTTCACAAGGCGGAATTAATGGGAAATGTTGGAATATAACAATATTTTGTTTTTCGTGTAACCCCAATTCTTTATTTAGCCAAATCAAAGTATCATCTTTAAAATATCCGTTTGTTCCAGGAATAACGTCTTTTGCTCCGTCTACAACGAAGAACGCAACGCCATTGTATTCAAATACATAATTCGGATGTTCAAATTTGCATCTTTTTGTTTGCTTTTGAACTTCTTTAATATACTGTTTCTTACTCATATCCTTATGTTTATTGACATCCTTATCGCCAATGACAATATAATAAGGGCAGTTAAGCTTCTTGGCTTCCTTCAAAAAACCGTCTAAATCTTGCTTATCAGGCTTATTAATGTTGTCGCCTGTAAAAACAACAAACTTGACATCTTTTTGTTTATTAATATCTTTTATTGTTTTTGCAAAAATTTCGTTTTTTCCTGTAGCATTATATCTTACATCAGTAACCTGCACAAAGCGCATGTCGCTTGCAAAACTTGCAACCGCAGACATTAAAAATATTAAACCAAGACCAAATAATTTTTTCATTTATACCTCAACAAGATGATTTTAGCACAAAAACACTAGAAAAAGTTGCAAAATAGTTTATAATGTACATGCAACGTACAATTGAGATTTGAAATATGTCTTTTGATTTCAACAGCAATATCGACCCAATCAACAAAGCTCAAGCAGCCTACAAGGACGGAGGCGGTCTTGGCGGTGGTGGAATGTACATGAAGCAGAAGAAAAAGCGCAAGGAAGAACCGGACGAAGATATGTTCGAAAGAAAAGAAGAAGAAAATCCTAACGAAATTCTTTTTGATTCTAAAGAAGATTCGAAAATATCAGAAAAAGATATACCTGAGAATACCTTATTTAACAGGTTTGTTAACTGGTTTAGAATCTCAAATGATTAATCTGCTATTCTTGTTTTATGATTTTTTATGAAAATAAGCTTTGATTTTCTCATATTGTTTAGTGCCAAATTCTTTAACTGTGTGGCACCAATCATGACATTTTCCCGTAACTTTATCTAAGCCTTCTTTAAGCTTGCCTTCGTTTAATTTTGATGTCCACCCTGCTTTATGAGCATAACCCAAGCCAGCAATAATAGCTGCTGTCATTAAACCTACGCAAAATACGGATTTAGCGATAGATGAGCCTTCCTTTTGCTCTTTCCCTCTAAAACTTACGCTATCTCCATTAGAGGTTTCAATTGGCACAGATTCTCTGCGCAAATTTTGTTCTTCATTGGTATGCCCCACACTTCCGGCAGTTTCACCTTTGCGCAGTTTTGCCATGCTACCGGCGGTTTCACCACTTCCGTAAAAAGAAACATAAGACATATTAAACCTCCAAATTTTTACCTTCTAATACATGTAAAACATTTATTCGCAGAAATTTGCCTTTTTGTTACAAAAATTTACATTTTTAGGGTGGTATAAAAAAAGAAGCCCGTAGGCTTCTCTTTTTGTAAAATCTTAACGAAACTATTATTTTGTTCCGTAACGTTTTTTGAATCTTTCAACACGTCCTTCAGAGTCAAGAATTTTTTGTTGACCAGTGTAGAATGGGTGGCAGTTAGAACAAATTTCAACTGTTAGACCGTCTACAACAGAACCTGTTTCAATTTCGTTACCGCAAACACATTTGATAACAGTTTTTTTATAATCTGGATGGATTCCGTTTTTCATTTTAAACCTTCTTTCTTTGTTCAAGATTCCAAACTTGAATTTTTCGACCAAACACATGATATTATGCTAAATTTTAATTTTCAAGTGTCATGCATATATAGATTTACTTTTAATTGACAATTTGTAACATTTTTCTTTTTTTAAATCTCTTATTCCCAATAATTCTTATTACCTTACTCTCTTGAAATGTAAATTTTTGTAAAAACTTTGACCAATTCCGAACCCTTTGTTGACACTACTTTATGTTTGATTTACGATTGACATGCTATAGTCGAAAGAATAGCATAATCTCTTTGTGGTCATTGATTTGACTGCATTTTGAGGATTATTTGTGTAAAAGACATAAAATAAAGGAATGAAAAATGACAACAGCTAAAAGACAAAGAATTAGAGTTTGTTTAAGATCTTACGAACATAAATTAGTTGACGTATCAGCTGAAAAAATCGTAGAAACAGCAAAAAGAACAGACGCTAAAGTAGCGGGTCCTATTCCTTTACCTACAAAAAGACGTATCTATTGTGTATTGCGTTCACCACACGTAGACAAGAAGTCAAGAGAACACTTCGAAATTCGTACGCACAAACGCATTATCGATATTTACGAACCTACTCAACAAACAACTGAAGAATTGAGTAGATTAGACTTACCAGCAGGCGTAGATATTGAAGTTAAATTATAACTTCAATTCCCTCACCCCTTGAGGGAGAGGGAGGAATTTCAAGTTGAGCTTTGCGAAACTTAGAAATTCGGGTGTGGGGTTTACCTCTCACAAAAGCCAAAATTGAAAACTTAATAAGCATTATGCATATAATGTGAACTACGACGTCAGGTAAGACGGAAGGTGAAAACCCTTGAGGGATGACTTTCAAAATGACGATTCCCATTTTAGGTAAAGAGTAAGGCAGTAGCGCTCGCAAGATGAAAGGCATATTTGTACAAGGCAGAAATGCGTGAGTATATATGTCGGAAAGGAAGACACAATGACACTAGGTGTAATAGGTAAAAAAGTTGGAATGACTCAAATCTTTGATTCAGAAGGTTTGGCAGTTCCTGTTACAGTAATCAAAGTTGATTCAACAGTAGTTACTCAAGTTAAGACTGTTGAAACTGACGGTTACAATGCTATACAAGTTGGTACAATTGCAGCTAAAGAAAAACACTTAACAAAGGCTGAAATTGGACACTTCAAGAAAAATGGTTTGAACAACTACAGACATTTACAAGAATTCAGAGTGGAAAATCCTGCTGATTATAAAGTTGGTCAAGAAATCGACTTGGCAGCTGCTCTTGCAGATGTTCAAAAAGTTGACGTAACTGGTACTTCAATCGGTAAAGGTTTCCAAGGTACTGTTAAGAGATGGAACTTTGGCAGAGGTCCTATGGCTCACGGTTCTAAAAACCACAGAGAACCAGGTTCTATCGGTGCAGGTACAACTCCTAGCCGTGTTATCAAAGGTAAAAGAATGGCTGGTAACATGGGTAATGAAAGAGTTACAATTACTAAGCTTAAACTTGTTAAAGTTGATGCTGAAAACGGTTTAGTATTAGTAAAAGGTTCAGTTCCAGGTTGTGAAGGCAGATTAGTAACAATCGTTCCTACAAGAACTAAATGGAACTAATGAACTTTAGTTCCCTCTCCAAGGGGGAGGGTAGAATTTCAAGTTGAGAGCCTTTAGGGTCGAAACTAAGAAATTCGGGTGGGGGTTCACCCGAAGGGTAACTCTCTAAAACAGAAGATATACAACCCGCTTCTGCCATATAAAGCCCATTGGCAAGGGGTAGACGGAAAGCAAAAGGAAAAATAAAATGTCAAAACAATTATTGAATACAAATGGCGAAAAGTTAGGTGAAATCGCTTTAAACGAAGCAGTTTTTGGCGTTGAACCAAACTTACACGTAATGCATTTGGCACTTAGAAGACAATTAAACAATGCAAGACAAGGTTCTGCATCAGCTAAGACTAGAGCAGAAGTTTCTGGTGGTGGTAAAAAACCTTGGAAACAAAAAGGTACTGGTCGTGCTAGAGCAGGTTCATTGAGATCACCTTTATTCGCTGGTGGTGGTGTAATCTTTGGACCAAAACCAAGAAGCTATGAAATCAACATGCCACAAAAGGCTAGAAAATTGGCTCTTAAATCTGCACTTTCAGCTAGAGAAGAACAATTAGTAGTTGTAAAAGATTTCTCAGCTATTTCTGAACCAAAAACTAAGTTAATGGCAGGTATTATTAAATCATTGAACTTAACTGGTAAAATTTTGGTTATCGCAGATACAAATGCAGAAGAAAATAAATTCTTAGGTTTGGCAGCAGGTAATATTCCATCAGTTAAATTATTATTACCATCAAACTTAAACGTAAAAGACCTATTAGAAGCTGATTTCGTTGTAATGACTGAAAAAGCTGTAAATGAAGTTACAGAAAGGTTGCAATAATGACTAACAAGAATATCGAAAAATTATATGATGTAATCAAAAGACCGATTATTACTGAAAAATCAATGATGGCAACAGCTCAAGGTCAATACACTTTTGAAGTTAATATGAACGCAACAAAAGTTGAAATCGCACAAGCTGTAGAATTAGCTTTCCCAGGTAGAAAAGTTAAGAAAGTTAGAACAGTTTATATGCCATCACATGAAAAAAGAATGGGTTTAAAATTTGGTAGAACAGATTCTTCTAAGAAAGCAATTGTTACTATCGAAGGCGATCCTATCGAAGAATTGACAGCTATCTAGTAGCTGTAAGTTCCCTCTCCAAGGGGGAGGGTAGAATTTCAAGTTGAGAGCCTTTAGGGTCGAAACTAAGAAATTCGGGTGGGGGTTCACCCCGAGGGGTAACTCTCAAATATTACAGTAGCCAAAAAGATAATTATAGGAGAAAATAAAATGGCAATTCGTAAAATTAATCCGACATCTCCGGGACAAAGAGGTATGACAAAGAGTGATTATCAAGAAATCACTACATCAACTCCTGAAAAATCTTTATTGAAGAAAATTGCGAAAACTGCTGGTAGAAACAATACCGGTAGAATAACTTGTCGTCATAAAGGTGGCGGTGTAAAACAAGCTTACCGTATCATCGACTTCAAAAGAGAAAAATTCGGTGTTCCTGCAACAGTTAAGACTGTTGAATACGATCCAAACAGAAACGTAAGAATTTCATTAGTATTCTATGCTGATGGTGAAAAGAGATATATCTTGACTCCAGAAGGTTTGAATGTTGGTGATGTAATCGTTAGCGGACCTGAAGCAGCAATTCAAACTGGTAACGCTTTACCATTAGAATTGATTCCACTTGGTACTATTGTTCACAATATTGAACTTACTCCAGGTAGAGGCGGTAAAATGGTTCGTTCAGCAGGTAACTTTGCACAAGTTATGGCTAAAGAAGGCAATTACGTAACAATCAAATTACCTTCAGGCGAAATGAGAATGGTAAGAAAAGAATGCATGGCAACAGTTGGTACTTTAGGCAATGCAGAATTCAAAAACTTATCAATCGGTAAAGCCGGAAGAAAAAGATATATGGGTATCAGACCTACAGTACGTGGTGTAACAATGAACCCTTGTGATCACCCTCACGGTGGTGGTGAAGGTAAAACCGGTCCTGGCGGACACCCTAAAACACCTTGGGGCAAACCTGCTCTTGGCTATAAGACAAGAAAGAAAGGTAAAGCGTCTGATAAGTTAATCGTTAGAAGACGTAAAAAATAATTAAACTTTGCTTAGGGTAAAGTTATGTAACATAATCTTTACCCATTAGCAAAAATAATTTTTACAAACATTAATACAAATATACAAAGGAGAAATTAATGGCACGTTCATTAAAAAAGGGCCCATATGTAGAAGAAGCTCTTCAGAAGAAAATTAACAAAATGAATGAAAATTCAGAAAAGAAAGTTGTTAAGACTTGGTCAAGAGCATCCATGATTATTCCTGATATGTTGGGACACACAATTGCCGTTCACAACGGTAAAACACATGTTCCGGTATATGTTACAGAACAAATGATTGGACATAAACTGGGCGAATTCGCACCGACAAGACTATACAGAGGTCATGCTGCTGATAAGACAGCTAAACGTAAATAGTCGGTTTTTGATTAAGAATTAATTAAAAAGAAATAAGGAAAATAAAAATGGAAGCTAAAGCAAGACAAACAAACATAAAAATGACAGCTAGAAAACTTCGCAGAGTAATCAACGAAGTTAGAGGTAAGTCTGTTAATGAAGCTCTTGATATGTTACGTTTTATGCCATACTTTGCAGCTAAAGTTGTAGAAAAGAACTTAAAAGCAGCTGCTGCAAATGCTTTTGAACAAGCAGGCGTAAAATCCGATTCTTTAAAAGTTTCTGAAATTTTTGCAGATGAAAGCGTAACATACAAAAGAGGTAAACCAAGAGCGCAAGGTCGTATATACAAGAGACTCAAACGTACATCTCACCTCACAATTAAAGTAAGTGATACAGCAAAATAGAGGAAATAAGGAAATGGGACAAAAAACACATCCAACCGGATTTAGAGTAGGTGTAATCAGACCTTGGTCAAGCACATGGTTTGCTAAGATTAAAGATTATGCTGGATTCGTAGCAGAAGATGCTAAAATTAGAAAATTTGTTAAAAAGAAATTATATGCAGCAGGTGTTGCAAATATCTTGATTGATAGAAAATCTCAAAGCTTAACAATTACTGTTGTAACAGCTAAACCAGGTATCGTAGTTGGTAGAGGCGGTCAAGGTATTGAAGAACTTAAAGCAGAAGTTTCAAAATATTTAGGCAAACCGGTAATCATCAATGTGGTTGAAGTTGCTAGAATTGATGTTGATGCTTTATTGGTAGCTGAATCTGTAGCTCAACAGCTTGAAAAACGTATTGCATTCAGACGTGCAATGAAACAAGCTATGCAAAGAACAATGCGTGCAGGCGCACAAGGTATCAAAATTATGGTATCAGGTCGTTTGGGCGGTGCTGAAATTGCAAGAAGCGAATGGGCAAAAGAAGGAAGAATTCCTCTTCAAACTCTAAGAGCTGACGTTGACTATGGTTTCACAGAAGCAGATACAATCATGGGTAAGATTGGTGTAAAAGTTTGGATTTTCAAAGGTAACTTAATGCCTGGCGAAAAAGCAGACATGAACATCAAATCAAAGGACTCAAAGAACTCATCAGGCGAACGTTTCAACGGTAGACGTGGAAAACGCAGACCTGTAGAAACAAAATAGTAAATAACAGGAGAACAATATAATGTTAATGCCAAAAAAGACAAAATACCGCAAGATGATGAAAGGTAGAATGAAAGGTACCGAAACTAGAGGTACTCAGTTCGAATTTGGTCGTTATGCATTAAAAGCTCTTGAACCTGGCTGGATTACAAGCCGTCAGATTGAAGCAGCAAGACGTGCTATGACTCGTGAAATCAAACGTGGCGGTAACGTTTGGATTAAAATATTCCCAGATAAACCAATTACTGCAAAACCTGCTGAAACTCGTATGGGTTCAGGTAAAGGTAACGTAGAATACTGGGTATCAGTTGTAAAACCAAACAGAATCTTGTTTGAACTTGACTACTTTGATAGAGCAGTTGCTATTAACGCTTTAGAGTTGGCAGCACAAAAACTTCCTATTAAAGTTAAGGTTATCGAAAAGGAATCTGTATAATATTTAAAGGAAAATATAACAATGAAATTAAGTGAAATGCGTGAAAAAACAGTTGATGAGTTAAAACAATTTGTTGTTGATTCTAAAAAACAATTACTTGATTGCAGAATCAAAAAATCAATGCATAAATTAGAAAATACTGCTGAGATTTCAAAAACAAAACGTTTAATCGCTCAAGCAAAAACTGTAATTAGAGAAAAAGAGGTGTCAAATGCCTAAGAAAGAAAAACAAGGTGTAGTTATCAGCGACAAAATGGATAAGACAGTAGTTGTTAAAGTTGCGTCTTATGAACCACACCCTAAATATAAGAAAATCATCGAATTCAACAAAAACTACAAAGCTCATGATGAAAAGAATGAATGTGGCGTTGGCGATATCGTTAGAATTATCGAATCAAGACCAATTTCAGGCGACAAAAGATGGGTTGTTGAATCTATCGTAGAAAAAGCTAAGTAGTAATTGAATTAAGGCTCTCGGGGTGAAGTTTAACGCATAAGCTTCATGGACAGAGAGAAAAACTAAGTAAGTTGGGGTTAGAATTAACCCCAACATCAAAAAAAGGAAACGGAAAAATGATACAACAAGAAACAAGACTAGTAGTAGCAGATAATACAGGTGCTAAAGAATTATTAGTTATCCGTGTAATGGGAAGCTCAAATAAAAAATTTGCAGCTGTTGGTGATGTTGTTGTTGCAACTGTTAAGGACGCAACTCCTAATATGACAGTTAAAAAATCTGAAGTTGTTAAAGCAGTTATCGTAAGAACAAAACACGATATCAAACGTGCTGACGGTTCTGTAATCAGATTTGACGAAAATGCAGCTGTAATCATTAACAAAGACGGCAACCCACGTGGTACTCGTGTATTCGGACCTGTAGCTAGAGAACTTCGTGATAAAAACTTCATGAAGATTGTTTCATTAGCTCCTGAAGTTATTTAGGCGTTAATGGTGGCACAAAGGTCGTGATGAAGTCTGCAAGACTTCCGCTCACGAAAAAGGATAAAATCCAAAAATTTAACGGAGAATAGAAATGACAGACAATAAAAAAAGCTTGCATGTAAAAACAGGTGATAGAGTTATCATCACAGCAGGCAAGGATAAAGGAAAATCAGGTAACGTAAAAAAATCTATACCTTCTGAAAACCAAGTTATTGTTGAAGGTGTAAATATGATTACTAAGGCTACAAAAGCTAACCCTGCATACGGTATCCAAGGCGGATTGATTAAGAAGGAAGCTCCTCTTGATTCATCTAACGTAATGATTGTATGCCCTAGCTGCGAAAAGCCTACCAGAGTTAAACATGCAACTGTGGACGGTAAAAAAGTTCGCGTTTGCAAAAAATGTGGTGAACAACTAGACGCTTAGTATGAGGCGGGTATAATATACCAACGAGGGTTAAGCTACTCTGAGATTATTATTCCGTATTAACTCGATACTAATTCCGTCATAACAGAAGGAAAAGAAAAATGACAAGAACAAAAAGCTTAAAAGCAAAATATGATGAAGAAGTAAAAGCAGCACTTAAGGAAAAATTCGGTTATAAAAATGACATGATGATTCCTAAACTTCACAAAATCGTTTTGAACATGGGTGTTGGTGAAGCTTCTCACAACTCAAAAATCGCTGACGCTATCCAAGCTCAATTGACTAAGATTGCTGGTCAAAAAGCTTTGGTAACAAAGGCTAAAAAATCAATCGCTTCTTACAAATTGAGAGAAGGTATGCCGGTTGGTGCTATGGTTACTTTACGTGGTGAAAGAATGTATGATTTCTTGCAAAAGTTAATCTGCGTTGTTCTTCCTCGTATTAGAGACTTTAGAGGTATTTCTGCTAAGAGTTTCGATGGCAGAGGTAACTATACTTTAGGTCTTAAAGAACAATCTTTGTTCCCTGAAATCACTTATGAAGAAGTTGATTTGGTAAAAGGTATGAACGTATCTGTTATCACAACTGCTAATACTGATGATGAAGCAAGAGAATTGTTAAGATTATTGGGTATGCCATTCAAAGGTATGAACAAACAAGCATAGATGGATTTTTTAATCCCGATTATGCAAACTAAATAGTTAGAAAATTATTTGTAATAAAGGAGAAAATCATGGCTAAAAAAGCGATGATAAACAAAGAACACGCAAGAGAATTATTAGCTGCTAAGGGTAAATACCCAAAAGTTAGACTTCACAACAGATGCAGCATCTGCGGCAGACCTCACGGCTTCCACAGAGACTTCGGCTTGTGCAGAATTTGTTTAAGAAAAATGGCTCACCAAGGTTTATTACCTGGCGTAACTAAAGCTAGCTGGTAGTTACTTTTTCTTTGCTAAAAAGAAAAAGTAACCAAAAAGAAAAGAACATACTGTCGGTTGACAATTGTATAAGCTACAAATCAGTATTGATTTAACAAGTCAACCTCAAAGTATGTCTACAAGATAGAGTAGATAAAAGGCTTTTCACATTTGGTCGGATGACATAGGGTAAGAAACAAGTTTAGATTGCTATTACAAGTCATCCTCAGAGTGGGACTACTAGATAGAAGTTTGGTAAGAATGGTTACCGATTTGGTGAGTAATATTCAGTGAAAACTGATAAATAATTTTAAGGCGCGTCTAATGACGCGCCTTTTATAATTCAAAATTAAATAAACAAATCATTATCATTCCCTCACCAAGGTAGATACTACTGTCCGAGATAAATTTATCTACAATTTATAAAAAATGGTCATATTAAGACCTTTTTGTAAAATATGTATTGTCCAGACTCAAAATAATAGTTAATAAAAGGCTGGATTGCTTCATTTTACAATAAACCTCCCCGCTTGTAGGTATCACTACTAATAAGGAAGTGAAGTGTAAAATCGCCATCACAATGACATGGCGTGAGACTACTTGTTGGACGTCATTGTGAGGTTCGTTAGAACTGAAACAATCCAGCTATTTGAAAACTATTTTATTAATCTATAAAAGTCGTATTAATCAAAAAGGTAGGAACTAAAATCTCTCCAATGGAGAGAAAGAATTTCTTAATGAAAGGGCGTAAAATTTATTATTTGGTTTCGCCCTTGAATTTAGAAATTCTAGAGAGGGTGTTATTTTTTTTTAGTTAATAAAACCCTCTCCCCTGCCCTCCCCTGCTTATCGATTTATTTCATGTTTAAATAGAAAACGATAAGCAGGAGAGGGTTTAAACCGCATGTAATATTATTTATTAGATTTATAAATTCTTTGTGATTTATTATCGACATTTACTTTATCATGAGAATCTACATTGATATCACCACATCCAATTTTATTACCAATACCTCTTAATGTATTTAAAACTCTTTCGCCCAAAGTACCTTTAGAATTTGTAACATGTACGTTGTCAAATCCTTTGTCTTGAGACACATCTACACCATAAATTGTACTATTTTGAATTTCAATAATATCTACATTTTTTGTTCCAACGACTTCAAGACCTTTAACTCCATCAATAAATGTATTATTTTCAGTATTGCGTTTTAGATTATCACTTTTCATGTAGCTGCCTTTTGGCAATTGAGATTGAGCTGAAAAAATGTTTCCGTTACTTTTTTCATAAGCTACTTTTGTTCCATTTTTAAAATCAACAACATAACGTATTACACCTTTTTCATCGGCTAAAACACCTTTTGATTTTACTTCACTTGCTCTTAGTGAAACTCCGCCAAATTTGATTAAGTCGTTACCATAATTTGTTGCCATAATTTTACTCCTTTTTTTTACTCTGTTATCTCTTAATTTCTATTTTGTTGTTATGTATATATAAAGTATTTTTCTCTTAAAAAATTGCTTTTTATTTTGATATCAAATATCAAAATATTTTAAAACATAGAAATAACAATAGCACTAGCGATTTACAATTCTTAACATTATTCATTTCATCAAGCAACAAAATGTCAAAATAAGCCATCAGATTAATATTAAATATCCTGTTTAAATATCGTAACAAAATATAAAATAATATATAGATTATGACATTAAACATCAAAAAACAAATTGGCGCACGCATAAAAAAGTTAAGACAAGATAAGGGTTTTTCGCAAGAACAGTTTGCGGAAAAGATTGGCATAGCTTCTAGGACTCTATGCGGAATAGAGATTGGTAAAAATTTCTTTACGGCAGATACATTGGAAAAAATTTTGGAAACATTAGAAATTACGCCACAAGATTTGTTTATGATCAATTATCTTAAACCTCAAGAAGATTTGGTAAATGAAATCGTTGAGACGATTAAATCAATTAAAGATAGAGAGAAGATTGAAATTCTTTATAAGATAATAAAATCATTTGAATAAAATTTAAAAATACAATTTAGTGAGTAGGTCGTGTTCAACGTTTTCATTGAACACGACAATAATGTAGAACATTTCAATCAAATAAGAAAAGCCCGTAGGGTGGAAAAAGCGTAAGCGGTTCCCACCTTTTATTATTTTTATATTAATATTCCCCACTTGTGCAATGCCGAATTGCCGACCTGTCGAATAGCGCCGTTATCTCAGTCGGAGTTAAATATAATTATTAAATCTTTTTCATACTTCCAGCTATTCTTAATTATAAGAGCCGTTTGGCTCTTTTTTTTACATACCTAAACCATCTTGACTTCTTATTTATGTTTTAACTTCAAGGTGTTCTACTTCTAATCAGATTTCATCGGGACTTCATGTGTTAAGTTTTGTAACAAAAATAAGAGAAATCCTAAAGTTTTTCAAAAAAATGCCGATATATATATTACAAAAGGGAAAAACAAAAAAGGACAGGGATTATGGGATTAAACGTATCAATGGATTACACATTCCAACTAGAAAACAAAGATATTTTAAAAAACACCGCTAAGAATATTCTTAATAATAGCGGTGCTTCTCTTGAGGCAACACAAAACATTATTGATAAAACATTGTTTGAAGGCGATAGATTGTTAAAAGAACAGTACACGAATCCACAATTAAACATTTTAAAAGCCTCTACTCAAATTAGTATCAATGAGACTTTGAAATCTACATTAAACTATTTGAAATCACATTCTAAGCCTCAAACTAAAAAAGCTCCGGTTTTTGGTGAGCTTTGGAAGATTGCTTCTGTTAATAATGAAGCATCTGAAGAAAATCCAAACGAGTTATATGATTTTAAAATTGATAATAATGTAAAAAATATTTTTGCAGCATAAATATAATCTCCTCAATAAAGCGGTCGAAAACAAAGTTTTCGACCGCCACTCTTTATTACAAATCTTATATCGCAACTTTAACAATAACTTTTTTAACAAAAAGTTTTTCAGCCGGATTAAGAGCCGGTTGATGCGCGTCTTGCGGAAAGAATACTAAAAATTCACCTTCTTCTAAAGTTTGGTAATTGTCAGAAATGTTACATTTCAAGAATTCAATATCTTTTTCTTCATTATAAGCTTCAGTTGTTGAACAATTGGAATAATCGGTAACTCCCACTTTTTCGCGACCTTTTATCATATATTGAATATCAATATACTTTCTGTGTCCTTCATATGGTGCGGAACCTTTTGTGTCATAGCTTTGCACATTCGCAAAAATATTTTCTCCGTCAATTAGATGTTTACCATCCGGCATATTAATCATGTCATTATTCTTTAACCATTCAAATCCTTTTTGCAATGCGTCTGAAATTCCATAATAGCTGGAAGCATGTTCTAGTCTGTCTTTTATCATGATAATCTCCTTTAAACTCTTCTTAACAAATCTTAACAAAATAGAAGAAAAAAGGCAATTTTTAAAAACAAAAATACTTTATAATCATGTAAAGGTTAAAGGTTAGAACAAAGTTAGGTAGGTTTACTATGTTAATGGCATTCTGGCAAGTCCAGAGATTAACACGCGAAATAAATCAATTGGAAAGGCAGGCAATGCAAACCCGCATTCGACTTTCTAATTACCAAAAGTACGCCGGAATGTTGGGTGGTTCTTCCGCAGTAACAATGGCGAATGTGGCTGGTATGTCTGCTGAGCTTTTGCCAAGAGCTACAATGTTTGCTCAATTCTCTAATCAAGCAAGTTCAATGAGCGCAATGCAAAATGTACAAACAATGAAAATGAGAGGAATGGTTCCTTGGACAGGAAATGCATTAGCTCAATATCAAATGGAAATGAGTGCATTCTCAAAATTCAAAGAAGAATCTATGAAGGCTTTGAAACAACAGGAAATAGAAGTCTTAAACGAAAAAGAAAAAGAAATTCAATTAGAAATGAACGATATAGAACAAAGGTTAGCTATGAAACGTGCAGAACTTCAATCTTGCAAACAATTGGCAAGTCAAGAAGCTAAAGAAAGCGCACCAACCTTTGGGCTAGGATAAGATAATTTAATCTAACTCTAAAAACTTCAAAGTGTGTAGAAAATCGTGAAGTGTATACCTATTAACTTAATAAATTCCCCCGCCTCTTTTAAAAGAGGTCTTTTTTTTTGTTAAAAATTATCGCCACTATATGCGCGAATTACATGATAGTTTTAATAAGAAATAGGGGTAATAAAAGGCTGGATTCTTCAGTTCTAATCGAACTTCCGAATGACGGCACACTAGAAAATTATATTCCAAGTCATTCAGAGTATGCTTATTGTTAAATGGTTATTCTATAAAAAAATACCTCTTTAAGCTAAAGAGGCACTAATAGATAAGTAAGTTGGGGAAATTAAATTGTAAGTAAGATTGTAAGATGGTATAAATAAAATCT
>CAKVLH010000008.1 GCA_934757245.1 uncultured Candidatus Melainabacteria bacterium
TTCATTTTTGTTGTCCATCATTCTTTGCGAATTAACAAGTTTATTTCGTCTTTCGCTATTCTGTTTTCAAGGTTCAAATATTGTGGACCTAAGTCCATTTAAACTTTTAATTTTCTACTTCATTTGCTATTTATAAGTAAAAGGTTTTAATCTGTGCTGACCTTTTCGATTACTCAATTCCTCGAACTGCGTCTTGCGCTTTGTCCGCACCGGAGGTTTCCTCTCCGAACTTCTTAATCATAACTCATCAATTTCTTTTGTCAATCGATTTGTTTTTTGCTATTTACATTTCTTTACATTTGACTCATTTCTGAGCTTTGTTACAAAAGAAACTTATTTTGTTGAGTTTTAAAAGTGCTATTCTTTAATTTCGGCTTATCTCTCACGAGATAGTGTGTAAACCAATTTCTTTACGCTCTAACTTAACCAGCTTTGAATTTTTCCTCTCTGCTCGGTTTCGTCAACCGCGTTCCTTCATTGTAGTCTGAAAAAAAATTAAAATCAAGTGTTTGTTTTACAATCATTTACATTACTTTACAAACTACTGTTCCGGTTGTACGTTAACGTCGCCATTTGCAAGCTTTTGAGCTTCTTCTTCTGCCTTAGCTTTCGCACGTTTCATTTGAATATTTCGAACTACAGCCTGTAATCTATTACTTACATCAAGCTTTCTTAAAATATTTGCCACATGCGCTTTTGTAGTATGAATTGATATTCCAAGTGTCTTTGAAATTTCTACATTACTCATACCTTTTTCAATTAATTCCATTACATGTTTTTCTCTTTCAGTAAAAATGTCCACATCCTTCTCCTGCTTTAATATTTACCAATATAATGATTTTATATTACTATACGCACTATTGTCTATAAGGCAAATAGCTAATATTTTTCAAGTATTAACATGTTTAATTTAAGCCTATACACACTATCTTTACTTGATTACAGCTATTTTTAATATTTTTTTTACAAATTTAAAATTTAAAATGGCATGCCAAAATAAAGGCATGCCATTTTAAAAGTCGTACTATAAATTTACTAATACGACTCTTTATAATTATTTATTCATTTCTTGTAATCTATCACAAGCATCACAAGGTTTTTGTTGCGGAACTACCTTTTGGCAAGGATTAGCTTTCTTTGCGCAAGGATCGCATGGTGCAGCTGCACCCGTAGGGCATGTTTTTTCAATTTTTTCACATGGATCACATTTTTTTACTTTTTTACAGCCACAATCAGCTTTTTTTCTTTCACATTTTGGACAATGTCCCCAATAAGCAGGATTCAAGTTTGACCACTCAAACGCATTGGCAGTTTGCGAACCAATAACAGACGCTATACCTAAAATAGCTAATACAGATAATGTTTTTTTCATCTCTTACTCCTTTTCTTAGATAAATTCAACTGTATTTTTAATACATATTTATTTTAAGAAATGAGTAGTTGATTTCTATAAGCCAATTGAGCATATTTATATTGTTTATAGAACTAAGCCAATTGGGTAAAGAATTATTCTTTAGCACTAGAATTTAGTGGGAAAAGTGGGGTAATAAAAAGTTAATAATACCCTCTCCCGCCTTCGGCACCCTCTCCATGTAGAATTGATTAAAGGAGAGGGAGTGGCATGCGTTAGATTGAACATCGCAAGCACGTCCCCTCCCTTGGGGGAGGGGATGGGCGGGACTTGTTTGCTTCTAAAAAACGATTACTACAGTTTTAATGTTATTATAATCTACATTTACACATAGCCAATATATGGCAAATTGCGATAATAGCCGTCATAGTCTAAGCCATAACCAACTAAAAATTTATCATCAATTTCAAAACAATAATAATCTGCGTCAATTTCTACTTCACGTTTAACTTTCTTATCCAATAGTGAACAAAAATTCAAACTTTTTACTTTAAAGTTATGATTAATAAAATCTACTAAAAATTTTGCAGTATGCCCTGTATCAATAATATCTTCCACGATTAAAACATTTTTAGCGTTCAAGTCAGGTAGAGAAATGTCAACCGCGTTCACTCTTCCTGTTGACGCAAAACCTGAACCGTAGCTTGAAAGTCTTATGAATTCCATTCTCAGAGGCATTTTTAAATGTTTTGATAAATCTACCATAAACATCACAGAACCCTTTAAAACGCATATCAAATAAAGTTCTTCTTGACCATAAACCTCATTCAATTTAGCTCCCAAATCTGCAATACCTTTTTGAATAGCATCTGCGCTAAACAAAACTTTTAAATCACTTTCAGTTATCATTTTCATATTAAATCACCTCTAAAACGTGTGTTGGATTAACTTTTACACCGATTTTACTGCTTATACCTACGCCAAACACCCATAAAACTTCTTCTTCGTTGCATAAAAGCATTATTTTATCGCGATTATGCCTTGGAACTCCCTTGGAATTCAAGTATTTTTTCAACTTCATTGTACCGGTCATGCCAAACGGGCTTATAATATCACCATCTTTTCTATAGCGCAAAGTAAGTGGAAATTTGACTTTAGATAAATCCACGTAAGCAAAATTTGATGTTGATTCAGGAAAAACAAAAAATTCTTTTTCTGCAAAACTTTTTATAGTTAATGTTTTATCGCCAAACTTATATTCACCTTCACCATTGACTAAAATTGTCAAATCCTGCTTTGCGTCAGTTTCCTGTTTTTTGTGAGGAATAGGCTCGACAATTTTATCATCTGCGTAAAGCCAAAGAGCAGTCGCAAGCGATTTAGTCGTGCCGTTTTTCTGCGTAACATTAGTTTCGATAAACTCATAAAGTTCATTAATTTTTTTAAAATCATAGTCTAAATCAAGCATTTGTACATATTCATGCAAAAATCTTAATTTTGCCGGCTTAATAAGTTTTCTATATTCGGAAGAAATAATTTTATCGCCGTCAAAAACTTTACATCTTAAAGGTTTTAAACATTCTTCAATAATTTCATTGTCGTTATTTGCATTTACAGCTAAAATATTCAGTGCATCTTTTACGTTTTCATTAATTTTTTCTAATGCCGGAATAACGTTCAGTCTTAAATAGTTACGTTTATAAGCTGTATTCGAGTTTGAAGAGTCATTATTTGGAGAAAGATTGTGTTCATTACAATAATCAACAATCTCAACCCTTCTTGTTTTTAATAATGGTCGATAAAAACATTTTCTTCTTTCTGAAATTCCTTTTAAACCTACAATACCTGTTCCTTTAATAATGCGATATAAAACAGTTTCTGCGTTATCGTCTTTGTTGTGAGCCGTAAAAACAGCATCTGCGTCAAATTCTTCAAATGCTTCTTCAAAAAATTCATAACGAGCAATTCTCGCATCATTCTCAGTTTTCTTCAAGCCTTTCGGTGCTTCTTTTAGGTAAAACTCAAACCCTTTACTGCATGCAAAAATTCTGCAAATTTCTTGTTCTCTTAAAGACTCTTCACCGCGCCAATTATGATTAAAATGCGCGGCAACAACAGTCATTTCAAGAAAATCAGGCAATTGCTTTAATTCGGATAAAATATTTAAAAGACACATGGAGTCATAACCTCCCGAGAAACCAACAATAATTGTTTTGTCTTGAAGATTATATTTTGTAATAAAATCCGCAACCCTTTGGGTTACCGCGTCCATACACCCTCCAATTAACCCATTCTTCTAATTTCTGCTTGAATACCGTGCTTAATTTCAACCGCATCTACACCTAATTGGTCAAGCACTTTCATCGCCAAAGAATCAGGCTCTTCGGTGATTGCAATCAATAAGTCAACTGCTTCAATTTTTTGTTTATTGGATTTTTTTGCTAAAAGCCAAGCACGTTCCAAAACTTTTTTTGCACGATTTGTAAAAACAATTTCTTTATCGAAATATTCGTTACCGTACCCTACAAGTCCTTCTACAACAAGTCTTGCATCCTTCATATTAATTTCTAAATCATTGAGAACCTCAAATGCAATACTTGTACCTTCTGCAATAATACCAAGTAAAAACATTTCCGTTCCTACAACATTTCTACCGATTCTTCTAGCTTCTTCTTTAGCAAGCTTCATAATTGTAAGAACTTCCGGCATCTGTTTCTCAATCGGCTTCAATATATCTTCTGATAGTTTTTCAGAATTTATGCCGAGCGATTTAATAACATCGTAAGCCAAGCCCTTTTTGTTCTTTAAAACACTCAAAACTATGTGTTCAGGAGTGATTACTGATGAGCCTAATTCTTTTGCGGTTTGTAACGCAGAATTCATCATAAAAAATGCATTTGGTGTAAATATAATTTTCTTATCTTCATATTCTGCTTGTCTTGATTGTTGTTCGGCAAGTTTTTGTTCAAAATTCTGAGCATTTAAACCAAACTTGTTAATAGTTTGAATAAGTTCAGGACTTGCGTTTTCCAAAATTGAAGCCATTATCTGTTCTGTACCTAAAATTTCGTAACCTGCTGCAGATAATTTAGAAACAGCACCCTCCAAAACTCCGGATAAAGCTTCGCCTTCATAAACAGCTTCAAAACTCCTCTTGTTCTCATCTTCGTCGACAGATTCCGGATGCTCTAATCGCTTGATTTTCTTTTCAACAAGCTTTGTTAAAATATCTTTTGAATTGTATGTATTAAAATCAAAACTTGATAAAATTGCTTGAATATTTGAATTCTTATCATTTATTACGGATAAAAACAAATGCTCAAACAGAATATTGTTGTTACCTGATTTATTTGCTAAATCAAGTGTATGTTTCAAGATTTCTTTGAAAGAGTGGCTGAAAGGAATGTTCTCAACGTTTTTAGAAGTTTTGATAACATATTTATCAATCTCTTTTTCCATAGCTTCTGGAGTAACGCCATACATCCTAAAAAGCTTTAAAGATACGCCCTTTGCTTCATTTACAAGCGCAAGCAATAAGTGTTCAGGCTTAACTTCTGAACAACCCATTTCTTTTGCGAGTCTTTGTGCTTCACTTACAACGTTAACCGCTCTTTCAGTAAATCTTTCAAACAAAACTATTATTCCTCGTCTTCGTCATCTTCTAATGATTCAATGTAGTTGCAAACTCTGTTGAATTCGTCTTCATCTTCAATGCTTTGGAAATAACCGTCAGCATCTTCGCCTTCACCTTCTTCAACATATTCCATGATGATAACTTCTGCATCTTCATTTTCAGCATCTTCCATCGGAAGTAATAGAGCATAAGTTTTGTCTTCAAAATCAATTACATCATAAATTTCACATTTTGTTGAAACGCCGTCTTCATCGGTAATTTCTACGTAGTTTTCTAATTCTTCACTCATAATCATTTCCCCAAATATTGTTCTAGTATCACACAGGCACTTTCCATATCGACAAGTCCCTTATTTTTTCTGAAATCTACTTTCCTACTACGAAGCCTTTCTTCTGCTTCTTCGGAAGTTAATCTTTCATCTTCTAATATTATATCAAAACCAATTAATTTTTGTGAAAAATCTTGACAATCTTTTGCCTGACCGCCAAAAGTTCCGTCCATATTTATTGGAACACCTACAACAATCTTTTCAACGCGGTTTTCTTTGGCAATTTTTACAATTTCTGCAATCGCTTTTTCTTCCGGAACTCTTGATATAAACGAATGTGGGGTCGCAATAACTTGCAAATAATCACTTAGTGCTATCCCAATTCTTTTTGTTCCGACATCAAGCGCCATGACTTTATGCATTATCAACCCACCTTGCTTCAATACTTGAAATTATCATATCAAGCTGCAAAAGTTGAAAATCATCAACTCTTGGTTGCATCTTCTTTTCAAAAACATTTGTAGTTTTTCTTTGATTTTTCAATATATAACGTTTTCCAACGTAATATTCATAAATACTCTTTCTTATAATATTGGTTAAGAATGCGTAATTTGAGCCAAGTGAATAGAAAATTTCTGCTAATTCTTTATCACCTTTTAACATTCTCAAATAGGCTGCAATATTGAATGTAATTAATTTGTAAGCAAGTTCTTTTGCTGTATAAATACTATCAAAATTATCGGCAATAAATTTATCTAAATCTACATCAAAATTATTGGTCTTGTATTCACTTGAAAGTTTATCAATAAACGCTTTAAAGCTTTCTGATGTAATTTCATCAAAAAACCAATTTTGGACATAATCACTCATGCATAATTTATCAACATCTTTTTGGTTAAGCTCGCGTTTTTCTAAATTCAATTCCGGCTTTTCTGCTTCTATATCAAGTAAAATACTTTGCCAGCAAACATATTCATAAGGAATAGACTCATTATTTGCATAAGAACCTTCTTCTGCTTGTTCTATCAAATATTTTGCGACACTTGCGCTGATTTCGTACTTTTCTTGATAATTATAGAATTTATCAACAATCTTGTAAAAATCGCGCTCTGTCATAGAGTTAAAACCAAACGAATCCAAGATTCCATAGCGAGGATTAGTAACTATTGCCAAAAATTGCAAAGTTTTGTTTGCTCTAATTCTTGAGAACACAATTCCCATATTTCCATGTCCATCAGGAAAAGAAACATAAACTTTATATGGTTTAGATTCTCTTAAAATATTTTTATAAAATTCTTCTGTATTGTCTACACGAATTCCAGACATTTTAAGTTCGGAAATAGCTTTGTTAATTCTACCCAACAAATTTTCCGGAGCATATTTTTTCGCGTTTTCTAATGCGTGATATGCTAGTTGAGATTTTGAACGTCCTAATATTTCAAGCGCAACATTACCAACTTCTGTATTTATGTAGAATAAAAACACAGGAATTAAGATATTTGCTAAAGCGTCATTTGCGTAATCTTCTTCCAAAGACTTAATCAATATAATCTTGTCATTATCGCTAATTGAGCTTAAAAAATCCATAAAATCAATTTGAGCTTCAGGATTCATAATTGCTGTATCAAGAAGTTGTTTAGTTTCTTTATTGATTAGTTCATTAAACTGTTCAAAATAACCGCTAATTACGTCATAATCAATTTTATTACCTAAATCTTTAAGCATGTTAAAAGCAATCATTTTTATATGGTCGCCATACTCAGGAGCTTTAATTACATTCCATAATTCATTGTTAAGAGTTTCTTTGTCTATTAATTCTGTTAAAAGCCAGCAAATAATAAGAGCTTTTTGTTCTGATGCATTAATCAATTCTTTTATCAAAATATCTAGAACAGTTTTTTTATCTTCTATCATCTTTAAATCAGTCAACAAAGCTGAATTCGGTTGAGAAGATGTAGAAAGTGCTGATATAGTTGCGAGTATTTCTGCTTTAATTTGAATTTTATTCATAAAACCCTCTTTTACCAATTTTATTTAAACTTCTCTCTAACAAGCTAAAAACCAATACTTGCTAGTATAAATTGTACATTAAAAAAGTGCATTTCGCAATGAGATAAGAAATTCTTGCTGAAAAATTATGTTAACATTTGTTAAAAAAAGGCAATTTTTCTTTTGTTAATGTTTTTATATAAGTATAGTGTGGAGGTTATAATATGTTTGAAGTTAACAATGGTGTAGCAAAAATTAACGGTACAAACGGGAAATATGACGGCAAGGTTACCGATCCTTCTGTTCGCTATGGTAGAAATGCAGTTGAAAACTACTATACATATTTAGAAAACCCTATTGTTGAAGACAAAATGACAACCGCTCCAATTCTTGATTTTAGTTTAAATCCGAATGCCAGCGACAATAATGCCGATAAACTTAACAAATTTCTTAAAGAAAATGATGAATATTTAAGAGCACTTCCTCCGCTTCAATATGAATACAGATATATGCCACAAGGTCCGATTAACACAAAAGCTCTATTGGGGGCAGCTTATGAAGAAATGGGCGGCAAAAAAGAACTTTCCGTAGAAGAACTGGATAGCAAATTTGCACCTGATGCAAGCTTCACATCAAAAGCTCTCGATTTAAATAACGACGGCAAAGTTGATATTGGAGAATATAGCACAAGTATTTTAGCAGCAGATATGTTAAGCAAATCTGACACACCAGATATCAAGAATATTGATGGCACAATAAACAACAAAGGCTTCAATGCCGTTTTAGCATATACACAAAAAAGTAATGCAGCTGCTGCCACAAAATTATATTCAAACATTTACAACACCTGCAATTTAGGCGATGCCCAAAAAGATTTTAAAGCTGAATAAAAAATGAAAAATAGGTTGAGAAAAATCCCAACCTATTTTTATTATTCTTGAATAACTTTTATCCAACCTTCCGGCGCTTCAATTGTACCCATCTGAATTCCTGTCAAAGTTTCATATAACTTTTGGGTAATTTCACCACTTTTTTCCATGCCGGACGGTAATAATATTTCTTTTCCATGATCAACAATTTTTCCAACCGGAGATATGATTGCTGCAGTACCACATAAAGCACATTCTTTAAAATCTTTAACTTCTGTAAATGGAATTACTCGTTCTTCTGCCTTTAAACCCAAATAATGTTCTGCAACATACATCAATGAACGTCTTGTGATTGAAGGCAAAATAGTGTTAGATTTTGGAGTTACAACTTCATTATCCTTAGTAACAAAAATAATATTTGCACCGCCTGTTTCTTCAACATTAGTTCTTGTTGCTGAATCCAAATACATATTTTCGTTATAACCTTGATTATGCGCATCTACAATAGCATGAAGGCTCATTGCGTAGTTTAAACCGGCTTTAACGTGGCCTGTTCCATGAGGAGCAGCTCTATCAAAATCAGGAACTCTTAGCGTAATAGGTTTTGCTCCACGTTTAAAATATGGGCCTACAGGTGAAACAAAGATTCTGAATTGATATTCAGAAGCAGGCTTAACTCCCATTACAGGATTTATACCAAACATATAAGGTCTGATATAAAGTGCTGCACCTGAACCAAAAGGAGGTACATAATCAATATTCTTTTTAACAACTTCAACAACAGCTTCTACAAACTTGTCTTCCGGAAAAACCGGCATTTCAAGTCTTTTGCAGGTATCAGCCATTCTCTTTGCATTCAAGTCAGGCCTAAAGCACACAACTTTACCGTCTGCAGTTCTATATGCTTTCATACCTTCAAAGCAAGTCTGTGCATATTGTAAAACGCAAGCGCATTCATTCATAACAATATTTTCGTCAGTTGTAAGTGCACCTTCATCCCATTTACCGTCTTTATAATTTGCAACAAAACGATAGTCTGTTTTTATATATCCAAAGCCCAAATTAGCCCAATCAATATCTTTTGTCATGTAATCCTCCTTATGATTTATTAGTTTTTCGTGGGAACGTATTTGCATAAAACAGCTCCCATCCTACGGTCTTTACCCCACACCCGCACTCGTAAAGTTCGCAAAGCTCACTAACGATTGCTCCCTCTCCCTCAAGGGGTGAGGGGTGTTATCCTCTCGCGCAAATTGTTTGAGCAACATAAACGCCTGATGCTGAAGCTTGAATTAAGCCTCTTGTTACACCGGCACCGTCTCCTATTGTAAACAAGTTCTTAACGCCTTCTGTTTCCAGTTCATCTGTTAATTTTACCCTTGCTGAATAGAATTTTACCTCTATACCATAAAGCAGGGTATATCTTGAAGCCGTTCCAGGAGCAATTTTATCAAGTGCAAATAACATTTCAATAATACTTTTCATCTGTCTGTAAGGTATTACTAAGCTCAAATCACCAGGGGTTGCACAACTCAAAGTCGGTGTGATTATACTTGATTTAATTCTATCTGGAGTTGAGCGTCTTCCTTCTAACAAATCGCCAAATCTTTGAACAAGAATTCCACCGGCAAGCATATTTGCAAGACTTGCAATATGTTGACCATAAGCAATCGGTTGCTTAAATGGTTCAGTAAATTTCTTGCTAACTAAAAGTGCAAAGTTTGTATTATTTGTTTTAATATTCGCATAACTATGACCATTTACAGTTGCAATGCCGTTATAATTTTCCTGTACTACTTCACCATTCGGATTCATACAGAATGTACGAACTTCATCGCCAAATGTTGGAGAATAATAAACCAATTTTGATTCATACAACTTATCGGTCAAAGGTGCAAATACAGGAGCAGGAAGTTCTACACGAACTCCAACATCAACTGCATTATTTACCATACCGATTTTATTTTTCGCAAATTCATGTGTAAGCCAATCAGCGCCTTCTCTACCTGGGGCTATAATTGTATATTCTGCTTTAATTATTTCGCCATTATCAAGTACAATTCCTTTTACTTGTTCACACTCAACAATTAAAGATTGTGCTGTTACATTATTTAAAATTGTGATTTTATCATCCAAATAATCTTGCATGTGTTTAAGCACATCTAAACTTCTTTCAGTACCTAAGTGTCTTACTGGTGAATGAACAAGTTTCAATTCAGCAAGCGCTGCTTGACGTTCAATTTCTCTGAAGACTTCCATATTTGTACCGAAAACTTCGTCTGTAGCACCATGTTCAAGGTACATATTATCTGCATAATTTATAAGTTCTTCAACTTTTTCACGGCTCATATAGTCAACTAAATGACCGCCAACATCTGGAGTTAATGTTAATTTACCGTCTGAAAAAGCACCAGCTCCGCCCCAACCGCAAAGCAAACCACAACGTTTGCAATTTACGCATTTTGGAGAACCTTCTCTAATCGGACATTTTCTTTTTTCTATTTTTTGTCCTTTTTCTATTAAAACAACTTTCCACTCAGGACGTAATTTAACGATTTCCAGCGCAGAAAAAATACCCGCCGGTCCAGCCCCGATAATAGCAACATTGTACATTTCTCTTAACTCCTAAAACTACCCTATTACTTATCTATATTAATTTAAACAATGGGTAAATACAAGGGGGAGGAGAAAATACAAAGAAGCATAAATACAAGCGCAAACACAAATTATTCAAAAATTTCAATCGCATCGAATTTGTATGCTTCAATTGTTTTTGAGAAGTAATTTGGTGGCAGGCCAGCTTTTTCTTTTAAAGAATTTAAAAAGATTTCTTTATCCGGCAATTGTTCCCAAACTACCGGTAAATAAACCGCACGTTTATTGCGTTCAACAAGAATAACACCATGCGGATGTATTTTTGAAAGTAAATCTCTTTCATCTTTAAAATCAATTCGCTCTATTGCTGACAAAATAGAAACAGATATTTCTAACCCTTCAAGTTCTTCAACTGTTAATGGTTCAAATCTTGGATCTTGAAATGCTGCATTTTTAGCGTTATCAATTATATCTAAAATTAGTGGTTTTGTAGGATAAACAGAGCCTATGCAACCTCTGAGTTCTCCATTAAGTTTCAAAGTTACAAAAGAAGCTCCAAATTGCGTTAGTACGGCAGGGATTTTGTGTGGTATAAATTCTTCTTGATTTATAGATGCTATGATACTAGCTTTTGCCGTTTTTAGAACATACTTGGAGAAGTATGTTTCTATGAAATCATTTCTTGAATCTTCATACATAAACCAAGAGCCGTAACCAACTACTTTGTCCTTATCAGAACTTATATCACCGGAATTGTACATTTCAGCTCTTATCATTGCACATTCATTATTATTAGCAAAGTCAACCAAACCTTTTATGCCGATAAGTCCGCATGCCTGCTGTTGTTCAAGGAATTCAATTCGGCCTGTCTCAATTACAGTTGCGGTATAAGTATCTATTTGTCTGCATTGTTGTTGTGTATAATAATGGCTTAAATCAGAGGAAATTATAAAAGAAGAATTTTCCCAATATGTAGAAATCAAATCAGAAATCAATCTGTAATCGCAATTTCCAACTAAAATCGGCACAATTCTGATTTTCTTACCTAACTTTTTCAAGTTTTTAACAAAATCTACTGCATTTTGTTTATGTGGCATAAATAGATTTTGAATAAAAGGAAGCTGAACCTCTATTGAATGTTCATTTTCGAAAACTTCATCTGCAACAATACTTGGAAATTTTTCTGCAATCTCCGCTATTAATTTATTGTTAACCTCAATATTACCAAGAGGAGTTTCAAAATACGTGAATTCAGGCAATGCAATATTGTTAAAATCTTCATGATGAGAAGGTGCTATTATGAAGAAGTTTTCACTTGCTTCTAAATGTTGAAAAGCAGCCATTGCGGCATGACCTGAGTATACATAGCCGGCATGAGGTACAATAATTGCTTTTGATTTGTAATCAAAAGTTTGAATTTCTTTAAAAGATTCTAATAAATTATTTAATTCATCGGGACTTTCCGGATAAAAACTCCCTGCGTATGATGTTTTTTTATTCATAACTTTATTATAAAATAATTTTGTACTAATAGCAAAAAAAATTTTTAGGAGTTTTTATCCAATTATGAGAATCAATAACAATATATACAAACCGAGTTTTAAGGGATATTCAAATCTGGTTACGAACTGCCACAAAAATGAAGACGGCGGTATATTCACCTATTTATCAATGCAGTTAAATGACAATGGCAAATCGGATTTAAGCGAATTTAAGAAATTAAAAGAATTCAACAACAATAGTGATGTAGTAATGTTTTCTTTTACAAGATACAAGAATGGATATATGGGCGATTTTATCATTAATGACATCCCATTACCAAATAGTGATCACTTAGAATACGTTAAAGATATTGCAAATCAAAGCAATCGCAACTCTAATTACTTTATTGATATAGATACATTAGATGAATATCGCAACATATTTAAGGATTCAAATCTCACAACTGATGAATTCAAAAAGAATGAAAAAACAATAATTAAAGCATATACTTTATTCGCAAGTTTAACCAAACGTATATCAAACGATAATTCACTTGTAAAAAATGAAAATTTTAAAAAGGTATTTCTCAAAACATTGGATTATTTAACCAATATTGTTCAATCAGAATCTGATGCAATGATTTCATTATCTGATGCAACATTAAATAAAACACCGATACAAAAAGTTGCAGGATTTTTGAACAGCCAAATTTCAAAAAATATGATGAAATATTTTAAATAGTTCTATTGCTTTTTGGGGATGTATTCCATTCTTTCGCCATATTTACTTACTTCTTTAAAACCGTTCTTTAAGTAAAAATCAACGGCATCTTGTAATGAATACAAAGAAATGGTTTTATCTTTATAAAGTTGTTTCAAAGAATCCAACATAGCAGACCCGACTTTTCCAAATTTACCTGCCGATGTTTTCAAATTTTCCGGAATTTTAAGGATATAGTCGATAAAAATTCCGTCTTTTTTACAACCATCAGGCAATACTTCTACCAAACCAAGAATTTTGTTTGAATCTAATTTGCTGAAATTTTTTGATTGAGTTGTCAATGCATAAACATTACCAGAAGCCGGATCTTTTCTAAAAAAGTCAAAAGTATCATTATAAATATCTTCTGCAAATGTGCACTTCTTTGATTTTTCGGCAACTTCTCTCAGAGCCTTAGTATCATAATAACTCTTTGGATTTATTTTTACAAATGAAACAAGTTCATCATCCACTTTAAAAGAACATTCTGCAAATTTCTTCACTTTTGCATTTGAAATAAATCTAGCACCAAAATTTACATTATAAGAACTATCCATTATTTTTACCTCCTATTACACTTCACACACAATTAGATAAAAACAATGAATACAAATAATTGCCTAAATTTTGCCAAATATTAAGATTCTTTAAGATGTTTAAAATGTTTGTAAATATATAGACAGCCCAAAATTCCAAAAATAACTACTATAGCTACGTCAAATTTATGCCAAATATGTTTAAAAGCTTCCATGTTTTCACCCATTTTTACACCGACATAAACAAGTAAATAACTCCAAACAAGAGAACCTAAAAAAGTTAGAGTAAAGAATATACGTTTTCTTGCTCTCAAAATACCGGCCGGAAGTGAAATAAATGTTCTAACTACAGGCAACATTCGACAGAAGAAAAACGCCCAATCACCGTATTTATCAACCCAAACATCAGCTTCTTCCAAGTCTTTATGTGAAATCAGAAAATATTTTCCATATTTTTCTACAAATTTTCTTCCCCCAAAGAAACCTAAATAGTATGAAGGAATTGAACCAATTACACAACCAAAAGCACCGGCAAACGCTGCAACATGAATATTCATTTCGCCTTTGCTTACAATATAGCCTGCAAACGGTAATATAGCTTCACTTGGAAGCGGGATATTGCAAGATTCGATTGCCATAAGCAAACTAATCCCCCAAGGTCCCATAACAGTAATTATATGTTCAATAAAACTAACTAAATGCGTAATTATAAGATTAATAAATTCCATGCTACTCTCCTCTTGTAGGTATATTCTAACATGAAATTAAAATTTATTTCCGAGTTTTTCCAAAGAAACAACTTCATCAAAATCTTTACGCTTTTTATTAATTTCAACAGGTTCTGCTTCATACCCCAAAGTAATAATAGAAGATATAATTTGACCTTCGCCTAAACCTAGTTGACTTTTTACCTTTGCATAAACATCCGATAAAACGCCTGTAACTTCATTCCCCATAGCACCAATAATACAAGATTTAATATCCAAGCTTTCTGCTTCAAGCATCATGTAAGCTATCGGATAAATTAACTGCTCCAAGCTTCTTATCATAATTCCTTTTTCGCATTGCAAAGCCGGATTTAGAGCAGGGTTTTTAATATGCGTGATTTTTGATTCTTCCCAAGCATTTTCATCAGCAATACAAACAATAAGCGCATCTGCATTTTTTACATGCGGTTGCCCAATAGAAAGTTCTGACAACAAATCTTTATTTTCTTGTGATTTAACAAGAATAAACTTCCAAGATTGAACATTCATCCAAGAAGGCGCAAGTCTGCCGGCTTCCAAAATTTTTCTCAAATCTTCATCCGAAATATGTTTTTCGGAGTATTTTCTAACACTTTGTCTTGATTGGATTAGGTTTAATAAATCGTTCATTGCGCATCCTTTCTGTTTGCTTAATTTTAATCTATCATAAAACAAAAATAGTTAATAAAAAGCTGGATTGTTTCGGTTCTAACGAACCTCGCAATGACACCCAACTAGTAGTTTTACGCCACGTCATTGCAAAGGCTATTAGCCTGAAGTTTTATCCTTCTGCTAAAATTACAGTAAAATCACTTCCTACAGAGAATGTTTCTGTTGGATCATAAACAAATTGCATATTGTTTAATTCAGGCATTTTCTTCTGCAACCAGTTCAAGAAATCAACCGTTACAGCACTCTTATTAGCAACAAATCTTGTATGGGAAAGATGAGTAATTTTTAGCATATTAACTTCATATCCTAGCTCATTAAACTTATCTTTCAAAGCTTGTGCTTCTTCCTCTTTGCGTGGAGAATACATAATTCCGGCCTTGAATTTTGTACCGTCAAGCGCAGGCTTATCTCTATAAATCATTCGATTGATTACTTCTTGAGTTTTTTTAGGATCTAAAATCCAATAACTGATATAACCCTTTTGATTTGGAGCACCGGGAAGAGTTGCTATCTCAATTTTGTTTTCGTCAACGCTTCTTGCAAAAGCTGCATATTGAGATAATTCGTAGAAACTCATATCTGTTTTAATATAAGTATTACAAACATTCAAGACTTCCGGAATCTTTGTAATAACTTGTGGGGAATGAAGTTTTTCGAATAAGCTTCTCATAAACCATTGTTGACGTTGAGTTCTACCAATATCACCAAGTCCATCTTTTCTGTATCTCAAATAACCAACCGCTTGATTACCGTTCAACACAGTTTCACCCTTATTCAAATCTATATGCAAATGACCGGCATAATCGTGATAATGCATTGGTTTTTCAACATATATAGGAATACCGCCTAAAGCGTCTACAACTTTTTCAACAGCTTCATCATGAACGACGATATATTTATCAATTTTTATTCCAAAAGTTTCTTTCAAAGTCTTTTTAACAAGATTAATTCCACCCAAAGCGTGCGCAGCATTAATCTTTTGAACGCCTTTGTTATCAGGAAGATAAACTTTACTATCACGAGGAATAGAAATCGCATTAATAGAGTGAGTTTTTGGGTCGATATTCACAACCATAATCGTATCAGAACGAGTACCTTCCCAAATATCAGCACTATCACCATTTGAGTCAACCCCAAGTAACAAAACATTTTGTCTGCGTGGAGAAAACGGAACTTCAAAATTCTTTCTTTGTTTTCTTGCAAATTTAAAGAAACCGCTCGCGTCATCCGCTTGTTCTGAATCAATTTTGTTCAAGAAAAAGTTATTTTCAACTATAGTTACACAAACTATAACTGCACACAGAATCGCTAAAACTACAGTAAAAAGTAGCTTTGCAAAGTTTGATGTTTCTTCTTTTTCTTCCCTAATATTCTTTAAAAATGCTTTATATTCTTCTTGTTGATTATTGTTTGCTATTTTCATTTCTTATCTCTCTTTAGTAAAATTATATTTTAAGCATGCCTTAAAATCAATAATTTGTTACAATAGCCATGTGTTTTATATATTGCAAATTTATTTAGAGCGACGCGAAATTTTCCTCTCTCCTCGGGAGAGACTGAATTTCTTAATGAAAGGGCGTCAAGATTTGTTTCTTTATTTTTGCCCTTGAATTTAGAAATTCTAGAGATGGTATTATTTTTTTATACTCAAAACCGGTCTGCCGAAGCTAATCTTTGTAACTCTCAATTCTCCGCTCTCAATAAGCGTATCAATCAATTCGCCAATCGCTTTTTGACGCCAACCGGCTAAAGCTCCGAGAAATTTTGAAGAAGTTACATTTTCGTTATAACCGTTGTCTTTAACTTGTCTGCTTCCTGCTAGAATTTTTGCAAATCCGCTTTTCCCATACTGTCCGCTAAATGTGGCAACGCATTCCAAAATAATATTTTTAGCTTCTTCTACAGAAACTTTTTCCTTCTCTTCTTCAAATTCAAACTCTAATGCCAAATTATTCGGTTGAACATCGCCAACTTCTTTCAAATTTTCATAAAATTCTGCAACACGATTATCAACCAAAACTTTTTCAGGTTCAAAATTCTTTAAATAAAGTCCCTCTAACGTCTTAACACGACTCATTGCAACATAAGATTGTCCGCGTTCAAAAATTCTTGAGCAATCAACAACAAGTCTATCAAGTGTCATACCTTGAGATTTATGAATTGTAATGCCATAGGCCAGTTTTAATGGGAATTGCATTCTCTCAGCGACAACTCGGTCGTTATAAAAATATTCAAACTTGTTTTTTGGAATACTTGCAACAACACCATTATCGAATTTTATACTTATTGCATCTTCTCCAAAACCTTCAATCACGCCACAAGCACCGTTTATCAAGCCTTTATTGAAATCCATATTTACAAGTAGCATCACTCTTGCGCCAAGTTTTAATGCAATCTCTTTTTCCGCCCTGCAATTTTTAGAAAAGATTTCTAAAATATAACTTTCGCTTTCTGTAAATCCATCCGTAACAAGTCGATTTCCGCGATAAACTCCGTCCTCTGCATAAAAAATCTTTGCAGGTTCTTCAATCATGTTGAACTTCGCCAAATTATATCTGTTTGCTTCTTCGTTAGTTGAAAAAATATGTAAAATATCTGAATCTTCATCTTCTACACAACGAGTTTTAAGGAGTTCTACATCCTCTACTTCAAGGCAATTTTCTCTCATGTGCGCCAGTGCGGTGATAAAACTTTCTTCGTTTTGCCTGTAGTTTTTCTTTAGTACAACATTTTTAAGCCCTAAATTTTTCCAAACCGGAGAATCAAAACAATAACGCCTAATTTCGCCTTCTTTTTCTACAGGCGGAAGCTGAAAAAAGTCGCCAATAAAAATTACTTGAATTCCGCCAAACGGGTCGTTACATTCTCTTACAGCGCGCAAAACTTCATTAATATATTCAAACGCCTCAATATTAAGCATTGAAATTTCATCAACAGCTAGAATTTTGCAATTCATAATTTGTCTATATTGTGTCGGACGTTTTTTGATTTTTTCTACGGTATTAAAAACCGTATTTCTGCAAAGTCCAACTCCTGCCCAAGAATGCAATGTTTGACCTTTTACGTTAACTGCAGCAATTCCGGTTGTGCTTGTAATTGTTAATTTCTTTTTAAAATGTTCTTTTAATTTGTTTAGAATGTAACTTTTTCCTGTTCCGGCAAAGCCTGTCAAGAAAACATTTTCGCCATTTTTTAGAAGTGTTAATATTTTTAGATAAGTTTCGTCCTCTTCTTCATTTGGTTTAATAACCTCTTTTTGCTTAGGTTTTTTAACGACTTCATATTCGTCTGCAAATTCTAATTCTTTATCAAAATTTATTTGGTCAAAATTAATCATGTTATAAAGACAGAGCTCGCCTTTTCCGCTAATTCGAGTAAAGTTTATAGGTTTTTGACCTTCTTTAAGCTCATATTTAAGTTTATTCTCTGCAACCCATTCGTTAGAAGAAAATCCATAAATACGTTTTAAACAATCCAAAATACATTGCGTAATTGACATATATTTGCGTCCGTCTTGATTAACATGAATTGCAGAAATCTTAGGCATTAAATTTTCTGCCAAATTCTGTAGCTCTGTATAATCAGCATTTTCAGATGTAAATATATTTAATAGTTCAGTTGGATTTGAAAAATCTTTCATAGCACAATTTTATCATAAAAATCTTGTATCTATTACCATACTGGTAATTTTTAAAAGCTTAAATTAAATAAGCATGAAATAATATAAAGTTTTGTAACAATTAACTAAAAATCATTAAAGTTTTCGAAAAATATGCCGTTATACATGAAGTATTACAAAACATAAGGAGCAGAAAATTGGATATTAACAATTACAGCATTTATTCAGTAGTGTCTTCTAATGGCAATAAGAATGAAGCTGACATGAATGAAGTGCTAAAAAAATTAGACGCATTCAAAGCTCTTAATAATGCTAATGATGCAAAAGAGTATTTGGAAAAGACATGGAACTTAACTCACGATGTTAAAAGATATCCGCTTGGTGATTCTTGTACTGTGGATATCAAAGAAAATGATAAAAAACTATTCGTTATGTTTGAATACGAAGATAATATTACAATGCACTATTTTAAAAAATAAGGAGAATATAAAATGAATTTTGACAACTCTAGATTTCCAAGAAAATTTAACAACAATAATTTTCAATGGAGACTAACACCAAACACAGAGAAAGAAATTGTTTTCAAAAATAATGAAAAAATCCAATTAACACCAATAAATCTAGAAATAAAAACTTTGGAAAATTTTGATTTAGAAACTTTTACAAAGATGTGCGAATCTGATGATGCTGACATTGAAAAAATTAAAGCATATTTAGAAAAATGTGGTATTGAATATGAAATTAGTGATGATGGTAAAACAATTTCTGTAAAGAATGCAGTTGTTAATAATTGTAAAATACCTAAAATGGATTTTCAAATAAGAGAAGCTTCAGAAACAAACACAACAGAAAACAAAACAGATATCAAAACTCTCGTAAACCAATACGTTGAAACTTGGGTAAATGATTTTAAGACCAGTTACAAACGTTGGGGTTTGGAAAGTGCACCTACAGAAGCTCAAATTAAAACATTTAAAGAAACTTTAACAAATGCTTGCGCTGATACAACTTCACTTAAAGATACTACCGAAGAAGGAGTAAAAGTTTGGGTAAGAGCACAAGCTAACGTTGCAATTACACAAGTTAAATTCGACAACTATTATGATAGTTTAGTTGACATGTTTGCAAAAAGCTTTGCTGATTTTGGTTTAGATTCTAACTTAACAGGAGATGAATTAAAACAAGTTAAAGATGCTTTTGAAAAAGCTTACAAAGCCGGTTTAAATACTCATGTAGCATCGATTAATGCAAAAGGTGATCACCAAATCGAATCGAATTCTGATTTACAAACTTGGTTTAAATCTTTGTTAACAGAAGCTTTGAAACCTGTTAAAACCGCAAGAAGCGTAAAAGCCGGAGAAGTTACCGTAGGACACTTACGACAATGGCATTTATTAGGTTCACCGTATTTTGAGCAAACTGATCATGGTACGTTCAAACTTAAATCAGGATTTTATACTGGCACAGAAGAAATAAAAACTGTACAACAGTTACTTGATGCTTTACAAAATAAAAAAACAATTACTACAGAACCTGTAAATGAATCTCCTACGACTCCTACAACATCTTCTACAACCACAACAGATAATACGGAAGCTTATGCTAAACTTGCAAATGCAGCTCAAGAATTAGAAGATGACATTAAAAGTGGTGATAAATTATCAAAAGTAACAAAATTCTGCCCTGTAATTAGCGCATACGTTGGCGATAATAATGTATGGGGAGAAGACTCAAATGGAGACTTGGTATTTAGACAAATGCTAAAAGGACTTAAAAATGCCAATACAGGTCTTGATGAAGATACTATTGCGAAATTGTTGAAAACAGCTTGGGTGCGTGCGGTTGGAAGTTGCGATGCAAGAGTCAATATAGAAATTGAGACAGAAACATTTACAAGTATGGTTTTAGCTAACTTATCAGCTATGCTTAAGAACTTACAATCACATCCAGAAAACTTGCAATACTTCATTGGCATCTCTGTTGATGCAACTGGAATTGAAACATATAATACAACAACAAAAGTTGATTGTAGAAACTTTATTAAGTATGACACAGGAGAGTCTCATTTAGTAAATGATAATGATGACAAGAACTTCCAAGCAGCAATGCAACAATTACTAGAAAACATTTACAAACAGTATCCAAACGTTGATAAAAACGTATTGAAACAATTATTTAACAGAGCACAAGAAAATACTCTTTCTGATATAAACCAAGGTATTGTACCTATGACAGCATCAGGAATATCAGGAAGTGCAAATGCAGAAATGAAATCCTTAATAGACATGGTAGTTTATAAATTCAATAATGCGATGAGTAGTGCATTGATAAACACTAGATCATATAGCAATCAAAAGTTATTGGAAAATGGCACATTTAAAGCCAGAGGCGAAGAAGCAGAAACAAAAGCTCCAAAATCAAAACAAACAGATGCACAAAATACAGCTTATAAAGAAGGCGCTGCCGGATTAAAGAGTATTATTACGAATGCAAGAGAAATACGAAATCTTGTAAGTAGTTGCAATGAAGCATCTAGAGCAGACAGAAATCCAAATGTTACAGATGGTTATATGCACACAGAATTTGGTATTGACGGAAAAGGTAATATTGTATTCCAAGAAAAAGCTACAACTAGAGTATATAATAATTTAGTATCATATTTGACAGATTGGGTTAAGGAATCTGCAAGTGATGCATACAACAAAATCGGTGAAAACAACTTCAAACTATTAATTCAAAGTGCTTGGATTATGGCTTATAATAGCTTCGATTCATCTAAAACCGGTGGCAATAAAGTAGAATATTTCATCAAGAAAGTAATGGAAAACCTTAGCAAAATGTTGGATAAATTAAAGACAAATCCGGAACTTATGGAAGCGTATACTAAGCACACATCTTATGCAGACACAAGTTTAACAGACGGATTAAGACATTATGGAACAAATACAACATATGGTAATGACCAAAACATTTATTACCAAGGTACTATAACGCAACATAAAGACGGTACTGTTCATATTAGTCAAACAAATGATGACAATGACTACCAAACAACAATGAATGAATTATTAACAAGAGTTATTGCAAAATATCCTAGTATCGATTCGAAAGTTGTTACAAATGTATTCAGAGAAGCTCAAAAAGCTGCATTAAAATCTGCACAAAACAAAACCGAAGACTGTCCATACGGTACTGGAAATAATAGCAGTAAGGTGGAAGATAACTCTAGAAACTGGGGTGGCTTTGATAGCCGAAATGGAGACAATGGTTATATCACAATGGACAGACTTGTCCAACTTACTTTATACTACTTCGATAAATTGCTTATGCAAGAATTGACTAAATAATATGAATGGCGGAGCCAAAGGCTCCGCCATTTTATTAAGCACTATAATTTTGTAGCATATTCACCTCATCCTAACCTTGTCTTGGATTATTCGGGGTGTCGGCGGAGTAACGTCCGACCTCCACCTTACGGGCTTACGCCCTACCGAAAATCCGCTCTCCTGTAAGGAGAAGGAATGCGCTAAAGACATTCTTCCTAAGCAAATATGTATCACTTAACGATTGCTGGCGGTTCAACTCCTTCGGGACAAGGATGTGGGCGTTGCCCTTGTTCAAATTTTTGTCTTCCTTCTTTTTTCATTTCTTCAAGAATTTTCTTTTGATCTTTTGTCAAAATTGATTCAAATTCTTTCATATTCTTTTTACGAATTGCATTTGCTTTCTTTTCTAAATTTTTGATATCTTTATCAATCGCATTCAATCTTTCTTCTTGAACCCAACCTGCAACTCTTGACATTTTAACCATTTCAGCTTCTTTTTTCTTATCGCGAATTTTATCCATAATTGGTTTCATTTCTTTGTGTCCTTTTATGCGAAGTTCTTTTGCCTTAATTTTTTGTTCTTCTGTTAAGCCTAATTTTTGTTCAAAAGCCGCTTCTCTAGCTTTTCTCATCTTTATCATTTCTTCCCTTGAAGGTGGATTTTTAAAATCCGGTTTTCTAAAGTTGTCTTCTGCCGCAAATGCAGCTGATGAGATCAAACATAAAGCACAAGCTATGATTGCTATTTTTTTCATTTTCAATACCTCTCTTATTTATAATAAATCTTCTAAAACTTCTGCCAATTCTCTCTTAGCATTATAAATTCTTGATTTTATTGTTCCTATCGGACAATTCAGTTTCTGCGCAACTTCTTCGTATGTATAGCCATAAATTTCACAAAGCATAATCGTTTCTCTAAGTTTTGGTTTAAGAGCATCGATTGCTGTTATTATTCGTTTTTGGCGTTCACTTGTAATTACACAGTCTTCAGGAGTTCGTTTTTTGTCTTTAATAGAGCATAAAACAAATTCATCTGATGTTGAATTTTGTTCATTCTTAACAACCGCAGATTTTAGGTAATCTTTTGAAGTATTTTTGGCAATAGTATTTATCCAACTCTTAAAAGAACCGCGTTCTTCATATTTATCAGCATTCTTCCAGAGTTTTATATAAACTTCTTGCTCTATATCTTCGTTTTCTTGTTTAGTTATAAGTTTAATTATATTTTTAATATTTTGTTTGTTCGCGTTTATTATTTCGTTAAAATTCATTCATCCACCATTAACAGTCCGTAAGAATCAACCGGAAAACCTAAGTCCTCTGCAGATAAGCTTTCACCATACTTTAAAGAATCCATTAAATCATCATTCGTGGCAACAAATCCATACGTTAATATTGAAAAAAGTAAAAGCAACATTGCACAAGCAACTCTAATTTTTGGACGCTTTTTATTTTTTGCATGATAATAAAATTTTACTTCATCAATTAATTCGGAAACTTTTTCCATTTTTTCCGCTTCAAGCCTACAATCCTCACATTCTTCAATGTGCTTTTTCAAAGTTTCCTCGTCAGAAAAAACAAATAATCCTTCGTATTTTGTACATTTCTTATCCATTTGATTACCTCTTATACTAGTATAACGAAAATGATGCAAAATTGTTCAGAATTATTTATAATACCCTCTCTTGACTTTCTAAATTCAAAAGCAGACAAAAAACTTAGTCTTTTCATAAAAAATTCTTTCTCCACAAAGGAAAGATTAGAGACTAATAATAAAAAAAAAAGACCTTGTGTATATGAAACAAGGCCTGTCCGTTTAAATAAGAAGAGAGAGCTTTATGTTTTTTATAAAAACCGTCAAGAAAAAATTTTGCTAGTTAAAAGTCAAACAATTTACAAAACTTTACATTTGTTTAAAATTTTTCCACAAAAAAAAGCTCGGATTCAATGAATCCGAGCCTTTTTAAAATTTATACTATAAATTAATTTTCTTTAGTGAATTCTGCATCAATTACGTCATCATCTTTTTTGTCAGAAGAAGCGTTTTCGTTGCCTGCTGAATTTGCGTCTGCATTTCCGCCTTCTTTTTGAACAGCTTCATAAGCTTTTTGAGAGATTGCAAACATAGTTTGTTGTAATTCTTCAGATAATTTTTTCAATTCTTCAGAAGGTTTGTTTTCATCTAAAGCCTTTTGTAAAGCTTCTCTGTGTTCAGTTAATTTCTTAACATCTTCGTCAGAAATTTTGCCTTCAAAGTCTTTAACGATTCTTTCAGAAGAAGTGATTAAAGAGTTAGCGTTATTTTTGATTTCAGCTTCTTCTTTTTTCTTCTTATCTTCTGATGCGTTAGCTTCAGCTTCTTTAACCATCTTGTCGATATCTTGTTCTGACAAGTTAGAAGAGTTTGTAATTGTAATTTTTTGTTCTTTGTTAGTAGCTTTATCTTTAGCAGATACGTTTACGATACCGTTAGCATCAATATCGAATGTAACTTCGATTTGAGGAACACCGCGCATAGCCGGAGCGATACCTTCAAGTCTGAACATACCTAAAGATTTGTTATCAGAAGCCATTGGTCTTTCACCTTGAAGTACGTTGATATCAACAGCTGTTTGGTTGTTTTCTGCAGTTGAGAATACTTGAGACTTACTTACAGGGATTGTTGTGTTACGAGGAACAAGAGCTGTCATAACACCACCCAATGTTTCGATACCCAATGTCAATGGAGTTACATCAAGAAGAACGATGTCTTTAACTTCACCTGCTAATACACCAGCTTGGATTGCTGCACCAACTGCAACAACTTCATCAGGGTTAACTGATTGGTTAGGTTCTTTACCTGTGTATTCTTTAACTAATTGTTGAACTGCAGGAATACGAGTTGAACCACCAACTAGAACAACTTCATCAACTTCATTTTTGCTCAAGCCAGCATCTTTAAGAGCTTGTTCAACCGGTTTTTTACATCTTTCTAACAAATCATGAGAAAGATCTTCGAATTTAGCTCTTGAAAGAGTTAATTCTAAGTGTTTAGGGCCGTTAGCATCAGCTGTGATGTAAGGCAAGTTAATAGTAGTTTCAACAACTGAAGACAATTCACATTTTGCTTTTTCAGCTGCTTCTTTAATACGTTGCATTGCTTGTTTGTCGTTAGTTAAATCCATACCTTCTTGTTTTTTGAATTCTTCACAAATCCAATCAATGATTTTTTTATCAAAATCATCACCACCTAAGTGAGTATCACCTGATGTTGAAAGAACTTCGTGAACGCCGTCGCCGATTTCAAGGATAGATACATCGAATGTACCACCACCTAAGTCGAATACAAGAACTTTTTCAGATTTTTCTTTTTCAAGACCGTAAGCCAAAGCAGCTGCTGTTGGTTCGTTTACGATACGTAAAACATCTAAGCCTGCAATCTTACCTGCGTCTTTTGTTGCTTGTCTTTGAGCATCGTTGAAGTAAGCCGGAACAGTAATTACGGCTGAAGTTACTTTTTCACCCAAGTATGCGCTTGCATCATCTGCCAACTTTCTCAAAATCATTGCAGAAATTTCTTGTGGAGTATAGTCTTTTCCATCAATATTCTTTTTGTAATCTTCGCCCATATGACGTTTAATAGAAGCGATTGTTTTATCAGGGTTTAAGATTGCTTGACGTTTTGCTAGTTGACCAACTAATCTTTCACCTGTTTTAGAAAAACCAACGATAGAAGGAGTTGTTCTCATACCTTCTGCGTTTGCTATAACTGTAGGTTTACCACCTTCCATAACTGCTACAACTGAGTTTGTTGTACCTAAGTCAATACCAATTGTTTTTGCCATAATGTATATCTCCTTTTTTTGATTAATTTTATTTAAAAGTCAATAAGTGAATAAGTAAATAAGTGAATAGGTTCGTTTTAATTTTTCTATCCATTATCGCGTTCAACTTTGGTGAATATTATAATGAACTTATTACCTTATTCACTTATTCACCTATTGACCTTACTTTTATTAAATCATCATTTTCAAGAAAACCTTAAAAAATAAACAAAAAATTAATTATTCAAATTCTAATAAGTCAAAATTCCGTATGCAGTAAGCTTAGATTTAGCTTCGGGATGGCGTTTTAAGTATGTTTTCAAAATATTTCTCGCATTCAAATAGTCATGCTGTTTAACATAAATATTCGCCAAATTAGTTACATAAGCTTGATTATCAGGATTGGCTTTGATTAACATTTTATATTCAGCAATCGCTTTATTAGCATCATTTTTTGCATAAATTTCAGCAGCCAAAAGGTGTAATTCTTCAGCGTCTTTGATTTCTCTAGCAGAATTCAGATAATCTAAAGCCATTTCAGTATGGTCTATATAGTAATATGAAACTGCTAAATTATAATAAACTATATATTTAACGTCATTTGTATCCGCTAGGCTTAATGCTTTTTCGAGAGCCTTAATCGCTTCAGGATATTTTTTCTGAGCAACAAAACTTTCTGCTAAATCAATATAACCTCCCGGAAGTGTAGGAGCTTGATAGATATAATGTTTAGCCTCTCTTGCCTTGGAAATACTTATATCTTCATCATCACCAAGAACCAAATAAGGCACATATTCGCTCGGCAAATCACCCTTATTCGTAATATCTGGTTTGATTTTATAAAGTAATTTTAATGTGCTAATGTCAGCTTCTGTTAAGCTTAGCCTGCTATCTTCCACCAATGTTTGATTATCTTTTGCAAGATACATAATGTTTCCTGAATCATAACTATGCCCCATAAATCCCAGAGCATGGAATATTTCATGAAGCGCAGTATTATAAATCTGATTTGGAGTAAAATCATTACCGTCAGGTGCTTTTGTGTAAAATTTTATATTCATGCGCTCAAGCGTATTAGAATTAATTTCAGGTGTAGTATAAGCAACCACGTATTTTCTGCCATATTCCAGATTCTCGGCGTTATTTTGTTGAAAATCGATTACAATATTCGCATTTTTATTAGTTTCCGCAAACATTATAGGACTTGTTTTCTCCCAAGTATTAAATGCGTTTTTAATTTCTTGAACGTATTCTTTAGGTGCATTTTGAGAATTTACAAAGCAATAAGTAATCGGCAATTTACTCCACCTAACAATTTTTTGGTTGAAAGGAGCTTGTCGTATATAATTCAACGGATAATTTCTATGAACTTCACGTCGTAAGTCATACAAAAAATATTTTGCTTTAACAGATGCTGCATCCAAAATCGAATCTTCCGCAATATTAACCAATTTTTCTTGAGATTCAACCGTAAGCGGAGAATTAATTATTGAATTAACATAAATTTCTCTTATATCAGCATCATTATATCCTTGTGAAAACGATTTTTCAAAGAAAGTTTGCGCTTCTTTTCCGTTATTGTGCTGATAATAATAATTACCGATTTGTGCGTAAATCATGCCGGTATTTGAGCGAAAATATAAAGCGCCTGCAAGTATTACAGCTAAAGTTGTATAAAAAAATATACGAAATTTATTCATCTACACCACTAAAGATATCTCTCTACATTAATATAATAGCATTAAAATAACGTTTTTATTTATTAATTGCAAAATACACTTCTTTCAGACGTTTTTTGCTGATATGAGTATACAATTGAGTGGTTGAAACATCGCTATGCCCTAAGAGTTCTTGCACAACTCTCAAGTCTGCACCGTTTTCAAGCAAATGTGTTGCAAAGCTGTGTCTTAGAGTATGTGGAGAAATATTTTTATGAATCAATTTGCCTTGATTATGGATAAAGCTATAAATATCTTGGCGTGTAACAAAATGCCCGTTATCCTTAATCAAAAGATTTTTAGTAATCAAACCGAACTTCTTAATCAAAAAATCTCTTGTCGGCAAAAATTCTTTTACAACGGATTTTGCTTGTTCGCCGATTGGAATTATGCGTTCTTTTGAACCTTTACCAAAACAACGAACGTATTTTGATGATAAATCTATATCGTTTATTTTAAGATTAACAAGTTCAGAAACTCTTAATCCGCAGCTATAAAGCAACTCCATAATTACATGTTCAAGCGGAGTTAAATTATTATGCAACATCTCATCAATTTCTTTAACAGAAACTACTTTTGGCAATCTTTGAGGAGTTTTCGGCTGTTCTAAAGTCGCAGCAGGGTTTTTATCCAGAATTCCTGATGAAGTTGCCCATTTAAAAAATCCTCTCAAAGACGCAACTTTTCGAATAACGCTAGTCGGTGCGAGTTTTCTTTCTCTAAGAGTTCTAACATAAGAATTAATTGTCATTCGGCTTATTGATTTAATATCTTCAATGCCTTGCGCAAAATCAGACAAATCACGCCTGTAGGCATCAATCGTATTTTGCGAAAGTCCTTTTTCCAGCTCCAAATATTCTAAATATTCTCCGATTGTTTGATACAAACTCTTTTCCTCTATCTATTTCCAACGGTTTTCATACTCTTCTACTGCTTGCGCAGCTTCTTCTTCCGAATACTTGTATCCCGAAAGGCTAAGCATGATGCGTCCTGCTGATTCCTCAAACAACTTTTTCTTAATTTTATAAGGATATGTTTCATTGCCTTGAAGTTTGCCATCGTGGATTGCTTTTACTATATCATCAATGTAAATCTGTGTGTATTGAGGAATTTTAGGAAACCTTTTTATATATTCACAAAGTGGCATATTCTCGCGATAACGATTTCCACTAGCCGAAGTTAAAAGAAAATTTCCCATGGTATTCAATCCACCTGCAGAAGCCGGAGTAATATGTTCAATAGAACCTGTAGATGCAATAAAAATACGTCTTACAATTTCTGTCTGTTGACGTTTAGAATACTTTACGACAAATGCGTTTCTGCTGCTTTCAGATGTCGGAAGAAAAAGCGCTTTATTTTTTATATCATTAAAAATTTCTCGTTCGTTCTGATTAGGGATAATTTCTTCTAAAGAACTCAAAAAAGTTTTTCGCTTGAATGTATCGTGTTTTGAGTTTGCCAGAATAATCTGTCTGCATTTTGTTGTTTTAGAGCGGATTTTTAAAGCCGTTTGCGGAGAGAGCTTTCTTGTTAAATAATCTACGTCGTCCAGCACTTCCATTTCTTCTAATTTGAGTTTTGTAAGACAATTTGTTTTAATCATTTGCAAGCAATTCTGTAAATTATCATCTGGATTTAATAGAGAAAAATCCTTGAAAATTGCGAACATAGCTTTTTCTATAGGTAACATAAAATCTTGATAATTATTTAATAATAGAATTGTATCTTCGGCAGTATGACATTTGGTCAAGCCTTTTTCAAACGGCTTAATTGTTTCCGTTGGAATGATTTTTACCCCGCGATAAGGACAAGTAATATTTTTAAGCCTTCTTAACGGTTTACCCGCGGATGTTTTACCCTCGTATGGGATATCATAATAATAATTGAGGTAATTTTCGAGAGTGATTTTTTTAAGCTTCTTTTTGGGCATAACACGCCTTATCAATTGTAATCCTTGTTTTCATGATAACAAATTGTAGAAGATTTCGCAATATAAAGCGATTATTAATCCGTCTCCTTAGTTCAATTCTACAGTAATAAGGTTAAAGTAATATGAAGAGGATACTAACAGCAGGTAAACACCTCACCCTTTACACTATATTTCCAAACTTGTAAGTAAAACTACTCGCAAAGAAGTGAAGCGAAAAATTCTCCTGTAAGGAGAGGGAGTGGAAGGCGCTAGATTGAGCGTCGCAAGCACGTCCCCTCACTCAGGAAAAGGCTAGGATAAGATGAATATTGATATCCGACTTAACCTGTGTATGATATTTAACACCCTCTCTATGTAGAATTGGTTACCACGTATAATGTAAACATTTGTAACAATATGCTCAAAAACTCTAAAGTTTTCGAAAAATGTGCCGATATACATATCATAAAGTAGAACTTAAAAAAAATAAAGGAGTTTAGAAATGAGCAACGGATTTACAGGGATTAATGCATTTGGGAATTTAACAAAAATCAATTATAAAGAATTGATTGAAAAGTATGATGCCGACAAAAACGGTGAACTTTCGACAAAAGAATTACAAACAGCCCTAAAAGAAGAAAATATCACTGACAAAATTGAGATTTCTACTATTGATACTAACGCTGATAATAAAATTGATGAATCAGAAATGGCAATTTATGAACAAAAATATCAAATGCAACAAGTTGTAAATGACATGGCAAAAACTATTACTCAAGATTTTAGCGGAGATAAATCTAAATATCTGGAAAGTGTAACTACTGATCTTAAAAACTATATTACAGATTTTGCTAATCAATATTTAAAAGATCATCCGAACGACGTTTCCGGCATGGCAGAAGCATTTAAAGAAGCTTTACCTGATAAATATGAAGCTATTAAAAAAGAAGTTTTAGCAAATGATCCTAGTACGTTCAAATCCAAAGCATTAGATAATGTACTTGCCAAACTAAATCCGGCATACTCACCTGCGGTAGACGGTACAACTCCAAAAGGAATTTCTGACACAGCTCAAAAGAAAATTGGTCAAGCATTAGAGAAAGAAATGAATGCTTATGTCAAAGCACACCCGGAATGTACACAATCTGAATTAGAAGAACACTTGAACAAATTTTTAAATGAAACTGACGCTAAAAAAATGGAAAGCGCCGTTAATACATTTAATACGCAAGCAGGTGCATTCGATAACTATATTGATGCTGACGAACTAACTCAATTGAAAGATTATGTAAAAGAATTTTTGACAGAAGCATTGAATAATGGCGTTACTGTTAAATTAGGCGGTAAGAATATTGCAACAGCTGCAGCTATCACTTCGGCATTAAAAGGTTATACAGACGGTGAAACATTGCTACAAGCTATGCAAGAGGCAATTGCCGGTTTGAGCACTGTATCATTGAAAGATCAAATTATTGCTGCCGATGAAGCAGAACAAGCTAAAAAAGCAAACGAAAACTTTAAAAATATCAAAGGTGAAGCTTATAAGGTAGATGCAAGCGTAATTGATTATTCAGGAGTTAACGGATACTACGATAACAGCAAAATAACAACAAAGGGTAAATCAGGACACAATGAACATATTAGAGATGATGCCCGTGCAAGAATTGAAAATGGTAATTTAAAAGCTCAAATGAAAGCACAAATTACATCTATGCTAGAAAAGAATGGCATTTCTGCTGACAAAATAGATAACATTTTTGAAAATGTATACAATGATGCTTTAAATGAAACATTAAATGGCATTGGCTCTACAAAAACTAATCATAAATGGTTGAATAAGAAGAAAACGTACGCATCAAATGTAGGCATGCAAGAAATTGTAACAAACTTTATCAACACATTTAATACTAAAATCGCAGCTGCCATTGACGAAATGAATAAATCTGATTCAGATTTCGATACAATTGACTTAGACTTCACACAAGCGGGCAAAGTTCAAGCCGGCGAAGAAGGTACTGAAGGTGAAGTTGTAACTGACGACAATGGTAATGACTTGAGTGCTTTGTATGCTAGTGGCAAAAGTGTAACAACACGCAAAAAAGGCGCTGACTACTATGATTCAATTGCTGATAAAATGATTGAAAGAATGAAATCACAAATGTTAACTAAAGCAAAAAATATGTGTACAGCAAATGGAGTTAAATTTGATGAATCTGTATTTAACACAATCTTTAACAATGCAAAAGAAACTGCTAAAAAAGCCGGGGTTAGTGGTGTTCACTCCAACGGCGCAAAATATGGAGGTGCTACAAAAGCTGGAGCAATTGGAGGTGCAGCTGGAGTTGTAGCAGCAGGAGGAGTTGGGTTAGCAATGACTGGCACAATGGCAACCGCAATTGCAGCTGCCACAGGCCCTATTGGTTGGGCACTAGGTGGGTTAGCTCTACTCGGAGCAGGATTATCAAAACTAATCGGTTCCGGTACACATTCATCAAGTACACTTAATACCCGTACTCTTCTTGATACATTTGCAGAACAATTCAAAACCAACTACACGAATTGGGTTGAAAAACAAAAGACAGAAGATAAAAAATAAAAAGTATTTAATATACGATTTAACCGGAATGAGCTTTGCTCATTCCGGTTTTTAGTTATTGCCCAGTCATTGTACGTATTTCACATTATCCCCTCCCTCGGGGGAGGGTTAGAGTGAGGTGAGAATTGAAAATAGCGCGCCATTTTCATCACTTAACAAACTCATATCTTACGCAAGTTCGGCGGTATAAACGTATTCCGCAGGACCGGAAAGGAATACATCACCTTCCGGTTGATTAGGTGCGCCATTCCAAACAACATTAACAACTCCACCCGGAAGTTGAACTTCTACAGAGTTTTCAATATATCCATTTAGAATTCCGGCAACTACACTTGCACAAGCTCCTGTTCCACATGCCAGAGTAATTCCGCATCCTCTTTCCCAAACAGCAAGTTCTATTTTTTTAAATGATTTTATTTTTACAAATTCAACATTTGTTTTTTCAGGAAATTCAGCACTTGTTTCAATAATTGGACCATATTTTTTTGCAAATTCCATAACATCATCTTCCGGCGAAACAAAAATTACAAAATGCGGATTGCCCATAGAAACTGCATTTCCGTCAAAAATCATATTCATAACAGACATTTTGTAGTTCAAATTATGATGAGGAATGAAAGGTATTTTTTCCGACTCTAAAATTGGCTGAGACATGTTTACTCGAACAAATCCATCATCAAGGATTTCAGGCTTAATGATTCCTGCTAAAGTTTTTACGGAGAACATCTTTTTATCAACAAGTTTATTATCGTAAGCGTACTTTGCAAAACATCTCATGCCGTTTCCGCACATTTGAGCAGTTGAACCGTCTGAATTATAGAAAAACCACCCGATATCCGCTTCATCGCAACTGGTATTAGGAATTATAAGTCCGTCAGCACCTATTCCGAAATGTCTATCACAAAGCATTTTGGCTGCATCTGTAATCTTCATATTGAGTTTAATAAATTCATCATAATCAACAATGACAAAATCATTTCCGCAACCTTGCATCTTTGTAACATTTATTCCCATTTCTGCTCCTATCGATATTTACTTAATATGTTCATATAGTACAATTAAATTATATAAAGGAATTTGAATTATGGCAATAATAAAAGTACAAAAAGGAACAAAAGATATTTTACCTGCAGAAATGCCTGTTTGGCACTTCATGGAAGATGCAGCAAGAAAGATTTTTACAGAATACGGAGCAAAAGAAATCAGAACTCCAATTTTTGAAGCTACTGAACTTTTTGCGCGCGGTGTTGGTGATACAACAGATATCGTTAATAAAGAGATGTATACATTTGAAAAAAGCGAACGTTCATTAACACTTCGTCCGGAAAACACAGCAGGCGTTGTTAGAGCGTTTATTGAAAACGGTATGCACAGACTTTCTGCACCTGTAAAACTTTGGTACAAAGGACCGATGTTTAGATACGAACGCCCGCAAGCAGGACGTCAAAGACAATTTCACCAAGTTGGCGTTGAAGTTTTTGGCATTAAACAAGCTACAGCAGATGCGGAAGTTATTTTGATGGCGGTTAATTATCTTAAAGCGCTTGGTTTGAACGATTTGAGTGTTGAATTAAACTCTCTTGGTTGTCCTGAATGTCGTGAAACTTTTAAGACTAAGTTGAAAGCTGTAATTAAACCATATTTGAGCGAGCTTTGTCCTGATTGCCAAGCAAGATATGAAAAAAATCCGCTAAGACTTTTGGATTGCAAAGTTGAAGAATGTAAAGCAATTTATGCGAAACCTGAAATTCAAGAAGTTATTCAATCTGATTTCATTTGTGAAGATTGCGCAAATCATTTCAATGAATTAAAAGATTATTTAGACGCTTTGAATATCAATTATTCAATTAATAAACTTTTAGTAAGAGGGTTGGATTACTACAACAGAACTGTTTTTGAAATTAAGTCAAACAATCTGGGTTCTCAAAACGCTGTTTGTGGTGGTGGAAGATACGACAGTCTTGTTCGTAATTTGGGCGGTGAAGATACTCCGGCTATCGGTTTTGCAATGGGCATGGAAAGATTGGCGTCGCTAATCGGACAAAAAGAAGCTGAAAGAACAACTGCGTTTGTGGTTTCTAATAACACATTGGAAGCTGTTAAGTTGACCGAAGAGTTGCGTACACAAGGGATTACAGCAGAATTCGATTTAACAAATAAGAAGTTTGTCAAACAATTGGAAAAAGCTTCTAAGGTTGCAAAATACGCTTTAATTTTGGGTGAAGATGAAATTTCAGCAGGAAAAGTTACTGTTAAAAATCTTGATACTTCAGAACAAACAACTGTTGATAGAAATGATTTAAGCAAGACAATTGCTTAGAGAAAGGACTAATTATGTTATTAGGTGTAAATATAGACCACGTTGCGACTTTGAGAAACGCGCGCGGTGGAATTGATCCGGATCCGATTACGGCTGCAAGAATTTGTAAAGAATGCGGAGTTGCTTCTATTACAACTCATTTAAGGGAAGATAGACGCCATATCAAAGATGCAGACGTAGAAGCTATTAGAATGCTTCCTAGAGTTCGTTTGAATTTGGAAATGGCAATGACAAAAGAAATGCAAGAAATTGCTTTGAAGTTAAGACCTCATGCAGTTTGTATTGTTCCAGAAAAAAGACAAGAACTTACAACTGAAGGCGGTTTGGATGTTGCAGGTCAATTGAATTGGGCGATAGAATTCACAAAACCGCTTTTAGAAAAAAATATTGAGGTAAGTTTCTTTATTGATCCTGACGTGCATCAAATCTCAGCGGTTTCAAAAACGGGTGCGCCTTTTATTGAGCTTCATACAGGAAGATATTCCGAAGTTTTTGGAACGGAAGAAGAAGCAAAGGCATTTGAAGATTTAAAAGGTGCGGCAATTTTTGCACAGAATTTTGGGCTAAAAGTTAATGCCGGTCATGGTTTGAACTATCAAAACGTTGGTAGAATGCATGAAATTCCTAATTTGCAAGAATTGAACATTGGGCACTCAATCATTGCGCGTTCAATTTTTGTAGGATTAGAGCAGGCTGTTAAAGAAATGAAAGCTTTAGTTGAATAGCTCTGTGCATATTTAACGTGTGCAATGAGTGGAAAGTTGAAAGTTGAAAATGGAAAGTTGTATTAATTAATTTTCATTTGATAACTTTTGTTTGATGGAGAAATTTATGAAAACAAAAGAAGAAGTTGTTCAAGAAATGCAACAAGTAGTCGAGCAAATGCGTTTGGACGATATAGAAGAAAATCCAGATTGTGAAAACGAATTTTTTACTTGCGACGCTTGTGGCGGTACAAAATCGTTGGCAGGTTCTGTTCAATACGGACATTACAGACTTTGTAATGATTGTGTTTTATATGCTGAAGTTGGTTTTGAACTTGGACAGATTAAGGATATTGAAGAACTTATAGCCGCAATGGATGACAAGCGTTTGGAAGCTGATTGTGAATTTTTAAAGAATGAAGAAAAAAGATTAGAAAATTAATTGTAATTAATAATTTTATGTTAGAATTTAAAAGGAAATATAGAAAGAGGCGTCGAAATGAAAATAGCAAAAATTAATTGTACAAACCCTAATTGTAATGTAAACACAAAGGCAAATTCATACAAAACTCCTGATGTATTAGGAACAGTAACTGCAAGACTTAAAAACTCAAATGCTGATAGTTTTACTAAAATGGATAGAATTGCAGAAAGCATTTTAAATCATAAAAAAATTAGTAAAGCAGAATCAGAAGAGTTTTTTAGTCAACCAAAATTCAAACAAGACGAGCATCTGTTGTTTGCTAAATTTATGAAAAAATAGCTTAAAAGGTTGAGTAACAAACTCAACCTTTTATTTTTATTAATATTAGTGTATCAAAAAGTAAACTTCCGTATAAAATCTTAGAATAAATAGAATTATCAAAATTAAAATAATTAATAAAATTGCTTGTGGAGATTTCCAATCAAAGTATTCATGAGTGTGGAATACTCTGTCTGAATATGTTTCAGCAACGTGTACAAGATAAAATACATTGAATAAAACCATATAATACGGATTAAATCTCAATTCTACATTGTAAGTGTTTTGTGTATATTTTTGTACAATCCTTAGAACTCTATAAGATAATGCTATATAAAGCAAACATTGTAAAACTGAGAATATAAGCAGGTATGTTGGACTTTTGTAAAACATAAACAAATAAAATCCGCCATTCAAAGCTAAAAGTAAAACCAACCAATTTAATTTTATACCATCTTTTGGTTTAGAAACTAAATTATTAATAGCTTTTCCGTTTATAAAAAACCAAATGGTTGAAAAGAAACCGATTGTTAAAACATCAATCGCAAAAAAAGGAGCAAGCTCTTTAAACTTTAAATTAGGAAGCTCCGGCTCTTTGAATAAAGCATCACATTTTTCGCATTTTAATGCGTCTTTTGATATTAAGTTTCCACAAAACGGACAACTGATTTCTTCTGTCATAAAAACCTCTCTGCTTTTTAATTATACCATACTATATATTTTTTGCACAGTATGCAGAAATCGGGCATTCTGCGCACTTTGGTTTTATTGGCTTACATACGTTTTGACCATGCGTTACAAGAAGTGTATTTATATCTATCCAATATTTTTCAGGAAGCTTCTTGCGTAAGGCAAATTCAGTTTCTTCAGGAGTTTTTGTCTTAATATAACCTAAACGATTAAATATTCTATGAACATGAACATCAACACAAATTGCAGGTTTATTAAAACCTAGTGATAAAACCAAGTTTGCAGTTTTTCTGCCAACTCCTTTAAATTTCACCAATTCATCTATTTCATCAGGAACTTTGCCGTCTAATTCTTCATCAATCGTTTTAGAAAGCTCTATAATTTGTTTTGCTTTGTTTTCATAAAATCCTACAGGATAAATTGCTTGCGCTAAATCTTCGATTTTCACCTGCTTCATATCTTTAGGAGTTTTTGCAAGTTCAAGCATTCTAAGAGTCGCGGGATAAGTCGTTTTATCATTTGTTCGAAGGCTTAAAATACACGCAATCAAAACCAAATACGGGTTTTTAAAGTTATCCATTAACAAAACAAAATCACTCTTTGGTTGTTTCGCATTTTTTAAAATATTTACAATTTCATCTATCATTCAAAATCTCTTTTATTGCTAAATGTATGTATTTTGGTAAATCTGAAGCCAAAACGGAATATTCTGTAAGTTCGTCTGACGCAATTTCACCGCTTCTTGAATGCAAATAGACACCCAGTTTAGCGGATTCAAACAAATCCATTTTTTGTGCAACCAGTCCTGCAATTATTCCGGCTAAAACATCTCCGGAGCCTGCTTTTGCAAGCGCAGAATTTCCATGTTCATTTTTATAAATTTTATCTTTTTGGCAAACAATAGTTCTATGCGTTTTTAAAATCGCAGTACAATTGTATTTTTCTGATAATTTTTTAGCACTACCCTCTATATCAGATAAAACATCCTCTAAATCTATATTTAAAAGTCTGGATGCTTCTAAAGGATGTGGAGTTATGATTGTATTTGGCGGTAATTCAATTTTATTTTTTGCAAGAATATTTAGCCCGTCAGCGTCTACAATTAAAGGAGTTTGTCCATTCTGAATTTTTGCTATAACATTTTCAAACAAATCAAACGATTTTTTATCTAAACCTAAACCGCAACCAACTAGAATAACCGAAAATTCATCCAGCTTTTCCAGTCCTTCTTCTCTAGTCAAATAAACAGCTTCCGGCAAGAGTGTAGAAACAGAATGAATAATATCAGACTCTGAAGCAAGTGCAACAAAGCCTGCACCGACTTTCAAAGGAGCAATTGTCGATAAATAAGATGCTCCGATATAATTCTTAGAACCTGCAAAATTCAAAACTTTGCCAAAAGTTCCTTTGTTAGAATTTTGTTCTCTTGTTGGCATCTGAAAATTTTGCACCATATTCACTCCAATTAGAAATGCATTACAAAAATATATTAGCAAAAAAATAGGTTATGTAAAATTTTAAAATTGTGCGCTATATGTCTATGACGACACTTCATTAATACTTCACAATTTCCCAAAGTTAATATATAATAATCTTATGATAGATAGATATTCACGAGAAGAAATTAAGCGTATTTGGGAGTTACAGGCGAAGTTTGAATATTATTTGAAAGTTGAACTTGCGGTTTGTGATGCTTACGCAAAATTAGGAAAAATACCCGCAAAAAATTTAGAAGAAATTAAAACAAAAGCTTCTTTTACATTAGATAGAATTGATGAAGTTGAGCGTGAAGTACGCCATGATGTAATTGCGTTTTTAACAGCTGTAAATGAATCAGTCGGAGTTGAAAATGCAAAATACATCCACATGGGCTTAACCAGCTCGGATGTTATTGATACTGCATTCGCTTTGCAAATTAAAGATAGTGCAAAATTTATAAATATTGAATTGGATAAACTTATTGAAACGGTTAGGAATTCCGCTTTTAAATATAAAAATACGGTTTGTATGGGACGTTCACATGGCGTGCATGCTGAAGTTACAACTTTCGGGTTTAAATTATTAACTTGGCTTGATGCTTTAACTAGAGCAAAAGAAAGTTTTAATTTTGCATTAAATGAAATTGAAGTCGGACAAATTTCAGGACCTGTCGGAACTTACAGCAATGTGCCGATTGAAATTGAAGCCTTAACTTGTGAAGAATTAGGCTTAGCGCCTGCAAAAATTTCTACTCAAATCATATCAAGAGACAGGCATGCAAAATTCTTTTCTGAGTTGGCATTAATTGCGTCTTTGATTGAACAGTTTGCAACAGAGATTCGACATTTGCAAAAAACAGAAGTGCGGGAGGTTGAGGAAGGTTTTGGAAAAAATCAAAAAGGTTCTTCGGCTATGCCACACAAAAAGAATCCTGTTTTGTGCGAAAATTTGTGCGGATTAGCGCGTGTTGTGCGCTCAGATATGGTTGCCGCATTTGAAAACATTAATCTTTGGCATGAAAGAGATATATCGCATAGTTCTGCAGAGCGCATAATATTTCCGGACGCATTAATATTAGTTGATTTTATGTTGCATCGTTTTAATGGCGTAGTGGAAAATCTTGTTGTGCATGAAGATAACATGCTCAAAAATACACAGCTTTATGGCGGTATTGTTTATTCTCAAAAGGTTTTGTTAAAGCTTGTAGAGAAAGGTTTATCAAGAGAAGAAGCTTACAGAATTGTACAAAAACATGCACTTGACGCTTTAAACGGTGGCGGAGATTTCAAAAAAGCATTGTTTATGGATGAAAAAGTTACCGCATTGCTTTCTAATGAAGAAATCGAAGCTTGTTTTGATGTGCGAGATTATTTAAAGAATATAGATAAAGTTTTTGAGCGATTTAACTAATTCTTTATATCTTGCAGTTATAAACAAGCTGGATTGCATCGTTGCCCAATTTAACTGTACTTGCTTTTATATTGAGAAGTATGTTTTTTAGTTTTCGTTACACGCCAATTTGAGGTTTTTTACGAGCTTGTTTGTGTTCTTTAAATTCAGCAGTTACATCTACCAACATATTTTCTATATCCAACTTATCAGCTAATGCTTTTGGAATATAAACCTCTCCATAAAGTTTATTCGGATCTGTCAGTAAGAAATATCCTCTGTTATATGCTTTTTTATTTGCATTTTTAAACATTTCTTGATCGGCAGAGTCTGTGATTCCTAATCGTTTCATTGTATCATCAAAGGTTTCACCTTGTTTCGGACTGACTTTGAAGTCCCCATCTGAAGTTTTTTGAGCACGCTTATCACTGAATTCTTCAGGTCCCCAATAGCATTTAGAACCGTCTTTGTTTGGAACCTCTCTATATTTTAATTTTCCATCGTTACCATATGTGTATTCGTCAACTTCATCTTCAGCGTATGTTATACTCAATATTCGACCACACTTGTCATATTCTTTTATAAACCCATCGCTACGGTTATATGTATAACCGCCATCTTCATGGTATTCGAATGTATCTGTTGTTCCATCATGCGATTTTACACGCAATAGTCTGCCATTCTTGTCATATTCACAATACTCTTGAACGGCACCTGTGTTATCGCCATAACCATATAGACATGTATAACTGCCGTCTTCGTTGTATTTGGTTTCAAAAGGTAAATCACCATCATACGATGTTCCACGCAATAGTCTGTTATTCTTGTCGTATTCCCAAATATTACCATTACTATATTGATGGGTATAACTACCGTCTGCATTGTATTCGTTTTTATATGTCAGTCCGTTTTGCATATATTCATCTACATAAGTTATCCCGTATGGCAAAGTTCCACGCAATAATCTGTTATTATTGTCGTATTCTTGAATTTCTCCATTGTTACATTTACGGACATAACTGCCATCTTCCTTGTATTCGTTTTCATAAGTTATTCCGTTAGGGCTTGTTCCACTTATCCACTTCCCATTTTTATCAAAATTTCGAATACTTCCATCTTCATACGTATCAGTGTAACCTTCATCTGCATTATAGGTTCTTTGGTAATTTCCTACTTCATTTTTACCGCCGGAAATTCTATTATCGGCACCTTTCATCACAGTATTATTATTTTTATCTTGAATAGTAGTTCCAACAAGAGTTCCATTTTCATTATTGTGTCTTTCTATAACAGTATTGTCTTCTGCATCAGGTTTATACTTGATTACAATTTCATCAGGATTTTCAGCATTTCTTGTTTGGTATTCGATATTAACTCCTGCTTGTTTTACGGTACTCAAGAAATTAAACAAATCTTCTACCTTAAATCCTTTTAATCCTAGTGATTTAATCAACTTTCTAGCTTCTCTGTTGCTTAAATTTGTCGCATCACCGTCTTTTGCTGCAGCTTCTTGTACTTTTGCATTCAAGGCATCAATTTCTTTTTGCTCCAATATATTGTTACCATCATCGAGTGCTTCAAAAATACTGCGCATTTTTTCATCTTTAATATCTTCTTTTTTTATTCCACCTTTTAAATCATTAGATGCAATTTGTTGTGCATCTTTGCCTTTACCTAAAGTTAAGTCATAATTCATAATAATCCTTTCAATATTTAATTCATTCAGATATTATGTTTATCGGCAATTTTTATAAAAACTTTAGTGAAATACAAAAGAATATGAGTATTTTTATTGCCAATAATACCACTACGACTGCTTTATGCCAATTGTAACAATTTCTACAAAACCTTAACAAAGGAAAATATATTGTAAATATTATTACAAACTCTTAACAAAATAGGTTTAAGGATAGTAGAGAAACATGTAAATTCTATAAAATTAAGCAAAAAAAAAGAGTCTTGAATGACTCTAAAAACTTTAAATGTGTGAAGTGTAGTATATATGTATTGTGTAAATCTATTTAATATCCTTATATATATAAAGTATTTTGCTTTTAAAGAATTGCTCAATAAAAAATCTTTTGTTACAATTCTTTACAATTATTCATGCCTTATCTAATGCAGAATCATCGTTAACTACTGTCTAAGGTAATTCTACTATTTCCTATACACTTCGTTAGCAACAGTTATGCTTTTAAAATAATAACTATTGCGCCAATTGCCATTATGATTGAACCGACAAGTTTTTCTTTAAAATTTTTCTCTTGAAAAATATTTGCGCCTAAAAATACGCTTAAAATAGTTGAAAGTTGAAATAATGCAAGAGCGTATGATACGTTCATATTTGCAAATACGTAGTTTGTAGAATATTGCATTATACCTACAAATAAGACTAACAAAAGCTGTGCTTTAATTGATTTTATTATAGGTTTATGTTTTGCAAAGCTCATGAATAAGGATGAAAAAATTAATCCTGAAAAACACCATAAGAAAAATGTATTAGCTACGCCGGATAAAAGAATTACTTTTTTTATAAAAATAGCTTCTGTACCGGAAAATATTAAAGCCAAAACTCTATAAATAATTGCTCTTGTACTGACTTTAGCTACTGAATTGTGTCCCAATATAAAATATGTTCCACCGATAATTAGAAAAATTCCCAGTAGTGCAAAAACAGATGGAATTTCTTTCAAATAAATAAATCCAATAATCATCGCAACGATTGGTTTATACGAATTTATTGGTGCGATTGCTGATAAATCGCCAAGTGATAGGGCTTTGATTATAAAATAATTTCCAATTGCACCCAAGAAACCCATTATTAAAACATTGAAAAGAATTTCAGAAGAGAATGCAATTTTGTTTAAGAAACAAAATCCTATAATTGATAATCCCAAATACGTATAAAAATTAACAACTGAAGATTTTTGTCCTTTATTAGTTAATATTTTCTGAAAAACATTCAGATAGGAGTTTGATATAATTCTTGTTAAAATTCCTGCGCAAGTCAATAACATAGAATTATTATACTATAACTACTTTGATTCGCTTTGAGTTTTTTGTTCGTTTTCAGAACCTGTAATCTCTGTTTGTGCAGATTGATTTAGTTGCGCATCAATTGCATTTAATTCATTTACATCTTTACAATCATTGATAGCTTTTTCTTCCTGTTCTAATTGTGTAGTTTGCAAATCTAAGTTTCTAATAGTTTCATCATATTGGTCTGATGCAATTTCTTGACCATAACCAATTGGTATTGTGTAAACAGGGTCAAATATTTGTATTGCTTTAGGTGCTGTGCTTGCAGGATGTGTAATCAAAGTGTTGAAAGTTGAACCATTCTTGCCACCAATTGCAAGTTGATATTTGTTTTTTCTCCAAGTTGTTGGTTTCAACAAAGATTTTTCTACATCTTTAGTTGATACGTATTTATTTAAAATTCTCTTGTTATCATCAGGAGTTTTTGCCAAGTATCGCATACGTCTTTCTCTTGTTCTGATTAATCGTTTCAATGCATAATTATAACGTTTTTGTTGTTCTAATAACTGTTTTGCATAGAAATTATTTAGACTATTGTCGTTTTTAATTGTGTTAATAGCTTTAGTACCAGAATTTTCTTGATATAATTTATCATATTCTGTTTTATTTTTTACATTTGAATCAAAGAATTTAGCAGTTTCTCCCTGATTATTTTTTAAAAATGTTCTTTCTTTTTGTAAATGAGCTAATAATTGAGCATCACTTTCTGATAACGAACCATTTACATTTTTATAATCTTTTAATTCTTTAATTTTCGAATCTACAGCTTTTAGCCTATTATTGGTAAATTCTTTCAAATCTTTACTTTGCATTTGTTCCTGATTTGTATAATTATTAATATTTTTTATTTTAGCTCCTGTTGCTTGGAAGAATTTAGTTATACCCCATTTGCCTGATTGAGCGGCAATTAATGCTCTATCAGCTTTCATAGCTTCACCGGTTGCACGCCAAGCATTGACAGTTACATCACGACCGAATTGAGATGTAGATTGAAGTGCTTTTCCTGCAACACTTGTTCTTTCAGCGGCTACAGATGCGCTTGAACTTGAAACGCCTTTGCCTATAGCTCGCAAGCCAAACGCAGAGGTAATCCCGGTAAATAAACCTGTTATTATTTCTTGTTGCGCATTATCGATTGCTTCATCATCACTATCGCTTGCTTTGTTTAGGTTATATATTCCTTTTACGGCTCCATAAGTACCCATTGCAACACCGGTTGTAGCCAATGTATATCCAATAAATGGACCTACGTACGGAATACAACATGCTCCAACTGCAAGTGCTGTTATACCTACATTTTTAAGGCATTTTTTCCAGTTCCATTTGCCGTCTTTTTCAATACCAACTAAGTTTTTACCTATATTTACAACTGCAGAACCTGCATTCGAACACCATCTTCCGACTTTACCCCAGAATCCTAGTTTTTTATATGGAGTTCTAACAGAAGACGAACCGTCTGATTTTTTTGCTTTTTCAACTTGTGCTTTCGTTTGTTTTGTTGCTTCAAGTTTTTTACTTATATCTAATTCATTTATCTTATCTTGCTTTAATTTGTTTAAATCAATAATTGATTGTTGCTCATTGGCTTTTTGTGCAGCAGCTTTTTGTTCTTCTTCTCTACGTTTAAGATGTTCTTCAAATGTCATTTCTTTATTTGAAGTATTACCGGAAGATGTTGAAAAATTGTTCCAAATATTTCCGTAGTCAAAAGCAAGCGGAGTAGTGAAATTATTAAAATCTTGAGCTTGCCACATAGGCATATTCCAATTTTGAGAAATTTCTAATCCCATATTAATATCCTAAATTTAATATCCCTTACTTATATAAAGTTTCCATGCCGGAAAAAATTGACTTTTTTATTTACAAATATTTACAATTACCGTTTGAAGCTATGTTTTTGTTATACTTGAGTAATGAAGAAGTGTGGATTTGTAGCAATATTAGGGCGTCCTAATGTTGGTAAATCTACTCTTTTGAACCAGATTTTAGGGCAAAAGATAGTAATTACAACAGACAAGGCGCAAACAACAAGAAAACGTATCAAAGGGATTTTAACAGAAGGAAGAGGACAAATTATTTTTGTTGATACTCCCGGAGTTCATAGACCTTTGAATAAGCTTGGCGAATTTTTGCTAGATGAAGCAAAGGTTGCAGTACCTGATGCTGATTTAGTGTTGTTTTTAGTTGACGGTTCAGAACCGGCCGGAAAAGGCGACAAGTGGATAGTTGAAAATATTTTAAAACAAAGTAAAATTCCTGTAGTGCTTGTTATGAATAAAGTAGATAAAATCAAAAAAACAGAAAAAGTTGAAGAAAATTTAATTTCTTACAAAACTTTGTTTGATGAAAACATTCCTGTTGTAAGAATTTCCGCAAAAACAGGTAGAAACAAAGATACGCTTCTTTCTAATATCTTCAAAAAACTTCCTGAAGGAGAATACTTATATCCAGAAGATGTTGTTACAGAAGAAAATATGCGCTCAGTTGCAGAAGAAATTATCAGAGAAAAAGTGCTTTTGAATACGCAGGATGAAATTCCGCATTCTGTAGCTATCAAGGTTGAAAAGTACGAAGAAAAAGAAGATATTGATAGAATTTACGCAACAATATTTTGTGAGCAAAAGAGTCAGAAGGGAATTCTGATTGGAAAAGGCGGGAATTTGCTTAAAAAAATCGGAACTGACGCTCGATTAGAATTAGAAAATATTGTTGAAAAGAAAGTTTTTCTAGGCTTAGAGGTAAAGGTAGAAAAGGATTGGAGAAAGAAAGATAAAATTCTAAAGAATTTTGGTTATAAATCTGAAAAAGAATAGCAAATTATTTTTTTACAGTTTTTTACACTAGTAAGCCCTCTACGAGTGAGAGGGTAGAATTTCAAGTTGAGCCTTGCGAAACTTAGAAATTCGGGTGAGGGTTTATCCCCCCCCCCAAAAAAACAAAAAAATAATAAGTGTGTATTAGGAGATAAAAATGAAAGTACAAAACATTAATTCAGGGCTTGGTATTCAAAAAAAACAAAATCGTCAACCGAATTTTCAAAGAAATTGGTCAGAACATGCCAGTTGGGGAGCTAATTTTATAAAAGAAACAGGAAAAACAAATTTCAAACTGTTTTCTTTTCCTGATGCAAAAGCAGTTTTTGTTGAAGTTGGTAAAAATTTAAATGCAAAACTAGGTAATATCAGAGACCGCCTAGTTAGTGTAATATCTGCAGGAGCCGGTGCTATTACAGTGTCAGCTGCAAACAAAGATTCAGAAGTTTATCCAATGGAAAATAAAGGCAATGGAGTATTTACCGCAAATGATATTCAAGCTAAGCCGGATGACAAATACAGATTTGTAGTTGTTACCAAAGATAATGATATTAATTTAGTAAAAGATCCTTATGCAAAAAGACAAGAAAATATTTTAGGCTGGAGTTCTATTTATAACCAAGAAGGATATGAATGGAAGCACTTAGATTGGTTTGATAAAAGTAATAAAAAGCGTATTACAAGACAACCGGAAAAGAGTTTAAGAGGACTCGACAAATTAATTATTGATGAAGTAAATATACCAACTTTGTCTAAAGAAGGTACATTTGAAGCTGCAAAAACACAAATTGATAAAATTGCATCTAAAGGATTTGCAACAGCAATAGAACTTATGCCTGTAGAAAATACATTTTCAAAGCAATGGGGATATGACGGTGTTGATAAATTTGCCGCTAATGAAAACTTGGGCGGACCGGACAAGCTGAAAGAACTTGTTGATTATATTCACGGAAAAGGTTTGAATGTAATTATGGATATGGTTCCAAACCACATGGGACCTGACGGTGATTTTCTTGCTCAAACTGGCCCTTATATTAAAGGATCTGGAGCTTTTGGTAACTTGTTAAACTATGAAGGTGATAATAGCAGATATGTTAGGGATTGGATGACTAATGCTGCTCTTTGGTGGGCAAATGAATTTAAGGTTGACGGTTTAAGATTTGATTTGACAAATCCATATTACACCGGTTCTGACTATTTATTAAGGGAAATTGCATTAGAAGTAAATCACCACAACCCGGATGTGTTCTTGATTGCAGAAGACCACATGCATAAGAGACACGAAATTACGAGTTATTACAATAATCCAAATCTTACACATGAACAAGAAATAAATAGAATAGATGATAATATCGCATATAGAGATAATACTTCTCCAAGAAGTATTGGATTTGATAGCGAGTGGGATTCAGAATATAAAGACGCAATTTCAAAAGCTGTATTGGATTCAAATCCAAGCAGATTGGATGATGTTGAATGGTTCTTGAAAAGTTCGCATTTCAGAGTTAAATATGCTTACAGCCATGATGAAATCGGTAATGAAGACGGAACTCGTTTCTTACCAAAATATTTAGTAAGACATTTTTACCTATTTTCAGCAGTTAACGGAAATTCTGATGGTGAAAAAGGTCAAAGAGCTGCACAAGCTGCGCAAAAACTTTGTGAACTTATAGTTTCAAAGGATTTTGCAAATATGACAGATGCCGAATTGGATAAAGCAGAAAAAGAATGTGGTTTGACAAGATTTATATCTAAGGATGATTTAACGAATACTTTTAAAACTGCACTTGCAAAACAGAAATTACTTACCGGAGTATTTATGACGACTCCAGGTCCAAAGATGTTTTTCCAGGGTGATGACGATGCAGATTTATCACATTTTAAATTCTTCCGAGAATTATCCGGTACAAGATATGAAAGAGAAAAATATCCGAATGCAAATTGGTCTGGAGAAAAAGGCTATGACACATTAGAAGAAGTGGCACGCCCTGATTCTGTTGTTGGCAGAGTTAAATATGAAGGTTTATTTAAGGATGTTCCTAGTGAAATGCAAGCTTTTAATAGAGATTTGAGAAATTTATTAGATGAATGTCCGGCAATGGCTGAAGGAGAAATTAATTCTACCTATAAAGATCATAACCACAATGTTCATATTCATACGCTTAAATATGGTAATGATGAATTATTAATATTAAAGCATTTCGGCAATGGCTTCTTGGATAAAAATTATAGCTACTATAATTTCCCACAAGACAGCAAATGGGAAGAAGTCTTGAATAGTGATGATGTAAAATTCGGTGGTTCAGGTTATACAAACAAAAACAGAGCTCCTATTACAAATATGAATCAGAACCTATCTCTTGCACCAAATAGCATAGTAATTTTGCGAAAGATTAATTAAAAAATATACATTTAAAACTATCCTCCGGTTTTAGCATCGGAGGATAGTTTTTTAGTTAAAATAGGGTATTTAAAGTATGTACAATTTGCCTAAAGTGATATAATTCATGATATGAGAATAGTAACTAACAAAGAATTAAGCAATTTTAAAGTCCTACCTTTTGATTTGTATACCGAAAATAAAGGTAAAATTTTGGAAGCCGGAGAAGTTTTAACTCCCGGCAAACTAATAATGTTAAAAAATTATGTTAAAATTTACACCGAAGAATTCCACAATGACGAAGCTGAGAAAAAAGAAGTTGTAGCCGGTGAAAAACATGATTTGCCATCTAACATGTTGAATTTTTCTTTCGAAGGACTTGATGCTACTGAATTTGAAACTGTTATCAACAAAGATGCTTATGTAAAAATGGAAACACAAGTAAAAATTAAGTATTTTTATAGTAAGATTTTAGATTTACTAAAAGAAGGTTATTATGAAGAGGGGCTTTTGAAGCTAAATTCTTTGGTTGGTATTATAAAAACTGAAATTTATAAACAAATGCATAAGTTTGGTAAAGGTTCAAAGCTAAGATTTTTAGGCGAATATGAAATTTGCCACCCATTGAATGTAGCTATTATATCCGGACTTATAGCACAGAAAATTGAATATTCAAATATGGCAGTTGATCAAGTTATATTAGCAGCTCTTTTGCATGATATCGGGAAATTGAAAATTGGTTTAGCAGGTTCTGAAGCGTTACTTACAATGAACGAAGACGATGTAAAAGAACACACTAAACTCGGTTATAAAATGATAAAAGAAGAGTTTGAATTATCGGAAGAAATTGCTCTTGTAGCGTTAGAACATCACGAAAACAACGACGGCTCCGGTTATCCTCAAGGTTTATCTAACGATTTCATATCTGAATACAGTCAAATAATTAATGTAGCAAATTACTATGACAATTTGGCATTCAATCGTACGCATACCGTAGTTGCAAATAATAAAGAAGCACTACGCACAATGCTTGAAGTTGGTACGAAAAAGTTTGCAGCAAAAATGCTATATTCATTTATTCATATGTTTAATTATGACGACTCAAAAGACTTTAACGACATGGCTGTATAGTTTATCTTTGTTGCAAAACAGTCTACTTTAAATATATGATTTTTTGTTCATTATTTAAAGTTTAGTTTATTAACTGCCGTTTCATATATTGACTTTGTCAATATTATTATTAAAATCCGAATAGTATAAAATAGGAGATTTTGCTATGGGAATGGCAGCATCACAAGCCAGATATTTGGCACTAACAGCAAGAAAAACTAATACTGAATGGGAAGGTCAACAAATTAACCAAGCCAGAACAGCGCTTGCTAATCAGAGTGCGAATTTATTTAACAGACTTTTAGGTTTAGAAGTTCCCAATGCCCCTAAAACTACTGATTATACAGAATTGCAGTATTCATATTCTGATGGAGATAATAAGTCAGTTCTAGAAAGTTGGCAACAATTATCCAGCGCAGACCCTAATTATAACTACATTGTAAACAGTTATTATTATGCAAATGTTTACACCGGTTCAAAAAAGCAACTTGAAAATCCGCAAGTTCAAACAAAAGGCGAAGTAACTATTAATAATTTTAAAAACCAAAATCCGCAAGTTACTTATAATGCTAATGATAATACATATACGATTACGACTGCTGACGGTCAAACTCAGACTTATTCTGCGCTTCAAAATATTGAAACAGATACTAAGTTGAAAAATGCGCTTACAGATTTTGAAACAGCGAAAGATATGGCAAAAGCTGACGGTGTGCTTACAACAGATGGTGTTTACGGATATCAAGACGCAAACGGGACTTGGCACTTTTTTTTGGAAAATGAGATTGGTGAACCAAAGGACTATTCAACAGTTTATGTGCCATCTTATGTAGGAAATTCAAAACTAACGCAGCTTAATGAGTTAACCGCAGACCAAGCAGCAGAACTTGCGCAAGTGCTCAGAGATTGTAAGGATTCTTCTATTTCAGATTATTTGAGTTTTGATGACAATGGAAGTTTAGTTTATGGTGGTCAAGGTATTTATACTTTTGATATGCAAGGTAAAACTTACTTCACAACAGAAAAAGACTTGTATAACAGTATGCAAACTCAATATGAATATGAAAAACCTATTGATGTACAAGATAAATTAGCTTACTATAATGCGTCTTATATAAAAACAAAAATTGAACAAACTAACCATGCATTGTTAGAAACTGACGGTAACGGAAGATTTACGTCTGTCAAATTTGATAACGATAGTGTTGTTTACGACTTGAATGTTGAAACAGTTACAGATGAAGCTGCTTACAAAGACGCAATGAACGAGTATAATTACAAAAAAGAACAATATGAAAAAACGATTGCTGATATCAACGCCAAGACGTCTATTATTCAACAGGAAGATAGAACATTGGAACTTCGTTTAAAACAACTAGATACAGAGCAAAACGCGCTTGCAACAGAAATGGATGCTGTTAAGAAAGTTATTAAAGACAACGTTGAAAAGACTTTCAAAACATTTAGCGATTAGGTTACAAATTAAGATAAAATATAAACGGGGCAAAATCAAAATGATTTTACCCCGTTTGTTAACTTCAAAATTTAAACTATTAATTTTCTAACTTTTTCAAAGTAGGGAACGCAATTACATCGCGGATTGTAGGAGAGTTAGTTAACAACATAACCAATCTATCAATTCCCATTCCCATACCGCCTGTTGGTGCTAAACCATATTCTAAAGCATTAATATAATCCTCATCATAAGACATTGCTTCCTCGTCTCCATTAGCTTTAGCTAATGCTTGTGCTTCAAATCTATGTCTTTGATCAATTGGATCAGTCAATTCTGAAAATGCATTTGCAATTTCCCAACCGTTAACTCTTGTTTCAAAACGTTCTGTCAATCTATCATTATCTCTGTGAACTTTTGCCAAAGGTGAAATTTCACGAGGATAATCAATAATGTGGCATGGTTGAATTAGAGTTGGCTCAACAGTTGCTTCAAATACAGCTTCAACAATTTGACCCCAATTCATTTCTTCATCAACTTCAATATGCAAAGCTTTTGCTTTTTCATAAGCTTCTTTAGCTGTGAAGAATTCGCCGAAATCAATGCCTGTAAATTCTTTGATAGAACCTAACATTGTTTTTCTATCCCATGGTGGAGTCAAATCGATTTCGTTTTCACCGTATTGAATTTTCATTGTTCCTAAAACTTCTTGAGCAACATAAGCTACAAGATTTTCAGTCAATACCATCATTTCGTTGTAATCAACATAAGATTGGTAAAGTTCAATCATTGTAAATTCCGGATTATGGCGAGTATCAATACCTTCGTTACGGAAGCATCTTGAAAGTTCAAAGATTTTTTCGCTCAAACCACCAACCATTAATCTCTTTAAGTGAAGTTCCGGCGCGATTCTCAAAGTTAAATCCATGTCTAAAGCATTATGGTGTGTTATAAATGGTCTTGCATTTGCACCTGATGCTTGAGTATGCAACATTGGAGTCTCAACTTCAATAAACCCTTGTTTTGTTAAATATTCTCTAACTTTTTGGATAATTAAACTTCTTTTTCTGAACGTATCTCTTGTTTTTTCGTTCATAATCAAGTCTACATATCTTTGACGGTACTTAGTTTCAGTATCGTTCATGTTGTGATATGCCTTCAATTGTTCCAATTTTTCTTCGCTAATTTGTTTGTTAGGAAGTGGAAGAAGCGATTTTGAAAGCATTTTAAAAGATTTAGCTTTTACAGAAAGTTCTCCACGAGGAGTTCTTCTAATTGAACCGTAAAAACCTAAAATATCGCCAATATCAACTAGTTTTAGAGTTTTAACCATTTCTGGATCCATATTTTCTTTATGTGAGAAAATTTGGATTTTGCCTGTCGCGTCCATCAAGTCGATGAACATGCCTGAATTTCTAATAGCCATTACACGACCTGCTACTGAATAGAAATCTTCAGTTTCTTCTCCCGCAGGAAGGTCTTTGTATTTAGCTTGCAAATCTGCTGCATCAGCATCTTTATCAAATGCGTAAGGATATGGATTAATACCCTTATCCGCAAGTTCAGCAAGCTTTTGAATTCTTGTCTGTCTTATAGTTTCTTTTGCCGATATAGGCTCTTTTGTTTGTTGTGTCATTTTATTTCCCTCTTTTTGATAAGAATACTTATAATTAAATTTTACCATAAAATTATTTTTGTGTGAAAATAAAGATATGAGAGTTACACCGATAAAGCAGGACATATATTTAGCAAAAAATAAATTAAAAACAGGCGCAAAAAAAGTCGAAAGAAAAGTCGAAAAACGCATTCCACAAAAAGTGTTAGAAAAGATGCCAAAGAAATTGACTTGGAATAACTTTCCAGTTGCAGCCGGTTTAGTTGGTTTGCTTACTCCAATTCCGTTTGCAAGCGCTATTATGTACGGAGTTGCAAAAGTTATTCAAATTCTTGGCAAAAAATTTCTTCATAAAGCTTAATATTATGATTTACAAATCTAAAAATTTTTGATATACTCAAGAGGTAAATAGTTTCTTAAAGAAAGAACGGTACAACTCCCGTTCTTTTTTTATTAGGAGAATAAAATTTCTCGCAAAAAGGAAGGAGTGTTATGAAGCAAGATGTAAACAGATTTGAAGTCTTAGAAAAAATCACACCGCTTATTGAAAATACGGCAATGCGTTATAACCTTATTCCTATTGAAATTGAGTTCGTGAAAGAAAATCACAAGTGGTTTTTGAGAATTTATTTATATTCTTACGAAAAGGACATTACTCTAGATGATTGCGAAAACGTTACAAGAAGCTTAAATGATTTTTTGGATGAGCTTATTCCTGTTAAATACTATTTAGAAGTATCTTCTCCGGGGTTAGAGAGAAAATTCAAATCAGATAAAGAATTTTTGATATTCAAAGGTAGAAGAATCAGTTTAAAACTAAAACAACCTCTGGAAGGTGAGACAGAAAAGATATTCAAAGGCGAAATTTTGGATTGGGATGATAATACAGGTTTAAAATTCTTCCGTTTCGAAGATGGCGAGGAGTTACAAATACCCAAGACAAATATTCAGTCGGCAAAATTATATATTGACTAAAAGGGAATAGGGTAATAAGGCAATAAGGGAATAAGAGGTTTTAAATTATGTTTCATAAAGATTTGGAAGCTTGGAAAGAATCTATAAAACTTGTGAAATTAGTTTATAAATTAACTAATGATTTCCCTAAGCAGGAAGACTACGGGTTAACATCCCAAATAAGACGAGCTGTTATTTCTGTTCCTTCTAATATTGCAGAAGGTAACGCAAGAGCAACAGCCCAAGAAACTATAAGATTTATTGATATAGCATTAGGCTCTTTAGCGGAATTAGATACACAATTAACAATTGCTCAAGAGTTGGATTATATAGAAAATTACAAAATTGAAGATGAACAGATTAAAAAGGTAAATGCATTAATAAACGGATTAAGAAAATATTTTATAGAAAAAAGTAAATAATAACAAATAAATGGAAATAAGAATAATAGAACAATAATGAGCGTAGCGAATATAACCACTTATTCCCTTATTGCCCTATTCCCTTATTCCCTCAAAAAGGAGAAAAACATGATTAAAATCGGAACAGCATTATTTGAAGCTTGCGAAGAACTTGAAAGAGAACGTGGAATTTCTAAAGAAGTTCTTATTGCGTCATTATGCGATGCAATGGTAGCTGCTTACAAAAAACACATGCACGTTAAAGAAGCTGCTAATATAGAAGCAATCTTAGATGAACAAACCGGTGAAATCGGCGTATTCAGCACAAAAACAGTTGTAGAAGAAGTTGAAGATCCTGATACTCAAATTTCATTGGAAGAAGCTCAAGAAATTGATGACGAAGTTGAAGTTGATGACGAAGTTAAGATTGAAGTTACACCAGACCAATTTGGACGTATTGCAGCTCAATCTGCTAAACAAGTTATTACTCAAAGAATAAGAGATGCAGAAAGAAACAACATCTTAAACGAATTCTTAGAAAAGAAAGGTACTTTGGTAACAGGTATCATTCAAAGAGTAGAAAACAGAAATGTTATCGTTAATATCGGCAAAACTGATGCTATTATGCCTCAAAAAGAACAAATCCCTCGTGAATACTACAAACCAGGTAACAGAATCAGAGTATTTGTTCTTAACGTAAAAGAAACAAGCAGACTTCCACAAGTTATTGTTTCTCACGCACACCCGGAAATCGTTAAAGAATTGTTTGAACTTGAAGTTCCTGAAATTGAAGACGGCATTGTAGAAATTAAATCAATTGCTCGTGAAGCAGGCTTCAGAACAAAACTTGCCGTTTGGTCAAATGACCCTGAAGTAGATTCAGTTGGCGCTTGTATCGGACCTCGCGGTTCAAGAATTCAAACTATTGTTGGAGAATTAAAGAACGAAAAAATAGATATTGTTAGATGGTCTCCAGATCCTGTTGAATACATTGTAAACGCAATTTCTCCGGCGAGAGTTGTTTCGGTTGATATTATGACTGACGATGAAGAAACAAAAGACGCTTTGGTTGTAGTTCCTGATGATCAACTTTCTTTGGCAATCGGTCGTGAAGGTCAAAACGTAAGACTTGCTCACAGATTGACAGGTTGGAAGATTGATATCAAGAGCGTTTCTCAAATGGAAGATGAAGAAGCTCGTAAGAATTCAAATTACGACTACGAAGAAGAAGCTGTAGAAGACGAAGAAAGAACTGTTGATTCTGATGAAATTCAAGAAGAAATCGAAGAAGAAATGAATCAACAAGCTCTTGATGAAGATGATATCCAACAAGAAGAAGTTGAAGAATCTTCAGAAGAAGAATAATTTATAGATTCAAAAATGAAAAAGGCGGGGATACTTATGTATTCCCGTCTTTTTATAATAATTATAGAGCACAAAACTCAATATTTATAAGTCTTGTGCTCTATTAGCTTAATACATTCTAACCAATTTTCTAACTTCTTTTAGAACTTTTTGAGCTTCTTCCCTTGCTCTTGCTGAACCTTCGTTCAAAATCTTTTCAACAATTTCAGGATGAGCTTCATAATATCTTCTTCTGTCTCTGATTTCTTTGAAGCGTTCGTTAACCTTTGCGCCTAATTGACGTTTACAATCTGCACATCCGCGTTGGCCTTTTTCGCATTCACATCTGATTGTGTTAACTTCATCTTCGCTTCCGAAAATTTTCCAATATTTGAAAGCTACTTCACAATCATCAGGATGTCCCAAATCATCTTTTCTCATTCTGCTTCTATCAGTAATTGCAGACATAATCTTCTTAGCTGTAACTTCTTCTGTATCAGCGATTTTAATATCATTGTTGAAAGATTTACCCATTTTATTACCGTCTAAACCGCAAATCAAAGAGCAATTATTCAACAATGGTTGAGTTTCTTTAAAGAAATCTGTTTTATAGATATTATTAAATCTTCTTGCGATATCTCTTGTCAGTTCAACGTGCGCTACCTGATCAATTCCTACAGGAACAAAATCAGTATTAAACGCCAAAATATCAGCCGTCATAAGAACAGGATAACCCATCAAACCATAATTGATTTGAGATGCAAAACCTTCTTTTGAGTGCAAAATTTTTGCCATATCTTTCAAGTTAGGATCTCTTTCTACCCAGTTTTGAGGAGTAATCATACTTAAATAAATATGAAGTTCTGCGATTTCAGGAATCAAAGATTGAACATAGATTGTAGCTTTATCAGGATTAATTCCGCTTGCAAGCCAATCCACAGCAACATCAATCACATCTTGCCTTAAATTCTCTGTCTTCTCGTATTTTGTAGTCAAAGCATGCCAGTCTGCAATAAAATAAAAACATCTGTACTCATCTTGGAGTTTCAACATATTTTCAATTACGCCTAAATAATGTCCCAAATGAAGTTTCCCTGTTGGGCGCATGCCTGTTACTACAATTTTATCTTGCATATATTATTTCCTTTCCTTAATCATCAAAACTTTAATTTCACCGGCGTCTAAATCTGTAAACAAACGCTTATGTCCGGCTCTTATATTATCGTTACCTGTTATAACGTCTAACACATTCTTTTTGTTTATACTTTTATCTTTTATCGTAATTTTATTCTGAGGATTTTTAAAATCCAAGTTCCCAACAACAATTATTTGTTCTTTATTCAATTTTCTTGTAAAAGCAAAAACTTTGTCATTGCCGGTTTTTAGTTCTGTAAAATCACCTTTTGTAATCAAATCCAAATTATCGTTTCTGAAAGCCAAAGCTTCTTTAAAGTTGTTCAAGATTCTTTCGTTTTTACCATCAGGTCTGCGAGAGAAATTGAAGATATCTAATTTACCTCTGTGAACAAAGTAAGTATCATCGTCTGTTTCAGTTTTTTGAGCCTTAGTATTTGCCCAAGAATACAGATACTCATCTCCGGTAAAGAAACCGTCAATACAATAAGGATTGAATGGTAAAGTTGCTTCCAACCAAGAAATCATAATTGAGAAGTTTTCGCCATGCAAAACAACAGGACTTACTTCATCATGTGTTGTAAAGCTCAATATTACACTCTTAGGAGCTTTGTAAGAATCAAGCAATTTCAAATTGAACTTGATATGCTCCATAAATTCAGGCGCATTCCACTCTTTCAAGTTGAAAAAGCTACCATAATAGCCGTCGAATCCAGCTTGTAATAATTTGTCATAAGGTGTAAATTCTGCGTATTGGCTTGGTGGTTCTCTCCAAGAGTCTGAAGCTTCTGCTAAGAACATGAATTCGGGGTCTTTGCTTCTGGTATATTTAATAATTTCTTCCCAAAAAGCAGAAGGTTTTATTGTTGCAACATCCGCTCTAATTCCATCTGCACCGATTGATAGAACTAAATCAACAAACTTTTTGTGCGCATCAATTACGTCTTGGTTAAGTTTTTTGTTGTTACCTGTTTTAAGTAATCTTACATCAGTCCAATCCGTAGGAACAATTGAACATTGCCTATCATCTTTAATAAATAATTCAGGATGAGTTAAAAATAAGTCATAAGCGCCACAGCTTGGAAGGTCAATAATTACTCTAATTCCACGTTTATGACATTCTTCAACAAACTTTTTTGCTTGCTCTACATCCGTAAGTTTTGAAGTTTTATCAACCAACTGAGGATTTATATCCCAGAAGTTTTCAGCTGCATAAACGGAACCTGCAGTTCCAAGCGCTTTAAGCCTTCCTACAGGAGTTATAGGTAGAACGTGAAGCGTATTTATGCCGAGATTTTTTATTTCATCTAATCGCGCAATCGCATTTAAAAAATTTCCACTGACTTCATTTTCGTCAATAATTTCGTTGCCGTTTAAATCTTGAGCGTTAAATGTTCTAAGATTTATTCCGCAAATATTTGCTTTGTTATTAGTAAACAATGTTCTTAAATCATTGTTTTCACCTGCATAAGCGCAAGAACTTAAAAGTAATAAAGCTAAAGTCAGAACTTTCTTTTTCATAAAAAATCCCCCTTTAAATCGTATCAAATAAAGCTTTGATTGTAAATGGGAGAAATAATTAATACAAAAAAATAAATAAATTGACTTAAAGTTTTAAATCATTAAATCTTAATTGAGGTATCAAAATGTTTTTAACAAATTTATTTACACACAAATGCTCACATGAACACGTTACACCGGATAAAGATTGCGCGTATTGTCCAGACTGCGGGAAATTAATCAAAAACGAATGGTATATTACACGTTGCGCTTGCTGTGGAGTTAAATTGAAAGCCATGGTTAAAAAAGGAGAAATCGTACCACAACTTAATTATTGTTATAACTGTGGAAGCAACGAATTCAAAGTTGAAAAATTGGACGAAATTAACTTTGTAGACATCCGCTTTGCAGCACTAGTAAAACACGAGGTAGAAAACAAAGAACATATTTGTTCAACAACTAGATGCTGGCAAGAAAGAACAGACGTGCAACCAAAATTGCTAGTACAATACCTGTAATGTCGGCAATAATTCCCGTCAGTAAAGCATAACGAAATTTTTTAATTCCAATAGAACCAAAATAAACCGCCAAAACATAGAAGGTTGTTTCTGAGCTTCCAACCATAACAGCCGCAAGTTTTGTAATATAAGCATCAGGTCCGAAATTATTTGCTATATCGGAAAATAAGCCCAATGTAGCAGAACCGGATAAAGAGCGCGTTAGAATTATCGGAACAATATCAGCCGGAATATAATTCCCTACAAGATTTTTAATTAAATCCATTGCTCCACAGGCTTTAAACATAGAAACGCCAACCATAATTGCAACAAGATAGGGTATTATAGATACTGATACTTTAAATCCGTCCTTTGCACCTTCTACAAATTCTTCATAAACAGGAACTTTTTTTATTATTCCTGCACATAGAATTACTAAAATCATTAATGGAAGAATGTATAAAGAAATTTTCTCAATCATTATTCCTCCAAAGTTTTTTCAAAATTAATGCTGTTACTATTGCTGTTAAAAAAGAAAGTGTTGTAACAATTAGTGTTGGTAAAATCACTTCAGAAGGATTTGTCGCGCCAACTCCAACCAAAACGGCAATCACAGTAGCCGGAATAATTTGAAAACCGGCAGTATTCATACCCAAAAACATACACATGCTATCAGTTGCAACATCTTTTTTCGGATTGTCTTCTTGAAGTTCTTTCATAACTTTTAAACCAATAGGTGTCGCAGCATTCGTTAACCCTAAGGCATTTGCAGCTACACTCATTGTAATATCACCAATCGCAGGACTGTCTTTTTTTATATCCGAAAATAAAACTTTTGCAATCGGATTTAAAATTTTTGAAAGAATTTGAACCAAACCTGATTTTTCTGCAATTCGCATTATGCCAAGCCAAAATGCCATAATGCCAATTAAAGAAAACGAAATTTTTACAGCCAAATTACAAGCAGAAAGCATAGCGTTTACAACATCTGAAATCGTATGATTAAAAATTCCGACAATAATTGAAATTGTAACTAATCCGAAAAATATGTAATTCATAAACTTATATTAACAAAAAAACATTTTGACTGAAAGCCGATTATTTTAGTGGCGAGCAGACAACCATTTCACAGTTTTTGCAATCAAAAATCAATGGATAAGTTTGTCCGTGTTCGTCTTCTAGCAAAAGTTTTTGTGGAGATTTGCAAATACCAAGTGCGTATTTTATACAATGTTTTGTGCGCATAAGTTCAATCTGATGCTTTGGAAATTTGGCTTCCATTGCAGGTTCAAGAACCGTACAATCGCATTTGTTATAAAACTTTTCGGCCTCTTTGTTGAACACATTGGCTCTATAATCAACTTCTTTTTTATAGTAATGTGCATAACTGAGCGGTTTTTGAATATCGCGTTTATAATTTTTAAGGCGCTCTTGCATAAGTAATTCAAACGCTTCACGTCGTAGTTGATTAATCGCGCTAACAGGCATAAATGGAAGTTCTGTGGCGATTTTTATATCTTCGATATAAAAATCGCTTTCTCCTGTTTTAGAAAACTGTTTTACAAAAGTTTCTTTCATCCTGTCCGGATTGTTTGCGCATTCGCCTTCTAACTGTAGAGTGATTGAAATGTTGTTTTCGTCAGTCAGGATTAATAAAACCCTCTCCGTAGGTGAAGGGATGATCTCAACTTGTACACCGATTTGTCGCTTAACAGGTTGAGAGAGTAATTTTTCAAACTCAACATCAAGGTTTCTGTAAACCTCATCACCAACTTTTAATTTTATTTTCTTGTTTGGATAAATCACAAACAAAACTCCCTCTCTTCGGGGAAGGGCTGGGGTGGGAGCTTTTCCTGTTGGGGTAACTTTATTCACCAAGCATCCATCACTTCCCACAACAAGTCCGTCTTGCGCATGAATTTCTTTATTTGTTTTAATCACAAAGCAATCTTTTTTAATTTCAACAACCTTGCCCAAATATTCGCCCTTAGATTTAGGTGAAACAAAATTAAAACAATCCTTACGTTTTTCTAAGAAATAATCCGTAAAACCGCGGTTAAAACTTTTATCAGGATTAGGCGTAAACGGATAAATACATTTGCCGGAACTTATTTTTGTAGAGTATTTATCTAATTCTTGTCTATAATAGGCTGTAACGTTTTTTACATAGTTTGTTTCTTTTAATCTGCCTTCAATTTTAAACGAGAAAACACCGGCTTCTGCCATTTCTTTCAAGTGTTTTGATGCGTTAAAATCCTTTAGGCAAAGTGCATGAATGTCTTTTGCCAAAATCTTCCCATCAGTATTTTTAACTGTGTATTTTTTTCGGCAAGGTTGAGCGCATTCTCCCCTGTTTGCAGAACGCCCGCCAATAAACTGGCTCAGATAACATTGACCGCTATAAGACACACAAAGTGCGCCATGTACAAATGCTTCCAGTTCCAAATTCGGATTAGCTTCATGAATTTCCTTAATTTTCCCTAAAGAGAGTTCTCTTGCTAAAACCACTCTTGAAACACCAAGTTTATTAAAGAATGAAACTTTTTTAATATCACGATTATCGCATTGAGTGCTCATATGTATTGCTAAATTAAGTGGTTTTACAAACTCCATCTCAGCGGAAGAGGGCTGAGGAGAGTATTTTATTTGCAATTCCATCAACTTATTCAGTAATCCCATATCTTGAACGATAACCGCATCCACACCAATTTTATCAAGCTTTTTAACCAATTCAACAGCTTCATCTAATTCTTTATCATTCAAAATCGTATTGACGGTAATAAAAACTTTTGCCCAGAATTTGTGCGCATGATTAACAACTTCTTGAATATCATCCAAACTATTCGGTGCATTTCTTCTCGCACCAAAACAAGATGCGCCCATATAAACAGCATCCGCACCACAATTAATAGCTTCAATTGCGGTTTGCTTGTCTTTTGCAGGTGATAAAAGTTCGGTTTTCATAAATTGAGGGGAATAAGGTAATAGGGTAATAAGAGAATAAGAGGTTATAAACTTTCCATAAAAAACTTTTTGTTAATTTAATATATTTAATATCACTTATTCCCTTATTACCCTATTACCTTATTCCCTTTCCTATCCCCCCATCCTCTTTCCAAAAATTTTCTTCAAGAACGCACCAAAACCGCCGTTTTCTGAGCCGTTTTTGTATTTTTCATAATTATCGGCAACAAATTGGTTTCTTGGGTCGATTTCCTTCAATCTGTCCATGTATTCCATTGCACCGTAATTATCTCCGATAGATTCTCTAAATTCAGCCAATTTTTGCAACGCGTTTTTGTTTTTAGGGTCAACATCAACTAAACGTTCGTAGAATTCGCTTGCTTTTGTCTTATCACCTTCTGTTTCAAGCAATACTGCGATTGTTTCAATTAAATCAACATTTGTATCATCAAATCTGTAAGCCGTTAAATATTCGTTTAATGCAACATCTTTATCACCACGAACAATGTTGTATTTGCCCCAGTTTACGTGTTCATTAAACGAATCTTCTAATTTTTCATAAATCAAGGCGCGCATCTGATAAATCAAAGGTGAATTCGGATCTAGTTTTGCGTACTCGTCAATTTCTTTAAACGCATCCTCTGACATACCTTTTTGGAAATAATATTGAGCCAAAAGTGCGTGAAAAGTTTTATCGTTTTTATAATTTTCTTGATTACGTTTAAGAATTTCAAAACCTTCGTCGTTTTTACCTAAATCAAATAAAGCTCTTGCTTTTGTTAAATCGTGTCGTGTAAGTTCCAACGCTTTTTCGGGTTGAGAATTTCTGATATAATAACCGGCTAAAATTTCTTCAAAATCTTTAAAACCGCAGTCTTTTCTTCCGCGTTCCAAAATTTGAATTGCAGAAACTATACCTTCTGTTTTTTCATAAAGTTCTGCTAATTTTAAATACACAACAGGATTTTTATCATCATAATCTGAAATTTTTAAGTATTCATCAATTGCATCTGTTATTTTGCCTTGACCTTCGCAAAGTCCTGCATATAAATATCTTGCAGGAAGAGCTTCTTGTTGGTCTTTTGCGTGGTCTATAGCTTTTTTATAGTCGTTTCTGGCGTGGCTCATTTGCTGTTGAAGTGCATGCAAATTTCCTCTTAGCAAATAATACTTGAATCTATCTTCATGGCAGAATAAATCAATTAATTGCTCGTGTGCTAAAATATTCGGCGGATCGACTTCTAAAATCTTGCCATAATAAATTTTTGCATCATCCTTTTTTTCTAAAATTAACGCAACATGCGCAAGCTTAGTCAATAATTCGACATCGTTTTGCTTGTGTGGAAGCTGTTTTTTGTACTCCGCATAAGCTTCTTCATATTTTTCATCTTGTTCAAGTTGTTCTGCTAAGTTCATTCTATTCTCCTAGTTAAATTTATTTTGAGCAACCGCAATACCGTCTTTGAAATAACAAGCAATACCTTCTTTTGCTTTTACAATTGCACATTTTAATGTCTCTAATTCTTCTTTAGAAAAGTTTTGAAGTACAAAGACTTCTGAAGGAATGTTTGGTTGAGGACCGATACCGATTTTTAGTCTTGCAACATTTTTTGTTCCAAGATGTTGAATAACGGATTTTATACCGTTATGACCGCCGTCAGAGCCGTTTGGACGAAAACGTATTTTCCCGATTTCCAATGACAAATCATCATACACAATCAAAACATCCTCAATCGGTATTTTATAATAATCCATAACCGCGCGCACTGCCTCACCGGACAAGTTCATGAAGGTAGTCGGTTTAATTAATAAATAATCTTCTGTGCCTGTTCTTAAATTTGTCATAAGGCATTTAAGACGCGAATTTTCTCTAAAATTCAAATTCTCATTAAGCGCAAAACTGTCTATAAGCATAAACCCAGCATTATGCCTCGTAAAAACGTATTTGTCGCCAATATTTCCTAAACCTGCAATAAGTTTCATAATTTATTCCCTAATTTAAACTAATTATTTCATTAAAATACTACAATGTCTACTATAAATGAATATTATCAGTTTTTTAATTAATTTTAATTTTAAGATAAAGATTATATAAATATTTCCAAGAATTTAGTTTTTTTATAATATACTAATCTGGTAGTTAATTTTATGGAGAAAGAGAATGACAGTTTTAGAAAAATCTTTAATACATCCTTCTGCAGTAATTCACCCATCTGCCGAAATCGCTGAAGGAGTTACAATTGGCCCTAACGTAGTTATTGGTGAAGGTGTAAAAATAGGTAAAGGCACAAGAGTTATCGCAAACGCTTATATTGAATTTGCGGAAATCGGTGAAAACTGTACTATTTCTCCATTTGCAACAATTGGCTCAGAACCTCAAGATTTGGGCTATAAAGGCGAAGCTACAAAAGTTGTAATCGGCAACGAAACAATTATCAAAGAAAATGTAACAATTCATAGAGGCGCAGCTTGCGGTGATTTCACTACAAGAATCGGTAACAAATGTTTATTAATGGTTGGTTCTCACGTTGCTCACAACTGCGTATTAGCGGACCAAGTTATTCTTGCTAACCTAGTAACACTTGGCGGACACGTTCACGTAGGATTTGGCGCATTCGTTGGCGGAATGAGCGTATTCCACCAAAATATCAGAATCGGCGATATGGCAATTATTAGCGGTTTCTCTGCTTCAAGACAAGATATTCTTCCATACTCTAAAGGCGAAGGCCGTCCACCGGTTCCACGCGGATTAAATGTTATCGCGATGAAACGCAGAGGAGTTTCTCAAGAAATCAGAACTGCTACTAACGAAGCATTTAAACTATTAATTTCAGAAGAATACAACACAACTCAAGCAATTGAAAAAATTAAAGCTGAAATTCCGATGAATGAATATATCGAAAAAATGATTGATTTTATCCAAACATCAAAACGTGGCGTACTTCTAAAATCACATAAATCAGGTTATCAATCATTAGATTAATAATGTTTTTATAATAGAAAAAGACGAATACCAATTGGTGTTCGTCTTTTTTTGTTAACTTTTGTAAAAATATATATACAAAGTGTTATCAAAAATATATATTGAGGAATAGATAAAGTATAATCTCTTTTCTTTATTTTCTCCTCCACTCCTTTATCTAACGTGAGTTAATGCCGCAATCGATTGCGGCTTTTTGTTTTTTACAATGCAATCGTTATTCTTCGCAACAACTTGGCGTAGAACTAGTAACTTAGGGGCATTTTGAGGTGCATTTAGCACCGAGCAGGTTGAGTTTTCAACCCAACAAATACTCCCCACCTGGGCACTTCTAAACTGCCAACTTGTCTAATGGCGCGACGATCTTTGTTGGAGTTAAATAATTATATTAAATCTTTTTCATACTTCCAGCTATTCTTAATTCCAGAGCCGATTAGGCTCTTTTTTTTGCTTAAGAACAAATAATTGTTGTATTCAAGAACAATTATTGAACATAATAAAGGTGGGAACCGCTTACGCTTTTCTCACCCTACAACACTTCCTTATGATACGCCCCAGTTTTGTTGTTTTATTTTGTTTTACTTAAAATTTCTGCAATTTTATTATTAAAATTAGTATTCAATGCACTATCTCGAATCAATGTTTCAATTTGCTCTGCTTTAGAACGTTTTGCCAGTTCAAATTCTTTTGGGACTTCTGTTCCCAATTTATCAACTAGTTTAGCCATTTCTTCAATTCTTTTTTTGTTTTCAGCTTTTCCCTTTAATACATTTTTAAAACCTTTGAATGCAGGTGCTTGTGTTCCAACTTGAGCAGGATTAATTGTTGTTGACATTATATTTACCTCCATACGTATATACGACATTTAGTATAAAACTTGTCAATTTAAAAAATTGATTAAATTTTGCATTGCGTTAATAAAAATTTACAATTACATCGTTAATCCTAGAGTGTAGATTGGACTTTCAGCCCAACAACTAATGAATCATATAAGTCGCATTAGCACCTAAAACCTTATCTTTTAAGCGTTTGAAGCCTTTGCCATAAATATATTTCATCTGTTCAACCAAATTTTCTTCTACATCAATCAGATACATATCATGGACAATAAATTCTTTTATAACAAAAACAATGCCAGCATTCTTTGTCCAAATAATATTGGTATCAGAAATATCATTTTTTAGCGACGAAATTTTGCCGACAATACCTTCTGAGTCGTCAACAGCAATAATCACCATTCTTCCACCCAGTGATAATTCAATATCACGAGCAAAAGCGTGTTGAAAAACCATTCCAAATCTGGAATTGAAGTTGTCATATCCGACAATTCTAATCTCTACGTTTCTATTATATGCATTTAGAAGTTCTTTCTCAAAAAACTTGAAATCTTGCGACCAAACTTCCATATATATTTCACGTTTGGCGTTTTGTATAACCTCTATAATCTTTTCTTGAATATTTTGTTTCCCTGTAATCGTTAAAATCGGCTCATTATAGTCGTCTTTAACCTCAGGCAAATGTTTATCAAGAAAATTTATCGTTGAATTCATTTTCTTTTGAAATCTTTGCGTAAGCTGTTTAGGCTTAATCGGCGTATATGTTTGTGGTTTAGAATTTGCAGAAACTACAATATTCTTTTCCTCAAGAACCTTGAGTGTATCATAAGTTCTTGATTGTGGAATATTGGCAAGCTTCGACACTTCATAACCTGTTGCAGGATATTTTTTTAGAAGTGCAATATAAACTTTTGCTTCGTATGTATTGAATCCGATTTCTTTTAATTTTTCTACTAAATCCGCCATAATGCCTTTATTGTAGCAAATTTTTTAGTTGTTTGCAAAGAGTTCGTCAAATAAATCTAAAGCTCTGGCTATTGCGCCATCCATATTATAATATTTATAATCACCAAGTCTGCCTAAAAAATGTACATTATTCATCTTTTTAGCTTCTTCCAAATATTTGTTATATAAATTAGAATTAGCATCACTTGCAATCGGATAATATCTTTCATTTACGCCGAGTTCAAAGGCTTCTGAGTATTCTTTGGCGATTACCGTTTTTTCTGATTTGTCCTGCAAATAGTGTTTGTACTCATGAATTCGTGTAAAATCATAATTATTTGGATAATTTATGCAAGCATGAGATTGATAAAATTCCTTGTCATACTCTTCAAACTTAAAGTTTACGCTTCTATAAGGCAACATGCCATATTTGTAATTAAAGAACTCATCAATTGAACCAGTATAAAAAATTCTGTCATAGCCTTCTGCAGAATTGAATTCTGTTTCAAGTTCAAGTTTAATATTATCTTGATTTAACATATTCTCTATTACTGCTGTATAGCCTTTTCTTGGAATTCCTTGATACTTATCTTGAAAATATCTGTTATCTTTGCTCAAATATACAGGAACACGCGCTGTTACTGCACCGTCAATATCTTTTGGAGAAAGTCCCCATTGTTTAGTTGTGTAATTCAAGAAAATCTTTTCATAAACATAATTTGCTAAAAACTTCAAATCCTCGTCATCTTGTTTTTGAAATTCCAAAATCGGAACTTTTTTATTGTATTCAAAAGCTTTAAGCAATTTTTCTTCAAGTCTTTTTGCTAAAGTTTCCGGAAAAACTTGATAAAGAGTGTTAAAGTTAAAGGGAATTTGGGCTTCTATGCCGTCAATAATCCCGACAACTTCATGCATATAAGTTGTAAATTCTGTAAATTGCTTTAAATATTGCCAAACTTTTTCGTTGTTTGTATGAAAAATATGTGAACCATATTTATGAATCATTATGCCGTTTTTGTCGCGATAATCATAAGAATTACCACCGATATGATCTTTTTTGTCAATAACAGTAACTTCTTCATTTAGGCGAGTTGCTAATAAATTCGCAATGGTTGCGCCTGAAAATCCGGCACCGACAACTAAATTTCTCTTTTTATGCATTTCATTTCTCCAAATATTTTTACCAATTTTAACATGAATAAAGTTTATAGTAAAATATAAATATGAGTTTAATATCAATTTTAAAGAAAAAAAACAAAAAACAACTTTTTACAACGCCAAGCCATGCCGGCAAATTGTGTATTTATCACAAGTTTTATCAATGGTATCGCTCAGATATTTCAGAAGTGGATGCATACAATCCAGAAGTTGCGTTAGAAAAAGCCGAACAAAAAGCTACAAAAATTTATGGTACAAAATCAACCCATTTTTTAACAAATGGCTCTTCAAGCGGAATTATTGCATCCGTTTTAGCTTGCTGTCAATTTAATGACAAAGTTCTTGTTTGGTCTAAATCCCACCCTTGCCATAAAAACGCAATCAAACTTGCAGGCGCACAAGCTATAGAATACGAACTTCCTTACAATGAAGAATGGGGCGTTTTTGAAGGTTTAGATAATGTAGAAGAACTTTTAGAAAAGCATTCTCCAAAAGCGATAATCGTAACATCTCCGAGCTACGAAGGCATTGTTTCTGACATAGAAAAAATAAGCAAAGTTTGCAGAAATGCAGGAGTTTATTTAATAGCAGACGAAGCGCATGGAGCTTTGTATCCGTTTTCAGACGAACTTCCGCAAAGCGCTATAAAATTTGCTGATTTCACAGTGCAATCTCTACATAAAACAGCAGGTGGAATTAATCCGACAGCCCTTTTGCATTGCAATTGTGAATGTGATATAAAATCCGCACTAAAACTAATTACAACAACATCACCATCATATCCTATGCTTGCAACAATTGAAGCTAATGTTAATTATTTAAATTCGACAAAAGGTAAAAAACGAATTAATGAATTGATTACAAAAATTAAAGAAATAAAAACCGAACTCGGCAATTTGGAGTTCTACGGTGATGATGTTACAAAAATTCTTATAAAGAAACAAGGTTTGAGCGGATTTGAACTTTCAGAAATTTTGTTTGACAAATTTAACATAGAAGATGAAAGAACAAACGAAAAATCTACAATGCTTTTGACTGGTTTAGGCACAACCTGCGCAAAACTTGATTGCTTGCGTAAATTAAAAAGAATTTAATCAACTACTACCCTCTCCTTGGTGGAGGGAATGACCAAGATTTGTTAAATTTATTAAATTTTTAGAGTCAGAATGAGCATCTTTAGCGCCTTCCCTCGCCTTACAGGAGAGGACTAGGGTGAGGTGAATATAGGCATTTTATAGTATAACACCCCCTCTAGGGTGCCTAAACTCAAGAACTAAATCAAATAATATTCACACCCTTTTATTAATAAATTCTAACTGCATGTGCATCTAACTTCTACAATACTTTTACTTCGAGCTTTGCTCTGCTTGCATATATCCTCTGTTTATAGTACCCTACAATCAGGTAGGTATAGAAAAGAGGATATATTTAATGAACACAACAATTGAAAAACAACCTGAAAATGTAGTTAAGGTTGATATTGAAATTCCTGCTAAAGATGCAGTAAACTACTACAACGACGCAGCTAAAAGATTAGCTCAATATGTTAATATTCCGGGTTTCCGTAAAGGTAAAGCACCTAGAAATATTGTTGAACAAAATATTGGTGAAGAAAGAATTAAACACGAAGCATTAGAAAATGCGCTTCCAAGAATTTTCTCACAAGTTATCAAAGAAAACGACTTTGACGTTGTAGCTCAACCATACGTTGAATCTTATGATTTCAAAATTGGCGAAGATTTAAAAATCGTTGCTAAATTGGAATTACGTCCTGAAGTAACATTGGGTCAATACAAAGGTTTGACAATTGATGTTGATGCTTATAAAACAGAAGAAGATGCTTTGCAAAAATCAATTGACGGACTTCTTCAACAACACGCTACAACTCTTGTTGTAACTGATAGAAAGACAAAAGACACAGATACAATCGTATTTGATTTTGACGGTTATTCTAATGGCGAAAAAATTGAACACGGTGATGCTAAAAACTATACTTTAGATTTAGCTCACTCTAGCTTCATTCCAGGCTTTGCAGAACAATTAGTTGACAGACCTTTAGGTGAAGAATTTGAAATTAATGTAACTTTCCCTGAAGAATACCACGAAAAGAAATTGGCTGGTCAACCTGCTACATTCAAGTGCAAAATCAATGAAATTAAAGCAAAAGTTCTTCCTGAATTGACTGATGAATTTGCTCAAAAAGTTGGACCATTTAAATCAGTTGATGAACTTAAAGCTGATATTCAAAAATACTTAGATACTCAAAAAGCTGATATCGACAGAACAAATTCAGAAAAAGCAATTTTCGAAAAAGTAACTTCTGAAGCTAAAGTTGATATTCAACAATCAATGATTGACAGAGAAGCAGACCAATTGGTTGAAGAATATAAACAAAAACTTCAAATGCAAGGATTTACTTGGGAACAAGCAGTAGAAGCTCAAGGTTATGACGAAATTATGAAGAGCTTGAAAGAAGATGCAGCTGTAAGAGTTAAAAATTCTCTTGTAATTGATAAGATTGCTAAAGAAGAAAAAATTACAGTTTCTCAAGCTGATTTCGGTGCTAAATTATCTGAATTGAGCCAAATGTACCAAATCGATACACCAACTATGATTAAACAATTATCTCAAACTCCTGGTGTGTTTAATGCATTATCTCAACAAGCATTAAATGAAAAAGTAACTCAGTTCTTGGCTGATAATAATACTGTTAACTTGAAATAATAGTTGCTAATTATAATAATAAAAGAAAAGGATGTTCAAAATTGAACATCCTTTTTTCGGTTAAGAAAAGAAAGATTATATGACTATTTAAATTATGTTCTACTTTGTTGCCATAACCAATCACCTGCTAACGCTGCTGCTGCACCAATCCAAGCCCATTTTTTGTTGAAAGCACTCATTGACGCAAGTTTTTTAGCACCGTTTTTAGAGACTGTTGAAACCAATGAACCTGTTACCCCTTTTGCTGCTGATACAGCTGTTGGTAAAGCTACAGCTCCGATTGCGGCAGCTGCTGCTAATTCAGTTCCTTTTTCAGCGTAAGCTCCATATTTTTCCATTCTATCTTTGCCTGATTTATTATCAACAGGAGTTCCGAATACATAGCTCATTGTTTCTTCTGAGTATTTATCGTGATAATCTTTACCGTGGAAGTTTTTCCAGAAGCCATGTTCAAACGCTGTTTCACCATATTTCTTGATATCGTTTCTTAAACTTACGATTTCACCTCTATCTTTTGAAACAATTTGTGTATAAAGATTTTCAATATAATTAGTTACGCTGTCAGCCGGATTCATTCTACTAGCATTTGCTTTAAAATAATCGCTGTATTTTGTATAAAGTGCTTGTTTTGCTTCATCAAATGCTTGACAAATGCCATCTGAATCACCTTCTTTAACTTTTACAGCTAAGTTTTGAATGCTTTTGTTAATAGAGGCGTCAACCATTGCCTTTTCAAAAATTGCTCTGTCTGTATCTGAAAAAGCAACTGTTTGATTTTGTAGTTGTAAATTATGCATTGTGCCAGCATGATTTAATTTATCAATTTCAATTTGTTGTTGAGCTTGATTCATTTCACGAATATATGATGCCATAAATGTCGGATTGTACATTCCGCCCATCATTCCCATAGCGCCATAAGGAGAATAAGCACTACCCATATTTCCATAAGATGAGTATCCATCCATTCCGTATGAACCAGTCATGCCCATCATTGTCGGATCATAATATGAACTATAAGTGCTTGAACCACCTAGTCCAAATGTTCCTAATCCGTTAATTCCTGTTATGCCATAACCAAGCATAATGACCTCCTACTATTAATCTTTATTTTTTAACCTTTTAACCTTACATATAAATAAAGTATTTCTGTTTTAAAAAATTGATAAATTTTAAAGCTATCTTAACAAAACTTTACAAAAGTGTTTGTATTGCGAACAGATATAAAATGAAGAGAATTATGCTAAAATATAGATATGAAAAAACTTGCATTGCTATATTCTACATACACTCCAACAATAGATAGTATTATAGCTCATCTTAAAGATTTTGATGTAACTTGTTTAACCGCGCCGGACAACTTAGATACTTATGATTTAGTTGCAAATATAAATTATAAAAGTGAGATAGAACAAAATCACGTTGCTGTTCATCATTCTCTACTTCCGGCTTTTGAATCAAAAGAGCCTGTGAAAGATGCAATTTTGGCAGGTGTAAAAGTAACAGGTATAACTTTTTATTACACTAATCCTAAAAAGATTATTACACAATACCCGATTTTTATATCAAACGCTTCTCATTATGATGATGTTGCAAAAGAGTTAGAATACTTAGAGCAAACAATTTATCCTCTGATTCTTGAAAGGCTTTTAGAAAACAAGCCATTTGAAATCCGCAATCTTTTATCTAAAGGATGTTCCGGTAACTGTGGAGGGTGTAATTCTTGCAAACACTAAATGTTCTTGTAGCCGGAGAAGGAAAACTTTTACCGATTATTCAGGATTCTAAATATCTAAAAAAACTTTATGTTACATCTGATAATGAAATAAATGGCGCAATAAACATTAAATTTAATACATTTAAAGAACTTGCAATCAAGTGTAAATCTTTGCAAATTGATGTTGTGCTTGTTGAAAATGAAAAGTGGATTTTGCAAGGAATTGCAGATGTCTTAAGAAAGAATTTCGTTAATTGTATTGCTCCGACGGCTTATTGGGCAGAAACTCTTAGAGACAGTATTAAATCAAGAGAACTTTTAGTCGGAACATCAATTAATATTCCGCGGAAATTTCAATACCCAAAAGAGTTTCCGCTTTTAGTTCGCGGTAAAGGTTTTAAGTTTATAGCAAAAACTTTAAATGAAGCTATAGCATTAAAAACAAATATTAATTCGGCTTTCCCGTTAGAAATAGCGCAAACTACTTTCCTTGAAGAGTTACTGGAAGGTGAAGTTTTGAATATTGTTTCGTTTTTTGACGGCAAAACATTAAAAACATTTTCTGATGATAGAAATATAATTGAATATTCAAATGCTCTTCAAGAAATTTTCTTATGTAAGAAAGCAAATTTTATCGGATTTTTCAACTCAAGATTGATTTATAAAGATAACAAACTTTATAATGCCGGATTTGATTTAGATATTTCTAATACTATTTTTGATAAAGATTTTTTGTTTATACTTTATCTTGGCATCTACCAAAAGTTAAATGAAATTCTTTAAAAATCATCTTCAGATTCAAGCAGCACTTTATGTAAGGTTTCTTTGATTTTATGCCAAGTCTCATTAATCTTTTGGGTTATTTTTTCTTTTCTTGTTCCATTGAATAAGCGGCCATAAAATTCTTCTTTTGCTTCATGACAAGTTCTTAACCAGTTTTCGTTTCTTTCATTGCTATCAGCAATTTTTGCACTAAAATCAACTTCGCCTTGCGGATGAGCTTTTTCGTAGGCTCTATCTAGTTTCTTTTCGTAATATTTAGTTTGTGCTTCACTCCATTTAGTTTGGAAGAAATCTTTGATTTTAGTAATCTTAGTTTTGTTGAACAAATTATTATATTCTTTTTCTTTTGCTGTATGCTGTTTTTCAAGCCATTGTTCGTTTCTGGTATTACTAGCTGCAATCTCAGCCGAAAAATCAATCTTTACTTCAGGATGAGCTTTGTTATACGCTTTATCTAATTTCTTTTCGTAATATTTAGTTTGAAGTTCACTCCATTTTCTTTGAATGAAATCTTTGATTTTAGTTTGTAATTTTACTTTAGGTTGAGTTGTTGTGTTTTCTTGTGTAGCATTTTCTGCATTCTTAAACAATTCGTTATATTCAGCTTCTATTCGGTCATGTTCACCTTTTAACCATTGTGCATTGCTTTCATCACTGGCTTTAATAGCTGCAATGTCTTTTTCATAAGGTGGGATGTCATGTACACGCTTAAAATCTTCATCCAGTTGTTTTACATACGGTCTTGACTTAAGTTCCGCAATGATTCCTTCATAAAAATCTCTAAGTTTTTTTAATGGATTAATTTTTGTACGTGCAGTACTTGCTGGCTCCGAATTTACAGTTGTAGGTTCTTCTGTAACAGTTACCTTGGGTTTAGATTCGGTTGGTTTGGGAGCTTGTTTTTTTGCAACCGGTTTTGGATTAGATTTTTGAGCTTTTTGTTTCTTTTCTTTCTTTTGTGTTGGAGTTGAAGTCTTTTTCTTCGGAGTTAATCCCTTATTCTGTGTTTTAGCATTCTCAAGCTCTTTCGCTTTATTTTCAGCTTCAGTTAATGATTTTTCTAACTCTTTTACTTTATTTTCAGCTTTTGTCAAATTCTCTGTAACTTTTTTGAGTTCGTCTTTTGCACCTTTTGATTTGTATAAAGCAACACCTGAAATAGCAAGAGCACCTATTGCACTTAATCCTGCTATTATTTTCATCGAATTATCTGGTTTTGCAATTGGATTTGAAGTTTGTGTATTATCTTCTATATCAATTTCTTGAGTATCAATATCTTTATCAATAATATTATTTTCGTTTTGTCTAAAACCTAAACGAGCTGTGTGTAATGAATTAATGCTATTTATTTGCATACAAAAATCCTTATTTTATAGCTGTGCTTTTATAATTAAAACCTCTAATAAATAAATTTGCTAGTTTAATCAAAAAATATTACGAAAAGTAAAGCACAAATGTTTATGCTATAATTAATGCTTAGAAAAGGAGTGAGATGCTTAAAAAGCTTTTGAATTGCAAATTTCATTTAAGGTTTGTGATAAATCCTTATATTCGTTATAAAGCTGACAATTTAGGAGAATATTTAGGACTCAACGAAATTAAGCGTGATGTTCCGCTTGTTATTTCGCTTACTTCTTATGAAGAACGCTTCGATGATTTAACAATATCACTTTACTCTTTGTTAACTCAAACTGTAAAACCAGATAGAATAATTCTTTGGCTGAGTGATAAACTTACGTTGAATGATTTACCCTATGATATTACAAGATTTATTAAAAACGGACTTGAAATAAGATTTGTCAAAGATATCGGCTCGTATACCAAGGCTATTTATGCTTTTAAAGAGTTTTCCGAATCAATAATCGTAACAGCGGATGACGATATTTATTATCCTAATGATTGGCTTTCAAAGCTTTATTATTCATATATTACAAATCCAATTGATATTAGTGTTCATCGTGCACACAGAATAAGGCTGGAAGATAATAAAATTGCTCCTTATGAAACTTGGGAAAAACATGTAGAAGATGAAAGTGCAAGGTTTGATAACTTTTTGACTGGTGTCGGCGGTGTTTTGTATCCTCCGAATTGTTTTTCTAAAGAAGTTTTAAGAGAAGATGTCTTTTTGAGCAAATGCCCATATGCTGATGATATTTGGTTTTGGGTTATGGCGTTAGTACACAATCGCAAAATAAGAGTTGTAAAAAATCATAATTTAGTTCTTTATTGTACGGATATTTTCAGGCAAATTCTGCAAAACAAACGCACACTTTATAGAATCAATTCCAAAGGACAAAATGACAAACAGCTTGACGAATTGTTGAAGTTGTACGGACAGAATGTAATGAGCAAAATAGGATTATAGCATGGTTGACTTTAATAAGATAAAGATTGACATGGTCTATACTTGGGTTGACAATAAGGACCCCAAATGGTTAGAAAAAAAACTTGCATACAGTAGTGAGTGCAAGGATAATGATGTAAATAACAATTGTCGATATATAAATAATGATGAGTTAAAATACTCATTACGTTCATTAGAGAAATATGCTAATTGGATTAATAAAATATACATCGTAACTGATAATCAAGTTCCAGAATGGTTAAATACAGAAAATGAAAGAATAAAAATCATAGACCATACAGATATTATTCCAAAAAATTGTCTGCCGGTTTTTAATTCTAATGCAATAGAACATTGTATTTCTAATATTCCTGAACTTTCGGAATATTATTTATACGGAAACGACGATATGTTTTTTGCAAATAATGTATCACCAAGGTTTTTCTACCATAAAGACGGATATCCGTATTGCAGATTTAGTTACAAATTTGATAAAGATTTCGATTTTTATAATAGGATGTGTGCAAACACAGACGATTTAATAGAAAAAAAGTTTGGTAAATCCTTAAAAATGTTCTTTCATCATAACATTAATGCTTTTAGAAAATCTGATGTAAAAAATTGTATTGAGATGTTTAGAAAAGAAATAAATGAAACTATAAAAAGCAGATTTAGAAAAATTGATAACGTAGAACAAACAATTTATTTAAGTTATGCACTTGCGGTAAAACACGGGCATTATAAGGGAATTTTTAGATTACCTATATATACAAATAAGACTTACAATTTTTTTGCAAAATTATATAAACCCGACTCTCTTTATATAAATGCAGATGATATCAGCCAATTAACTTGTTCAAGTAATATAAATAAAAAAATCGGACTTTTCTGCATCAATGATACAGAATGCGTTTCTGAGGAATCAAGATTACACATAAGAGAAATGTTAAATAAAACTTTTCCACAAAAATCAACATTTGAGAAATAGTTTATTATTTTTTAATAAGCATCGATTTAATAGTTCTATATATTTCAAAAAAAGTAGGAAAGAATTTTTTTATTTTCATCTTAAAGAAATTTTCTATCAAAAAAATCTTTTCTGGCGTATTTAAAATTCGATTATGCATATATGCATAATAATTCATATTATTTTCTTTCAAAAAATTATAATCAATTTCTTTATCAAAAATATTTTTCAATTCAGAATGAGATAGCTTGAAATTGGAATAAGATATGAGTGCTGTATATGCTAGTGTTGAATATATTTTTTTTAGCAATTCTATTCTAACTTTAGAATCAAAATTTTTTGATATCTCTTTTGCTTTTCTTGTATCTTGTACCAAATAATTAATATATTTATCTTGTTTAGAAATAATAGATCCTTGTCTTGAAATTCTATAATTAAATATTTTTTCATTGATAAAAACTATTGATTTAGCCTTTGGTGCTAAATCCAAAAAATGCGCAACGTCTTCAAAACACTTATCATTATTGAATTTTATATTAAATTGTTCTAAAAGCTGCCTTCTTAAAAGTTTTGTCATTCCATAACCAAGATATTGAATACACTCGGGTGTGTCATATATGTTTATTATTCTATTAGTTAGCTCCTGTGGAGTATCAGGAAAATTATGCTTAATATGGGTTGTCGCATTTACACTATAATGTAAAAATGCCACTACGTCTACATTACCAAATTGCTTCAGTGCGTTAGCAAGTTTTGAAAGTCCGTCTTTTTCCAACCAATCATCTGAATCGAGAAAATAAATATATTTCCCTTTTGCATTATCTAAAGCAAAATTTCTGGAATATCCTGCACCCATATTAGTTTCGTTAGAAAAAACTCTAATCCTACTATCTTTGGACGCATATTTATTTATAATACTTAAGCTCTTATCTTTAGATGCATCGTCGACACAAATTATTTCAATATTGTTAAATGATTGATTTATAACAGAATTCAGACATTTGGAAATATATTTTGCAGAATTATATACAGGAATAATTACACTTATCAATGGCTCTTTTGTATTCAAAACCAGCTCCCAATATCCTTATACAATACACATAATGTATCATAAACAAGTTTGATGTAAAATGATAATATGACCAAGCTTCTTTTTGATGCAACAGAGCTTTCATATTTTCTGGAAGAATCCGGGCATAGGGCTGGAGTGTTTTTTGTTGCACTTAATCTTTTTAGAGAATTAAAAAAAAGAAAAGATGTAGAACTTGTTTTTTGTTGCAATTTTAAGAGATATTATTTTTTGAAAGAAGTTATTGAAAAAGTTGAAGAATTCCAAGGAATAGAACTTCTTAAAGAAAATTCTTTAATAAATTTGGCGTTCGCTAGATTGAATTACATAGCTGAATATAGGCAAACAAAGCAATCCCCGCCCCTTGAGGGAGGGGAAGCAGTTCTGTTTGAGCGGAAGCGAAAACTAGAAATGCAGGGGTGGGGGCACTCAGCAAATAACCCCACCCCGAAATCAAAGATTTCGACCCTCCCTCAAGGAGTGGGTAGTTCCAAACTTAAATACGCAATTCTCAGTCTATCCAGATACTACGAGAATATTTTTTACAAACAAAACAAAAAAAACATTGAACAGCTAAAAAATTTTGAAATCTACTTTAGCCCGTTTCAAGCGCCGTCAGAAGAAATCTTGCATTCTAAACATTTGAAACGATTTAGAATGATTCATGATATTATTCCTATTTTAGAAGCGGGCAAAATTCCTACGAATAAAAGGCTTTGGTGTTATAGAATTTATAATACGATTAATCAAAACGATTTTTATGTTACGAATTCAGAATGTACAAGAAAAGATGTTTTAAAGTATTTTGATATTAAAGAAGAAAAGATAAAAACTACACTTTTGGGTGCCGATGCTACTTTTACCCCACCCCTTAATCCTAACCTCTCAGGAAACAATACTCAATTGTTTCCTTCGGCAGAGTCTCAAGGGGCGGGGAAACCCACTAAATATGTATTTTCATTATGCACTTTAGGCAAACGTAAAAATTTAATTTTTGCTATCAAAAATTTTTTCAAATTTATAGAAAAGAATAAGATTTATGACCTTAAACTTGTTTTAGCAGGCGGAGTTTGGGAAAAATTCAAAAAAGAATTAACTAACACTATTGGCGACTTCGATCAATCAAAAATTGAGGTTTTAGGTTATGTTAAAGATGAAGATTTGCCAAATTTATATTCTAATGCTTTAATGTTCATTTACCCCTCTTTGTATGAAGGATTTGGCTTACCTGTATTAGAAGCTATGAAATGTGGATGTCCGGTTATTACATCTAACGTATCATCGTTACCGGAAGTTATAGGACAAGCCGGAATTCAAATTAATCCAACTAATGATGAAGAATTGATTGAAGCTTACGAAAAAATGTATTATGACAACTTCTTTAGAGAACTTTGTATTGAAAGAGGTTTAATAAGAGCTAAAAACTTTAGTTGGGAAAAATGTGCTTCAGAACTTCTTGAGTTTATTGAAACAAATGGTGTTTAAATCTCTATCCTAATGAGCAAATATGCAAGGTCTTTTCATGGTTTTATTTTAGCTTGGAATAAAATTACTTTACCTGAATACAATAAGCCCCCACCCTCCCCCTAGGAGAGGGAATAACGACAGTCGTTCATATTGATATTAATTCTATTTTAATAAAATACATAAAATATACGATACAAAGAATTAAACTCTCAATTATAATAGTAAACGAAAGAGAGGCGTAATGGTCATTAGAGTTTTGATGTTACTATTATCGTTAGTGATTTTAGTAAATTTATGCATTATTACATGCTGTTATATTACAGGAGAAAATCTTTACCAAAAATATGGCAAACAAATGCTAATAATTTTTGGTAGTTTTGTTTTTGTAGTCTCAGCGCTTTATGTAGCTTTAGCTCTAATTGCTTTAAAATAGTGTTACGCAGTTAAAAAGAAAGGAATGTGATGGACAAAAAGTTTTTTGGCATGCCGGTTTTGGTGCTTTGCCTTTTGGTTTGTTTTCTCGTGATGTGTAATCCGTTTGTAATGGTAGGTCCGGGTGAAAGAGGTATTAAAATTACGTTGGGTGAAGTTCAAGCTGAAAGTTATGGAGAAGGATTGCATTTAATATTCCCATTTATTCAAAAATTCAGAACAATGGACGTAAAGACTCAAAGAAATACACTAACTACCTCTGTTTATACAAAAGACATCCAACAAGCCCGTATTACTTATGTAATCAACTATAATGTTCAGCCGAATAAGGTTAACAAACTTTTTCAAGAAGTTGGTATGGACTACGTAAGCACAATTTTAACTCCTGTTGTTGAAGGTACTATTAAAGATATTATCGGTAAATGGAATGCGCAAGATTTGATTGCAAACAGAGAAAAAGCAACAGGCGATATTCTTTTTAAATTACATAATCAATTAAAAGATAATTATATCAATGTTACAGATTTTCAAATGACTGAAATTAACTATTCAGACGTATTTGAAAGAGCAATTGAAAGCAAAGTTACGGCAGAACAAGAAGCTTTGAAAGCAAAAAACAAAACCGTTCAAGTTCAAGAAGAAGCTAAACAAAAGGTTATTGCAGCCGAAGCAGAAGCTAAATCAATGGCAATAAGAGCAAAGGCTTTGAGCCAAAACAAATCATTGGTTCAGTATGAAGCTGTACAAAAATGGGATGGTAAAATGCCTCAATATATGTTAGGAAATTCTGTTCCGTTTATAAACGTAAATCCTGCAAAACAATAAGATCCTAAAAGGCGAAGCCATTGGCTTCGCCTTTTTACAATTCTTTTCTTTATTTTTCTAAAATCTCTATGCTTTGCTTTCGCCTTTGTCCTGTACCTTAGCCGCTTCTTCTTTCTCTTTCTCAGCATTTACTTCATTCTCTTTATCTTTTTCTTCAACGAACATCGTTGCAAATTGTTCATACAAATCCTTATCATCAAGGATTTCATCTAATTCAAGATAAGCATTTTCATCTTTATTAGCTTCAGTATATTTATCTGCATCGATATCATATCGTTGAGCTTCATTTCTTGTTAATTTATCTGCACCAATTGTTTTAACGATAAAGTTTTTTAAAACATTTGCACTAATATTTGTTGACATAATTTTGTCTCCTTATTTTTTTATTCATCTTACATATATATAAAGTATTTAAAAAAGCTACAATTTCAAAGCTTGTTATTTTTGTTACAAAACTTAATATAAAAATTTCAATTGACATTTATTTAAATAAAAATTGCTTAAAAAAACTTTACATGGTATAATCCCATTATGGAAACTGGTGCTGAAATAAAAACAAAGAAGAAAGGGATGACTGCTCAAACTCGACTTATCCTTGCGGGGCTTGTGGTTAGTACCGCATTTATTTTAGCTTCTGCCGGTTTTGCAACTTATAGTATCAGCCAAAACATGAATTCAGCTTACAAGAGCTTCGGACAAGTTCTATCAAAAACACTAGCAATAGAAGGTGTTGAAGTTACTAAAAATATTCCGGAACTTGCAAAATACGACGCACTTAGAGCGAATTCGCTTTCTGTTTTAAAAAGCAACAATGATATAGCATACATAGTTTTTAAAGACAATAAATCTAAAGTTATATATTCAAGTAAGGATGATTATCCTGACCAAGCGGATAGAGCACGTATTACAGTAAGCTCTCCTATGGTTTTAAAAAATCTCAGTGATTCAATTAATGTTGGTTCTGTTGAAGTTGGGCTTTCCGGTACTATCATGGATAAAGTTTCAGCAACATCTAATACTTCACTTGCAATTGTATTCTTGTTAGCGTGGTTTGTGATTGTCGGCATAATTTACATGAACACTTCTATCGTAACCAGAGAGCTTCGCAAACTTCACCAAGGGGTTAAAAAGATTTCATCTGGTGAATTTGGTTACAAATTGGATGACAAGGATGTTGACAAGGAAATAAAGGAACTTTACTCTGCATTCAATGATATGTCAGAACGTTTAAGCCGTTACAATGAACAAACAATTGAGAGCTTAACTTTTGAACGTAACAAGCTTGAATCAGTATTGATGAGCATTGTAAACGGAGTTGTTGTTTGTGATAACCATGATAAAGTTATTATGGTTAACAATTATGCAAAAAGGCTTTTGGAAGTTGAAGAAGATGATATTCTAAATACTCAGATTCAGCAATTCTGCGATTCTAGCGGTGAATTTTGTTTTTCTGATAAAATTACAGAATTTAAAGATACACCGCTTGATGATGACGGTGCGCCTGTTTCATTTAATATAACAATTGATCAAAGAATTTTGAAGTGTTTAATTTCACCGATGTTTACCCGTTCAAACTCTTATGTAGGTTATATTATCGTACTTATTGACGTAACAAAAGATGTAGAGATGGATCAATTGCGTTCAAACTTTATTTCTAACGTTTCGCACGAACTTAGAACTCCTGTAACAGTTTTGAGAAGTTATATTGATACTCTTTATAACTTTGGTAATGATTTTGATTTTAATACTCAAAGAGAGTTTATTGGGGTTATGAACCAAGAAATCATAAGACTTAATCGAATGGTTAACGATATTCTTGATTTCTCAAGATATGAAGCTCAAAATGTTCACATGGAAAAAACAAAGCAGGATATTATCGAAATAGTTGAAGATGCAGTTAATCAAGTACAAGTTTTGGCTAAGGAACACGATTTGACGATTTCTATAATGAAAGAACCTGATTTGCCACAAATCTACTTGAATGTGGATAGTATTTCGCGCGCATTCATGAATATTTTGTCAAATGCTATTAAGTATTCACCTGATGGAAAACGTATTAAGGTTCGCGTAGAACGTTCTCGTGATGGCGAATACGTAGAAGTTAGCGTAGAGGATCAAGGACCGGGGATTTCGGAAAAAGACCAGAAGAAAGTATTTGACCGTTTCTATAGGTGTGAAAACTCTACGCACACTGTTAAGGGAACCGGTTTGGGATTACATTTGGTAAAAGTTACTGTGGAAAAACACCACCATGGACAAGTTTTTGTAAACTCTAAAGAAGGTGAAGGTTCTACATTTGGATTTAGATTGCCAATTAATCCACCACCGGAAGAAATAGAAGAGTATATTCCAAAAAATCAATTACCGGCTGAGAGTGAAGCATAAAGTAGAATCATAAAAAACGTTTGAGTAGTGCCTTATAGTATCGTATAGTAGTAGGTTGGGTTGAAAGCCCAAACTATATTTTAAATTACAAAAATTAAAATTGTGTTAAAATAAAATATAAGGATTATGGGGTTTTTCTATGAATAAAAAGTTATTATCGATTTTATTGAGTTGTTTAATAATATCATCCAATACTTTGGCATTTGCTAATGATGAAATTAAAGAAAACAAGTCTGTAAGTGCAGAAAATACAGTTGTTGTACCTAAAAGAATTGAAAATGAAATATATAACAGCATTGAACAAGTTTATGGTGAAAGTCGAGCAAAAGAGATTTATGAACATGTAATGCAAATTGCAAAAAAAGAAATTGAAACTCGTCCTGAAGCGTTAAAACAAGAAGACTTAACAAGGGCAGACGATTGGTATAAAGACGAAATTATTTATATGTTTTATGTTGATCAATTTGGTGTTGTAACTCCTGAAAAACCAAATACTTTTAAAGATACATCAGCAATGTTTGATTATCTGAAAGATTTAGGAGTAACAACATTGTATTTGTTGCCTTTTGCGGATTCTCCAATGTCAGACGCCGGATTTGACGTGAAAAATCCAAGAAACATACGTGCGGATTTAGGCGGTAAGACTCAATTCAATGATTTTGTAAAAGAGGCAAAGAAAAATGGGTTTAAAATAAAAGCCGACTTGATTTTGAACCACGTATCAGAAGAACACGAATGGTTTCAAGCATTTTTTAAAGGCGATATTTCTAAGAAAGATTATTTTATCGTAAAAGATGAAATGCCTGAATATACAAAGTATGTTGATGAAAAAATTGGTACAATAGTTGAATACAAAGAAAAAAGCGGGAAGATTTCAAAAAGAAGATTGATTTTTCCTGAAATCACCGATAATCATTATCGCAAAGTTACTTTAAACGGCAAAGACTACTTTTTCTACCACACATTCTATCCGTTCCAATTAGATGTAAATTGGGAAAATCCGGAAGTTCTATATTATTGGCTTGATACAATTAATTATTGGACAAATATTGGTATTGATATTTTTAGATTTGACGCAATTCCTTATTTATCAAAAGAAGAAGGTACAAGTGCCGAAAATCTCCCCAAAACACATGCTATTATAAAACTCATAAGTAATTATATCCAAATGACTGCTCCGAGAACAGTAATTCAGGCGGAAGCTTGTCAATATC
>CAKVLH010000009.1 GCA_934757245.1 uncultured Candidatus Melainabacteria bacterium
TTCGAAATCTTTAGGATTTTAAAAAAAATATTTACAAATTGTTACATTTTGTAGCAGAATCTAGGCTGAATCTAGCTTGGCAAGTTCAAAACCAGCTACTCTAGATTTGTTGAATTTAATAAGTAAGCGCATTCCCTCGCCTTACAGGAGAACGGATATTCGGTAGGGCGTAAACCCGTAAGAGCAAATAACATGAAAATAACAATTAAAGTCCGCTAGGATTTGTTGTTATTGGAATGTTATGCTTGCCCGAATAATCCAAGACAGGTCGCAGTCGTTCGCGAGACATTGGCGAGCGTTACGAATGCGAGTGGGGGCTGATTAAGTTGACAATTATAAAATTAATAATACCCTCTCCCGCCTTCGGCACCCTCTCCATGTAGAAATGAAGAAAGGAGAGGGGAACGATATGCGCTTGCATAGACGTCGCAAGCATGTCCCCTCCCTCGGGGGAGTTTTCTGCTCCAGTTCCAAACTAATAGTTAAACTTACAAATTGGGAAGTGTGATGTAAAAGGGAGAGGGTTTTATTAACTTTCAACTTTCAACTGTCAACTTTCAACTCAATAAGCCCCCACCCGCAACTGTAAGGCTCAACTGAGTTTCGCCAAGAGCTATGACCTCCCCCTATAAAGGGAGGAAATGACCGAGGCTTGTTTGTTATTGGTAAAATTGCACACTTCTATTTTAGTAACAAACAATATAAAGCAAGTGTTAGCTGATTATAAAATCATTTACCTTTAGAGAAAGAATTTTCACAACTTCATCTTTGCTCTTAGTAGAGCCAAAAATAACCGCAAACAAAGGATTCCACTTTGGATCAATTCTTCTAACTTCTAAAACATTAGAATAATTTGATAAATATCTTTCATATTCAAATCCTTGGATTTTTGATTTTTCAATATTATTTGGAACTTCTACCATAGAATAATAAAAAACTTCTTTTTTTGCTTCTGATAAAATTGTATTCCAATCCGGAAACGTCTGATTATTAAAGCATTCGTATAAATTCACTCCCCACGCATATTTTGCGACATCAGTTGCACACCAACTTGCAAAACGCATTGAATTAACTTCTATCGGAATAATTTTTTCATCTTTTGTAACTTTTAACTCTATATGAAACGGAAAATTTCTAATATTTTTAAGTTGTCCAATTTCTCTTAAAAGCAGTCCGAATTTTGCCATATACTTAATCATGATTCCGGTAGACATCAAAAAAATTCGATTACGAACATCCTTTGAGTTTAATAGCGGATGTTGATAAATATTAAGAATTACAGGTTCACCGTCTCTGTCAAAATATGCATCGACTGCAAATTCTTCACCTTCAATTAATTCTTCAATAATAAATTTAGAAGAATCTACAACTTCTTTTGTATAAAGTTTGTTAGTGTTTTTTATTTCTTTTTCAATCGCAGAAATTGCATCTTTCCACTCTTTTGCTTCTTTTATAACTTGAACTCCAATGCTTAAATAACCAATAGCAGGTTTGATAACTAATGGAAATTTTAAGTTCGCTGTATCCATATTTTTTAACTCATCAAACTCGACAGCTTGATAAAAGAAATCAGGATACATTTCTTTTAGCATATCGCGAAATTGGATTTTATCCTTGAATAACTTAATATAGCTACTTAAATTTGAGTCCGGCAAATTCCTGAGAACCCAACTTGTCGCATTTTCAGAATTTCCATAAATCAGCGGATACTCTTGCGCCAAATAATAATTCTTTGCTTTTTCAGAAGATACAAGATTAAGTGCACCGTCTTCAAAACCGGCATCCTTAACTGAAACATTATCCAAAACAGCCCAATCATTTTGAACAATAGTATCTATTAAAAATTCTGAAACGTATGGTTTCTCTAAAATAAACATTTTTAAAACCTCAATCTACAAAGCCTCAAGCGCTGCAATTTTCATTAATTTAACATCCGGATCTTTGCCCGTCCAAATTTGAATTGCGCGTTCTGCTTGATAAATTAGCATATCTAATCCGCCAATCGTTCTCAAACCACGCTTTTGTGCCTCTTGAATAAGGACAGTCTTAACAGGATTATAAACAATATCATAAATCACAGTGTTTGGATTTAACTTGTCTAAATCTGCACGTTCTAAAGGCATTTGATCAGCCATAAAACCTTTCATCCCAATAGGAGTTGCGTTTACAATTATAGAAGAATCTGCAAGGCTTCTGATATTTTGAATTTGGTAAACGTTAAAATTGATTTCAGGAAATTTTGCGCGAACATATTCAAGAGTTTGGCGAGAATTAATAATATTTCTTGTATAAAAATCAATATTCTTAACCCCTCTTTCTGCAAGCCCAACAACGGCTGCTCTTGAAGCTCCACCTGTTCCAAGAATACTTGCAGTTTTATCGGTTAAATCAATTTCATCAGGGATTGCTCTTTTGAAGCCGTAAATATCTGTATTAAAACCGTAAAAAGACTTGTCCTCGCCAACTTTTACCGTATTTACGCAACCTGCAATATTAGCGTAATCGTCAATATCATCTAAAAACAATGACATTGGAACTTTTAGAGGAATCGTAACATTAAAACCATCGTAGCCATTTGATTTTATGTATTTTATTCTGCTAATCAAATCTTCCGGAGGCGTTTCCATAACATCATAAGAACCGTCCAGTCCAATACTTTTCAGACCGGCTTTTTGTATGACAGCTGAAATTGAATGCCCTAAGGGATAACCGATAATACCGAGTTTAACCATAATAACCTCTCTTAATACATCTCGCTAACTAATTATACACGAGAAAATGGCTTATGTGCAAGTATCCTCTATTTTGCAATGAAAAAGAATGCACTTTTAGTTAATCCATAAACCGACTATTTATTAAAATATTGACAACATATTAAATCTGAATTATAATAATTTTATTCCATAAATTAATGTATTTACAATTTAAGAGGTACGTTATGTTCGAAAAAGAAGATATATCCAATATAGAAAATAATAGTTTGCAGGATAAAAGAAGTGAACTGGAAGCGCTTATTGCTGAAAACTCAAGCCTTATAGACATTTTAAAAGACGCTTGCGAACTAAACATTGAAATGGAATATATTTCAAATATTCATTCTGCGCTATCTGTGATTTCTAAAAAGCAAATTAAAACTTTAATGCTCATTAGCGAATTGCAATAGAACTATTTTATTCTGGCTTTCATACCAAATTTGATTAACGCATTTTGCCAACTTTGTGGGATTTTAGTTGCAATACTAGCAAAGAATGCATCTTTTCCTACAGTATAAGAAAGTTTTGGATTTTTTGCTCTATCTGCTTTCAAAATCACGTCCACAACTTTTTCCACAGATAATCCTTTTTTCTCATTTCGTTGAGCGTTAGCAACCATAAAACGCATTTCTTTTTCATAACCTTTACAATTATCAAAATACTTTGAGTTTTCATTTATCGATTTGCCCCACAAAGGAGTTGAGATTACCCCAGGTTTAATTGACACAACTTTGACATTCTTTTTATTTTCAATTAACAAAGAGTTAAAAAACATATCTAAGCAACGTTTTGAAGCGCAATACGGCGAAATAAACGGAAAGATTCCAAAGCTCGCCATAGAACTTATATTTATAATTTTTCCACCGTCCAACAAATCCATAAGTCGCTGAGTGAATTCTAAATGCCCAAAAACATTTACATCAAATTGCCTGCGAATTTCATTCATTTCAATGCGTTCTACAGGCCCTGCAACAACGCAACCTGCAATATTGATTAGAGTATCAATTTTGGTACATTTAGAAACCAAATATTCAGTCGCAAAACGTATTGTTTCGGGTTTTGAATAGTCTATGTAAAATGGAAAAATATTCGGAGAAATCGTTTTCAAAGCTTCTTCATGGTCTTTGTTTCTATAACCTGCAAAAACGACATTATCTTTTGCTAATTTTTCCAAAAGCGCGCGCCCGATTCCGGAAGCAGAGCCTGTTATAACATAAGTTTTAGTCTTCATTTATTGGCCTTATAATTAAAATTGTCGAAATATTAACTTGTAAAAAATCATGAGTTTCTATTGCACGTTGAGGAAATAATTTTGATTCTATTGTACAATTTTTAACTGCAATAAATTGTTTATTTGTATTAAGAATTTCTGACAAAAGTCTTGTGCGTTTTCCGATTTTTGGCATGAAAACATAACCTTTGATGATAAATTCAGCGGTTTCAATATAAACTTTTTCGCGCCAAGCGGATGTTGATAATTCTAAAATCTCGTTATTTTCCATTAATTATTTCCTTTTTGTACCTTAGCTCATGTATGATTGGAACAATGGTAAGTACAAAGCCAAAGCCATTACAAGTACAATACTACCAATTACAATAAGCATAATCGGTTCAATCATTTTAGTCATAGTATCAATAATGCCATCCAAAGTTTTATCCAAGAAATTTACACCTTTTTCAAGCATATCGCCCAAACGACCAGATTGTTCACCTGTTGCAACCATAAACAGAAGCATTTTTGGAACAATTTTTGTCGATTTAAACGCTTGTGAGACTTGCAAACCTTGTTGAACCTTAACAATTGCGCCACTCATTTTGTTACGCATTACAGAGTTCGTTAAAGTAATTACCGCCAAATGCAAACAGTCAACGATTGGAATACCGGCGTCATAAGATACGCTCATTACTGATAAAAAGTTTGAATAATTAGAATACATAATCAAGTTATTCAAAAGAGGTATTTTTAATACCAACTTATCAAGAAGTTCTCTTGCAGGTTTCCAATTTACCATCATAAAGCAGAATGCAATAAAGGCAACAATGAATATCGGAATTGTAAACCAGTAAGTTTTCAGATAATCACCAGCATTAATCATAATTGAAGTAATAAGTGGCAATGCCTTATCTTGTTGTTCAAACATTTCCTTGAACGCAGGAAATACGAACACAAGCATTACGATTGTAATACAAAATGCCAAAACTACAACGAACATCGGATACATCAATGTTCCAATAACTTTACCTTTGATGTTTGCCTGCTTTGTAAGCAGGTCTTTAATACGCCCCAATGTTTTTTCCAATTCACCAGATTCTTCACCGGCTTTAATCAAACCGATAAAAATATAACCGAATACTTGCGGGTATCTTGCTAGAGTATCCGCAAAAGTAGAACCAGCCATAATTTGAGTCTTTAAAATTTTTGACATGTCGCGAATCTTCTTCTTCGCAGCTTCCTGTTCCATGAACATTAAAGATTCAACCGCCGGAATACCAGATGTCAACAAAATTTGCAGAGTCGATATAAAGTCGATTTTTTCACTCAATGATAATGTTGAAATTTTAGCAGCTTTTTTAGCTTTAGCATCAGAATACTCGTTTACTTGAGTTGGCACTAATCCCATTTTACGGATAACTTCACGCGCATCCTTCAAATTAGATGCCGTGATTTCACCCCTCACAACTTCTTTACCTTGTTTTAATGCTGTATATGTATATATTGGCATGTAAACCTCATTTTCTTACTAATCACTTGCATAACCCAAAACTCTTATAAATTCACTTGTAGTTGTTACCCCATCCATAATATGGTTCAAACAAGAATATTTAAGAGTTTTCATTCCGGCTGCTACTGCCGCTTCTTCAATTTCGATATCGTGCGCACCTTGCGCAATTAATTTTTTGATTTCTCTTGTAATAGGCATTACTTCATAGATACCTAAACGACCTGTATAACCCAGATAACCACATTCTTTACAGCCTTTTTTTCTATAAAGTTTTGTCTTTAAAAGCCTTTGTTGAATTTCAGGATTTGTAGAAATATGTTTTACTTCTTCTTCTGTAGGGAAATAGCCTTCTTTACATTTATCACATAATCTACGTACAAGTCTTTGCGCGATTACACCGGTCAAAGTTGAAGATACCAAATAATCTTTTGCACCCATTTCAATTAAACGTGTAACAGTTGCAGCTGCTGAGTTTGTATGGACTGTACTTAACACTAAGTGGCCTGTAAGAGCAGCAGAAATTGCAACTTCTAAGGTTTCAAAGTCTCTGATTTCACCGATAAGAATGATATCAGGGTCTTGTCTTAAAATTGCTCTCATACAAGATGCGAAAGTAATATCAGCTTTTGGATTAACCTGTGATTGGTTAATACCTTCAAGTTTAATTTCTATCGGGTCTTCGATTGTAGTGATATTAACATCTTCTTTATTTAAAGCTTTCAAAATCGTATAAAGCGTTGTCGTTTTACCGGAACCAGTAGGACCTGATGTCAAAATAATTCCGTTTGGTGATTGCACCATGTCATGGATTTTTTGAATATCAGTTTCTGATGCTCCGGCTATAACCATTTTATCGCCTGCTGTTTTTAAACTTACAGCTGGTGCTAGAATACGGATTACAACTTTTTCTTTTCCAGAGACAGGAAGCGTGTTAATACGGAAATCGTACATTCTATCATTATATTTTATAGAAAACGTACCGTCTTGTGGACGTCTGTGTTCAGCAATATTCATTCTTGCAAGAACTTTAAAACGTGTAATAACAGCTTGTTCAATACTTCCGGGAATTTCGAGAACTTTTTTCAAAATACCGTCAGTACGCACACGTACTACATAATATCCGAGTCGAGGCTCTATGTGAATATCAGATGCTTTAGCATCAATTGCATCTGTAATTATTTTATAAACGAACTTAGCTACGTTACCACTCGCATCTTGAAGTTCTTTTTCAACCTGCGTCCAAAGTGATTCTTCATTATTAAACTGTGCAGCTTCTTCTTCAATACGTTGAATAATTCGCTCAGTCTCTTTCGCAGCCTGCTCAGTCTTTTTTTGCATAAAGTATTCCTTTAAATACTGCTCGTATTCAAAGTACGGAATACAATATATATTCAATGAACGTCCTGTTGAAAGTGAAATTTCACGAATTGTATACTTGTCGTTCGGATTAACCATTGCAACGGCAAGTTTATTATTATCTTCCATTGACATAATGATTGTCTTTTTCTTTTCGACAAAATCATCCGGAAGAAGTTTTAAAATACTATTATCAACTTTAATATTTGATTTAGAAATTACTGCTACACCAAATTTTTTCTTAAGATAAGAAACAATTTGCTCATAATTTAAAAAATCTTTTTCATAAAAAATGGCATCAAGTGGAACTTTTTTTTCTTGTGCAAGTTTTTGCGCTTCTAATAATTGGTCTTTTTGTATCCAACCGATAGTAACCAACATTTCTTCCGGCGAAATCTCTTTTACTTCGTCTTTTTTTGTGTCTATTTGCGCGGTTACATCAGAAGAATTAACTAAATTATCCACGTAATTATAAACTTCATTGAAAATTGCATCACTAACAGGAATTGGCTCCATACCTGCATAAGTTTCAATTTTTTTCTCTATCGTTGAACGAATGGTTTCAATATCTTTTAAACTTGATTGGCTGATAATTGTATAAAGTTTTCCTTGTCTTTTATCAACTGGAATAAAACCTGATGATTTCATCAGGTTTAATTCAAAGCTATTAACGTATTCTTTTTTAATACTACTTTTTAATTTTTCCAGTTGATTAGACATAATCTTTATAAGCTATCTGCAACAGAGCCTTCTCCGTCATTAATAATCTTAGGCGTAATCATAATTACAAGTTCGGTCTTAGATTTTGTAGTAGAAGAAGATCTGAATGCTGTACCAATTATTGGTAAATCACCTAAAACAGGGACTTTTTTAACTGTTTTCTGTTCGTTTTCTTGAATCAAACCACCTATAGCAAGTGTTTCACCATCTTTTATTCTAACATTTTTTAAATCAAGGTTTCTTCTGCTCAATAATGTAGCTTGCAAATCTGTACCTGTACCAGTTTCACTTGCAGTTCTTACTTCACCTGCAACAGTTGCATATTCAGGAGTAATATTCAATGTTACGTAGCCTTCCGGAGAAATAAATGGTGTTAATGACACCTTGATACCTTGGTCGGAACCGATTGTATAAGTTCTTTGAACAGCACCGGTTGTACCACTTGAACCTGCAGCTGTTGTAGATAGGAATTCAGATGTTACTTTTTCTACATAATCTTGAGTTAAATCAATAGTAGATTCTTGACCATTTGTAATCAATAATTTCGGATTAGCAAGCACTCTTGCTTTTCTGTTTTGAATCAAATAGTTCATTTGCCATGTGATATAAGGGCCTTTTCTATACCATTGTTCATAAGGTACGAATGAATCTTTTTCAGAAAGTGTACCGTCTGCATTTGGAATTAACACTTTAACTGGTACGTTTTCTCTTGTACCAGGAGTAGCTTTTCTGCCACCGGTAGTTGTTCCTTCTGAAGCGTTAAATTTAACACCCCAAGTTGGAGAGTTAATTTCCCAATTATTAGAAAATTCTTTTGAACCTTCTTCAGTTAGCTCAACAATAGAAAGTTCTAAGTATGCTTGTGGTTGTTTTACATCATTTGTTTTGATGAAGTTTTCAATCATGTGCATTTGAGCTTCGGAACCGCCAATCATCATAACAGTTCCTCGTTGAGGATAGTATGAAATTGCTAAATTTTGTAAATCAAACGGAGCAACTGATGAACCAGAACCGGCTGCCGATACAGAACAAGCCACAACACCTTCGCCTAGCTTCAATTCACTACTTCCAGAAGAAGAAGATGATGATGAACTGCTTGCAGCTCCACCTGTCATAATTCCTTCTATACTAGCAGCTCCACCTGTTGTACCTGAGCCAGGACTAGCAGGTGCCGCTGGTGCAAATCCGGAACCGTTTGAATCACCACTTTGCGCTCCTCGTGAAGGCAACAACATGTTACAAATCATGTCTGCCATTTCAGCAGGAGTTGTATGATTTACTGCAAAAGTTTTTGTCAAAGGTTCTCTATCCAATTGATCAATTACCTTTTGAACAATAGCAGCATCTGAAGGCATACCAAACACGATAATTTCGTTTGTTGCAGCATTAACAGTAGCAGCGTCTACACTTGATAAACCTGCTTTTTTCATACCGAATACATTTTGGTTTAAGAATGATGCAATTTTTGCAGCACTTACATATTTAACAGGAAAAACCATCATTTCTTGTTTAGAAAAAGCTGCGTTATCAGCATTGTCTTTGGCCAAAACGATTAATGTATTGTTTTGTGTATAATAATTTAAACCTGCCACTTGCAAAACAAGATTAAACGCATCATTAATTGGCATGTTAACCAAATCCAATGTTACTTTTCCTTCTACAGAAGAGTGAAAAACAATATTCATGCCGGCTTTGTCGGCAAACATTCTCAACACTTGTTTTACATCAGAATCTCTTAAGCTTAATGTGATTTTATTATTTCTGTTTGTCAATTTAACATCACCAGAAAGAACTGTCGCATTAACATTTGGAGATGAGCTGTAAGTTGAAACCGCAAGACCTGAAGGTGCCGTAAACGCTAATAATAACGCTGCTGACAGAAGTCTTTGTATATGATTATATCTCATCGTCTTTCCCCTCCGAATTTTTTACTTAAATTTGAAACGTCATTATGATTTACTGACCCTTCGGTTAAAATTTCACCGATACCGGCGCAATAAGTATTGTTACCTAATTTAACGGTAACACTATTTTGTGTTATATTAAGTACCTTGTATTTGTTTACTGTATCACCTTTTTTAACAAGGTAATCGTTGCCTTCAATATTCAAAATAGCAGAAGGACTAAATTTATCATACAAAATACCTGAAACTATTGTATCCATAACTCTTGCCGCATCAGAATTTTCATTAACAACTTCCGGTGGTGCGACAAGATCATAAGTCGGAACATCACTTACAGAATTCCCGCCAATATCTCTGTATGGTAAAAATGGGTTAGCTTTTACTGTTCCGGTCGGAATAGAAATTAAATTCTTTTTTGCTGAAGTTGCAGCTACAGGAGATGAAGCAAGTGAAATTAAATCAACATCCTGCAAATCATTAGAGTGCATTTTCTTTAATGCTATTCCACCGAACAATATTGACAAAGTAAGACACAATGCCAAAACGGTTAAAGCAACCTTTTTAGGAGCTTTAGGACATTTTCTGAAAGTTTTTGAGATTAACTCATCTGCGGTTAATCCCGAAATATCAACTTTCTGTTCTTTTCTTCTTAAATATTTGCGCATATCTTTATTTTACTTCTAACTACTAAATTGCTCTCTTAATACTGTATCAAAAGTCCGTAGCATTTAAATCCTATATTTATACTATTCCAGTCAAATTTACGTTTATATTATAAATACTACCATACCAACCTGTTTAAATCATAACATACCATTTATAATAATGCAATTACTTAACATTTTTGTCGTTGGAACTGTAAACATAAAATTAACGATTAAATCTTATTGGTTCAAATTGGCAATAAAAAAAGCCCCTCTTAATAGGACTTTAAACTTCTTTTATTAAAATGGAGCGGGAGACGAGGCTCGAACTCGCGACATCCTCCTTGGCAAGGAGGCATTCTACCACTGAATTACCCCCGCTCGGTATATTATTATCATACATGCTAACATTTTAATGTCAAGAGTTTTATTTATTTAATCTTTCAAGCGGGTTTTTATCACCCTTTGCAGGCAAAAAACGAATATCAAGAAGCTTGAAATCAGTAACTTTGCCGAGTTTATTTCTAACAACTTCAAATTTGGTATGCAGAATTTGTGGAATACCATTTTCATCTTTGATTTGTTTTGCATCATTCTTTACATATGCCAATCCATTATTATTATACAAATGAAGTGCTTGTAATGTTTCGTACGAATAAGGAAAATTCAAAAATTCTTTAGCCCTGCTTTTTTCACGTCCAATATTTTTTGCCAATGTTTCCTCAAAGTCTTTAACATCTGCACCAGATATAATATAAGATGCCGGTTCAAATGCTTGGCCATATTTAGCAACACGATTATAAAAAGAACGCACAAGTGGTTCTTTTAGATAATCGGCATCATTTGCCTTAATATAATTTTGTATTGGTTTGGCAATTTTAGCTGTAGGTGTTTTATCATACCTTGTCTTATTGAGCGCCCTTACTAATTTACCTTGCAACTTTCTTATAGTATCAAGGTTCGCCACAGGAGCAAAACTGCCGTTTGTTTCAGCTACCCAGTGAACGACCGGATAAGTTGCTTTAAAATTTGGTTGCTGAAGAGTCTGTATTTGCATATTTCACACCTTTCTTAAGTTAATTGAAGTTCATTCTTATTTTATTCATCAAATTAGAAATTTGCATAAGCATTTTTTTCGTATGAGATAGATTTTTCATCGGATTTACACGCATTACACTTACAAAATTGCTATTTAAATAAAATGGATTTTCAATATTTTGCTTCAATACTTCAATACGTTCATTTGGAGCAGTTTGATTGATTATATTAAATGCATTTTTATGAAATATGTTCAACTGCTTTGTTGGCATATTTGCTAATATTTCATTCAACTCTGCAATACTAACCGATGTTGAAATATTATCCAATGTCTTTTCAATAAATTTTCTTGCATTTTTATCATTATCAATTGTTGAATATAATTTTTGTAATTCTTCTAAATTAAATGTTTGTTTTGAAACCTTTAAATGCATGAGTTTTTGATTCATATCATAATTAAGCAACTTTGTTCTCAATGCTACATTATCACTATTTAAAGTTTTTAAAATTTGAAGCAAATATTTATCATTATTATTATCTAAGACATTCTGCTTATCTAACATCGTTTTTGATTCAAAATTTTCCATAAACGAATGAGCATAAGGAGTGTAAAGTTTTAAATAAACTTCTTTATTCAAAATCTCTGTACCATCTAAATAAAATTCATTTTTTATATTTTCTTCTTGCAACTTTTTGTCATAAAACTTGGAATCAAAAGTTTTATTTTTAAACTCTTTATCTAATTGTTCTACCGCCTTAGAATTATCTTTATTAAGAATAAGGTATGATTTTATTCCTTTAAAATTACGAACATAATCTCTTGAATATTCCGATTCTAATAATTCTCGAACCAAAGTATTTCCTTTTGGCTTCTTTAATTCAAAGATTTCTTCATTTACTTTTTGAGCGAACTTTAAGCGTTTAGAATTATTTTTGGAAGCATCAAATATTCTCGACATTTCTTCTAAAGAATCAGAAAAATGTTTTACGATATATCTATGAATGTTCTTTGGATTTTTGATAGTTGTAAAAATGTGCTCAACAAGCGATGATTCTTCTTTCTCACTTGGCTTTCGATAAAAATTATTAGCATTGTAAATATCCGTCAATATTGATAGAAAATCTAATCGTTTTTTACTTTTGTCTTTTGTTAAACTAACAATATCACCAACGTCTTTATTAAGAATCTCTGCTGTTATTATTTGAAATGGCTTTGCTTTATTTGCTTTTACGGGTAAAGCTTTAAATTGTACACTGTCTATTCTAAAATTTGTCATAATATAAAACCCTTTTTTAGCTTTTTTAATAACAAAACCCCTAAAAATATTTTTTGCTAGTCCTAGATATTATACGCAATAAATCTACACAATTCAATAATCTTTTCTGGGTAAATTCCAACAAGCATAGTAACTACAGTTGTTACAACAAGTACAAATTTTTGAGAAAAATTCGCATTCAGAATTGGAACAAGAGTATTTTTGTCGCATTCTGCAAATAAAGGTAGAAGAATTTTTAAATAATAATAAAGAGCAACAACCGTTAGTAATAATAGTGCAAGCAAAAATGGTACAAATATCAATCCCGAATTTGCAATAGCTGTAAATAAATAGATTTTTGCAATAAAACCTGATGTAATCGGAATTCCGGCTAAAGCTAAAATAGAAACTGCGTAAGCGCCGGTTAAGCCGTGATTTTTGTAAAAAATTCCTTTAAAATCTTCAACGTTCATTGAATTTTTGTCGTTATAGATATTTAAAAATGCAAAAGCTGAAATATTCATAAGTACGTAACATAAAAGATAAAAAATTACTGTTGATAAATTATAAACAGATACAAGACTTGCTGCTAAAAGTGCATAAGATGAATTTGCAGACGCTGAACACGCCAAAATAACTTTAACATTTTTTTCTCTGATAGCGTAAGTATTCGCCCAAAGAGCAGTTATTAAAGATATTATTGCAACCGCAAAAGTTAGTTCAAAGCTGTTGCTCAAAGGGAAAACTAAAAGTCTGCATAAGATTCCAAAGATTGCAAGTTTTGGAATTGTTGATAAAAATGTTAAAATTGAAGTTTCTGTACCTTTATAAACATCAATAATCCAGTTTGCAAACGGAAAGATTGCGAGTTTTGAAATCAGACCAAAAACTATCATAATAGCAGATATTGAATACATTATTGATGGTTCTTGATTTGCTATAACTTCATAGATTTTTGTAAGATTCAAAGAGCCTGTAATTCCGTATAAATATGAAACCCCGAATAAAAATATACCACTTGAAATAGCAGAGGTTAATAAATACTTAAAACTTGCTTCTTTTGAATAGTAGCCTTTTGATGATGCAATCAAAAAATATGTAGAAAAACTCATTAATTCAACGGACACAAAAAGCGTCAAAAAATCGTTTGCTGAAACTATATTCATAGCCGCGAAAATTGCAGTTAAAAGTATTGCATGAAAAGTATATGCGTGTCGTTTCATTGTTTTAACAAGGTTTTTTGTTAAAAGTGCCGTAAAAAATCCGCATAATAAAATTGCAAAATCAAATAACAAAGTGTAACTGTCTGACATTAAAGAATTGCGAAATGCAAAATATTGAGGTTCTGTTTGCACCGTTGACAGAAAGACAATACTTAATGAAATTCCTATGATTGAAATTAAACGCGCAAATCTGAATTGTCTTGGTGAAATACACGTAGATAAAATCAGTTGAAGAATTATAAAAAATCCTAAGCAAGTTTGTGGAAGAAGTACATTAAATATATCGTTTAGCATTGTTGTGCACTCCTTATCCTATCATTCCCAAGATTGCGTTCGGATACAAACCGAAAATTACCAAGCCTGCAAGAATTGCAGCAAGTACCAGAAACTCGTGAACTGATATGTCATTGATTTTTTCGTATTCAGGTTTAAGTTCTGCAAAAAATCCTCTGTGCAAGAATTTTAGCATGTAACAAGAGCTTAAAATTAACAACGGCAATGAAAAGACAGCAGAGAATTTTAAAACTTCACTTAGGTCAGAATTCATCGCACCGATTATTGTTAAAATCTCACTTACAAACGGTGCAAACGCAGGAACTCCAATTGAAGCCAAAACAATTAGTGTTGCAAAACCGAACAAACGTGGCATAACGGTTGCAATACCACCTAGAGTATTGATATCTCTATTTTTAAATCTTAGATATACGATTCCTGCAATCATAAACAGACCGCAAGTCACCAGTGCGTGAGCCACCATGTGGAAAACTGATGCTGAAAGTCCGATTTTATCAAAAGCACATAGTCCTAATAGAATTAAGCCCATATTGGAAATACTTGAATAAGCAACGATACGTTTGATATCGGTCTGAGCATAAGCAATAAATGCTGTATAGATTATATTTATAAGAGCAAAAATTGCCAACGCAGGTGCAAGCCAATGAAAAGATACAGGCATGGTTTCATAATTAAATCTATAAATGCCATACGCACCGGTTTTAAGTAGAATACCTGCTAAAATCATGCTGACAGGAGTTGGCGCATTTGTATGTGCATCAGGCAACCAAGTATGCAAAGGAACAATCGGAAGTTTTACGCCAAAACCTATGAGAAGGCAAATGGCGATTAAATTCTGAATATAATCAGGAATGGCAGAGTCTACAATATCCGCAAAATTTGCAGATAAAATTCCGTTGGCAATAAAGTTATAATAATGCAAAAGCAGAATGCCTAAAAGCATAATCATACTTCCTAAAAACGTAAATAAAACATATTTTACGGCTGATTTTTTTGCTTTCTCCTGTTGAGTTTCGTCTTCTTCTCTCCATTTTCCACCAATTAAAAAATATGCAGGAATAAGTTCTAATTCCCAGAACAAGAAGAATACGAACATATCAGACGCGGTAAAAATACCAAGAATTGATGACATTAAAAGTAAAAGCATTGAGTAATAAAACTTGTGGCTTTTTCTTATATTTAATTTGCTTGCAAAGGCTGCAAGTAAAAATACAAACGAAGTTAAAACAGTTAAAATCATTGATACAGAATCAATCTGAAACGCAAATTTAACTCCTATTGATTGCACCCAATCAAGTCCGAAGAAATGAATTTCACTTGTATATGGATTAGCCGAATCAAAACATGCCAGCATTAAAACCGAATACAAAAAGTGGAATAAGCATACGCCTTTTGTGAAACGGCGCACAACTATTTCATTTTTTGTAAACAAAGGCGATATCACAAATAGTGATACTATAAGTGGCATGAATATTAAAAATGGTATTGATAAAAATATGTTCATCGTTTTCTCCGTTGTATTGTTTTATTTTGTCATCCCCGCCTCTTAAGGGAAGGGAAACAGTTCTTCTTGAGCTTGAGCGAAAGTTAGAACTGTAAGGGTGGGGTTTGTCGCGTGGTAAAGAGTTGTTACCCCACCCCGAAATCAAAGATTTCGACCCTTCCTCAAGGGGAGGGTAAACCGAGCTACCCACCCCCCATTTGGCTAAGCACCCATTTATACGTTACAAGTACAAATGTTATTACTATTGTAACTAAAATAAACGCATACGCATTATACGTTTGTACATTTCCGCTCTGTAAAATTGAATCTGTTTCAGAAATCTTTTTAGAGCCGTTCGCGACGATGTTTACAACGCCGTTCATTATGTATGTTTCAACAAAATCAGAAACCTTAACGCCAAACTTTAAAACTGTACCAAAAAGTTTGTAATTACTTAAAATTCTTACATCAACGAAGTCGCAAGCTAAAGCAATTTTTTCATAAACAAAACTTAAAATATTATTATAAAATTTTTCTAAATTTTTTGGTGTTTCATTTATTTTTGTAAGCCAATTTTTCATATAACAAATATAAACAACAACCCAGCCTGCAAGTGCTGTATAAAAAGGTTCTGCAATTTTGTATTCGCTATGACGTCTTATAAAGAAATAAAATGCGATATTTAAAATAAATAATATAGCAATCGGTAAATATTCTGCCCAATCAATTTTGTTTTCAAGTTTTTCATTTTGAATCATTAAAACAGAAATTCTCATTATGTAAAAAGCCGTTACAAATGAAATTATACAAAATAGAATTGCTTCAAATCCGCTTAATGAAGCAAAAATAACTTCTTTAGCAATCATGCCTGAGAAAATTAAACCTGACAAACTAAGCGCCCCTAGTAAGAATGTTACATAGCCAACATAACTGTTTTTTGTATCTAACGCTAAGAATAACATTGATTTTATTAATGCGTGTGCAACTAAAAATACAACTGCAACTTTTATGTTTTGCGTACCTACAGCCAAAAACATTAAGCCTAAATTTGCAGAAGTTGAATACGCAAGAACTTTTTTAGGATGAGTTTCAATAGAAGCTAAAACTGAACAAATTAGTGCGGTTAGAAGTCCTAAGCTCATAATAAATATTAATAAATTATTATCTAAGCTAAAGAACGGTAACATTCTTATTAGTAAATAAACACCTGCTACAACCATTGTAGCTGAGTGTAAAAGCGCACTTACGGGAAGCTTTGCTTCCATTGCATCTTGTAACCATGTATAAAATGGGAATTGAGCAGATTTTACAGCAGCACCGATTATGAATAAACCACAAATTACGTAAAACATTGGCGTAGAAGTGTATGCACATAAAAGCGTAGAAATAGCATTCATATCTTCAAACGATAAAGTTGTAAAAGAAGAGTTTCCGGCGTAATTATACATAAAATAAGAAACCGAAATTATGCCTGCTATTAAGGCTGTATCACCGATTCTATTCATTAGAAATACTCGTTTAGAAGCATTTGATTTTTCTTTTTTCTTGTAATCAAAGCCAATAAGCAAATAAGACATCACTCCGACAAGTTCCCAAAAGAAATACATTTGGAAAAGGTTTGGGCTGAATAAAAGTCCTGCCATTGTGAAATTAAATAAATTCAGGTACGCAAAAAATCTGTAATTTTTTGCTTCGTTTTTCATATAAGAAATTGAAAACGCTTGCACCAAAAAGCTTATAACAAACAAACAAAGAGCTATTATAAGTGATAATTTATCTATATGTACTCCGCAAGTAATCATAAAATTATTTATTTTTATAAACGAAAAACTTTGTTCAATTGTTTCTTCGAATTTAAGCAAACTTGTTGAGCATAAAAGCGCACCTAAAAACGATGACAAAAGTGTCAATGTATAAATAATTCTTTTATTTACATAAACAGAGAAAAATCGTCCGCCCATTATGATTAAAAATATCCAGAGTGGGAGAAGTAGAATTAGGTAGGTATTGTCGAGTATTATGTTTGGCATGGTTTTTGGAGTTTGGGGAAAAAGTGAATAAGTGAATAGGTGAATAAGTTCATTTTAGTTATTTTCAAAATAAAACGCATTTGTTATTGAATATATCTTATATGAACTTATTCACTTATTCACCGATTGACTTATTCACTTTCTCCATCCATTTCCCCCTTTCTTATAAATCACTATACTTATCTATATTATCACTTTCTTTTTTCTGAAACATCAGATAAAAGATATATAACGCGACTGCGAGTTCTACTGCACCTAAGCCGATATAAAATAAAGAAATTATATAACCTTCAAAATTTATATTGTCGCAATAAGTTGCAAAGGTTATAAAATTTATGTTTATACCTAAAAGCATAAATTCAATAGAGATTAAAATTTTTATTACGCTCTTCAATAGAACCGAACCCAAAAGTCCGATTAGAAAGAGTAGTAGGCCTATGAATAGGTAGTGGTAGATAGTCATGATGGAGGGGAATAAGGTAATAGGGCAATAAGGGAATAAGTGGTTTTAAACATTTCCTTTGTATGCTCTATTAAATTTCTATTTATAAAAAAATAAATGAGCGAAGCGAATAAAATCTCTTATTCCCTTATCGCCCTATTACCTTATTCCCTTTTTCCTCCCCTCCTTTCCAATATCGAAATTCCTGCAATTACAATCAAAAGCAGTAATGAAACAAGTTCGAATGCCCAGACGTAATCAACAAAAATCCCTTTTGCAAATGCTGAAATGTTATCAAATGCAGTTATATGCGCAGTATCCATTAAATTAAATGTGTCAGGCATCATAACAAGCGACATCATAATTAAATAAACAAATGCCAATACAAAAATTCCTGCGGACATAATTGTTATGTATGGCAGTATAAATTTTTTAGTGTCAGATTCATCTTTTTTAGGTTTGCCTCTAAACATTATTGAAACCCCAATAATCACAGGTACAGCAAGCCCATACACCGCTGCTTGAATAATTGCGTTATATTCTGAACCTAATATGAAAAATATTACAGCACCAAAAAAGAAAACTAAAATCGCCCAAAGAAGTGAATAAATAACATTCTTTGCAAACAATGAAAGCAAGGCAAATAATATTATGCCAACTGATGCTATATAGAAAAATACAGGATTATTCAGCATTATTCACCTCTTCAAAAACTAAAATCAAATCTTCTTTTTTATCAGTTGCAAGTTCGTATTCTTTTGTCATTCGAACTGCAGATTTTGGACAATGATAAACACAGTTTCCGCAAAAAATACATTTCTTCATATCTATTTTATAAACAATTTTTTCTGGCGTTTTATTAATGTTAATTGCGCCAGTCGGACAAACTTTTTGACAAATTCTGCAACCGATACAGCCTTTAATTTCCAGTTTACCACGAAATTCGTCATTTAATTCTCGACGTTTTTCAGGATATTCCAAAGTTACAGGCTTTTTAAACAAGTGTTTAAAAACTGTCCATAAACCATCCCACAAAGCTTTAATTTCGTTTAGCATAGTTGACCCCCAAACTTAATTAAAACCATAGCAAAAAGGTTTAGTATAGAAATCGGAAGCAAATACGCCCACGAGAATTTAAGCAAATCAAAAGACGCAAGTCTTGGAAGCGTTGCTCTTACCCAAATCATAACAAATATTATTAAAGAAGCTTTTAGAAATAGCCAAAAAGCTTGTTCAAAGTAGATTAAAAACGAATTACTAAATAAGTATTTTCCAAACGGTGAAAGATATCCGCCCAAAAATAAAATAGCTATGAATATTGAATTTGCAAACATTAAGCCATATTCACTCAAATAAAAGATTGCAAATCTCATGCCTGAGTATTCAGTATTATATCCGCATATTAATTCACTTTCTGCTTCAGGTAAGTCAAACGGACAACGATTAAGCTCTGCTAAAATACATATAAACATTATTACTAAGCCTAAAAAACAAGGAAAGGCAAACCAACCGAAAAGCCCCCATTTTGAACTTTGAGCTAAAGTAATTGAAGTCATGTTCATTGAAGAAGCTAATGCAATAACCGATAAAACCGTGAATGTTATAGGAAGTTCGTAGCTTAAAATTTGTGCAATACTTCGCATTGCGCCCATGAGCGAATATTTATTGTTACTTGCCCAACCTGCAAGAAAAATACTCAAAACAGGAAATGCAACTAAAATTAAGTATAAAATTACATTAGTTTGAGTATTCACAAATGTGAATTCTGAACTGTATGGAATTATTCCAACAGCAGTAAACATAGGAATAAAAACAAGTATTGGCGCGATGTTAAAAAGAGTTTTATCAACTTTGTTCGGTGTTATATTCTCTTTGCATAAGAGCTTTAATGCGTCGGCTATTGTTTGTAAAAGTCCCCAATATCCGACTCTGTTTGGCCCTTTTCTTTGTGTAAAAAAGCCCAAAAGTTTTCTTTCTGCTAACACAAGAAAAATTACTACGACAAGAAGCGCAACGGCTATTATACAAAAAGGTATAAAATAGAAAGTTATATCCCCAAAAAGTTTAGGAATATTGTGTTTTGTAAGAAATTCTATATATAAAAAATAAAGATAATTCACTTCTACTTATCAACCTCTGGCAAAATTATATCTAAAGAACCTGCTATTGCAATAGCGTCATTTAAGTATTCTCCAACAAGTAATTCTCTTAAAAGATTTACCGCATAATATGAGCCTGTGCGCCATTTTAAACGATAAGGTTTATCAGAACCGTCGGATTTAACATAACAACTTGCCAATCCTCTTGGTGCTTCTATTTGTGAATGATATTCACCTTCAGGTAATTTTAAATTAATCGGGTTAATCAATTTTTGTTCTAATTTGTCTGCTTTTTTTAGATATTCTAAAGCCTGATGAACAATATTCATGCTCTCTTTAATTTCTAAAATTCTTGCTTTATATCTTGCCCAAGAATCTTTTTCATCCATAACAATTGTTCTAAAATCAAATCCTTTATATAAAGTATCTTGATTTCTGAAATCCAAATCAACATTGCTTGCTCTTAAATTAACGCCGGTAATTCCGTAGTTAAAGGCTTTTTCTTTATCTAAAACCCCTTTGCCGATAGTTCTTCTTAAGACAATCGGATTATCCGTAATCAGTTTTTCGTAGTCATCTAATTTTTCAGGCAAAATGGAAAGTATTTCTTCTACATCTTCTAAATAATCAATATCTTTACGTACTCCGCCGAATTGAAAATAGTTGTACATCATTCTTTGACCGGTCAAGCGTTCAAAATATCTTAAAATCATTTCACGTTCTCTAAAAGCGTAGAAAAACGGAGAAACTGCGCCTAAATCCATTAAAAATGCGCCAATCCAAAGTAAGTGTGATGAAATTCGGTTGAGTTCCAATAGCATGACACGTATTGCTCGGACTTTATCCGTAAGCTCTACATTCATTGCTTTTTCAACAATGTCGCAAAGTAGTTGAGAATAGAAAAAACCTGCTAAATAATCAATTCTGTCCACGCAAGGTAAATATTGGATATAATTCATTTTTTCTGCCATTTTTTCCATTCCGCGGTGAAGATAACCCACATCAGGTTCGCACGACAAAATCTTTTCGCCCTCCAGTTCTAAAATAAGGCGAAGAACACCATGTGTAGACGGATGTTGCGGTCCGAGATTTAATTTAAGCTTCGTTGTCGTCATTCCACGCTAACCTCGTATCATCTTGAATATAATCTTTGCGGAGTGGGAAACCTTTCCAATCTTCCGGCATGTACAGTCGTTTTAAATCGGGATTCCCAATAAATTTAACGCCAAATAAGTCGAAAATCTCGTTTTCGTCGGCAATTGCAGATTTAAATAAATCTGTTACGGATTCAATTTCATTTTGTACAACAATCGCAAGAAACAAATCTTCTTCATCATCAGTTGAATATAAATGATAAATAAGCTCTGTTTTACCTTCACCTGCATCATTTGCAATAATTTCTTTTAAAATATTATAAGAATAATTATCAACAATAAATTTTAATGCGTCGTGTAATTTGGTTTTAATTATAATTTTGTCCCCATTGAGTTCGCAATCATTAAAAACTCGCATAAATTCATTCCAGTTCATTGCGCGCCTCCTTTTAGTTCTAGCATTCCATTTTTTTCTTCTAAGTTAGAAGAATGAGAATTTACAAAACTTTTTCTGTTCATAATGGATTCTTTTTTTATCTTATTTTGTAATTTTCTGACAGCATCGATTAAGGCTTCGGGTCTTGGCGGACACATCGGTAAATAAATATCTACAGGAATAATTTTATCAATTCCGTTAACAACCGAATAAGAAGTTTCTGCAAACATTCCACCACCGCATGTGCAAGCGCCCATTGCTATAACGTATTTAGGCTCAGGCATTTGTTCATATAATCTTAAAAGAACAGGAGCCATTTTATGCGTAATCGTTCCTGCGCATATCAGCAAATCTGCTTGACGAGGGGAGCCTCTAAATACTTCAGAACCAAATCTTGCAATGTCGTTATCGGAAGCTACTGTTTGCATCATCTCAATTCCACAACAAGAGGTTGCGAAAGTAAGAGGCCATAAAGAATTTGCCCTACTCCAGTTAAGAACTGTATCAATTGAAGTTACTACAAAATTCATTATAACCACCTCAACATTTTCTTGTTTATAGCAAAGAATAAACCGCCTAACAATAGTGCGATAAAAACAAAAGCTTCAACAATTGCAAATAAGCCTAAAGTGTTTATTGATACTGCAAACGGGTAAAGAAAAATGGTTTCGATATCAAAAATCAAAAATAGTATTGCGTAATTAAAATATTTAACATCAAACTCAATTCGGGCATCCATAGAAGGTGCAATGCCACATTCATAAGTTTCGTTTTTTACAACTGATTTTTTTCTGTATTGACAAATAAAGCCTGCAATTACCATTGCTATTGCAAAAAGTGTCGCTAAAATTATAAATATTGCTAAACAAACAAGTTCTTTCATCAGCCTGCACCCTTCTTAGGATATTCTACCTTAAAATATTACTATATAAAGATATTATTATGTAATATTAACTAAAATTATATGCTCCAACTGATTATATTTTTTTGAACATTTATTTATGTTTTATAAAGAACTTCAAATTTAAGCTAAACTACTTTCTTCCTGTGTTTTGGTTAATAATATCGGATACCCAAGGAATATAGCTGTACATTCCCATGCCGGCTGTAATTGCTAAATATAGAATTACTGCAGTTGTTATGGTTTGTACAATTGATAAACCAAATACAAACGGTAATGGCATATTTATAAAATATGGAATTGCGTTAATTAGCGGAATGCGATATAAAATTACGTAAATTAATTCTGCAAATGTTGCAAGCAAAAAATATGCAATTGAAAGAAAAATTGATTGCAAAATATGATACATCAAAAACTGCGTAACATTTTTCTTCATAAGTGTTGCTATGATTAGCCACACAAACCCTGCTCCACCTGCTGTTAAATATGATGCTGCCGATATTAATCTTTCTATCGGATAAATTTGTTTAGAATGCTGCAACGATGTCGTCCTTTCTGTATTCTGAAATAAAATCGTCTAAAACCTGTATGAATACTAATTTGTATTCATCATTTTCCGGTCGCATGTTTACAGCGGCTCTATAAGAATAAATAGAACGTTCTACTTCATTATTCATATAATAAACATTCGCAATCAATACAAAAATGCTTGGGTCAAGCTTGTTAATTTTAAGCGCTTCTTTATATTCAGCCTCAGCTTCTTTGAATTTCTTTAGGTTAGAATACATATTACCTGCCAAAATGTAAGCATTAGCTTCTTTTTGATTAATTTCGATTGCTTTTTTATAAAGTTCAATTGCGTCTTCATAATCTTTAAAATCAGATTTTGCAATCGCATAACAAATATAAGCCTTATAGTTATCTCCCGGAAGTGCAATTGCCTTTTCAAAGTAATCATAGCATTTTTCTTTATCTTTAGATACTGCAAGCGTGTTTGCAATACAAAGAGCAACGGTTTTATTATCCGGCGCAAGTTTAAATACTTTATAATAGTATTCAAGCGCCTTGTTATAATCAAATAACTTAAAGCAAACATTACCTAAATCAACTAGAGCAGTTAAATTCTCCGGATCTAGCGAAAGTGCTTTTTCATAATAAGCTCTTGATTCTACATAGTCTTCAAAATCGTGATATAAAAGCGCAATCGCGTTATAAATTTCCGGATCCTGAGAATTAAAATCAAGAGTTCTATTGTAATAATGCAGAGCTTTTGAGAAATTTTTAAGTTCTGCATAAGTATTTGCTAAATTATAATAAACCAAATAATTACTTGGATTTACCAGCATTGCTTGGTTAAAATATTTAAGCGCTTTTTTATAATCCTTAGAATAGAACCAAATGCTCCCTAAATTCAAAAGGGTTTGCAAATCCTTAGGATCAATTTCCAAAAGGCTTTCATATACAGATATAACCTTTTCATACTGATTATCCATTGCGTAATATTTTGCAAGTTCGTGGTAATGATCAGTATTATTCGGCTCCATAGCCATTTTTAAAACTGTTTTTTCAATCGCTTTATTTAATTCTTTTTTATCCATAATAACCCTTATTAATAAGCCCCCACCCGAATTTCTAAGTTTCGCAAAGCTCAACTTGAAATTATACTCTCACCCGAGAAGAGGGAATACGCTTAATTCTTAATATTTTCATAAACTGAATATTCAACAGATTCTGCCAACCAAGTGTCGCGTGGTATACTGAATGCGTGATTCCAGAATTTTTCTATCGCATAAGCTGCTCTATCATCTTGGTGTAATATATGAACAACTACATCGCCATAATCTATCAAATTCCAGCGATTTTTTACGTCATTTTCTTTTCCTAAAGGTAATCTTGAAAATGTTGTTTTAACTTTATCCGCAAGATTCTCAGTCAACGCTTTAACTTGAGTTGTAGTCTGTGCTGAACAGATTACAAAATAATCTGCAAAAGAAGAAACATTGCTGATGTTTAAAATTGTAATATCACTTGCAATTCTCTCTTCCAAAAACCTTGCAACCGCGCAAGCAAATTTATACGATGTAATTTCTTCTGTCATTTATATCTCCAACTTACTAATTCTTCTTTCGTGGCGCCCGCCTTCAAATTCAGTTTTCAACCAGATTTCAACAATATCTAGCGCTAAACCTGTACCGGTGATTCTTTCGCCTAAGCAAAGGATGTTAGAATTATTATGCATTCTTGTCATTCTTGCTGTAAAAGTATCTGTACAATGTGATGCTCTAATGCCCTTAAAACGATTGGCCGCAATTGACATGCCAATACCTGTTCCGCAAACTAATATACCCTTGCTATTTGTTTTTAGAACTTTTCTTGCTACATCTTGTGCAATATCCGGATAATCGCATGATTCTTCAGAATAACATCCGCAATCTTCAATGCCATAACCTAATTCGTTTAAGTATTTTATGATTTCTTGTTTTAATTTGTATCCGCCATGGTCTGAACCGATTAGTATATTCATTGTTAATTCCTTTAAAGTCAATTACTTAACCCCATACCCGCTTTCGTAAGGCTCGCATTGCTCCCAAGGAGCGAGGGGAGATTTTGTTTAAATTGTAACATTTTTGCAATAATTTAGCAATAATTAATACTTTTCTTTTTTAATATAGATATGATAGGTCGTGTGAATAGTTTAAATATCCCCTTTAGAGCTGCAATTACAGATAAGGATATAGATGGCTTTGAAGCAACTAAGCAACACTTTAGTGATTGCTATTTAATGACGACCTTGGAGACGCTTTCACACACTCCAAATGGACGCGAAGTTTTAAAAGAGCATATTCAATACGACGACAATAATCCGAAATTAATAAACTGCTATTTGTACGCACCTAATAAAACGCAAGAAAAGTACACAATTCCTACAAATGCAGTTGTTAAAGGGTATGAAAAGTTATATCGTTTACAAGATAATGAAATAATCCGCAGTATGGATGTTTCAGTTGCTCAATATGAAAAAAAACATAAGGCAAAACCTTGGATTTGCAGATTTACAGATAATTTTAAAGACTATCCTTTTGAGAACAATCTTCCTTCTCATTTCATGAAAATTTTTACAGGAGTAGAACCTCGAGTTATAGCAGAACAAGATTACAATATAGACTTGAGTGGTTATAAAGATGAAGTCATGAAGCTTTTTGAACGTATGGAAAAAGAAAAAAAGCACAGCTTTGTAATTGGAACCGGCGTTAAAATGCTCGATGGTAAAACTTGGCATGTATATATATTAGAAGATGTTAACTTAAAAAATGGCACAGTTACAGTCAAAGAGAAACGTGGTAATAAACCTCGTACAATGAGTATTGATTCCGCATTAAATACGTTCAAATTTATAGTTGGATATTTTGATAGTGATTTGAAAAAATCCAAGAAATAAATATTAATTAAAACGGAATTTCTACTATAAATGTGGAACCGTTATTAATTTCGCTTATTAACGAAATCTTGCCTCCATGAAGCTCTACCAACTCTTTTGTAATAGTTAAGCCAAGCCCAGTTGAGCTTTCTTTTTTAGTGTAAGCACTGTCAAGCTGAACAAATTTTGCAAAGATTTTACCATGATATTTTTTATCAATTCCGATTCCGTTATCGTGAACGAGAATTCTAAAGTTTTCGTCATCAGCGTTTACGGTTATTTCGACTTCATCATTTTCAGGTGAATATTTTATTGCATTGCTTACAAGGTTATATAATATTTGTTGGATTTTTTGATAATCTGCAAAAACTTCAAAATCGGCATTCAAATTTTTTTTCAAAACAATGTTTTTCTTTTGTGCAAGTGGAGATAATATATTCGCAACTTCATCTACGGCGCGAGAAATCCAAAATGCACTCTTTACAATTTTCATCGCGTTAGCTTCAATTTTAGACATGTCAAGAACTTCATTTATCATGCCAAGAAGATGAGTTGCTGAAACTTTAATGTCTTTTACATATTCCTCTTGCTTAGAGTTCAAATTTCCGTACAATTGTGTTCCTAGAATATCTGAAAATCCTAAAATGGAATTAAGCGGAGTTCTAAGTTCGTGCGAAATATTTGCTAAAAACTCATTTTTAACCTTATCTGCTTCTAAAATCTTTTCATTTTGTTCTTTAATTGTTTTATAAGCGTTATTTTTTTCTATAATTCCGTCTTTTAAAGCTTTTAGTTGAATTTTAAATACATTCGAAAGCTCCGCATCTTTTAGTAAATATGACATCACTGAAGCGATTGCGCTCAATGCGTCCAAATCTTCTTGTTTGTAAAAATCTTTTTCACGTTTGGATAATAATATAACTCCAAAAACTGTCGATTTTATAAATATTTTAGCAACTAAATACGATTTTTGAGAATTGCCAGCAAGTTCAATGATTTTGACTAAATCGCTTTTGTCATCAAGAATCTTACCTTCTTTTGAAAATACAAACTTTTTGACTTCTGTATTCATCTGAAAAGTAGATTCTATGTCATAATTCGCATGTTTTTTATAAGTATGCTTGAGTTGCAAACTGTCCGGATTTGCATAATAAATAAACGCTTCGTCAAAAATTAAAACTTTTTCTATTTTTCTGAACAAAGTTTTTTCATTGCTTAAATCTGTTTCAAACAATGAAGGAATTATTTTTAAAATTTTATCGGACGTAATTAAAGCCATATCTCTTACGAAGAATATAGCACAAAATGAACTGAACATCTATAACTGGCGATATTATTAAAAAAACTTTACAATAGTTTGCAATTTTATTATGTTTATTTTAACATTAGTTCATACGCCGATTTAAAAGAAAGAATGTGTTAAACACATTCTTTTTAAAAAGGTCATAAATCATTATAAAATAGCAATTAAAGGTAAATATAAAGGAACTTAAAAATGGGTATCAAAGGTAAAAACGATAGAATGGTAGTTCTAGCTTGTGAAGATTGTAAGGAAAGAAATTACACAACTGTTAAAAACAAAAAGAATGTTAAAGACAGATTAGAATTGAGCAAATATTGCCCAACTTGCAAAAAACACACAACTCACAAGGAAACTAAGTAATAAGGAAATAAGCGCTGGTAATAAGGGCAATATATTTAAACATCTTATTCCCTTATTACCGAAAGTCTTATTCCCTTTAATATGCGTCCTTAGTTCAGTTGGTAGAACGTCGGTCTCCAAAACCGGATGTCGAGGGTTCGAGTCCTTCAGGGCGCGATTTTTATAGAAATAAGGTTGTTAAAATGAATGATACTTTTGAAACAATAAAGAAAAATGTTATTACTTATTTTAAAGGCGTAAAGACTGAGTGGGGCAAGATTACTTGGCCGGAAAAACATCAGGTTGTAGTTGAAACATTCTTTGTTGTTGCTATTGTTTTTATATTCACAATTTTCATTTACTTCGTGGATATTATTTTCAATATGTTGTTATCTAAGTTTTAATTAAGATTTATAAAGGGTAAAAGTAATGAGTGAAAAAGACGAAAATATGATGAATGAAGAAGTTATGGAAGAAACTCAAGAAGTTGAAAACCATGCGTCTTCTGAAAAAAAGAATCAAAAACGTTGGTACATTGTTCACACTTATTCAGGATACGAAAACAAAGTTAAAAGCAACTTGGAAAAACGTATCGAATATATGAACATGGCTGATAAAATCTTTAGAGTAGAAGTTCCTCAAAAGACTGTTACCCAAATTAAAGGCGGAAGAAAACAAGAAAGAGAAGAAAAAATCTTCCCTGGTTATGTTTTGGTAGAAATGATTATGGATGAAGACAGCTGGTATGTAGTTAGACATACAGCAGGTGTTACAAAATTCGTTGGTTCTGCTAAAAAACCTATTCCGGCAAAAGACAGCGAAATTAAAAAGATTATTCACAGATCAACAGCTCAAACTCAAAAAATTGAAATGGATGTTAAGGTTGGTGAAAAAGTTAGAATTACTTCCGGCCCATTCGCAGAGTTTGTTGGTGATATTACAGAAGTTTATCCTGATAAGGCTAAACTTAGAGCAATGGTTTCTATATTCGGTCGTGAAACTCCGGTTGAATTAGAATACAAACAAATTCAAAAGTTATAAAATCTTCTCCTCTCCAAGGGAGAGGTCGCAACTGTTCTTGAGCATAGCAAAAGTTACGGGCGCAGTGAGGTTTTTACTTTGAAAACACAACACAAATAACGTGGAAGGGGGTGCCCCCCGTTAGTACCACGAAAGGAGAACAAAATGGCAAAAAAAGTAGTAGGAAAAATTAAACTACAAATTCAAGCAGGTAAAGCAAATCCATCACCTCCAGTTGGTCCGGCTTTGGGTCAACACGGTGTAAATATCATGGATTTCTGCAAACAGTTCAATGCAAAAACTGAATCTCAAGCAGGCTATATTATCCCTGTTATTATCGATGTATACGAAGACAGAAGTTTCACTTTTGTTATCAAATCACCTCCAGCTCCAGTTTTGATTAAAAAGGCATTAAATATCCCTAAGGGTTCTGCAGTTCCTAACAAAACAAAAGTTGGTGAAATTACAAGAGCTCAATTAGAAGAAATCGCAAAAATCAAAATGAACGATTTGAACGCAACTTCAATGGATGCTGCTGTAAACATGATTAAAGGCTCTTGCAGAGCTATGGGCGTTACTGTTAAAGAAGACTAGTATATTCCCATGAAGGTGATGCAAATTTCACCAAATCCTCTCTTATAAAAGAGAGTGAGTTAGAGATAATATGGAAGGATTGAAAAATCCGTTAACACCATGAAAGGATTTAAAAAATGTCAAAAATAACTAAAAAACAAAAGAAGCTTCAAGAATTGTTAGCTGATTTCCAACAACCGGCTAGCGGTCGTGATGCTCTTACTAAATTACAAGAAGTATCTAAAGAAGTTGCAAAATTCAACGAAACAGTTGAATGCCACATGAGATTAGGTATTGAAGTTAAACACGCAGAACAACAAATCAGATCTACAGTTGTTCTTCCAGCTGGTTTAGGTAAAGAAGTTCGTGTTTGCGTTATCGCAAAAGGACCAAAAGTTACTGAAGCTAAGGATGCTGGCGCTGATTTCTACGGTACAGAAGAAATTATCGACAAAATCGCAGGCGGTTGGTTTGAATTTGATACATTAATTGCAACTCCTGATTGTATGGGTATGTTAGGTAAGTTAGGTAGAGTTTTAGGTCCTAAAGGCTTGATGCCAAACCCTAAAACTGGTACAGTAACTCTTGATATCGCAAAAGCAGTTAAAGATGCTAAAGCAGGTAAAGTTGAATTCAGAGCTGACAAACAGGGTATGGTTCAATTCGCAAACGAAGATTTGGTTAAGAACTATGGTACATTGGTAGATGCAGTTCTTAGAGCAAAACCTTCTGCAGCAAAAGGTACTTACGTTAAGTCAATTTATTTGACAACAACAATGGGACCAAGCATCAAGATAGATGCAAAGAACCTTCAAGCAGAAGTTAAAGAAATTGTTGGTTGATATTTACGGCTAGCCGAAAGGTTAGCCTTTTTTTTATGCTATAATTAATGATGTCGGGTTTATCGCCCGACATCATTTAATATGGGGGCGAGAGCATGTTATTGAAACCGGATTACAACTTGAAAAATATATATGAGATTAATTTTGAAGAACTAAAACAACAAGGTGTAAAGTGTATAATGTTTGATTTGGATAGTACAGTTATGGTGTCTAAATCTGCTGACTTTTTGCCGGAAACGGTAGAATGGTTTAATTCATTTTTAAAAGATTTTGAAGTTGCAATTATTTCTAATAATAAAAATGAAGAATACATCGCGAACGCTTCCAAAATTGCACCTTGTAGAGTTATCGGCAAAGCTAACAAACCGAATCCTAAAGTTATGGGTGAATATTTGAAATCAGTTAATATTGAGCCACAAAACGCTGTTATGGTGGGAGATAGACCTTTAACCGATATTCTAGCAGGTAAATTGTTAGGTTGTAAAACAATTTTGGTCGGTTCTATTAATCCAAAGGAAAATTTGCCTACAAAATTCGTACGTGCTTTAGAAAGAAGTACGATTAGAGGATAGAGTTTTGCTCATTTGGTAATAGTGCAATAAGCAGTTTGTTAAGCTGAAAGCCCAACAAACTGCTTATTAAATTGAAAGTTGAGAGTGGAAAGTTAATAATACCCTCTCCCCTACCCCTCCCCCAAGGGAGGGAATAAAGTGTAATCCCCAATGGAGAGAATAAAGTGTAAACCTTGAGGGATAAAATGTGCTAAAGAGGTTTAATCAAACGCATGCCACACCCTCTCCTTTTTCAATTCTATATGGAGAAGGTGCTGAAGGCGGAAGAAGATATTATTAACTATTCCAATATATTTATGCTAAAATCAAGTAATGGACGACAAATATTGGATAGCGTTTTCTGCAATAGAACAACTTGATTCAACTTTTATCCAAAGGTTGTACAACTATTTTGGCGACATTGAAACAGCCTTTAAAGCTGAGCTTAAAGACCTTGAACAGATTGAAGAATTGAGCGTAAGAAAAGCCAAAAATTTTATAGAAAAGAAAAAAGATATTAATCCAGATAAAGCCTTAGAAGACGTATTGAAACGCGGAATTAAATTTATTACATTTGATTCAACAGATTATCCTTATATGCTATCGCAGATTTTAAATCCACCGATGACACTTTTTTACAAAGGTGATTTTTCAATTTGCAACCTAGATAGAACAGTTGCGTTTGTTGGTTCTAGAAGAGCAAGTATGAGTGGGAGAGATGGCGTAAAGCGTGTAATTTCGGACTTGAAAAATACAGATGTTTGTATTGTGTCTGGTTTAGCTTCCGGTATTGATGCAGTTTCTCACGAAAGTGCCATTGCCAACAACCTTAAAACAATCGGTGTTATTGCAAGCGGATTTGATTACACTTATCCTGAATCAAACAAACATCTTTACGAAAAAATTGAAAACGGCGCAGGTGTTGTTATAAGTGAATACTATCCGACATTTCAGCCTTTAAAATTTCGTTTTCCACAAAGAAACAGAATTGTAACAGGTCTCTCATACGGAACAGTAGTCGGAGAAGCAGCATTAAAAAGCGGAGCATTAATTTCTGCTAATTTAACTTTAGAGCAAGGACGCGAATTGATGTGCATCCCAGGCGCGATAAACAATGTCAATACAGAAGGAATTTACAAACTAATTAAAGATGGCGCGTCGATTGTAACTTGCGGAAATGATATTTTAAACGCTTTAAACTGGGAAATTCAAAAGGCTGAGCCAACCAAGAAAACAGATTTATCTTTAAATCCCCAAGAAAAAATAATTTTTGATATAATAGGAATTGAACCGAAAGGTTTTGACGAAATTCAAGCCGAAACACAGCTTGAAACAGATGAACTTTTATCTCTTTTAACAATTATGGAGATGAAAAGTTTGGTGGAACATATAGACGGAGATAGGTATAAAAGAGCATGACAGCGTCAGTAGCAGAAAAGAAAACTACTAAATCAAAAAAGGAGAAGGCTTTAGTAATAGTCGAATCTCCTGCTAAATCAAAAACAATTAAAAAGATTTTGGGAGACGGTTACCAAATCGAGGCAAGCTTCGGGCATGTAAGAAATTTGCCGGATAATACTCTTGGGTTTGATGTAGAACATGATTTTCAGCCGACTTATGTTATTATTCCCGAAAAGAAAAAAGTTGTTACAAAGTTGAACGACCTTGCAAAACGTTCTGACAAAATTTATCTTGCATCCGACCCTGACCGCGAAGGGGAAGCTATTGCATGGCACGTTAGAGAACTTTTACAAGTTCCTGATGATAAAGTTTTTAGAATTGAGTTTAACGAAATTACGCCAAAAGCTGTAAAATATGCCGTAGAGCATTCGCGCCAAATTGATATGGACAAGGTTAAAGCGCAACAAACAAGACAAATTTTGGATAAACTTGTAGGTTACAAATTATCGCCTGTTTTGTGGAAACAATTAGGAAATTATCACTTATCAGCCGGTCGTGTACAATCAGTAGCGCTTCGTATGATTTGTGAAAGAGAAGAAGAAATCGAAGCTTTCGTACCGAAAGAATATTGGTCTATTCATACAATTATGGATAAAGACGGCAAACTTTTTGAGGCAGAAGTTAATAAATACAAAAACAAAAAAATTGAGATTAACAACGAAGAAGAAGCAAACAAGATTAAAGAATTTTTGCTTAATCCAGATACAGAATTTGTTGTTGATAAGGTTACAAAAAAAGAAACAAAAAGAAAACCGACTGCACCGTTTATTACTTCAACTTTACAACGTGCTGCGAGTTCAAAGCTCGGTTTTGGCGTTTCTAAAACAATGCAGGTTGCCCAAAAACTTTATGAAGGTATTGAAATCGACGGAACTCCTGTAGGTTTGATTACCTATATGAGAACCGATAGTGTACGTATTTCTGATGACGCGCATGAAATGGCGAAAAAGTTTATCACAGAAAACTATGGTGAAAAATATTATCCGCCAACTACAAATGTTTATGTAAAAGGCAAACAAAACGTACAAGACGCCCACGAAGCTATCCGTCCTTCTTATCCTGAAAGAACGCCTGAAAGTATCAAGCAATATCTTGCGCCAGACCAATACAAACTTTATAAACTGATTTGGGAAAAATTTATGTCCTCTCAAATGGCACCGGCTGAAATTGCAAACAAAACAATTGATATTAAAGCTGGTGATTACAACTTAAAAGCCGGTACAAGCAAAATCTTATTTGATGGTTTCTTGAAACTTTATAATGACGCGGAAGAAGACGAAAAAGATGCGGATGCAAAAATTCCTGATTTGGAAAAAGATGACAAAGTTAAGTGTAAGGAAATTAATCCGAAACAACACTTTACGCAACCACCTCCAAGATACAACGAAGCTTCATTAGTTAAAGCGTTAGAAGAGCACGGCATTGGTCGTCCGTCTACTTATGCTACGATTATTACTGTTATTCAGACTCGTAAATATGTTGAAAAACGCGATAAAGCACTTGTTCCAACTCTTCTTGGCAGAACAGTTTGTAAGCAATTAGTAGATCAGTTTGCAGATATTATGGATTACAAATTTACTGCCGGCATGGAAGAAAAACTGGATAAAATCGCTGAAAAGAAAGCGGTTTGGAATGTCGTTTTAAAAGAATTTTATTCTCCGTTTATGGAAGTTGTTAATTCTGTAATGAAAACCGCACAAAGGGTTAATATTGAAAGTGATAAAAAATGTCCGAATTGCGGTAAGGTCATGTTGGTTAAGACAAGCCGTTTCGGAACACAATTTTTAGGTTGTTCAGGTTACCCTGAATGTAAAACAATCATTTCATTAAATAACAGCATGGAATTGGATGATGCCAATAAAGACGGCGAACCTCAAACCGTAGATGAGAAATGCGAAAAATGCGGTGGTGCAATGGTTATGAAAATTGGGCCATACGGAAAGTATTTAGAATGCAAAGAATGCGGAAACCGTAAAAAATATATTCGCTCAACCGGAGTTAAATGTCCAAAATGTGGCGAAGGTATGATTGTAGAAAAGAAATCTAAATACGGCAAAATTTTCTTTGGCTGTAATAGATATCCCGATTGCACTTACGCGTTATGGGATGAACCAACAGGTAATAAATGTCCGGAATGTGGCGAATTATTGTTAAAGAAAAATACAAAAAATGGAATCTTTGAGGTTTGTTCAAGCAGAACTTGTTCTTATAAAAAAGCAATGGAAACAGAAGAAAGCTCTGCCGAATAAGGCTACTGCTACAAAAATAGTAGCTTAAAAATAAAAAACGCATGCTGATTTGTATAAACAAATCAGCATGCATTTTTATTTTAATATTTTATTTCAAATCACTTTCAACTTTTGCCAAGATTTCATCCAATTTGCCGGCATCTTTTACACCGCCTTGTGCGAAGTTTGGACGACCGCCACCATTAGCACCTGTAAATCTTGCGATTTCACCAACAAGCTTACCTGCATTTACGCCTTTTTTAACAAAAGCATCTGTTACTTTTACAATAACCATTCTTTCATTTGCTAAAACAACGATACTTTCACCAAGTTTGTTTGCAAGCATTTCAATACCGGCTTTAACAGCGTCTGCATCAAAGTTTTCAATTTTCGATACAAATAATTTCCCGCCTTCTATATCTTGAGCTTTTGAAATAAATGTTGAGAACTTAGATTTAGCCATTTCAGCCTTAGTTTGTTCTAAAGATTTAGCTAATTCTTTGTTTTCTTCCGCTAATTTTTCAACACGGTCAAGAACTTCTTCTGTATGAACCTTGAATTTAGCTTCTAAAGCGTCAGAGATTTTAGCTTTATTGTTCAAATACTCGATTGCAGCTTTTGAAACAACAGCTTCAATTCTTCGAGTTCCGGCTGCGATAGCGCCTTCAGAAACAATCTTGATTAATCTCAAATCGCCTGTGTTTTTAGCATGAGTACCCGCACAGAATTCCATTGAAATTACATCAGATTTTTCTTCATGGCACTTGCATCCGCCACCGCATTTGCATTTCTTAGCCCCTTCTGACGCTTCATTAGTAGTTTTACTTTCGGTTTGGTTACATTTACCCCCACCAATTGAAACAACTCTTACTTCATCTTCGTATTTTTCACCAAATAAAGCAGTTGCACCTGTTAGCTTAGCTTTTTCAATGTCCATAATTTCTGTTTGAACAGGAAGTTTTTCCCAAATCCATTCATTAATTACATCTTCTGTTTTTTGAACTTCCTCAGGAGTCATTGCTCTAGAGAATGTGAAGTCAAATCTCATTCTGTTTTCTTCAACTTGAGAACCTGCTTGCTTAACTTCATCACCAACAACTTTAATCAAAGCTGCTTGAAGTAGGTGAGCAGAGGTATGGTGAACTCTAATTTCTGCGCGTCTTGCTACATCAATTTGAGCTGTTACATCATCGCCAACATTGATTTCGCCATTAACAACCTGACATCTGTGAACGAACAAGTGGTTTACTTTAAATGTAGTTAAAACTTCAACTTTCAAATTGTCGTTGAAGATGTAACCACTATCACCGACTTGTCCTCCGCATTCTGCGTAGAATGGAGTTTTATCAAGAACAACGTCTACAAAACCTTCGCCTTCGATTAAAGCCAAAACTTTTGCGCTGCATCCAGTTTCAGTATAGCCAACAAAATCAGTTGAACCAACTTCATCTTCTACTTTTGCGTATTTCATATCACCAGTAACTGAAATTTTAGCAGTAGCGGCTTTTGCTCTATCTTTTTGTTCTTGCATTGCAACTTTATAGCCTGCTTCGTCCGCTTTCAAACCGTTTTCTTCTGCAATTTCTCTTGTTAATTCAAATGGGAAACCATAAGTATCATAAAGCTTGAATGCGCTTTCGCCATCAATATCTTTTTTGTTTGCGATAAATTCGTCAAGAAGTTTGTAGCCTCTATCCAATGTTTTTGCAAACCTTTCTTCTTCTTTTTTGATTACGTCAATAATTTTAGCTTTGTTTTTAACCAAATCAGGATAAGCTTCACCGTACATATCAACAACTGTATCAACAAGTTTATACAAGAACGGTAAATCCATACCTAAGATTTTTCCATGTCTTAAAGCACGTCTTAAAATCATTCTTAAAACATAGCTTCTGCCTTCATTTCCAGGGATAACACCATCAGAAATCAAGAATGAAACGCATCTTGCGTGGTCTGTGATAATTCTTAATGAAACATCTGTTTTTTCTGATTTTTTGTAAGCTACTCCGCTCATTTCAGAAACCTTGTCCAAAATAGGTTTCAACAAATCAGTTTCGAATGTTGAAGCAACGCCTTGGCAAACCATTGTAATACGTTCTAAGCCCATGCCGGTATCAACGTTTTTGTGTTCAAGCGGTGATTGATTGCCTTCTTCGTCTTGATATAATTCAGTAAATACCAAATTCCAAATTTCAACCCATCTGTCGCATTCACAAGTATCAATACCACAATTTGGGTCATCACATTTATATTCTTCACCTAAATCGTAGTGAATTTCTGAACAAGGACCGCAAGAACCAGACGCCCCAGGAGGACCCCAGAAATTGTCTTTTTTACCTTTTCTTTTAATTCTTTCGTCAGGAACACCGATGCTTCTCCAAATATCATAAGCTTCATCATCAGTTTCAAAAATTGTAATCCAAAGTCTGTCTTTGTCCAGTTTTAAAACTTCTGTAACAAATTCCCAAGCCCAAGGAATAACTTCTTTTTTGTAATAATCGCCAAATGAAAAGTTACCTAACATTTCAAAAAATGTATGATGGCGCGGAGTTCTACCTACGTTTTCGATATCAGAATCCTTACCGCCTGCACGAGCGCATTTTTGACAAGAAGTTGCTCTTGCAGGGTCATAAGGTGATTTTTGGATACCTAAAAATATAGGCAAAAATTGTAACATACCGGCTGTTGTCAAAAGTACAGTCGGGTTATCAGGTACAAGGCTAGAGCTTTCAACTATTGTGTGTTGATGCTTTTCCTTGAAATAATTTAAATATAGATTTCTAATCTCATTTCCTTTAAGCATAATTAATTCCTTCTTTTTGTATAGGTTAATTATACATCAAAGGTTTTTAGGAATAAATGTTTGCTAACTTATTAATAATAAAGATTAAAATTTTTATGCTAAAATTACATTATGATTATAAAAACATTTGTAGAACCACCCATTGATAATAATAATTATTTAATTATAGATGAACTGACAAAAGAGGCTGTGCTTGTAGATTGTTCAGCAATTGATGATAGAATTGACGAAGAACTGGAACGCCAAAATGCGACTTTAAAATATATTCTGCTTACCCATGGACATTTTGATCATATAGCAGGAATTCGTCCCAACAGATTTAGTTCGAATCCACAAGTTGTTATGCACAAAGCGGATTTAGATTGGTTAAATAATGCTAATGAGTATTTGCCAATGTTTGGCATGCCGGAAATTACAATTCCTAAAGTTGATATTTTTGTAGAAGACGGCGACAAAATCAAATTGGGCGAAAAGGAAATAAGTGTCATACATACTCCCGGACATACGCAGGGAGGAGTTTGCTATTTAGTAGGCGGAATGTTGTTTTCCGGCGATACAATATTTAGAGAAGCCGTTGGACGCTGTGATTTAGCGGGTGGAAATTTTGCGCAAATAGTAGAAAGCATTGAAGACAAAATCTTTACATTGCCGAGTGAAACTATAATTTATCCCGGACATGGGAAATGCACATCTGTAGAGTGGGAAAAAGAACATAACAGATTCTTGTAATTAATTACCAATTTTTTGGTAGCAAAAAAATCTTTTTTTCGGTTTTATATTAACAGGTAGGAATAAATTTGCATGAAAATATTACCTGTATTTTTTACAAATAGAGCTGAAAGAACGCAGAATGTTCAAAGGAATTCTGCTCCTATAACTATGCCTAAATTGCAGACTCTTGCCTGCGACACAGTATCATTTGGCCGTTCTGCCGGTAACGCAGAAGCTTTACGTGCTCTTATGAGTTACAAAGTTCCGGGGATATATTCCGGCAAAGTTGTAATTGACCCTAAAATTGTAGAAAAAATATTAAACAACAAAGTATTTTCCGGTTCTGTAAAAAATATCGTTAAAACTCTTGCACCATTTGAATCAAGTTTGCATACAGTAGAAAAAAGCGTTTTTAATTTGATTAAAAATCAAGCAAAAAAAAGTCCGGATAAAAAGTTGGATGAAGTTATGCGAGAAGCTGCAGTTTTTCATGACGTTAAATTAAGAGCAATACAACAGCCAATTTTCGACAGATTAGACGCAATGTCTCACGATATGCCATTAGAACAGCAAAACCAATTCTTGCGTTTAATGAATGTAGTAAACAAGAAAATCTATAGAGAACCTATTAAAATTCCTTTTGACAAAAAAGATTTTCAATACAAATTAAAAAGAATTACAGATGAACTGGAAATTAAAAATAATAAAACTGAATTAGAATTCATGAAAAAGATAATGCATGTAGCTCAACAACTACCTGATGATTCAATTCAAAATTTATCTTCAACTTCTTCCAAAGCAAAGAAGAATAAGAAAATTCGTTCTCAAAAAAACGTTTCACGTCGTAGAGGTGAAATTATAAGGAAAATCGAAAGTTTACAATTATCGTCATCTCTAAAAAATAATGAAGAATTAACCAAATTAATTAGTAGAGCGCGTTCACAAATATACGATGTGCCTGTTGTCGTGAATTTTAACAGAAAAACTTTTATATACGAATTGCAAAAAATTGTTAATACGCTAGATGACAAAAAACTTGCAAAAAGAATGATTCAACAAGCTGTTGAACTTCCCAAATCACGTGAAAACATTTCTGCATTTATTGTGAAAGCTGCAAATTGTTCTTCTGAAAAAATAGGCTTTGATTTAATTGAAGGCTCTACCGGCAGTATTGAACATTTAGTGCCATTTGCATCTAAAGGCAATGATAGCTTAGAAAATTATGCAATCAGTACGGCATATTATAATAGTGAACGTGGTAACAGAACTATGCCACAGCAACTTAAGCAACATCCTGAAATTTACCAAAACGCACAAAAACATATTAACCGATTGATTGAATTATATAATGACGGGACATTCAAAAAAGTTGGACTTACAAAGTGGTATATCACAAATCTTGCAAAAAGATTGTATAGATTATCTCCACCAGAAAAACCAATTGTGGTAGATTTGAGCAAGTTGAAAGATTAGACATAAAAGGAGCGCAATTAGGCGCTCCTTAAATTTATCCCAAAATATACTTTGTTGATAAGTAAATTCCAATCATAACCATGCCTGCGACTAAGAAGTTTACACCTGCAAGCACACCAACAACCCATAATGCCGTTGACGGTAAGCCTAATATAATAATTAGTGCTAGTAAGAATTGCATTATAGCAACCAAAATCTCAGCCCACCAAAAGTAAAGCGTATTTTTGTTTTGTACGGCAAACGCTGTTGTTGAAATACTTTCTAGAAGGAAATACACGCCAATTGCACTTGTAATAAGGATTAGGTTGAACATTGGTGCCATAAATAAAAATATCCCAACAGCGAATAACAAAAACCCTGCCACAACATTTAGAATAAAGTGTCTTGAATAATTTTTTGTAAGTATGGCATTTATAACTTTGTAGCCACCATAAATTACAAAGGTTAAACATAACATCAACCCAAAAGAGATTGTTGTAATTTTAGGCAACATCAGCATCCCTAAACCCAGTACGGATAAGAGGATTCCTTCTATAAGTACAAAACTTAAAAAACGTTTTTCTGTCATAATTATTTCTCCTATAAAAATTTAATCGTAAAATTGAGTAGTTTTTTCACTCTTAATAGAATAACTATTTACAATTTTTTATGCACCCACAACTGGAGAATTTATAAAAAGAAAAGAATGCGTTTACTTATACGAAGTATCTTGCGGTAAAAACATCCTTTTGATAGTTACTTTTGGGTAAGGGCTTCTTTATTACCCTGCTCTAATGCACTTTTTACGTTACTTCTAATAATTGTATTTCGCACCCAGCCTCCCTTTATAGTGGGAGGTCGCAGCTGTTGGCGAAACTCTGTTGAGCATTACAGATGCGAGTGGGGGTTTTTAGTTGATAGTTGAAAGTTAATTTTCACCTCACCCTAACCCTCTCCTGCAAGGAGAGGGAACATGCTAAAGGCATTCAAATAAACGAGTCTTGCGCCCCTCTCCTTTTTTCTATTCTACATGGAGAGGGTGCCGGAGGCGGGAGAGGGTATTATTAATTAAATAATTTCCATTTTACTAATTAGCAAATAACTGTTATAATTTAGTAAAATCAGAGAAATAATACTCCAAATAATGGTAGTAATTATTCTTTTGTAGCTGTTATAATATAGCTAGGTAATATTAAGTGGAGAATAGTATGGCTGAAAACGAAAGAGCTGAAGGCGGTCAACAAAAAGACTTAACTAAATTTTTAATAATGACACTTGCGTCAATTGTAATCATGTTCATTGTGTTTGCGGGTGTAAACTATTTAATTATGGAAAATCTAATTAGTCAAAAAATTAGTTCAATTACAACTTCACAGGAAGAATTAGCCGATGAAGAAGGCGACGAAGATGAAGTTCAAAAAGGTATTATTGTTGATTTAGGCGATTTTATCTTAAATCTATGTGATGAAAGCCAGAAAAAATATTTGAAAGTTAACGTAGCTTTAGAAGTTACGAAGAAAGATACAGATTTTCCACAACAAACTGAGGAAAAAAGTGGCGGACACGGCGGTCATGGCGAAGCAGCAGCTCCTGTCGATCCAATGGAAGCAATCCAAAATGAAATGAACCAATACAAGCCTGCAATCCGCGATGCCGTAATTACAAATCTTTCAAGCAAAACTTCTACAGAACTTGCAACAGCTGCCGGTAAAGAACTTGCAAAAGAACAAATTACAAATGATATTAATTCTATCTTAGCAGGCGAAAGAGAAGTTATTAGAGTAAGTTTCGGACAATTTATTATTCAGTAGGATAAAATGACAGAAGGTAATAAAAACGATTTAATAGAAACAAATGATTATGATGAAGATTTTTCAGATGCGGAACATAAAAGTTATAAACTGTATAACTTTCGCAGACCTGATAAGTTTTCTAAGGATAATTTAAGAGCCTTGAGAGATATTCATAGAGAGTTCTCAAAGGCTATTTCGCTTGTATTAAGCGGTTATTTACGTATGCGCGTAGAAATCGAAATTGTTTCTGTTGACCAGCTTACTTACGAAGAATTTGTACGCTCTATGCCTTCTCCAATCAGCGTTGGCGTGTTTGAATTTGAACCATTATCCGGTCAAATTTTGTTAGGTATAAGCTTTGAAGTAATATCTTGTATTGTAAACAGGATGCTTGGTGGCGGGGGTTCTATTGATACACAGACAAGAGAACTTACAGATATTGAAAAAGCACTTGCTAAAAAAGTCATTAATATTATTATTAAATCTTTAGAAGATTCTTGGAATGCTATTATTCCGGTTTCCGGTAAATTTATAAGTCTTGACGATAATTATCAATCAATTCAAGTTGCTACTGCCGGTGAAATCGTTGCGCTTTTGACGTTTGAAGTACAAATCCAAGGCAAACATTTCGGCTTATTCAGTTTATGTTTCCCATATCCGGTTTTAGAAACTGTATTGGGACATTTAAGCACACAACACATTTTCCAAACGAAAGGTTTAGTAGCTTCAAACGATGAAAGAATGAAGATGATTTCTAAAATCAACACATCAAACGTTGATATCAGAGTTCAGTTCGGACAATGTAATATTACGCTTGATGACTTTTTGCAACTTTCAGAAGGTGATATTATTAAGCTTGATAACAAGGTTTCAGATGATTTGATTGTTCAAGTAAATGGAGAAAAAAAGTTTTTTGCACGTCCCGGAACAATGAAAGATAAAATTTGTGTTAAAATAACAGATGTGTATGACGAAATGCATGAATTACTAAGAAATTATTTTTAGAGAGGTTTTGTAAATGCTAGATGACGATAAAGATGTTAATAACGAAGAAATGGAAGATTTAACATCTTCAATACCGGAAGATACAAGTTTTAATACTGAAGAAACTCCTAATGAAAATGCAGGAGAAGACAAAACAGTAACTGTTCAGCCTGTTCAGTTTGCATCTTTTGAAGACTTGGATCAAGTTCAAGGCCCTGCAAATCAAAACCTTAATATTCTATTAGACGTTAAGTTACAATTGACTGTTGAGCTTGGTAAAACAGAATTACCAATTAAAAAAGTTTTGGAACTTACTAAAGGTTCTATCGTAACTTTGAACAAAGCTGCCGGCGAACCTGTTGAATTATATGCAAACGGCAAATTGATAGCTTATGGTGAAGTTGTAGTTATTGAAGATAACTTCGGTCTAAGAATTACACATATTACAGACCCTGCAAGAAGATTGAACTCACTAAGCAGTTCTAATAAAGAAGAATAGAAGCTCTTTTTCTGACACAACCTTAACAAATTCTTAATACAATATATCTATACATTATCGGATTAGCGAATATAATTTATTAAGGTTAGGACAAAAGCGTGAAAAAGATTGTTACACTATTAATAGCAAGTTGTTTAATGCTTTCTCAGGGAACTGTTTTTGCAGTTAAAAACGACACTTATGATGTTCAGATAAAGAAAAGTAAAAATGCTCCTGATAAAACATTTACGTTGCATCCATACTGGGAATGTTATAATGACGAGCTTTTGAACGGTTACATTCAAGACGCTCTCGAAAACAATTTTAATATAAAAATTGCAACAAACAGAGTTCACGAATCAGAAGCTCTATTAGGCACAATAAACGCACAAAGGCTTCCGCAACTAAGCTTCAATCCGAGTATTTATCCATTCAAAACCATTTCTCGCTGGACTGGCAGATACGGAAGCGGTTATTTGCTGAATTTTCCACTCTTATTAAATTGGGAAGTTGATATTTTTGGAAAAATTAACGACAAAGTTAAATCTTCCAGATACAACGTAAAAATAAGCAAAGAAGATTTGAATATTGCAAAACTTTCAGTTTCATCTGAAGTTACAGCATCTTATTTCAACATAATTTTAGCAGATGCTCTTATAAAAAACTACGAAGAGTTGGTTTCAAACATAAACGAAACCATTAGGCTCAAACAACAACTTTATAACGGTGGAATTATTGCTTATGATAATCTATATACGACAGAGTATGAGCAAGTTGTTTATCAAAACGAATTGAATGCACTGCTAAAAAAAAGAGAAATCCTACTTCATCAGTTTGCAGTTTTGAGGGGAGTTTCACCAGAAGGTGGAAATGATATTGAGCGCGCTAATATTAAAGATTTGAAATTTCCGTTTGATATAAACAAAGAAATTTCATCAGATTTGATTTTCAATCGCCCTGACGTTATTCAAGCTGAATTTGGAATAAAAAAAGCCACTTTTGATGTAAAAGTCGCTAAAAAAATGTTCTTACCGTCAATTAACTTAAACGAAATGATTGGTTTTGAATCAATTAAAGCCGGACGAATTTTTAATTGGGACAGTACAGTTTATCAACTTGGTGCAGGCTTGTTAATGGATTTATATACAGGCGGAGCGAAAACATCTTATTTAAAATACAACAAAGAACTCGCGATTGAAAAATTACACGAATATAATAACGTTTTATTAAATGCGTTTTGTGAAATCGAAAACGCGCTTTCAAGTTTGAGAACAGATTACAATTCTTATCAAGGTTTTAGCGGTGCAATCGAAAAATCAAACCATTTTTATAATGTAGCGAATATCAGATATACAAACGGAACAGGCAATAAAATAGACGAATTAGACGCAAAGCGTAAACTTTTGCTTAACGAAAACTCTATGTACAATGCCAAAGTTAGTACACTAATCGACACAGTAGATATTTATAAGTCATTGGGGAGCGCAATCGAATGAAAAACTTTATGAAAATGATTTTAAAGTATTATTATACTGTTGTCGTAATGGCTTTGTTCATTTTGATTATGGGTATTGTAACCATTACCAAGACTCCGATTGATATTTTCCCTGAAATCAATACGCCCGTTGTAACAGCAGTTTGGACTTATACCGGCATGCCGGCAAAAGATATCGAGCGAAGAATTGTTACAATTGCAGAAAGAGCCTACGTTACAAGTGTTGATAACGTTGAACATATTGAATCGCAGTCGCTTTTGGGTGCAGGCGTAATTAGAGTATTTCTTCACCCCGGCTCTGATATTAATACTGGGATTACACAGGTTAGTGCGACATCTCACGTTTGTATGAAAACTATGCCAAGTGGGATTATGCCACCTAACATTTTGAAATACAAACCGACTACAATTCCTGTTTTACAGGTTGTAATTTCGTCTTTAAAACTCCCTATTCAAAAGGTTACAGACTATGCGCAAAACAATATTAAAGTACAGTTGACTAAAGTTGAAGGCGCGCAAGCACCATTACCGATGGGTGGTAAAGTACGTCAAATTATAGTTGATTTGGATATGCAAAAAATGGAAGCAAGAGGTTTGACTCCAGCGGATGTTACAAAAGCAGTTGCCGGTCAAAACGTAATTATACCGTCAGGCAACACAAAAATCGGCGACAAGGATTATTTGATTTCTTTGAATAACGCGAGCGCAACTGTTGATGAAATGAACAATTTTCCTATTGTTTCGCCAAAAACTAACCAAGTTGTTTATTTATCAGATGTCGGTTATATTCATGACGGTAACGCTATCCAGACAAATATTGTGCGCCAAAATGGCAATGCCGGCTCACTTATGACCGTTTATAAATCAGGTACGGTTTCATCATTGAAGGTTGTAGACGGTACTAAAAAATTACTTCCAATAATTGCGAAAACTATTCCAAAAGAAGTCAACATGCAAGTTTTATTTGATCAATCAGTTTTCGTAAAAGCATCTATTCGAGATGTAATCTTTTCGGGGACTTTGGCTGCAATATTAACTGCATTGATGATTTTGATATTCTTAGGTAGCGTTCGCTCAACCTTTATTATCGCAATTTCGATTCCGCTTTCTGTTCTGTTTGCGGTTATTTGCTCGTCTTTATGCGGTCAAACGATTAATATGATGTCATTGAGTGGTCTAGGGCTCGCAATCGGTATGCTTGTTGATAACGCAACCGTTGTCATTGAAAACATTTTGCGTAACAAAGAAACGATGCAAATGGCAACAATCAAGGATGTTATTTATAAATCTGCAAGCGAAGTTGCAACGCCGACTCTAGTATCCACACTTTCTATTTGTACGGTATTTGCACCAATATTTTTGATGGAAGGCGCTACAAAATACTTGTTCATTCCGCTTGCAATGTCCGTAATTTTTTCTATGCTCGGTTCCTACATGCTATCAAATACGCTCGTACCAGTGCTTGTAGATAAATTATTGAAAAAGAAAGAAGTATTAAAAGAATCATCAATTTTGTTTAAGATAAACAATTTTGTCAACACTAATTTTGCAACTTTTAGGAACGCTTACAAAAAATTCCTTGTAAAAATGATTTTAAGGAGGCCAAAAAAAGTCGCTGTAATTTATGGCGCGGTTGTTCTTTCAGCCTTAATCCTAACTCCATTTATCGGTGAAAACTTCTTCCCTGAAGTTGATGCAGGTCAAATCAGACTTCACGTTTACGCACCACATGGTACTCGTATTGAAGAAACCGCAAGAGAATTTACTAAAGTTGAAGATGTAATCAGAAAAACAATTCCACCAAAAGAATTGGATACAATTCTTGATAACATCGGACTTCCGGCAAGTAGCTTGAACCTTGCATTTATGGATAACTCTCAAATCGGCGTCGGAGACGGCGAAATTCTGATTGCTTTAGGCGAAAAACACAAGCCAACAAAAACTTACGTTAAAAAACTAAGAAAAAATCTTAATAAAGAATTTCCTGATATGACGTTTTTCTTTCAAAACGCTGATATGGTAGGTAAAATTCTTAACTTTGGTTTGGCTTCTCCGATTGATATTCAAATTCAAGGTAAAAATGTTCAAGAAAACTATAAGCTAGCACAAAAAATGCTTGCAGATGTTAGGAAAATCAGAGGTGTAGCTGACGCACATATTCACCAAATCACAGACACTCCTGAAATCAAAATTGATGTTGATAAAACAAGGGCAAGTATGATGAATTTGTCGCAAGAAACTGTTTCAAGAAACGTTTTAACAGCTTTGACTTCCAGCGGTCAGGTTGCGCCAAATTATTGGGTTGATCCGACAAACGGCGTAAACTACACACTAGCTCTTCGAGTTCCACAATTCAATGTTGATACTGTGAAAAACGTAACAGACATTCCAGTGGCTTATGCGAATAATAACCCTGTAAGACTTGCTAATATTGCTTCCGTTCGTTCAAGTGAAACAGCAAGTGTTGTAAACCATTATGATATTATGCCTGTGTTTGATATCTTAATTAACCTTCAAGATAGAGATTTGGCCGGCGTTTCTAATGATGTTAATAAAGTTATTAAAAAATACGAAAAAGACGCACCACGCGGTACATTCATTAACCTGTTAGGTCAAGCAAAATCAATGAACTATGTATTTTCATCCCTTCTTTCTGGTTTGATGCTTGCGCTTATTTTGGTTTATTTGCTTATTGTTGTTAACTTCCAATCGTGGAGAAATCCGTTTATTATCATAACTCCTGTACCATTGGCACTTTCAGGGATAATTTGGATGCTGTTTATATCCGATACAACATTTAGCGTTCAAGCCTTAATGGGTTCTATTATGGCGGTTGGTGTATCTTGCGCAAACTCAATTCTTGTTGTTTCATTTGCGACAGACAAAATGAAAGAAGGTTATTCATCAACTTTAGCTGCTATCGAAGCCGGCTATACAAGAATCAGACCTGTAATTATGACCGCTTCTGCAATGATTTTGGGTATGTTACCGATGGCTTTAGGTATTGGAGAAGGCGGTGAACAAAATGCTCCAATCGGTAGAACAGTAATTGGCGGTTTGTTATTTGCAACTTTTGCAACGCTTGTAATTGTTCCATTGTTATTTGCAATTATGAACAAAAACAAAAAATTTGAGGTAGAAAAAGATGAAGATTAATAAGAGAAATATAATAATCACAATTGTCGCATTTTTATTACTCGTTGGAATTATTCCAAAAGCTGTACGCTTCATAACGACATCAATTAATGCAAGAGAGGCAAAGTATGTTGCACTTGTTGAAAAACCTACTTTGACAAACGGTCAAGATGGTTTAGAACTTTCCGGTGAATTGAAACCATATTTACAAACTGAAATGTTTTCTAGAATTAATGGGCTGGTTTCAGAAAGATATGTTCAGTTAGGCGACCACGTAAAAAAAGGACAATTACTAGCAACTATTGATACTCCGGATTTAGATGCAGAAGCATCTAGTGCAAAATCTGCGCTTATTTCTACAGAAAAACATTTAATGGAAACCAAGTATCAATACAATTTTGCAAAACAAACTTATGAAAGGTTTAAGAATTCCTCTTCTGATGGCGCAATTTCAAGGCAAGATTTAGAGACAAAATACAACGAATTTAAAACTTCTGAAATGAATTATCTTGGCGCGCAAGCAGATGTTGATAAAGCGAAACAGGATTTAAACAGATTAACAGCCCTTCAAGGATACAAGCGAGTGATTGCACCGTTTGACGGAGTGATTAGTAAATATAATATTGATGCCGGTGCTAACGTTGTATCAGGCGGAAGTTCAACAAGCACAAGCCTTTTTGAAATCCAACAAATTGATAAATTCAGAGCAACGATTTTTGTTCCGCAAAATTACGTTCGATTTATAAAAGACGGTCAGGCTGTTGAAGTCTACATTCCAGAAAATCCTAGCCAAAAGTTCAAAGGGTATATTTCTCAGATTTCCGGTAAATTAGATAATGTTTCACGTGCAATGGAAGTTGCACTTATTATTCCAAATGACGGTAAATCCGGACTTTATAGCGGTTTGTACGTAAAAACTAATATTGATATTAAGGATAAACAAAAATATTTGACAATTAATCCGGCATGCTTAACTACATTTAATTCGCCAGACCAATATGTTGCGCAAGTTAAACCTGATTCAACCATTCACTTTATCAAAGTTAAACAAGGACGTGATTTTGGCGATAAAGTTGAAATTTTGGAAGGGTTAAAAGGTGATGAAAACTTAATCACAAATATAAACGACAACCTTAAAGAAGGAGATAAGGTTGAGTTTAAGGATATCCAAAATTAAGTTAGGTTTGCAAATTACACCATATTTTTTTTGATAATCATTACATAATAATTACACAATTGTAAAAAATAAAGGGTTTCAGATGATTTCTGAAACCCTTTATTTTAAATGGTCGGGATGACACGATTCGAACGTGCGACCCCCTCGTCCCAAGCGAGGTGCGCTACCAAACTGCGCTACATCCCGAAAATGCAACTATAGAAGCTGACTTCTAATATAAAATTATCAATGCCCAACTAGTGCAAAACAATCTTAACTTAAACAAAATCAAAAATCAAGTCTTTTATTTAATTTTGATGTATAATATTTTCACGATGGTTAAATCAATTAACATGACAAAAACCGTAAATTCAGCGGCAGTTCTAGTTCACACACTTACTGAACTTGGCGTAGAAAGCGTATTTGGCTACCCTGGAGCTGCGGTATTGAGCATCTATAATGAGCTTTCAAAAGTCAAAGAAATCAAGCACTATCTTGTTCGCCATGAGCAAGCTGCCGTACATGCAGCTGAAGGTTATGCCCGAGTTTGTGGAAAAGCCGGAGTTGTTTTAGTAACTTCAGGTCCAGGTTTTACAAACACCATTACCGGAATTGCCAACGCTTATGCCGATTCAACTCCGCTTGTAATTTTAGCAGGAGACGTCCCTTCCACAAACAAATCCGGCAAGATTTTCCAAAATGTTAACATTGAATCTATTGTTGGTTCTTGTTGCAAAAAAGTCTACACTCTTAAATACAACGATGATATTGCACAAGTTATAAAATCTGCATTTCAAGAAGCAACATCTGGCGTTAAAGGCCCTGTAGTAGTGGCGCTTCCAAGAAATATTTTAGAAGCCGAATATCATGAGAGAAAATCATCAGAAGAAACGCAACTTACAACAATAAAAGATTTTTCTAAAGAAATCGCAACCTTATCTGATTTAATCAACAAAGCTCAAAGACCTCTTGTTATGCTCGGAGGGGGTTGTATAAACGCGCCTGAAGAAGTTGAAAATTTTATTTCTAAAATTCAATGTCCGGTTGTATCTACTCTCATGGGAATTGGAATTTATCCTTCTGAAAACAGGCTATATCTTGGCATGATTGGACTGAATGGAGTTGAAATTGCAAATTCCGCGCTTAAACAATGCGACTTGCTAATTACGCTTGGCGCTGGTTTTTCTGATCGTTCAACATGCAAAAACCGCGAATTCACAAAGAGTTTTAAGATTGCAAGTATCAATTTAAAACCAACGACCAAACCCGTAGATTATGAAATTATTGCGGACATTAAAGAATTTTTGCAGGAATTTACTGCTTCTAGCAATCAATTTGAAAGATCTGAAAAATGGCTTATGGAAATTGATTCTATTGCAGATGAAGAAGAATTCGAGGAAGATAACTCTGAGAAATTGCATTCTTCATACGTTTTAGAAACAGTTTCAGATTTTACAAAATATTTTGAACCTGTTGTTGTTACAGATGTCGGTCAGCACCAAATGTTAACCGCACAATTTTTCAACTTTAATAAACCAAGAAAATTTATAACTTCAGGTGGGCTTGGTACAATGGGATTTGGACTGCCGGCGTCAATCGGAGCTTACATTGCAAATCCTAACAGCCTTGTGTTAAACATTACTGGCGACGGCTCTTTCCAAATGAATTTACAAGAGCTTGCAACCTGCCGCGAACACAACATTCCGTTAAAAGTTATTATTATGAATAACAGTTATCTTGGCATGGTGCGCGAACTTCAAGAAAAAATTTACAATAGACGTTATCAAGTTGAAATGATAAATCCGGATTTCACCAAAATCGCAGAGGCCTATGATTTATTTGCAATTAGAGTTGAGAAAAAAGAAGAATTAATTCCGGCTTTAGAAAAAGCAATCAGTCATAATGGTACCGCAATAATTGATGTTGTGATTGATTCGTTTGAAAATATTTAGGAGTAAAGTATGAAAATCGTTTTGGCATCTTCAAATGCCCACAAAGTTAAAGAGATTAATGAAATTGTAGCAGGAAGCGGTCTGGAATTTATTTTACCGCCGGAAGGTTTTGACCCGATAGAAAATGGTGCGACTTTTGAAGAAAACTCTTTAATTAAAGCAAAAGCTGCTTGGGAATTAACCAAAACTTGGAGTCTAGCCGATGACTCAGGGCTTTGTATTGACGCATTAGGCGGTGCCCCGGGGATATATTCTGCTCGTTATGCTGAAACATCTGCTAAAAGAATTGAGCGCGTTTTAAAAGAAATGGAAAATAAAACCGATAGAACTGCACATTTTGCATGTTGTATGACTTTAATTAATCCAAACGGAGAGGTTGAATATTCAACAACAGGAATCTGCGAAGGTTCAATTACAAGAGAAGCGCGCGGACAAAACGGATTTGGTTATGATCCGATATTTTTAGTAAAAAATGATACACGCACAATTGCAGAATTAAGCGAGGATGAGAAAAACCAGATTTCTCATCGTTCAATAGCTTTGAGAAGGGTGTGTGAATATTTAAAAGAGACTGTCTAGAGCATGTAAGAACCCGACAAGCTATGCTTGGCGCGTGAGACGGACTTTGAGAATAAGAAATCAAAAAATGCGCCTGGAGGGAGTCGAACCCACGGCAGACAAGGTTTAGGAAACCTCCGCTCTATCCTACTGAGCTACAAGCGCATATAATTAAGTATACTCAATTAATATCACCTTGTAAACCCTGAGTAAAAATGTTAAAATGTTACGTGTATGAAAAATAAGAAGATTTTAGCGATTTTGCCGGTAAGTATTGGCGGACGCTTAACCACAAATAGTATTATTGACGGCTTCCGACAAAACGGTTGTGATGTTACAGTTTTTGATGAGCTTTTTGATAAAAATCTGACTGATTGTCTAAAATCTAATTACGACTATATTGCAGGATATGATTTTTCCGGTTTAAAAATAAAAATTGATAACAACTTATCTTATCCTTCACTAAATTACTTTTCTGACGACATAAGAAGTAAGGCATCCGGTCCTGAGTGGGAAAAATATCTTCCATACTTAGAAAATCACGACAACTACACTTTCTATTGGGATAAAGTTTTAACGGAATACGAAACATTTAGGAATATAAACTATTTACCGCACTTTGTGAATTTTGATATTTACAAGGATTTAGGAATAAAACCTAAATTTGATTTGATGTTTGCAGGGCGTTTAGATACAGATTACAGACTAAGTTTTTTTGAAGAACTTATCACGAAGCTTCCGGACTTAAAAATAGCTTGGTATGCAATAGACAGGCACTATAAAGATGCCATTAAACGCTCAAAGTATCCGGAACTTATAGAGCGTTGCTATCAAGGTTTTATTGATAATGAAACAGATATGGCAAAGGCGATTAATAATTCAAAAATCGTTTTTAACATGAACTCTCAAGGAATTTCATCCTTAAATTACAGGACGTTTCAAACTGTCGCTTGTAAAAGGCTTATGTTGAGCGACTTTAGAGAAGAACTTGCGCTTTTCGAAGGACACATGCCTTTTTACGAAGATTTCTCAGATTTAATTTTTAAGATTGAAAGTTATTTGGAAGATAATGAAGCATACAATAAAGTCGTAGAAGAATGCTACAGAATAGCGCAACAGAGTCATAATTCCAAAGATTGCACTCGATATATGTTGAAAGTCGCACAATAAAAGTTTTTGTTGGGGTAGAAACCCCAACCTACATTCTTTATGCTTCTCATCAAATCGTTTATTTACCGCAACAATTTTTAAATTTCTTGCCACTTCCACAAGGGCAAGGGTCGTTTCTACCTACTTTTTCTGTCGCAACAGGAGTTTGCGGTTTTTCTTCTGTCATATAATCAAACATTTCTGAGAAAGCTTTTGAGCAAAATAAAACAGTTGCAGAAGAATAAATCTTTTCATTCAAATAATCTGATTTGTAATTTTTAATCAATTCTTCAAATGAATAACTTGTGCCCAAAATTTCGTTGATTACTTCCATAAAATTAGGATACTTTGTTGAAACTCTTTCCAAAATCGTGTTTGGAATAGAATCATTTGTCAAAAAGTATTCTAAACAAGCTTTCGCGTTTTCTACATTGTCTTTGTTTTCAAAAATCTTGCAAAAAGTTTCATAGAATGGAATTGCATAAAGTCCGTTTTCTTTGTCAAAAATAACTGCAACATCATAAGTTTCGTTGTGAGAAGCAAATCCGCCCATTGAATTTTCCAAGAAATTTGAATAATTGTTGTCCAATTCTTTTACATGGAAGAATTTATATTCTGCAATATCACATCCTTTATCAGACAAATCAATTTCTTCACCTTCATTAAACGCGCCAATAATATCATCCGCGTGTTTATTTGTTGTTAAAATCAAATCTTTATCAAATGTTTTAATAAATTTTTCATACATTTCTGCGATTGTTGATTTAACTTCATTTTCTTTTTCTTCATTATCCAAATACAACAATCTAGGCGTATGCACCAATTTCATTACTGCATATCTGTATGCTTCTTCTTTTTGTGAGTGAGAAAGCACGCTTGAAATCTCAATTACATAATATTCGCCATCAAGTTCAAAGATTCTAGCAACAATAAATTGACCGGCATAAATACCTCTAAAGTTAGTCATTTTAGTAAGCGAAAGCACTTTATAAGTTTTTTCGTTGACCAAATTATACAATTCAAATCCGTTTTTAAGAATTTTTTTGATTTCAAAAATAGAATTTTGAGCGTGTGCAAGTTTTTCAATAACTTCGCTTGCGCCTTTTTCATCTTTGTACATTTCTAAAATTGATTTACCGCTAATTCTGCGCTCAAACACGTATGGCAAAAAGATTTTTTCCATTTGATTAAGCGAAATATTTCTAGCACCAATTGTAGCTAAATATTCATCAAAATCAGACTTAATCGTTTCATTAGATTGTGTAAAATCAAAAATTTCTTTTAATGCGTCATTAATTGTATTAATTTTTTCTATAACTGTCATTGCCTTCTCCTCGTTAATCCAAGAATACATTAAACATAATGTGTTCGCAATAATACAGGTAGGCAAGAGAAACTATTACAGCATAGACGGGTCAATTTCTACCCATTCGTGAGTTTTTTGCAAGATAGATTCTATTTCTTCCGGCTTCATTGATTTAATTTTGTCTGGACTCAAACCTAATTTTTCAAACGCTTCATTTGATAACGTTATTTTATCACCACTTGCAAGTAAGTTGTCGAAAGTTCTCACCCCATTTTTCTTTCCGCAAACCATTGTTAACGGTAGTTCATCTAAGGCTTCGGCAACTGTACTATAAACTTCACAACTTGATGTTCGGACTTTCGGGTCGAGCCTACTAACTTCCCAACCACCGGTAATTACAGCTTTCGCTTCGCCAAATTTATCTAAAAAGCTGTCTAACATAGGACGGAATTTATCCAGAAATGTTTTACGATTAAAGAATTGCGGATCAATATGTCCCATTAAATTATGTTCACCTGAATTAACAACAAATGCAGTACAACTATTAGCACTTCTTGTATAAACATCTTTGCCGACTTTCGAATCACTTAAAGTATAACGCATACCTTCGCCAACTTCAGTCGCAGAACGTCCTAACTTTTTGACCATTGGTTCAATTGATTGAGAAAATTTTATTTGCATAACACACCTTCTTCATTTTATGTAAACACGCTACAGTTTTAAATTTGCCTTTTTATTAAAAAAACTTTACAATCATATTTCGTAAAGAATGATTGAATAAGGATAATGTTATTGCTAAACTCATGTTTGAAGGAGTATTCAATGGCAACATCTTATTCAAATCGTAAAAAAACATCGCAACAAAATGAAGACTTATCTCATTTGATGCCACAAAATATAGACGCAGAAGAAGCAATCTTAGGTGCAATTTTGGTTAATCCGAATTGTATGAACAAGATTGTAGAGCAACTAAAGCCGGAATCTTTTTACAAGCCGGCGCACAGATATGTTTATGACGCTATGTTACAGCTATATAACAGTCAAGACAAAATCGATATCGTATCTGTTTCAGATATTCTTAATATCAATCAAAAATTAGAGCTTGTTGGCGGTCGTGCGTTTGTAAACGATTTGAGCTATAAAACAATTACCACAACTAACGTTGAATACTATGCAAGAATTGTTCAAGAAAAAGCAATTAAGCGTTCTTTGATTAATGCAGGTTCAGAAATAGTTTCATCAGGTTACGACCTGAATCCGATTGAAGAATCTCTAGAGCTTGCAGAAAAATTAATTTTTGATATTGCTTCTGCAAAAGCTTCAAAATCACTTTCTCCAATTAAAGATATTGTTTATGATACTTACGCAAAAATCGAAGAAAGATATAATAACAAAGGTCAATTAACAGGCGTTCCTACAGACTTCTACGATTTAGACGCAATGTTAAACGGCTTGCAACGCTCTGACTTGATTATCTTAGCGGCGCGTCCTGCAATGGGTAAAACCGCTTTCGCATTAAACATTGCACAGAATGTTGCGCTTAGAGCCAAAACTCCTGTTGCTATATTCTCTTTAGAAATGTCAAAGGGGCAATTAGTACAACGTTTACTATGCTCCGAAGCAGAAGTTGATTCTCAAAGACTTAAAACAGGAAATATGCAAGCAAAAGACTGGGAAAAACTAGCTGTTGCTATGAACGACCTTTCAGAAGCTTCAATCTATATCGACGATACAGCAGGCTGTACAATTACGGATATTCGTGCAAAATGTAGACGTTTGGCAATGGCTGAAAAGAATTTAGGCTTAATCGTAATCGACTACTTGCAGTTGATTGAAGGAACTGGTAGAGAAGACCGTATGCAACAGATTTCAAGTATTTCAAGAGGTCTGAAAATCTTAGCAAAAGAACTTAATGTTCCGATTATTTCACTTTCTCAGTTATCACGTGCGGTAGAAAGTAGAACAGATAAACGTCCAATGCTTTCAGACTTGAGAGAATCAGGGTCTATCGAACAAGACGCCGATATCGTAATGTTTATTTATCGTGATGAATATTATAAAAACGCAAATGATGAAGAGGAAGAAGCTGAAAAGGCTGCTAACAAAGGTGAAGCCGAAATCATCATTGCAAAACACAGAAACGGTTCTGTCGGAACAGTTAAGCTTCTATTCCAAGGAAGTATTACGAAGTTCAAAAATCCGATTAAGACAGATGTGTTTTAGTTTATCCTCTCTCCGCGGGGGAGCGGATTTTCGGTAGGGTGATGCGAACGTGAATGAGCTAACCCGTAAGAGCTAATAACATGGAAATAATAATTAAAATCCGTTAGGATTTGTTGTTATTGGAATGTTATGCTCGCCCGAATCATCCAAGACAGGGTAGTTTTTCAATGTGAAGGCTGTGCATGAACATTAGAAAAACGGGTGGGGGCTGTTTTTAAAATGTCATACATCTCAATAATACTACTTGCAATCGCTCTATCTATCGACGCTTGTGTCGTATCGTTTTCGTACGGAATAACGTTTACTCAAAAGCGCTTAAAAAATGCTCTCTCACTTGCTGTTTGTACCGGCTTGTTTCAAGGTATAATGCCGATAATCGGATATTATTTAACAAATTTTGTAAAAGCATTTATTGAGCCTTATGCAGGATTAATAGTATGTTTAATATTCATATACTTAGGATGTAAAATTATACTGGAAGCTTTTGAACCAAAAAGAGAACAGAGATTATGCATTGATTTTAAATGTTTATTATTAGTGGGAATTGCAACCAGCATTGATGCATTTTCGGCAGGTATTACATTATCGCTATTTGGCAACCACATTCTAAAACCGGCTTTACTTATAGCGTTTGTAACTTTTATAAATTCTATTTTAGGTTTTACTATTGGCGGTAAACTAAAACATTTTCCAACAAAAAGCTTAGAAATATTTGCCGGAAGCTTATTAATTTTACTTGGAATAAAAGCCTTAATTTAACAACACAAAAAAATACCTCTTTAAGTTAAAGAGGCACTAATAGATAAGTAAGTTGGGGAAATTAAATTGTAAGTAAGATTGTAAGATGGTATAAATAAAATCTAGTTTTTGACTCTGGATATAAAAGTAACTCGGGATTTCAAATCCATCGCGAAAAGTCGCATTTCATCCATAAGCACGTAGGATTTATCCTCTGTAGGATTTTCGTTTATATAAAATTCTCTAGAAATCTGTGTTGCCATAGCGTTTATGTTATATGACTGTAATAATGCCATAAAAGCCTCGTTTCTCGCCGATTTTGGGCGTATTTACTTAAGCCTTGTTATGTAGTTCCTTAACTAAAGCGCATTTATTTAGCGCCTTATTTAAGCAACTGCTCAAAAGGTCAAGTTTTTTAAGACCAAAAACTTAATTCGTTTTATTTGAACCAAACATTTTTAATTCAAATAAACATAAAGCTTTTGATTTTGTTTTACTCTCTGTGTTTCGTCTTACGTATATATAAAGTATTTCTAAAAATGTGAATTTCAGAAGATATATTCTTTGTTACAAAACTTAATGTTTACATAATATATTTGAGCAAACAAATCTTCACCCATAGAGTAAGGCAAAAGGGCAATAAAAAACTCCATACAAATGCGATTTTGTTACCTGCAATGTCTCGCAGGTGGGTGAGTGCCTAAATTAATCCGTTTCCTGCTGGCGATTTTGTATCGGCGGGTATACTTCAATAATCAAAGAGCTTACTCTCCCTATTTATAAAAATGTAGGAACAAAATAAACACTTGTATAGAGTAATATCATTATTACATAGCTATTTCAGATTTTCAAGAGTTGGGTGCTTTATTATCCTTATATCTCCAAAACAGATACATATCCAACAGAAGAAATAGTGTATTTAATATATAAAGCCAAAACACCCAATCCATGTCATCTAAAACTTTGTGTGTTATACCACACAAGTAGCCAAGTAAAATCAACATAGAAAAATGAATGCTTTTTCCATGAACACATTTACATTTATAAGTTTTTAGAGCGGCTACAGGCCAACTAATTCCAAAACAAACCATCATTCCGGCTTCAAATATACTCATTTTAATCTCCTTTTTTCTATTAGATAATACATCCTATAAAAAGCATTGTAAATAAAGTCGGTGTAAAGAATAAATTAAGATTTGCACATTCCTATAAAAAAACGTCCAAAACGAAAAGTCTTGGACGTTTTTTATCAAATAATCTAAAAACTATGATTTTATCAACAAGCTTGCGCCAATAACACCGGCTGTATTTCCCAATTGAGCCGGTACAACTTCTACTTCTTTTTGAATAGTCATTGCTCGTTTTGCAATTGTTTCTCTAATTGGTTCTAACAAAATATCTCCTGCATCAGCAACACCACCGCCAATGATAATTTTTTCAGGGTTAAGTAAATTAACAACACTTGTTAGACCCATTCCAATATATTCACCCATGATTCTAAAAATTTCTTTTGCAACAGGGTCGCCTTCTTTTGCAGCAACAGCTACAACATAAGGTGTAATATCAGGGTTCGCAAGTTCTCTATACTTAGTAGACTTACCGCCTCTAATATATTCTTCTGCCATTGCAACAATACTCGGACCGGATGCGTAAGCTTCTAAACAGCCTCTGTCGCCACAACCGCAAAGTGGGCCACCTTGCATATTTAATTTAATATGACCAAGTTCACCTGCTGCATTGTTTGCGCCACGAACAAGTTTGCCGTTAATTACAAGACCGGAACCGATACCTGTTCCAACGGTGATACAAACTAAGTTTTCGCAACCAACACCGGCACCATAGTTCAATTCGCCCAAAGCTGCTGTTCTAACATCATTATCAACGCGAGTAGGAATTCCAAATTCTTTTTCCATAATTTCAGCAATCGGAACATTTACCCAACCCGGGATGTTTGGAGCAAGTCTTACGATACCTTTTTTGCAATCAATTTGTCCTGGGAATCCGAAACCAATAGCTTCAACATCAGTTGCTTTTAATTTTGTTTCTTTTAACAAATCTCTGATTGCATCTTTCATACTGTTAATAGTATATTCATAACCCATTTCTGCACGAGTTGGGATAGAATTAGAATAAATAATTTTACCTTTGTCGCTTACAAGCGCAATTTTAACGTTAGTTCCACCAACGTCAACACCGATTCTTTGTGCCATTTATAAATCTCCTTCTTTTAGCATCACAATTGTAACACAAAGATTAAAAACTTTATACTTTTGGGGTAAGTTCACAACACATCTGACATGCTCCAAATGTTCCACCGCTTGCCTTCAAATTCTTTCTAAAACAGCAATAATGCGGAGCATTAAACAATTCCTTCAGTGTTTTTGCTTTCACATTCCCGATTTTTTGCGAAAGACAAGGATAAACAAAGCCTTCGGGATTTATCATCATATTTGTATAAGGATAAGTGCAAGGTTTATAAATTTCGTTAATAGGTTTATCAGCAGGCAAATTGAAAAATGCTTCAATGCTTTCCAATGGATTTTCTGAATACTCAAATTTTGGTGAAAAACGTAATTTTGTTTTCCCCTTAATTGCTTTGATTTCATTATAAATTTCTTTAAAATGTTCAACATCAAAATATTTTTCTATCGGATAATTTGCAGTAAATTCCGGAATAAAGCTCTCTTGTAAAATAGAATTCTGCTTCCAATTATTGTTTCTTAAAAACGAAATTGATAAAAATTCAAATCCCATTTTTTCACAGAGTTTGTATAATTTAGGTAAATCATCGAGATTATTTTCTAGAACAATAGTTTTTATATCAATCATTTGAGTTGATTTTTTTGATTTCAAATTTTCAAGATTAGAAATTATTTTATCGAAAATTCCTTCTTTTCCACGATTCAAATCATGATTTTTACCATAACCGTCTAAAGATACTGACAAAAGCAGTAATTTATATTTTATAAACGCGTTGATTATCTCATCGTTTATCAAAATTCCATTTGATACAACATGAACTTTATGCATTATTTTTTTAGAAAGATAGGCAAATATTTCAACAAAATCTCTTCTAATTAAAGGCTCTCCGCCTACCAAAGTTGCAATTGCATAGAAAGGAAGTTGGTCGATAACTTTTTTCCATTCATCCGTCGTTAACTCCTGTTTATTTCTTTCTGAGCCAACATAACAATATGGACAATTCAAATTACAATGATAGGTTAATTCTAGAAAATATCTGAATGGAATTTTTGCTCGACCATATCTATCACTACTTGAAAGTGATGTATAAAAATCTCGTGCCATATCGAATAAATTAGAATAGTTCATAATACAGTTATAACATAAAGAAACCTCTCTTAGAAAAAAGAGAGGAAGTTTGAGCGATGAGGATTCTTTATTATATTAAAACCTTGTGGCAAAAGTTTCATTAAACTTTTTGGTTAGTTTTTTATGGGAATTAGATTGTAGTTAAAAGGTTAGATTGACACAAGCTAAAAACCTGCGCAATACAGCTAAACAATAGCTTCCAAAGGATGAAACATTGCAAAAATTTTATTAAGAAATTTTAATTTCTATAAAGATTTGTAAAAAAATAAAAAGAAACAGTTTACTTTTGTTATATAGTGTTGCAATAATGTTATTGTAAGAAGTATATATCACAAATCTAAAGCGTAAATACATGGAATGTATGTTTTGAGTAAGTGGAGCAAGCAAAGGATGCGGGCAAGCTTATGAAAAATATGTGGAAAATCGTTTAATAGGTCAAAGGGTAACGCTTGCTGTTTGATGGTGTATGCGAGAAGTCAATAAGTGAATAGGTGATGCCATTGCGGGATGACACCTCACCCTAGCCCTCTCCTATAAGGAGAGGGAATAACCGAACATTGTTTGGTTAGAGTCGACATTATTCGCTTAAAAGTACATATCAATGGATTGCCATGAGAAGCGTAGCTTCTCTCGCAATGACAAAATGAAAACGCCAAGTCATTGCGAGGAGCAACTACAAAAATTAGCGACGAAGCAATCCACCCAAAAAAGAAAGAGAGTATAAAAGCCGTGAGTTTTCACAGGCTTAGTTAGGCTGAGTTGAATTCTGATTTAATTCAGTTATAGGAGAAACTGTGCTTTTTTAGGAGTACAGGGATTAATGAAAAAAAAACGAGTAACATAGAAGGCTGTGCAAGGAAAGCGCAGTAAAGTACGTATCGAGAAAAGAGAAAGGAGATCCAACTATGACACTCACAATCAACACAAACGTTTCGTCAATTATCGCTCAAAGAAATTTGAACAACGCAACGAACAGCTTGAACCAATCTATTGAAAGAATGTCTACAGGCTACAAGATTAACCACGCAAAAGACAACGCTGCCGGTTATTCAATTTCAAGCATGTGGAACACTCAATTAGGTTCTTTAGATGTTGCAGCTGATAACGCAGCTACAGGCTCTGACTTATTAACAACTGCAGAGCAAACTTACGGTTTGTTAACAGAACACTTGCAACGTATCAGAGATTTGACCGAACAAGCTGCTAACGGAACTTACGGTTCATCATCATTGAAAGCTATTCAATCAGAAGTTGTTGCAAGGTTACAAGAAATTAACCGTATTGCAGGAAACGCAGAATTCAACGGCATTAAACTGATGTCTTATACAAAAAAGGGTGATGGCAGTGGAATTACAGATAACGGTATAAATCTTCAAGTAGGTTTATATTCAGATTCCAACAGTGTGATTAACCTAGATGTTTCTTTATTTAAAGACGCGAGCGTCAATGGATTGTTTAAAGCAATGACAGGATTAGAGGATTCATTAAAAAAGGCAAATAACAATACCGCAGCTGATTTAAGCAAAAAAGAAGGTTTAGAAATTTTTGCAGCTGCTTGCTCAGGATTACAAAAGAAAGATGGTAAGTTTATATTACAAGATGACAAAGATAATCAAGCAAATAAAATGTTAACATATCTTGATCAAGCTATTAATGAAATTTCAAGCAGAACAACCGCAATTGGTGCTGCTCAAAACAGAGTAGAATCAGCTATTTCTGCAATTGATGTTCAATCACAAAACTTAACATCATCATTATCTACACTTAGAGATACTGATGTAGCTGAGGAATCATCAAGTTATATTCAAGCACAAATTTTGCAACAAGCATCTGCTACATTGTTAGCAACAGCTAACCAAACTCCAAGTATCGCATTGAACTTAATTTAAGGTTAGGTGATATATGGATAAAACTTATTATTCGTGTAAGTTTGTTGGTTAGGGTAAAGTCGAAAAGCGCCTTGAAAAATTTTCAAGGCGCTTTTTTTAATTTTATTCATTTTTTATAATGCCATACTTGTAATATCAGTATAAGCAGAAACTAGCCTGTTACGAACCTGAATTGCCATTTGCATACTTAGAGATGCTTTTTCTGCTGCAATCATCGCATCATGAATGTTTGTAGAACCGCCCATTGCAATATCTTCTTGCATTTTATCTGCTGTAATTTTCGCATCATTAACAGCATTCAAGCTATTTGAAAACGCATTACCCATTTGTGAAGCAAAATTACCCAAACCTGTTTTGTCATTTTTATCTTTTACAGGATAGCTTTTTGCAGCTTTTTCCAAAGCTTCTTCAAACTCGTTATTTTTAACATCAAACGACGCATGACCTTGCAAAAATTGGTTATAGTCATTTATGGCGTTTAGGTTGTATTCGGTTATATTTGGTGTTGTGAAATCCATAAATACTCCTTGAAGGCAATAAGGTAATGAGGGAATAGGGGAATAAGTGGTATTAAAATTTTTTATTTATAATATTTGTTTAATTAACGAACTTTATATTTACAATCTCTAAAATCTCTTATTCCCTTATTACCCTATTACCTTTCTCTTAAATATTCATCGCTGTCTGCATCATCGTCTTAACGTTTTCTGCAACGGTTGCGTTTGCTTCATAAGCCTTTGATGCTGATATCATGCCAACCATTTCTTCTACAAGATTAATGTTTGGCAAATCTACGTACCCTTCTTCGTCCGCATCCGGATGAGACGGGTCATAAACGGTCTTTACTCCGTCCTCTGCTTCATAAATTTCGTCAACTTGAACTCCACCTGTAATCATACCGTTATTAAGCGCAACATTAGCATTAATAAGCATGTTACCTGTTCTTGGGTCAAATTGAGCATCAGGACTGTTTGAAGAGAAATTTGAATAACCTTTGTTCAAATTATCTTCATAAATTGTTCTAAAAGATACATCTTTTTTTACATAAACACCTTTTGAACCGTCAGCTTGACGCGTTGTGTTTATGTTTGCAATATTACTTGCAACTGTATCCATTTTAACTCTTTGTGCTGTCATGCCGGAACCGGCTATGTCGAATATGTTGAAACTCATGTGTGCCTCTTGTTAAGGGAATAAGGGAATAGGGCAATAAGGGAATAAGAGATTTTAAAGATTGTAAATATAGAATTTGTTAATTAAACAAATATGTAAATAAAAATTTTTAATACCACTTATTCCCCTATTACCTTATTACCTTATTCCCTTCTTTATTACTGTCCTCTTATCGCATCCGAAACCAACGTAAACTGTCGTCTCTCCAGATTTGATAATACCATGTATTTCGTACCTGTCTTTGATAAATCCATCATTTCACGTTCCAATTCAACGTTATTTCCTGATGAATTTGTTCCGCTATATACATCTGTTACAACTTGTGGTTTAAATTGTTCAAATGTGTTAGATTGCAAATACGCTTTCTCTTGCAATGTCGGAGTTCTATAAGTGTGAACATCACCCGTAAATACATCCACCATTGGCGGTTTGTATTCTATACTGTTTTGACCTTTAATGTAATCCTTCAAGTCCTCTTTTTCAATAATTTCTGCAAGTTGACTCTCGAAAGCGACTTCTTTTCTTTGAAACCCCGGTGTCATAACGTTTGCGATATTAGAAGCTACGGCATGTTGTCTTTCCATTAAGCCATCCATACCGAGTTTTGTAATATCCATTGTTCTGTTTGTAATCAAGTCCATTTTTACACCAATCCTATCTTAATCACAAATTCCGTATAATCGTCGCCTGAATGCGCAAGCTTTAATAAACCTGCTTGCTCTTCAATTGATTTTTTACAAATACTTAACCCCAAGCCTGAACCAGTTTTCTTTGTTGTAAATCCTTCTTCAAAAATCATATCAGGCTGAGTAATTCGTTCTGCATTGTTCCTAATTCTGATTATTGCAGACTCTCCATCCTCTTCAGTCTTAATCTTAATATACTTACCATCTCCGACATTCTCGCCAAACGCTTCTACTGCGTTTTTAACTAAATTGATTAATACAGCAATAAAATTGTTTTCGTCAACCAAAATTTCTTTGTCTACGTCGTTTTCAATTTCATAATTAATATTTTTGCATTCAAAGTAAACTTTCGTCAAATCAACAGCATTACCAATAATTGATTTTAAATTATGTTGTTTTAAATCCAAGTTTTCTGTAGCTTTTAATGCTACTAAAGAATTGCTTGCCATTTTAACTGCGCGATTCAAACAACTGAGTGCGTTTTCAATCGTATCTGCTTCAATATCGTTTTTCTTGCAATATTTTCTAATAATTTCGGTATACAAATCACAAATCGAAAGCTGATTTTTTATTTCATGCGCAACTGCTCTTGCCGAGTCCGTTCTTTCAGGTTTGTAAGTTTGAATTTCTGCATATTTCAAAACCGCATCTTTGGATGATTCATCCATGTTTTCTACAAGACGTCTGATTGATGAGTTCAAGAGTATGTTATCACGTCTGTCCGGTTTAAAGCTTTCTTGATATTGTCTTAAATCAAAAATTGAATTTCTATTAATTATATCAAGCGCTTCGTTTTGAAGTTTTGAATTGTATATTGAATAATATCTTACAGTATGTTCACTCTCCGTTTTGTTGTCCCAAATCAAAATGGCAACAAATCTGTGAGTTAATACACATAAGAATTCTGTTCCCGCCCAAACTTTTTCACGCAAGTTTTCGCGATCGTCAGAATAATCAATATCTTCTATTTCAGAAAATTCAAGTCTTTTAAGCAAACCTAAAATTCCGGCTTTATCAATGATTCTATGTAAAACAACAGCTTCTTCCGGCTTATCAAGCAATGGTTCTAAAACTCCACGAATTACACATCGTAGTGCTTGACGAGACAGAAAACGATTTTCTTGCGAATCAATCAGTTCTCTTAGATAGTTTTGTTGTCTTACAATTTTTTTCATTTTTGCCTTTGAATATTTTTTGTTTTTGTTGGACAGGAATGCCCAACCTACATTTTGCAAACAAGCCTTGGTCATTCCCCCGCCTTACAGGAGAGGGTTAGGGTGAGGTGTCAATCCTCTCATCCCTTACGCTGAAATCTTAACCTTCTTGCTCAAAAATCCGTTATTAATTGCATACAAAACAGCTTGTGTTCTGTCATTAACTTGCAATTTTTGGAAAATATTATTTACGTGTGTCTTAACAGTTGTTTCAGAGATGAACAATTTGTTTGCAACGCCTTTATAAGTAGTACCTTGAGTTAAAAGTTCCAAAACTTCTTCTTCTCTTTGAGTTAATTCGTTAAGCAAGTTTTCTTCTTTTTCAATTTCTGCTCTTGCGTTTTCGTTTCTGAATGTTTGTTGAAAGTATTCAAAGAATCTTGAAGTTAAAGCGTTTGGTAAATAGATTTTACCGTTTAAAACTTCTTCGATTGCATAAATAAGTTGAGCAGATGCCATAGTTTTTAGAACATAGCCTTTAGCACCAATCTTCATTGCTCTAAAAATTAAATCAGCATCATCATATCCAGAAAGCGCCAAAATTTTTGTATCTAATCCAAGTTTTTCGATATCAATAATACCTTGTAAACCGTCTCTATCAGGCATATTCATATCTAGTAAAACGATATCCGGTTGATATTTCTTGATTAAATTCAAACCAACTGTAACATTTGTTGCGATACCAACAACATCAAAAGTTCCTTCAAGATTCAAAAGTTCTCTTATTCCAGCCAAATGTTCATAGTTGTCATCAATAAGAAGCACTCTCGATTTCTTCTTAAACTCACGTCTCATACTCTCTTCCTTCCCTCATCGTAAATTGTTTCTTTTCTACACTATTTATATTACCCCCTTATAGAGGATATTTTCATCAATTGAACGGTTAATTTTAAAGCATTTGAGGTAGATTGAAGGATATAGACCGAATGGTCTATATAATGTTACAAACCGTTAGAAGAACTACTTTTCACGAATAGATTAACCAACTAGGTAATTTGTATGAGCATACAGTAATTAAGGTAGTTTAAAAGTAGGAGCACCAAAATATCCTACTTGACAGGAGGATGTTTTTAGAATTGTAGAAAAAGTTTTGTCAGTTTAAACATTACTATATGTAACAAAATGTTAAGTAAAATTTTAAAATTAAGCAATTTATTTGATAAAAAATACTTTATGTATATAAGGGAATTAATATAAGTTAAAAGGTGATTAATTATGACTACAAATGCAATTCAAGCTATGAATGCTGGAAATGTTGATCCATATCTATTGGCAACATTACAAACTTACAATCCAAATTTTAAGGGAACTCAATATGTAACAGAAGCTGATGCGACCAGAGTTGCGCAAGTTCCGCAATTACCTGCAACAACAGGTTCTAATGTTGCGGATTTGCCACAAGCCGATTATTCAGAAGCGCCGGATTCAAATACAGGTTTGGTTCTAGGTGCGGGAGCCATAGCTGTTGGAGCGGCTACACTTATAGCCGGAAAAGGTAATCCCGTAAAAGGTGGACAAAAAATCTGGGGTGCTATAAAAAATATATTTACTAAAAAATCAAAAGATGTAACTCTTGATGCCACAGGTAATGTTATAAATGGTGCTAGAGGTAAACTTGAAGGCATTAGAGTTCGAATGGTAAATGGTAAACCTGTTTATAATATCGCAGGTAAAACAACTTCCGAAACTAATCAGACTGCAATTCAAGGCATTTTGGACAAAGATAAAAAATTGGCTCGCCAACTTCAAAGTATTAGATATGGAACCGGTGAAACTACAATTACAGCCGGAACATTTACATTGAAAGACGGTAGTCATATTAATCAGATTAAATTCAAAGGTGATAAGATTGAAAAAATCTTGAATGAAAAAGGCGAAGACATTACTGCTAAATTTGTAGAAAACGGTAAATTAAAAACAAATCTAGAAGGCGTTGATGATACTTCATTTGTCGCAAGAATAGAAGAATATGTTTCTAAAATTAAATCTTGCGATAAAGATGTAGTTCGTGGAAAAGACACTGCATTGAAAGACTTCACCTATACTACTCAAATCGGAGATGCAACAGCTGAAGTTACTAGAAAACAATTAGCTCAACATGGTGCAGCAACTGATAATATAACTTTTAATAAATTAACAACATTAAAAGATTATAGCGCTGATAGCGATGAAGTTCTGGCTTATGTAAGTCGTTCTCGTGAAAATGGAGTAAATATAGACTCAATTGTTGCGGAACAGTTCGTAAAAAAAGGTAAGTTACCGGAAGGATACAAAGTTCAAGAATTTACTTTGCCAAATAAAGGAACTCCTATCAAAGTAGTTGACGGAAAAGTTGAAGGAATTACGATTAACGGTAAATACTACGGCAAAGACACAGATAAATGCAGAGCCTATTTGGAACGCGATAATCACGCAAAAGCAATTGAAAAAATGATTGAAAAAGCGCTTAAGGATAACAATATTCCAAAAGGTGCAACAATTATTCCAGCATAAAATTTCCTTTCTCAAATATATGCCCCCGAAATTTTCGGGGGTTTTAGTTTTTTTTAAGTCATATTTCTATTAACGATTTTGCTAAAGCCCCCACCCGAATTTCTAAGTTTCGCAAGGCTCAACTTGAAATTCTACCCTGTCTTGGATTATTCGGGCGAGCATAACATTCCAATAACAACAAATCCTACCGGATTTTAATTGTTATTTTCATGTTATTAGCTCTTACGGGTTAGCTCACTCCCGTTCGCGTCACCCTACCGAAAATCCGCTCCCCCTATAAATGGAGGGAAAAATAATTCTATGCAATAATGCGAGCAAAATGTCAACGTGAATAGAGGGTTTTGGGTTTAGATGTAAAAAAGTCTTTACAATCCTTATGCCGATTTTGAAAATAGTGTAGTATATTCTTGTACTTGATTTTGAAACAAAGCTGAAACGCTGCGTAGGACAAATCTTCACAAAAGTACAGGGCAAGTTATGCCCATTAATAGTAGAATAGCGGAGGATTATTGTGCGACATTGCTGTCAATTTCGTCCTGATGACGTTTATTATCTGAAGGACAATGAGTTATTTACATCAAGAAAATTATCAATAGGTTTTTGTCCGATTTGCGGAAAGCCGGTAAGTGAACTTTCTGAATGGCGGTTTGACGGGATTTGTAATATAACAAAATTTGCCGGAATAAAAGCACAAGATTTAGCAATGAAGCACCGCAATGAAATTGTTTATTCTTTACGTGAATGTAATTATACAAAATTCAAGTCTAAGCCGTTTGGTTGGAAGTTCGGATTGAATAGAAGTGTTAAATCCGGTAAAAAAGAAGTTATTAAGCAGTATGCTTGCGATTTTTATGGGAATAAGGAGTTGGTTAAAAAAGTCGATAAGTGAATAGGTGAATAAGTGAATAAGTTCGTTTAATTCGCTTTGCTCTTGATTTGAGGATATTAGGAGTTGATAGTTATTTAAATATATTTAATGTATGACAAGTTGCTATAAATAACAATAATTAATATGAACTTATTCACCTATTAACTTATTCACTTATTCACTTTAAAAGAAGTTTTATCTTACTGGGGGCTATTGTTTCACCTTTCTCTCTCGTAACACACTCCTTGTGTACATATACGTTACCCTTGCCCTCAGTATTTTTTTTAGAAAGTCAATAAGTGAATAGGTGAATAATCACTTTTGAAATAAATGTTCCATCTCCAATTTTTAAAACTCACAAGAAAAAGGTATATTATGTCAAAAAAGGTTGAAGATATAAAGCAGAAGGTTAATCAAAAACATATTGAGTTTTATGACAAAACTCTTAGTGTTTTAGAATTCATGCTTGACGAATACGCAAGAGAAATTAAATACGCAGAATTTGAATTCATTGACGCGCCAAAAAATTCGCTTGCCATGATTGATTTTTTGATATCGGCAATCGGTAAGGTTCAAAAAGGGCAGCGTTTAGCGTTAGGGTTGGATGATGATGTCGTTGTGAATGAAGAACCAAAGATTAATGTGGTGGAAGGGCTGTGTGAGGGGAAGATTTGATAAATGTAGCGTTGAGGTTTTGGCGGAGGAATGAGTTGAAAGTTGAAAATTGTATTAAAATTTTTGTTTGTGAAATGCGATAGTTATATGTTTTGTCAGAACTAAAATAATAGTTATTAAAAAGGCTGGATTCCTCGTATTACAATACACTTCCAAACTTGTATTCAATACTACAGTCTTGGAAGTGAAGTGTAAAAATCGCACCTCAGAATGACGCCAAGCTGGGTAGTTCTACGTCAAGTCATCCTGAGCGCGTTTAGCGTGAAGGATCCAGCTTATTATAAACTGTTTTTATTTTATTCAAAACCTATAATTAGCCAATTAATTCATAATACAAATCAATCCATTCAGGATTATGAGTTTCTATTAAATCCAATTTTTCTTGACGTCTTAATTTTTTTAGTTCTTTTTCTCTATTAATAGCCATTGTTATATCGTTAAAAGTTTCAAAATAACAAAGTTTATCAACATTATATTTTTTAGTAAATCCCTCAACAACTTTGTTTTTTTGTTGCCAAATTCGTTTTATTAAATCTGATGTTACACCAATGTATAAAGTGCCATTACGTTTGCTGCACAAAATATAAACATAAGATTTTTTGTCCATAAGTTTATTATACGATTTCAATTTGAAATATAAAGAAAATAGTTATTTAAAAGGCTGGATTCTTCGGTGCTAATCGCACCTCAGAATGACGTGAGGTGCGTTGATTCAACGCAAAGTTTTAGTTTATAGGAAAGAATATGATCAGAGTTTTAATACCGAAAGATGAAGAGTTTTGGGAATATAAAAATGAATGCAAAAGTTTGTATAAAAAAGTCCAAGGGTGGATTTGCGATACAAATTCGTTTGATTTTATAGTCAATAATACGTTCTTTTACCTGTTTTTAAACGATGAAAAATTGATTGGGGCGATTTATTATTTTGTGGATGAAAATAACAAATTGTACCTGAACGGTTTTGCGAAGCAAAAAATGCACCTTTTGAATATTGAATGTTTGAAAATGTCTTTAAAGTGGTTCAAAGGTGATATTCATGCAGTTGCACAAAATCGTATGTCGGAGTTGTGTTTGAGAAGGTGTGGATTTGAGTGGATTGGGGGAAAAGAGTTTGTGTATAGGGGGTAAAATTTAGAAGTCGTGTTCAATGACAATAGTTGAACACGACCTACGGTGTTTGAAGAAATGTAGGTCGTGTTGGACAATTGTCATCCAACACGACAAATTATTGGAGAACTACTCCGGAAAGGAAAAATATGTCATTTGAATACATCATTAATCAGGATGAAAAAATCAAAAAGCTTACGCAAGAAGAAAAAGAACAATTAGTAAGCAAAATTTCTTCTAAATTCGTAACGCTAAACAGCGAACGTTCAGAGAATTTAGAAATGGCGTCAAATCTTGCCAACGAAATTTTCTTCAAAAATGATTTTAAATCACTAACCGACAAAAACCAAAAATGGAAAGCCAAAATTAAAATGTGTAAAACATTCATGTTTTATCAAACTCTAAAAGCTTTTATCTGGAGAAATACTTATGCAAATGTTAATTCTATGTTCGACGTGTCAGGTGAAAATCACGACTCCAACAACGCGTCAAACAAACAAAAAGCAATGCTTGTGGACATTCTTGAGAAAATGGGTTACCAAAAGACCTGTGATCAAATCATTGATAACGCTTTACTTTATGGTGAATTGATTTCGTTCACAGCGTGGAAAAAGAATTATGAAGAATATCGACGTCCTATTGATTTCTTTAAAAATCTTTTCTCTCAAGATTTTGCAAAACTTCCGCAAATATTAGAAGCTATAAAAAACGGTAAAAATTACTGGGTAGATTCACGCAAAATTTACGACAATCCTTTTATTTACGCCGTAAATCCTGCCGATTTAGTTTTTGATTCTTCACAAAAAGATAATTGGGATTCTTGCCCGAAAATTTATAGGTCTTATAAAACCGCAGGTGAAATTATTAATAACAAATATTATAATTTTACGGACGAAGAAAAAGCCGAAATTTTAGAACTTCCGACAAGCGCAAGTCAAAATCCGAAAATAAAAGATGTTGTAAACGGTTCTACAATAGAAGTTTTAGAGCATTGGGGTGATTTAAAATTGCCAGACGGAGCGGTATTGCATAACTGGCATGCAGTGGTTGTTGCGCGTAAGTATTTGGCATTTTTCGGTAAAAATGAAAGCATTATTAACCCGTTTTCTTATGGTGCGTTTATCACTGACCCTGAAACCAAGCGCGGCATAAGTCCGTTGTATTCAGTGTTATCATTGGCGCATTTGCAAGAGGAATTAATGAACAGAACTTGCAACTTGCAAACGCTTAATGAAAATCCCCCACTTCTTGCGCCGGAAGGATTTTTTGATGAGGATGAAATTAATCTTTATCCGGGTAAAATTATCGAATATGGTGATAATTTGACTCCGAGCGGTGCTTTTCAGCAATTGACATTTAATTCAAACATTTTCTTGCAAGATATTGAATTCTTAAACGATTTAATGGCTGAAGTTTCAGGAATTTTCCCTAATATGATTGGCTCTGTTGAAACAAGCGGAAACAAAACAGCGACAGAAATTAACACAAAAACACAAGGGCAGATGATACGTCTTGCTATGCTTGTGGATACGATTAACCAAGATTTGATTATTCCAAACGTAGAAAAAGTAGCAAAATTATGCGCGGATTTTAAATCTGGCATCGAAACCGTTTTTGTAAACCACGAAAACAAGCAAGAAGTGATTGAGATTGATGATTTTGTGCGTCAGGGCGATTACAAATATATGTACGCGGATTCTTCTATGACAACGCAAAAATCCGAACAAGCGGACATTGTGATACAAGCGATTGAGAAATTTTCATCCTTGATACCTTTGAATTTGCAAGAAATATTTATTTGGTATTTTGAGCAAAAAGGTGTTGATAGTCCGGAAAGATTTTTGGGCGCGGTGAATGAAGGTGGTGCGCAGTAGGGTTTGAGGAATGGAAAATTGAAAATGGAAAATTGTTTTAAAAGGTCAATATGTGAATAGGTTTGTTTAAGGTGGGGAGTCGTTTGCGTATTTTGATTTGGAGTTAGTCGTGTTCAATGAGAAAGTTGGACACGACTAATGGTTACGACTTTAACCTAGCACCTCAAAAGCTCTATGTTCAGGATTCCCTTGTGTTAGTGTTTTCCATATTTCTAAAGCTTCTGTGTCGCTCATAGTTTCAGCTAAATCTTTTGTTTTAGCTGACCCAACAACAGATATTTCATTGATTGGTATATCATGAGGATAAATATATTCTAATCCGACTTTTCTTTGTTTATATAACTTAGAACTTACTGCTGAATCTCCTAATGCAACTGTTAAATCTGGAATACAAGCAACGCTCGGCATTCCATTATCCCTTATTGAGAGTCGGCTTGCATCTAACTTTGCAGTGGGAATCTTTAATAAAACCAATTCGGAATCTTGATGAAAACGTCCTTGTCCCAACAATCTTTCTAATCCACGATACCCTTTATGATTGCCATAATGTTTAATCATATTTTGTAATTCAAGCATAAAAACACCAGAACCTAACCCACTCTCATTAGAAACTCTTAAGGTGCCTGTTTTTAACATAGATTCATAATTAGATTTTGTGGTTACGTGATATAAATAACGCGGAATTTTATGTTTTCCAACTTGTTTCTTAATATTAGCACCAATCCAAGTTTTCGATTGTGCTAAATTCATAATTTTTTCTAAAAAATTCCAACCGGCATCTTCACCTAATTTACCATTACGACAATCATTAAACATTTTAGTACCGCCCACCAACTCGTCATAAATTGATGTAAGTTGTCTATGTGCTTGACCATAATTTGGAATGTCCGTTGGATGTTTAGTAGCTGTCATAATCGTATTTTCAACTAACTTTAGACCTTTTACAGCATTGATCATAAATATATCTACCTATTTAACTAACCCTTATATATAAAAAGATTTTCTTTGATTAAAAATTGATAATTTGTAACAAAATATGAAGCAAGGTCGTGTTCAACGTTTTTATTGAGCATGACATGATATTTTTGGAGGATTATTTTACATATTATGAAATAGTTATATAAAAGGCTGGATTCTTCATTTTATAAGACACTTACAAGTTTAATACTACCAGTTTAAAAGTGAAGTGTAAAAATCGGCTTTAGAATGACGTTTGGCTTGGAATTTCACGCCTTGTCGTCCGGAACGCGATTAGCGTGAAGGACCCAGCTTTTTGTAAACCGTTTTTTGTTATTGTCAGGCAGTGCCTGACCTACTACTTTATAAAACCCTCTCCCTAACCCTGTCTTGGATTATTCGGGCAAGCATAACATTACAATAACAACAAATCCTATCGGATTTTTCTTGTTATTTTTATGTTATTTGCTCTTACGGGGCTACGCCCTACCGAAAATCCGCTCTCCCAAGGAGAGGGAAGAAGCAAGAATGGTTGTTTTTATGTGCAAAAAATTTGTATCCTGTATTTCGAGTGAGAGCGGTGTGTGGTTATCTTGTGAAAAAGATGTATAGGCACAGGAAAAAGTCAACAAATAGGGTTATTACAAAATAGTAGTAAAACACATTTACAAAAATTTTGTAATATTTGTTTTCAACCAACTCTCGATTTTTTATGCAATCATCTTTGTTTAAGTCGATGATTAATAGAATAAAGTATATGAGGATTGCCAGGAGTACTATTGGAGAGCCAAAAAATGGTACAAATGCAAAATAAATTCCATTACCGTTGGTAAAATAAAAAGATTTATAAAAAGGATTTATGAAGTATATTATCAATAAAATAGAAAAAATAGTTAAGATTTGTACTTTATTCTTTAAAATTGGAAAAATTAAAAATATAAATAAAATAACTATTGGGATTATAGCTAAGACACAAATTATGGGAATAAATAGAAAAATAACAGCAAGTAATACATTTATAACATCTTGTGATACAAGAGGGTCTTTTATTATGTAAAGGCTAAAATATGTTGCAATCATTCCGAATAAAGGATACATGAAATTTGTAAAACCTAGCATCGCAAAGAAATTTGCGCTTAAACGATTTGGGAGTTTGTTAAAATGTTCTTTTAGTGTCATAAGTAGATTATAGCATATTTTAGCAACAAAAGACATAGGTATATATATTAAAAATGGAGTAAAGTTTGTAGGTCGTGCTCAACATTTTCATTGAGCACGACAATAATTTAAAAGCAAATCTCGAAGTAGTTAATGGTGCAAAAAATTGCACCCTACATTTCTAATAAAAATGGTGTGTGTTTATATTGTGAAAAAGAAGTATAAGCAAAAGAAAAAGCCGATTAGAAGTGTTATTACAAAATAGTAGTAAAACACATTTACAAAAATTTTGTAATATTTGTTTTCAACCAATTGTCGATTTTTTATGCAATCATCTTTGTTTAAGTCGATGATTAATAGAATAAAGTATATGAGGATTGCCAGTAAAACAAGTGGGACACAAGCAATTGACGCGAATGCAAATATTACATAGCACTCAAAAAATTTGTATAAAGGATTTGCAATATATATTATTAACGATGTTAATAATATAATTAAAATTTGTGTTTTAATTTTGAATTTAGTCGTAAATAAAAATATAAACAAAATGATTGTTGGAATAATTGCAAATAAACAACTAATTGGGAATAGATAAAACATAACATCAAAACTAAGAGTATGTAATTCCTGAATGAGATTGGGAAGACTTGTTATAATGGTAGCTAATAAACCTAATAAAGCATATAAAAAATACGTAAAACCTAGCATCGCAAAGAAATTTGCACTTAAACGATTTGGGAGTTTGTTAAAATGTTCTTTTAGTGTCATAGGCTGATTATAGCATATTTTATTAACAAAAGATATAGGTATTTATATTAAAAATGGAGTAAAAATGACAGATAAAATTTTAAAAGGTTATATTACGAATAACAGATACATTTGGAACGCAAATGAAGGTGCTTG
>CAKVLH010000010.1 GCA_934757245.1 uncultured Candidatus Melainabacteria bacterium
GTGTACTTCAATGGACAACAAAATGTTTGTCAATAAAAAAGACATTCCACAAAAACCTCATCCGAATTGTAAATGTAGAGTAAATAAGATTCAATTTGCTGATAGAAAAAATGATACTGATTATCATGAAATATTAAGGCAAGCCGCTATTTATGCCTACCATGGAAAAGATGCAGAAATTCCGGAAGGGTATTCTTTAGCAGAAAGTGTAAGAAATGTTAAAACAGGGTTTTATGCGGATGTTTTGGTAGGGGAAGATGATGTGATTATTGCATTTAGAGGAACTAATAATTATTGTCCAACGCGTGGAGGTGATGTAGATGATGATGTTGCAATGGCACGTTCCAGAATCCCAGCGCAAACAAGAGATGCACTCGATTTATACAATAGAGTAAAAAAAGAATATCCGGATAAAAATATTACATCAACAGGTCATTCTCTAGGAGGAACTTTAGCAGAAATTGTCGGAGCATTGAATGGAGAATTGGCTGTTGGTTTTAATGCTTACGGTGTTAGAGATTTGTTCAATGAAAATGCTGTAATACAAGAGGATAATATTGTTAATTATGTCAATATTCAAGATGCAGTTACCATGGTAAATGGTGAAAATCATATTGGTGATATTTTTTCTGTACCAAATCTTGGCAAATGGATTAAAGGAAAGCATGATGCAGAAGGAATGGGCGAACTTTCTGAAAGAGAAAAAATTACGCCAGAGGAAATAAAAGATATAGCAGATGAAAAATTTAAGTCTTATCAAAATATTAAAGAAAGTATCATTAATGCAGTTGATACATTTGAAAAAATGGAAAAATTGCGAAACAAAATAAAACAAAAAATTGAAGAACAAGAATTACGAAGGCTGATTAAACAACGAATGTTTTAAAGTGAAACAAATATAAGTATAGAATAAACTAAGAAAAAAGGAATGTATAAAATCCAAAAGTAATAATAAAAAATTATAATGAATTTTTTGTAGCATTTATTATTTAATAAATATGTGTTTTTAACTGTAATTTTTGCTTTTTTATCTATAAAATGGGATATTAATAAAAAAAACAGATATGACCAAATAGGATATGTATAGTTATAAATGTTAAACAATTCCAATACTTTAAAATCAATAATAAAAAACACATAAAGTCTGTAGATAATAAAAATGTATAGTATAACATTTAGTAGTAGTGTTATTATAAATGCTTTTTTATTGTTTGTTTTTAATAAAAAGAATAATGGTAGTAATATTACACTACAAACAATAGTAATTGCGCCAAATATAAAATAAATTAATCCTAGCATGATAAGAAATTCTTTAAACGTAATACTACTATAATCATTCGTGAAGCCAAATATTAGTACAAAATTAGCAAATCCAATCAGTGCAAAGAAGTTTGCGCTGATACGGTTTGGGATGTCGTTTATAGTGGTTTTGTTTGGCATAGAAATATTATAACATATTTTAATAAATTTTTGGATAGAGGGTTAGTAAGTAGTTAAAGTTTTCATAAATATATTGCGATTGCTTTTTGTATAACGCTCGTTAGTCGTGTTCAATGAAAAAAGTTGAACACGACTAACTGTATGATATTTTATAAAACCCTCTCCCTAACCCTGTCTTGGATTATTCGGGCAAGCATAACATTACAATAACAACAAATCCTATCGGATTTTTCTTGTTATTTTTATGTTATTTGCTCTTACGGGTCTACGCCCTACCGAAAATCCGCTCTCCCAAGGAGAGGGAATCGACACATATGTTTTCATAATTAACTAAAAATAGTGATTAATAGGCTGGATTCTTCATTTTATAAGACACTTACAAGTTTGTAGCAAATACTACCAGTTTAAAAGTGAAGTGTAAAAATCGGCTTCAAAATGACGTTTTGCTTGAAAGTTTTACGTTATGTCGTTCAGAACGCGATTAGCGTGAAAGACCCAGCTTTTTATAAACTGTTTTTTGTTATTGTCAGGCGATGCCTGACCTACATACTCTCGCAAGGGGCGAGGGAAGAAAATTTTATAAAAAAGAAAGGAAATTTATGGAAGAAATTTTAGAAAATGTGCAAGAGCCGGAAAAGGTTTCCGAAAACTCTTGCTCTCAAAAAGAAGAAGGACAAGCAGAAAAAGTTTCTGAAGATAAAACTGATTTACAAGCCCCTTCTGAGCTCATTTTAGGAAAATTCAAATCAGTAGAAGATTTGACAAAAGCTTACAAAGAACTTGAAAAATTTCAAGGCACGCAATCTGAAGAACTTGGTCTATTAAGGCAAAAAGCTACGTTATCAGAAGACGTAATCAAGGCGTGGGAGCGTCAACAAAAAATCGAAAAGTCGCACGAAAGTTTACAGCAGGTCGCGCAGAAGTACAATTCGCCACAATACTTTCAAGATCCGTCTTTTAGGGAAATCTACAAAGAAGCGTATTTAGCGTTAGGCGAAAACTTAGACAGCGACCGATTTGTAAAGCTGATTGAAGATTATGTAACCTCTAGAATTCTTGCCAATGAAAAATCTCAAGCAAAGCAAAAGGAAAATAATTCTGCAATAGATACAATGAAGTTTTCTAAAAATGAGGTTTCTTCACTAACTCCGCCTAAAAAAAGGCTTGATGAGATGACAGAGAAGGAAGTGGATGAGTTGTTGGAGCAATTGATTTAAAAATTTGATAAATCTTTGCAGAGTTGAAAGTTGAAAATGGAAAGTTGAAAGTTGTATTAAATTTTTGCTTAAGTTAAATAAGTTCAATATTGAACTTATTTTATTTTGAACAATATCTAAAATAACTTTCAACTTTCCATTTTCAACTTTCAACTTACAACAACTCTCCACTCATCGAAGGCTCGTCATAGCCTCGAAAGGTAGCTTCTCAACAAACAAAAGAAAGGAATTTTATGACTGATTCAAAACAATTAATTGCAACTGCTTTTACAAAAGCGTTCAACAAACATTTTTACAATGAGCTTGTAATCGGCAAGCTTGCTCATTCTGAATTAAAAAACAACATTAACAAAGGCGATGAAGTAGATGTTACAATGCCGGGACTTTTAACTCTATTCGATTATGATGGTGGTGATTTGCCAAATGCAGAAATGGCAACACTTTCTACTTGCAAAGTTAAAATCGACAGAGGTAAAGCTTTCCATTTTGAATTATCAGAAATGGAAGAAAAAATGCTAAAAGCATCTGTTAGTGCAAACGAGCAAGTAGAATTAGCAAAAGATTATACAAGTGATGCAATCAAGCAATTTGCGGCTGCTGTAGATACAGCTTATGCAAACCTTTACACAAGAGCCGGCCATTATTTGGACAACAGCGGTGAAGCAATCACACTAACACCTGCGGTTGCGAAAGATATTTTTGCATACATGCAAGCAAAATTCCAACGTGGCGACGGTAAAGGTCATACTAACTGGATTGACGGTTCAATGGTTTGTGTTATTCCGCCTGAGTACCAATTCTATTTGGGTAAAATGGAAGATTTGAAATACACAGAAACCGGTAAAAACGAATTGAAAAAAGGTTACATCGGCTCTCTTTGCGGTTGGGAAATTCTTGTTTCAAATAACATTGCACAACCGGAAGACGGCGTTTTCTATCCGTTATTTGGCGTAAAAGGAAAAACACTTGCAGGCGGTATTTCATCAGATTTGAATACAACTTCTTATGTACCTGAAAAGAATTTTAACACTTGTTATAAAGGCTACGGTTTGTATGGTGTTGGTGCGCCAAGAGCAGATTATTTAGGTACAGTAAAAGTTAAGGCAGAGTTAGCGTTGGGATAAAAAATATAGCGTTTGGGAAAAGTCTATAAAAGTTGAAAATTGAAAGTTGTTTATAATATTTTTAATTTTTCATTTGTTTGATTATTTTGTAGGCGTTTTTACTTTTATAAACTCAAAAAGAAAGGATTTTTATGACAAGAGATATAATTAATGTTCAATATCCGACTTTAGACCACACAGAATCAGTGGCAAATATCGGAATTACAAAAACTACTGTTGTGCAAGCAAATGGAATTACTATTGCTGATGCGTTTTCAAACAAAAATAATTCACTTTTTATCGTGATTGATACAACAAGCAATGCTTCATCATTGTTAACTGTAAAAGCCGGTGATGCTTATCCGAACTCAATGTTAGGCGATATCGTGATTGAATTACCAAAAGGAGTTTCAGCAATTCAAATCCAAGATTTATCAAGATTTGAAAAAGCCGACGGGTCTATTGATTTAGATTTCGCTCAAGGTTTTGCCGGTACAATTTTTGCAATCGCGAAGTGGGCTGGGGTAAGAACGGTTTAATAGAAAAAGGGGGCATAGCCCCCTTTCTCTTAAACTGTGAGAAAAATTTTCTTCTTACTTTTTCTTCTTTATTGCGATAAAAGAAAACGATTTATACGTCTAAGTCTTTTATAATTTTAGGTAAATCTTCTAGTGTTTCAATTTTAATTTGTGGTATTTTGCGTTCGCCAATAACATTATTAAAACCTTCTTCAACGGCATTTCCATATTTAGTATGAGCATAAATATTTGCTAATTTTTCATCATACGGATGTCTTTTTATACCTTCTCTAGCAAATTCTAAGAAGTGTTTTAAAGGTTTAGATAATGCATTGAAAAAACCTTGTTTATCTTCTTTTGTGAATACGTAAAATGAGTGTACTCCATCTTTTAAAGCATTTTCTATAGGAATTCCCATGTTTTGACTTAACCAGCTAAGGGGATAATTAATACCGTTTTTTTGCATTTCAGTTTTTGCAAAGTTATAAGTAGGTTTTTCTAAAATAGTACCAGTTTTGTGTAGTTTAGTTGTGAATAACATAAGAATTGCTCCAAATATGTTGTCTAACTTGTTGCCGGTAGCATTATCAAGTACTTTAGAAAATTCTTTTTGACAAATTTCTAAATTTTCCGGATTAGAAAAAGCACGTTTTGGGATTTGTACAATATTTATTGCTTTAAAATTTGTGTTTGCAGTATTAGATGTTGTGGTAATGTTCATAACAGGCTCCTTTAAAATATAACTACACTTTTTGTATATAACTTAAAACAAGTCATAATAAAAATTGCTATTTTTATATATAAATGTAAACAAATTGTTACATAAAAAAAATAGTTATGAAAAAATAAACGATTAAATATTATAGGGTGCAATTTTTTGCACTATTAATTAAAAAATAGAAAGGATAATATGTACAAAATAAAATATTTACCGACCGGAAATGTTTTTGTTTTACCTAAAGATGATGCAATGGCACTTAAAGAAAAAAGTCCGAGTGATTATCAAATCATAGAGAAAAATGGGCGTAAGGTAAAAGATAAAATTAAACCGAAAATTAAGGAGGATGAAAACTCTATTTTTTCAAAAGTAGTTGAAAAGGAGTAGTGTATGAAGTTTTTAGACGCATTAGCAAAAATGGAATCAGGCGGAAATTATAAAGCTTTTAACAAATATGGTTACGCCGGCAAGTACCAAATGGGCGAAATGGCGATGATTGACGCAGGTTACTATATCAAAAAAGGAAATTTTAACAATGATTGGAGTGGATTTTTTACCGGAAAAGACGGGGTTTACTCAATAACGGATTTTCTTAATAATCCACAAGCGCAAGAAAATGCGCAAATAATTTTTAAAAAGCGTCAATGGGGATATTTAAAGGCAGTTGGCGCAGATAAATATATAGGAAAAGTGATTAACGGTTACACAATCACAAAATCAGGATTGCTGGCGGGCGCACATTTGAAAGGTGCAGGGTGCGTAATTAATTATTTGAAATCTGATGGAAAAAATAACGCGTGTGATGCGTTTGGAACATCAGTCGAAACGTACATGAAGAAGTTTGCAGGCTATGATGTTAAGGAGATTTGTTAAGATTGTTGTAAAACTTTTTATAGAGGTTAGCAAAAAAAATTTTTAGGTGTTTTAATTAAGATATGAATATTTTAAGAACGAATTTTGATAAAACTACAAAGCCAACTTTTATGGCACAAAGAAAACCTAAAGTTACTATTGTTTCTAAAGAAACTTTGCCTCGAAAAATCGAGTTAACAGAAATGGAAACTCAATATAATGAGGTTAATAAAGAATATCATAAAGCATTACATGATTCTTATGTACAAAAGAGAAATTTAAGCAGTTATTATTCGGCACAAGATAAATTTGAATATCAAGAGGTAATGAAAAAGAAAAATCGTTTAAATGCCAAGCTTGATAGAATGTCAAAAAAGGCCGGAATTGATAGATTTGCATTGGAAAATACTATTGAAGCTAAAAAGCAATACAATAGATATGCTCCAAAATTGTTTAGGGCTGAAACAAGAATGGCTTTAAAAGAAGTCGAAAAATTGATTTTTGAAGTTGTAACAAATAAAAATGCCTTAGTTACACTTGCTGCTTTAATTTCTCAATGTAAGAAAATGTTGAAAAAATAAAAAAATAATATTATTTTGTATGAAGTTATCTTACTTATCATTATGATAAGTGAGATAATTTATTATGCGTTTATTTGTTAAAAGGAGTAAATATGACAATAACTTTATTAGATTTATATAATACGGCAGCAACGCAAGAATGGTCGATGTATGACAACGATGCGACTTCAGGTGATGAATTCGAAAAATCTCTTGTATTAGCTTTGAATAAAGCGTTGCAGGAGATTCTTTATTCTTATGAATTTAGTTTTCGTAATAGAACACATGTTCTGTTCACAATTCCGCGAATCAATGCTTACGATTTGCCTAACGGTATGATTAAGAAAAATTTGGAAGGTGATTATTGTGTTAAACTCGGAACAAAATTCTTAAAACGAATTGAAACTCCTGAAAATTTGGATGAAAAATCAGGTATTTCAGAAGGTTTTTATTTAAATAATGATAAAATTTATTTTTACCCAACTCCAAATGAACAATCGATTGTAACGATTGACTATATAACGTTGTGTATTGGAGAAAACAAAGACGGAGAAGAAATTTTTACGCTTAAAGAAGATGACGATGTTGTTTTTGTGCCGCCGCATTTAGAGGAATTATTGAAAAATGCAGTTATTTCAAGAGCAATGCTGAATTCTATTGCGTCAGAAAGTGATGAGAATTTTTCTGCTTATAAAAAACAGTCTGAAACCGCGTATAGATTATTGGTAAAATATGCGAAAGGAGTTGATGGCGAAAAGAAGATTTGTTTGTAAAATGTGTATATAAATGTAAATGCATTGGTTGCTTGTTGTTGAGCTTTTGTTGGGCTAAAAGCCCAACCTACTAAGAATTGTCAACCGACTAAATATTTACGTGCGTAGCTTTTAGAAAATACGCCAAACTTGTAGTTCTGACTGTTGAGGTTGACATTGCGTTTTACTTGAATTTAGTAGTCTAAGAATTGTCAACCGACCAAAGGTCTACGTGCGTAGCACAAAAAAAAGCCCCAAATGGGGCTGAAAATTTTTGTAAGATGTAAGATTTATAAGAGAGTGTTATGTTTTTGTGAAGTGAATAAGTGAATAAGTGGTTTTAATATTTTTAGATATTATATTTGTTTATTAGTCGCAATTTTCTTTAAAAATTGTCTAAAATCTCTTATTACCTTATTACCTTATTGCCTTATTACCTTAAGCAATAAAGTTATTCCCAAATCTGTTAGCGCCGTAGAAGAAAGATTCTCTCATAACTTGTTGAAGGTTTCTTTTTCTAACAACTCTGTTACCAACTTGTGTGTTAGCGATGTCATTAACAGATTTTGTGTAGCAAGAGGTAACAAGAGAGTTGATGTACTTAGAAACAGTTGTTTCTTTTTCGCTTTCTTCAACTGAAACAGTTTCAACTTCAGAATCAAATTGTTCGAAGAAGTTGTTGATTGATTCGATTTCTTTGTTTGAAATTGTTTCTGTTGTGAATAACATCTTGTTTACTCTCCTTGATTATCTCTTATGTATATATAAAGTATTTATCTTTTTAAAAATTGCCTTTTTTGACGCGTTTTATGAAGTTTTGTAAAGTTGGGTTTAGAAAAATGGGAAATTCTTAATAAATGTTTAAAAAAGGGAATAAGGTAATGAGGGAATAGGAGAATAAGAGGTTTTAAATTTTATGTATAATAATAGTTAATAAAAAGCTGGATCTTTCGCGCTAATCGCGCTCAAGATGACGCCCAGCCTGTGATTTCACGCTACATCATTCTGAGGTTCGATTAGAAAGTAGGTTGGGCTTTCAGCCCAACAAAAATATATACATGTTAATAAAACCCTCTCCCTAACCCTCCCCCGAGGGAGGGGACTAAGGTATAGGTTGTGTTCAACGTTTTCATTGAACACGACAATAATCAAATTTTTGTCTTATTGGATGACAATAATCCAACACTATCTTGGACTTGTATGCCATTTATCTTTTGTTATTGTCAGGCAGTGCCTGACCTACTTTAGAAGGTTAGAAAATATTTAAAACCTCTTATTCCCCTATTGCCTTATTACCTTATTCCCCTAAAAAAGAAAGGAGTTATCATGCAGAAAACTGCATTAATTTGTAATAATTTTTCAGGAATAAATCGTAGTTCTTCGGTTTATTCGTCTTCAGCAATTACAGCATCTGATATTCAGAATGTCGAATTGTTTGCAACTGAAATCAATTCCGGTGTCGGAATAAGAACGGCAAAAGGAAATGTTGCGGTTTGCGATTTAATTCCGGCAGATGAAAAAATCATCAATATTTTTGAAAGCGTACAAAAAAGCCAAACTTATTTCTTTGTTCATACAGAAAACAAAACCGAAGGCAAAATTTACTTATATTCAAGGTTAGCAGGGACATTAACCGAAAAAGTCAACAGTTTGAAAGTTACGGGAGTTTCGTCCGCAACAGATGTTTCGCAAGGTTGGTCTGATTTATGGGTATTTTCAAATTCAGAAGATATGCTTTCAATTGAAATCGGACATTACAGCGATTCAGGTGAGTTAGCCGAAGTTGTAAAAATGACACCAAAGGACGCGGACGGACGTTTAGTAAAAGGACTTGGAATTGTTGTGTTTGCAGGGCGTTTGTGGGTGTTTAACCAACAAGTTTTGTGGTATTCGGTTCAAGAGGATATTTATGATTTTGCAACCTCAGATGCTCAAATTTCGACTTCTGCCGGCTATATCGAGTTTGTAAAAAACATCACCGCGATTTATCCGTATTTAGGAACATTGGCTGTATTTCATAACAATTCGTCTTCACTAATTGCGACAGACGATGAAAAACACACTTTCTACAAGACTTTTGACTCTCCAGGGGGGTGCGCTTCTTACAATTCGCTTGTCTTCCACGGAACAGAATTGTATTTTTACGATAATACAAAGAAAGGGATTTTTAGCTTTAAACAAGTAATAAATGGTGATAAAACGCTTGGTGATAATATCGCGATTGATATTCAAGAAGAATTGTTTGATATTCCGACTTCTCAGCTAAAGAATCTAAGAACTTTGTCTGTAGTAACTTCTGACAGAAACGAAGTTTGGATGCTTATTCCGAGTGAAGATGAAAATTATTCAACAATCGTGATTTATGATTATTTAAGAAAAACTTGGGTTAAGAGAAAATCTCAAAAGGTTAATTGTTTTGCAACAGTTGGCGGAGTTTTGTATTCAGGCGGTAAAAAAATTTATGAAGAGTATTCGTCAAATACGTTTGACGGTGAGTTTATTAAGTCGTTTTACAAATGCACGCCTCTTAATTTGGGTTACGAAAATTCGTTCAAGATTCTTGCTTACCCTCCGAAAATTTCGTTGGATATGTATTATAACAACAGTTTTTATGTTGAATATACTAGAAATTATGATTCAATGACTTCAAAAACTCGTTATATCAAGGCAAAGTCGCTCAAAAATTCGCTTTATTTTGATATCGGGCATTGGGATAATTCGTATTTTGCAATTAAAGATATTAATGCGATTAAAAAATTGCCGACTTCTTTTTTCAAAACTTTACAAATGACGTTTTTGACAAAAAAACATGGCGACGATTTTTGTATCAGAAATATTGAGTTTGGAAAGATTAAGGTTAAATATTGAAAGGAAATGCAATGAATAATTCAATAAATTTGTTGGAAAATTTTTTAGAACAACAAAAGCAAAAATACGTAATAGCTGGCGCGTATGGGGCGTTGGGGCTTGCTCTTTTGGTGATATTGGCTACAAGAGGTGGCAAGTCTTCTTTATCAGCATCAAGTAGTAGAAATGAAAAAGAGGAAAAGAGTTCTAAAAAATCCGGCTCTCAATCAAATGGAACTGCATGTGTAGGTTCGTATCACGTGAGCGGTTATACAAGAGCTGACGGCACAGAGGTAAGTGATTACACTAGAACTTGCGGAGCAAAACATTTGGGGAAAACAAAAGTCTTGCAAGGGCACGTAGAAAAAAACGATGTGATAGAAAATATAAAAACAGTTTTGCATGAAAAATCTGAAACTTATAGACATTATGAAGATTTAGAACCAATAGAAGTTGTTCAAAAAATGGTAACGAAATTACCATCTAATGATACAAGTATACCATTAAAGGAATATTATAAATTATCTCTTAACCTCACAGATAATCCAGAAAAAGTTGTTTCTAATGAAAGATACCAAGTATATAAAGTTGAGGACTTGCCTGATATATATGATGAGAATGTCGTTTATGACAAAATTTCAAAAGGTTTGAATTTAGACTTGAACAAACCAGAAAATAAGGTTTTTGTAAAAAATATTAGAGTAGTAATTCCAAATCAAAACTCAAAATTAATAGAACTGATAAAAAAATCTGACGAAATAAAGAACATTCTAAAAAAAGAAAATGAAAATATTGAACTTGGGGTTTACGAAAATAAATATTTTAAAAGTGGGGTTGAATTTAAAAAACCTACTCATAAAGATATTTCTTCTAAATCTTGGACGGATAAAGCAACTTTATTTGGAGTAATTCACAACGCTGATATTTTTGATATGAAGCAAAATGAGAAAGGGGGGATTGATTTTGTCATTACTGATTTTTATGATTTTGAAAACTGGGATTTTAACAAAAACTATAATGCAGAAGATTGGGGTATAAAAAATTTAAATAATAATGCCTATTGGCAACAAGAAACTGGACATTTAATGCCTTATGTTCTGTATATTCCTATAGAATATTCCATTGATGAAATTTGGGACATTTTAATGAAATAAAAATGAATAAGGAAAAAAGAACAAGTAGTGAACATAGTTATCAATGGGACAGGGTGTATTTGTTGATACAACTATAATATGTATAAAAAGAAAAATAATATTCCATAGGTAAATAAAGTTATAAAAACGATTATTTAGTAGAAAATTTGAAGTAACTCTTATTTTTCTTTTTTGAAGTTTCTGTTTTACAAAGATAATAATTTGAACTAAAATTGCTATGAATAAAAAAATGACAACCAATAAATAATACAAGAAAAACGAAAATAAAGAAAAAAAATAAGCTCCAACGCAGGTATCTTTGCTATTAATAGTTATAATAAAAATAATTAAATAAGCTACTATCCAAAAAAGTGTAGGTGGAATAATAAATATATGCACTGCGTGGAATTGTTTGAGATTTCTTATGAAGTTATATGTTGTTTTAATTGGATTTTGCATAGAAATATTATAAATTATTTTAATGTTTTTTACAATAGAGCTAATGATTTTAAGCCTAAAAAGGCGGGAACTGCTTCCGCATTCCCATCCTACGTTTTTCAGAATGACGTAGTCTAAAACTATGAGCTGGGCGTCATTGTGAGGTTTGTTAAAACCGAAACAATCCAGCCTTTTATAAACTGTTTTTTAGTTATTGTCAGGCAGTGCCTGACCTACTAATGAAAGGCAAGATAAATTAACATAATTAGTGCGATTATATAAACAATTAGTGCTATAAAAAATATAAAATTAAAAAATATGTTATCTATTATAAAATTCCATCTGATTACAATTTTTTTATGAATTAAAAATTGTATTATTAAAATCACAGCTTCTAATACTATTGCACCTATTGTCGAAAAAAAGGTGATAAAGAATGTAAAAATGGCAAGAAGGCAAAGTCCAAAGTAGTATGCAGGTACTTCGTCACAGTAATTCTTTGATGGAGTATAAAAAATCCAACAAAGAAATAAAAAATAGAAAAAAGTCGGCCAAATGCAGATGTGTATTGCGTGGAATTGTTTGAGATTTTTTATGAAGTTGTATGTTGTTTTAATTGGATTTTGCATAGAAATATTATAAATTATTTTAATGCTTTTTACAATAGAGCTTATGATTTTTAGTCTAAAAAAGGTGGGAACTGTTTTCGCTTTTCCCACTCTACGTTCTTCAGAATGACGTAGTCTAAAACTATAAACCGGGCGTCATTGTGAGGTTTGTTAAAACCGAAACAATCCAGCCTTTTATAAACTGTTCTTTAGTTATTGTCAGGCAGTGCCTGACCTACTACTTCTTTATTGCGATAAAAGAAAAAGTAAGTGTTCCCTTGCCCAAAGAACGACTAAGATTCACAAAACCAAAGAAAAATAAATCGAAAGGAGTAAAAATGGGAAAACAATCTCAAACTACAAGCACAACATACGGAAACACAACAACTTCTAATCCGTATGCTACTGCAACAACAACAAACAACGGCACAGTTTCATATTTAAAAGATGGAACTGCGCTAAATTCTGTTTACAATTTTGTAAACAAGAACATTGATTCATTGCTTAATGAGTATTTGAATCCGAGTCTGAATTCAACTACAAATCAAGCAAAAATCAACTCTTACGTGAATTCTATGAACACGCAAACCAGACAAAATCTTGAGAACAATATCATTAATCCGCTTTCAAACAGAAATATGGTGCGCTCTTCTCAAGCAACAGATTTATACAAAAATTTGTCAAACTCAAATGTAAACGCATTTTCAACATTCTTGAACGAATTATTGGCAAATTCTCAAACCGAAACGGGAAATGTGTTGAGCAACCTTATGAATCAATATCAAAAGGGTTACAATGTTATTTCCGATATGCAGAAACAGTCGCTTAATACTAGTAAAGGTAATTCTACGACGAGCACGAAGGTCGGTTCGGCTTCTAATGGAACAAATGTAGCGGGTAATATTGTGAATATGATTACTTCACTAGCGAGTTTGTTTGGTCAAGATACTACTACGTTTTAATAGAGGACATCTTTATGGATAAAGAATACATTTACAAATACGCGCCGGCGCTTGTTGTTTGTATTGCAATTTTATTTCAATACAACTTATTTGTTACGCCGGAACGATTAGAGCAAACGCATCGCGAAATCTTATCAGAGGTTTCGCAAGTGTACATTACAAAATCTGAATTCGGAAATATGAAAGAACAAATAATGGATATTAACAAAAAGGTGGATAAAATTTATGACACTTTAATTAATGAAAGGAGTTTAGATGGCACTAACTGAGATTGAATATGGTTCATTGGCTTCTTCTGAAGTTATGAATAACAATTTTGAGTATTTGGATAATAAAATTTCAGATGTTTCAGAAAATTTATCGTCTAATGTGGCTACAATTAATGCAAATATTGCAACTGTTAATTCCTCAATTTCTACAATAGGAGAAAATTTAAATAAATCAATAGAAGCTACATTTGAAAAAAGCAAGCAAATAATTGCAGATAATGCGCTTTTTGTAACAACATATCGAAATGGAACATCTTGGTATCGTGAATATTTTTCTGATGCTGAAAAGAAAAATCGTGTGTGGCTGGAACAGGGGTTTTTAACTCCGACTGAAGGTTGGGGTGTTAATAACTGCAAAACTTACAATCTTGTAAAAGCGTTTTATGAAAATAATTACACAGTTGTAGCCGTTTCAACAACCGAATCTGTCGGAAGTGGCGTTTCTTCCGGTGATATTGCTGTAGAGTGGACTTCCACAACACAAATAGGCATCGGGAACAGTTCGCAAAACACTTTCGGCTGTAGAGTATACGCGTGCGGATATTAAAAAGGAGATATTATGGCTTACAAATTAGAAAAACCTTATGAAGGAAACGAATTGGTTGATTTCATTGTTAAATATAATCACAATCAAGGGCTAAAAATAGAAGAAACACCAACGGCATATTACGCTTTGGAAGCAAACGAAATTATGCAGGACGGAAAGCCTATTGTTGACCCAGATTATGAGAATAAACAAGCGGAAGCGAGAGAAAAACTATTTAAAAATGAGTTTTTTCAAACTTCTTTAGGTTGGATTAGGCGCAAAGTGAATATGAAAGACGGCTCTACAAAGGACTTTTTAGCAGATTTATTATTGCCGATTAAAGCAGGTTTAGAGTTAGGGCAGAAAGTTATAATTATTACTTACAAAACTCCAGATTTTACAATTGACTATGACGAAGAATACATTATTTCTTTACAAGAGAAAAAAGAAGCAACAGCAGAGTTTATCCAAGAATGTTTAATGCAGACTGTAGCAGATTTTGGGGGTAATTAGATTTATGAATAATATTAAAGCAAAAACTAATAATGACAACGTAACAATAAAAGTTTCTCATAATGCCAGTTCTCAGTATGCAGAACTGGCTAAAAATTGGGCAACAAAAACAGATAATACAGTCGATGGAATTGAATATTCTGCCAAGTATTACGCAAATCAAGCAAAACAGCAGGCAGATAAAGCAGATGAAGCTAACACCTCAACAGCTGAAATATTTGCAAATGTTAAAGTGGTTGAAAATGACATTCTAAAACTGAAAGAAGATTCTGTTACGACTATCAATGCTCAAAAAGATAACGCTATAGCAGATATTGAAAACGCATCATCTAAAATCGAAGAACTAAAAAATGATTCATTAACAACAATTCAAGCTAAACGAAACGAAGCAGAAGCTGTTATCAAAAATGGAACTACCTCTATCGAAAATAAAATACAAACCGGAATTACCCAAATTAACCAAGAAATAATCGATAAACATGATGAGCTTAAAGGTGAAAAAGGCGACAAAGGTGAAAAAGGCGACAAGGGTAATGCCTTTACTTATGCAGATTTCACCACAGCACAATTGAATGCGCTGAAGGGTGAAAAAGGGGACAAAGGTGATAAGGGAGATAAAGGTGCGCAAGGTGAAAAAGGAGAAAGAGGACTTCAAGGAGCTCAAGGTCTAAAAGGCGACAAAGGTGATAAAGGGGAACAAGGTGAAAGAGGTTTGCAAGGAATACAGGGTATTCGAGGGCCTCAAGGTCTAAAAGGCGACAAAGGCGACAAAGGCGATAAAGGAGAACAAGGTGAAAGAGGTTTGCAAGGAATACAGGGTATTCAAGGGCCTCAAGGTCTAAAAGGCGACAAGGGCGATAAAGGAGAACAAGGTGAGAGAGGTTTGCAAGGAATACAGGGTATTCAAGGGCCTCAAGGTCTAAAAGGCGACAAAGGTGATAAAGGAGATCAAGGAGAAGCATCTGTCGCAACAATAGAACAAGCCGGCATTGTAAAACCGGACGGCACTACGATAACGATTACTGAAGACGGAACTATATCAAGCGCAGGAGGTGGCAGTGCTTCCAGCTTAGAATGGGGAAACATTACCGGCACATTAGAAAATCAAACTGATTTAAATAATAAACTTAGTGTTTTAGATATAACCAGATATTACGTGGATTCTGAAACACCTGGAAACGGATTTTTCAAGCTATCTAATAAAGCAACGTTTTGCTGGGGCAATGTTTTACTACCAGCAGAACAAGCAAATGGATATACTGAATATCGTTTTCCAACCGCCTTTAGAAATATGAGCAACGGAAACTATGACGGATTTGAATTCAGAGACAACAACGAGAACGAAGCGATTGACCATTATTACCGAATTCAGTTAATTATAACACCCAGACCCAGATATTTTGACACTGACAACACTCCGGATACACCGGTTCAAGCAAGTGTTGTTTCTGTTAAAAGAATGAGCTTTCGTTTAAAAAACTATTCTAACAAAGATTTGATTGTTTCATATTTTGCAATCGGTAGAGGTACTTAAGGAGATTTTATGAGTTTAATAATAAATGAGAACGGAACAATAACGCTCTATCAAGGTGATAGTGGTGAAATTGTTGTATCCGGATTGGACAATAGTAAAAATTATTCAGTTTATTTTGCAATTCTTGATGAAAAAGGAAAGTTAATTGGTTCTGAATTGCAAACGACAACAAATAAAAGTGATTTTGTAGTCTTTTCTCTAACTCCAGACTTTACAGATTTATTAAAAGTTCCAAAAGGCAAGCAATATGCACTTTATACTTACGGAATAAAAGTTTGTGATATTGAAAAACATACAGAAGATACTTTAATTATTGACAATTGTAATTATGGGGATAAAAATTTAATTATAGTTTATCCTCGAAAGGTTATAGGTACTTAAATTGAAGGAATGGTATTCAAATAAAGATGTAGGGGTGTTTTTTGATGATATACCGCATGTGGGAATAAGGTATTTTGTTCCTAATATGAGTGAAGATGATAAAAAATCTATTGAAAAATACCCCTTTGTTAATAAAAAAGCCTTGAAGGTGCGACTTGCGGATTATAAAAAATATAAGACATATAATTTTGAAATTCCAAAAGGTTATTGTTATGACGGAGCTTCCATTCCTAAACTATTCTGGCGTGTTATCGGTTCTAATACCGATAACCGCTTTTTAGTAGCGGCATTAATTCATGACGTGTTGTGTGAAAATCATAATTATATAGACAATGATAAAAAATTTTCTACCGAGGTTTTTAATGCTTTATTGGAAGCAAGTCAAGTAAACGCGTTTAAACGTTTTTGGATGAAGCATTCCGTGAATATTTTTCAAACATTTTGCGCTTGGAGGAATTAAGGATGGTTAAATATAAATTATTAGACAAGCAAAAAGAGTTTATAGAAATTCCTCATTCTGAATCGTTAGACGTTGCAATCTATCAAGGCGGTTACGGTAGTGGAAAAACTTGGTGCGGTTCACTTTTAGGAATTTTGTTAGCTAAAAAATACCCTGGGTCGCGTGGTTTAGTCGGTGCAAAAGAATATGAACTTGTTAGAAAGACTACGCTTGTTTCTTACCTTGACCATTTGGAAAACTTTGGTTACATACAGGACAAGGATTACACATATAATAAAATTGATAAGATGATAAAATTTTCAAACGGTTCGGAAATTTTGTTTTCTGCACTTGAAGATCCGGAACGCTTTAAGTCTTTAAACTTGCATTGGGCAGAAATCGAAGAAGCTTCGCAGATTACAGATTCTTCTTTTAAACAACTGATTGGGCGTTTAAGAAATACTTATCGTGGTAAAAACTGGGTGGATTTTCGCTACCGCTTGTTTGGGCATACAAATCCGCAAGCAGACAAAGGGTGGATTTGGCAGAGGTTTGTTGAACATTCAAAAGAAAATTATCGGCTAATTATTGCGCCAACTACAAATAATATTTATTTACCGCCCCATTTCATCCAATCAATGAAAGATAGTTTTGATGAAGAATATTATAAAATTAACGTGTTGGGTGAATTTGGTGATTATTCTTCAGGACTTGTTGTAAAAGGTTTTGATGAAGGAAATAAGCTTAAACTTCGGTATAATCCGAATTTACCATTGCATTTAACTTGCGACTTTAACGTTGATCCGATGTGTTGGGCGTTAGCGCATAAGGATGATGAAAATGTCTACTTTTTTGACGAAATCGTTATTGAAAACACTTCTACTCAACAGTGTATCAATGAGTTTATTAGAAGATATCCAAATCATAAATCATCTATAATTATTAATGGTGATGCTTCAGGAGATAATAGAAGTACGCAGAGCGAGTACACAAATTATGCGATTATAAAAAATGCGCTTGCTGAATACGGTTATAAGGACGTGAAATTCAGGTTAAGAGATTATAACCCGCCGATTATGAACAGAATTTCTGCATTTAATGCTCGTGTTAAAAACTCAAAAGGCGAAAGACATTTGTTTATCGACTCAAGACGATGCAAGTGGATTTTGTACAACATATATAATTTGTCGTTTAAAGAAGGGACAAGTATTGTTGATGTTCCAACGCATAATCAGATTAAGTCTAATCGTGATTTTAAATTCTTAGAACATCCGTTTGACGCAATTAGTTATTTGGTTGAATATTATTGGAGACTTAGATAGTTTTTTGAAAAAAGCTTAGCTTTACTACACAAAATTTCGTATTTACAAAGCTTGTATTAGTGAGCACTAAAAACAAAGGAGTAATTATGGAATTTGTAGAACCAATCAGAGAAAAAGAAAAAATCGTTTTAGTAAAATCGTGCTTCCGCAAGAGGCGCGATTTTTTATTATTTTTAATGGGAATAAATAGCGGACTCAGAATTTCTGACATTTTAAGATTGAAAGTTGGTGATGTTGCCAACAAAGAATACATTGAAATAATTGAACAAAAAACCGGCAAGCGTAAAAAATTCCCAATTACTTACGCTATTAGAGAAGATTTTAATGAATATATACTAAATAGAGATGCGCAAGAGTGGCTATTCAAAAGTCAACGCGGCAATTGTCATATTACACGCATACAAGCTTATCGCATAATTAAACGAGCTTGTGCAAAAGCAGGCATTCTTGTAAATACAGGGACACACACTCTTCGTAAAACTTTTGGTTATCATTTTTATCAAGAAAAGAAAGACATTGCTTTGCTTCAATATTTATTTAATCATTCAAATCCAAGCATAACTCTGAGGTATATTGGTATTAACCAAGATATGGTAGATGAAAGCTTGAAGGATTTTTATTTGTAAACAGTCGGCGCGGACTAAAAGTCCGCGCCGACTGTTTTTGTTTATATCTCTCTTATTAAAATAGTTATTAAAGATTGTTTTGGTTCTAACGAACCTCACAATGACGTCCAACTAGTAGTTTCACGCCATGTCATTGCTTTACTAGGAGGGAGGCTTATTGCCACCTACTTATTCGCATCCAACATTTGTTTAATACCGTCAACCGAACTCAATATTCCTGTTGCTTCGTAAGGCATATAAACAACTTTGTTATTTTGACCGCTTGTGATTGATTGCATTGTTTCTAAATACTTCATCGCAATCAAATATTTATCAGGTTGACCTTTGTCTGCCAAAGCGTTGATAATTCTTTGGATAGCTTCTTTTTCGCCGTCTGCTTCTAAGATTCTGGCTTGAGCTACACCTTCTGCTCTAAGAATATTTGCTTTCTTTTCGCCTTCTGCTCTATTGATTGCAGCTTCTTTTTCACCTTCAGCTTTTAAAACTGCGGACTTTTTCAAACCTTCTGCTTCAAGAATAGCTGCACGTCTGTCTCTTTCAGCTTTCATTTGTTTTTCCATTGCAGATTGAATATCAGTAGGTGGAATGATGTCTTGCAATTCAACTCTGTTAACTTTTACGCCCCATTTGTTTGTAGCGTCATCCAAAATTGCTCTAAGTTCGTGGTTAATTTTGTCTCTAGAAACCAAACTTTCGTCCAAATCAAGTTGACCAACAAGGTTTCTCAAGTTAGTTTGAGTTAATTTTTCAATTGCTTCCGGTAAATTTTGGATTTCATAAACTGCTGATTTTGGGTCAACAATTTGGAAGTACAAAAGTGCGTTAATGCTAATTGAAACGTTATCTTTTGTAATTACGTTTTGACGTGGAAAATCATAAACGGCTTCTCTTAAGTCAATCTTGGTTCTCTTTTGAATTACAGAATAGCTTGAACCGTCAAATCCTTTTTGTGTAACTTTCCAATCAATCGCACGAGGTGCTTCGATTACCGGAATTATGAAATTGAAACCGGATTGTAAAACTCTATCAAATTTACCCAATCTTTCAATAATAACTACTTCTGCTTGTTGCACGATAACTACGCCTTTTGCAACAAAAATTAGCGCAAGTGCAATCAAAAATAATGATAATGAAATCATACTCTTTCTCTCCTAAATTTTTGTAACGTACATTATTAAACTATCGTTTTTGTTAATTTTAACTTCGCTTCCTGTCGGAATCAATTCTCCGCTTTCGCTTCTTGCTTCCCAACGTTCACCATAAATTGTGATAACGCCTTTTTCTGCTGTTACATCTTCTGTAACTTTAGCGGTTTTGCCGATGTATTTACCCTCAATACCTGTTTCTGTGTCTTTAGAATCGCGTCTTAGAAGAATAGGTCTCAAAAACACAAACGATAAGAATGATAGCAAGAAAAATACGAGTACAAGCAAAAATTTATTCAGCGTAATTAGCGAAATGCCGGCTGTAATAAAAGCTGCAAGCGCAAAGTTTAAGAAAAACATACTTGGTGTGAAAATTTCAAGTATTACGAACGCAATACCCACCACACATAAAAATTGCCAAATTAACAAAATAAACTCTCCTAAATAAATTTTGTTGGGGTGAAACCCCAACCTACATTTGATTTTAATAAGACCCCCTCCCGTTTGCGAAATCCTGTCTTGAGATAGGATGCCATAGGTGGAAGAGGGTGTTATACTCTTATTCTTCAATCAATGAATTAATTTCAGCTACCATTTCATCAGCATTAAAGCCGTGAACTTTAGCGCCTGCTTCTAAGTTTTCAAAATGAGCAGCCGCGCAACCGATACAGCCCATACCATATTTTTGGAATACAGCAACTGCTTCTGGATGTTGTTGCACGATTTCCATAATTCCCATTTCTTTAGTAATTTTTGCCATTTTTCTAACCTTTCTATTGACTTATAAAAACAAATTCTTAAATGAATATAGTGATTATAACATAATTTGGAAAGGAATTAAATATGCAATTTATCAAAAATTTTTTCAAACATGACTCTGTAATCGGCTTATGTGGAGTTAAAAAGAAAACAGAATATGTTTACATTGAAGTTCCAAAAAGTTACAAAAAAACTTTCTTGCCAAATACAGAAAATAATTATTTGTTAATTTAAAAACGATAAGACCTCGCTCATTACAAAGCGGGGTCTTTTATTTGAGGGGAGAATGATACTTAATCCAGTAGCGCTTCCAAGATTGCTGCATTTTTGCCGGCCATAGTATTAGCTTTTACTCTGCTTTTATACATATAGCTTCTTAAAGCTTCTCTAATCAATTCTGAACGAGTGCGGTTTTCACCTTCTGCTACTTGATCGATTCTGTCTAAAAATTCTTCGGGCATTGAAATAAGAACTCTTGCCATTTATTTCTCCTTTTCTTTTTTGCTATGTAATGACTTTAGATATCCTGTATATATATAAAGTTCATAGCTATTTGAAAATTGCCTTTTTTTATTCAAATATTAAGTTTTGTAAAGAGAGAATTTAATAATTACTCCTCAAATTCAGCAATATCGCGAGAAAGTTTGTTTAAAACATTTTCTATAGAGTCTTTATTTAATAAAACAGATTGAACGCCTGAGTTTACAAGTGTATTAATCTCTTTTTGTCCGCGTTTTTGTTTAAGTTGCGGAGTGATTTTATTAATTTGCTTTGCGCTTATGGAACGCGCTTTAGCTTCTAATGTAGAATCATCATTGTAAAAATTATCTTTTAATGCGTTAGAATTTGTTGCAATAACGTTTGTCATTTTTGCAAGTTCTAATTGATTTTGTTCGTTTGTTAAGTATAAACAAAAATCCAACGCCTCTTTTTTATGTTTTGCTCTTAATGGAATAACAAAATTCATCACTGAAAAATCATTTTGACCAACAGGGCCTTTAATTTGTTCGGTTACATCGGTTTGTTCATAAATTGATGGTGCGTTTTCTTTAATCATTGTCAAGAAATTTGCGCCACCTTGATAAAACACAATTTTACCTGCCATGTATTGCTCTAACGCTTCTCTATGAGTAAACGTGATGCTTTCTGGCGGAATTAAGTTTTTTTGATAAAGAGTTTTAAACATTTCAAAAACTTTTTGCGCTTGCGGATAGTCTTCGGCGTCCGCTATTCCGTATTTGTTTAAGATTTTAACCATTGTATCATTTTCTGTAATAGTAGGAAGATAAGCATAAGCGCCGGTATTTTCTTTAACTTTTTCTGAAATTGCAGAAAGTTCTTTGTATGTTTTAGGAAGTCTTATAATTCCTGATTGTTGGAACAAATCCTTATTATAGATTGTAATTGCGCTTGTTGCGTACCAAGGAATCGAATAAAGCTTGTCGTTGTATTTTAATGCTTTGATTATTTCGGGATTAAAATCTGAAACTGCTGTTTCGTCGATTTCCTCCAGAGTTCCTTTTTGTGCCAAAAGTGCTGAAAAATCAGGGTTAAGGTTAATTAAATCAGGCGGATTGTCTGTCATAACGGCAGCCAAAGTTCTTTTTTCGCCTTCTGAAAATGGTACATCAACCCATTTAATTTGGATGTTTGGATGGTTTTGTTCGTATGAGCGAATTATTTTATACATATAATCCGAAAAATCGCCCATCTGAAGCGTCCAAAGTGTTACGACTTTTTGCTCGTTCTCTTTATGAATAGAGCAGGCAGTTAAGCCGAGAATTGATAGTGTTATTATTAGTAGTGCGAAAAGTTTTTTCATTGTATAGACACCTCACCCTAGCCCTCTCCTGTAAGGCGAGGGAATGACCAAGACTTGTTAACTTTTAATCTCCGTATTCAAATTTAAATCAATATATTTAAACATATTCAACAAAATTCCGGGCGGAAAATTGTAAACATTGTTGCAAGGTGTGATTTTTAAGATTGAATTTGCGCTGTCGACGCTTGCAACTGTCGCCAAATATTTGTTTCTATTTGCTGTAAAAATAATATATCCGTTTGTAGTCTGAATTTCATCAACTGTAAATCTGTTTGCGGATATTGATGCAAGAGTCAGATAAAAAAGTTTTTCTTTGTTTACTGCAAAAATCTTTGTGCAGTTCTGAAACATGATGTTTTGCGGAACTGTAATCGGCGGTGTTGGATTTGCTGGTCTCGGTTGTTCAACTGCAAACGCCGTTGGAATTAATAACAAAGCTAAAAACAATATAACTTTTTTCATTTTATCTCCTCACAAATCAAGTTTAACATAAGTTTTAGAGGTTTAACTCATACATAAACAGTATTAATTATTGAGAAAATGTGGTATAATTGGTTTTAAGAGGGAAAATGGAAGAAATTTTTGAAGTAGGCTGGATTGTTTCAGGCTAAACGCCTTCGCAATGACGGCACGCTTGAAAATCACACGCCAAGTCATTGCGAGGAGCGAGAGCGACGTGGCAATCCATAAAAAACTCTTCTGAACGGAGAGGAAATGACCAAGGCTTATATGTTTGGTTAAAAACAAAATTTAATACAAACTCATTCACTTGAGAAAAACGTAGGATGGGAAAAGCGGAGCGGTTCCCACCGAAAAAAATCAAACGGAGAAAGTACATGTTACAAGAAGCAACAAGAGCAATAAATTCAGCATTCAACAACAGTTTTATAAAAAAGTTGAGCCAATATCTTCACGATTGTGTTCGCGAAGAGGTTAAAAGTTCAACTTTCAGAAACTTAAAGGCTGATAAAGATAATAAATGGATATTTTTAGATGGTGAAGATACCTTATTTACGCAAGGGCTTGAACATTTGCGTCTGGAAGGCTCTGATTCTAAATTAACAGAACTTATGATTCAATCCGAAACAAGCCAAAAGGATAAATATTTAATTTACGGCTATTTGTTTTTGGTTGGTAAGTCTAAAACCGGAAAACGTAACGAATTTTTGACTCCGCTTTTGTATGCGCCTTGCAAGCTTGAACGTAACGGTGTAAACATCAATTGTATGTTGACTGATGAGTTTTTGTCGCTTAATACAGGTGCTTTGACTGCCTTGATGAAAAAATCCGATGACGAAGATGAAACAGAACAGCTTTTAGAAGGTTTGCTTGATGTAGTGCCGACGGTTCCTATTACACAAGAAAAAATGGATATTTTCTTAACAACTTTGAAGTCGATTGTTCCTGATATTGACGTGTCTTTAAATCCTGAAAACATGGTTAAAGAAGATAATATTGCAAAAGATTTTTATAATGAAAAAATTAATTCTGAAAATCTTGATGAAATAATTGAAGAAGAAGAGAATAATAAAAAATCGCAAATCAAATTGGATAAAATCTGTTTGACTAAACAATGCGCAATTATTTTGACAAAGCGTCCGTCAGTTACGGCAGGTGTTTTGCACGAACTTACTCAAATTGCTGAAAAGCCGAGTGGTGTTTATCGTGAAACTGTTTTGAATTTGATTAATGAGGAGTATACTCAATCAAAACCTACAGATACACAACAAAAAACACTTGCAGACTTTTTCCCTGTAACCCCTTTGTCTTTATCAGACGCGCAATTGAACGTTGTTAAAAATGTTGAGAACGCTAAATTAGTGTCAGTTTTTGGCCCTCCGGGGACAGGTAAATCTCAAACAATTGTAAACCTTGCGGCGCATTTGATTGCTAACGGCAAAACTGTTCTTGTAGCTTCAAGAATGGATAAGGCTGTTGATGTTGTGGCTGAACGTTTGAACGATTTGGGCGCTCCATTTTTAGCTTTGAGAGCCGGACGTTTGAATTATCAAAGAGAATTGAGTATGCAACTTCAAGATTTACTTGCAAACAAAGTAGATTTAGATGAAGGTACTGAAAGTTCTATCCTTTGTGATGTTTCAGATATGGAAAAACTTCTGAAAACAATTGCTGATATGGAAAAGAAATCAGAACGCATAATTAAATTGGAAAATGAATGGACAAATTTGGATAATGAAATTGCTTTAGAAAAACCAATGCACTCAAATCCGCAATTCATTAAAAGTATTTTAAAAGAAGATGAGATTAAGCTTGTTGAAAATTGTATAAATTCTTTAAGTCAAAACCTTGAAAAATCAGGTTTCTTCAGTGGTTTAAAAAACATGTCTGCAATCGGAAACTTGAAAAAAACTTTGAAAATTAACGGTTTTGATGTGAATAACGAGAATTTGGCTGTTTTAAGTAATGAATTAGAGTTTGCAAAATTAATTTGCAAAGCTCGTAAAATTGAAACCGAAATTCAGACAATCGGCAATATTCATGTGCTTTCAGAACAAATAAGAAATCTGAAACGCAAACAGAAAAAACTTGCGATTGATATTTTAAAAACTAAACGCAGACAAGCTTTGAAGGGATTAATGCAAGATCCTGTTAAGCGTCAAAGACTTTTCGTACATTCAAAATCACTTGTTGAAAAGAAAAAGAATTTGCAAAACAGACTTCTTGAAACAGAAGATTTTAAACCACTTTTGGAAGCTTTTCCTTGCTGGTGCGTTACAACTTACGCTGTTTCAGGTTCTTTACCGATGAAACCGGGGCTGTTTGACGTAGTTATTATTGACGAAGCTTCTCAATGCGATATTGCAAGCTGTTTTCCAATTTTATACAGAGCGAAAAAGGCTGTGGTTGTAGGTGATGATAAACAATTACCGCATTTGTCATTCTTGGAGAAGGCTAAAGAACAATCGTTTTTATCTCAATATGGAATTAACGATAGATATCAGTTAATGTGGCGTTTTAGAACTAATTCAATGTTTGATTTGGCAAATTATTATTCAATGCACCCTGTGCTTTTGGACGAACATTTTAGAAGTTTGCCACCTATTATTAATTTCTCAAATAAAGAGTTTTATGGTGGCAGAATTAAGGTTATGCGTAGAAACGATAATACTAAAAAGGTTCTTGAAACGGTCGTTGTGCCTGATGGTAAGGTTGATTTTGACGCAACAAGGAATTTACCTGAAATAGAGGCTTTGGTAAAACGTTTGCATGAAATTGTGGTTGAAGATGAGCGCAAAAATCCTGATAATCCTGTTTCAATAGGTATTATTTCACCGTTTAGGGCGCAAGTTGAGCAGTTGAAAATTTCAGTTGCAAAAGTGCTTTCTGAACACATGATGGAAAAACACCAGATTGAAATCGGTACAGCGCATACTTTTCAAGGTGATGAACGTGATATTATTTTAACTTCTTGGGCTTATGCAAACAATAGCTTCCCACAAAGTTTGATTTTCTTGCAAAAACCAAATTTGTTTAACGTTGCTATTACCAGAGCAAGATATCAAATGATTAATTTTATTTCAAAAGACCCAAGAGAATTACCGGAAGGAATTTTGAGAAGCTATTTAGGTTTTGTTCAAGAGTATGAAGACCGATATGCGTTGTCTAAATCAGATGATTTTGATGAAAATGTTTATAAAAATGCGTTTGAAAAAGAAGTTGCTCAAGCGTTTAGAGATTTAGGACATGAAGTTACTTGCGGTGTTGATATTGCAGGACTTAGCGCAGATTTGGTTGTTGATAACAAATTCGTAATTGAATGTGATGGGGTTGAAGATAAGACGCCTTGCAAGGTTTCTAATATGAAAAAGCAAGCGATTATTGAACGTTCAGGCTTGAAAGTTTCAAGAATTTCAAAACGAGAATGGCAGTATTCGCCAAAAGCTTGCGTAGATAGAATTATTAACAGTAATTTATAAGAAACTTTATAAGAACAAAAGGCGGTCTGGAACAAAGTTCCAGACCGCCTTTTTTAATATCATTTAAATCAAAAATTATAACATGTTCTTTCTGATTTTTTCTTTAGCCTTATCGATTTCTTTAATTCTTTTTTCAACAGTGCTAATTTGCTTTTTCAATGCTTGTCTTTCTGTTTTAACTAATTTGTATTGAGCATCAACATCTGCAAATTTTGTTTTACAGTTTAACAAATCGTTTCTGATGTCAACTTGTGCGTTATCAAGTTGTAAAATTGCGTTTTGAATGTTTCCATTACCAACAGCATCTCCGTCTAATGATGAATTAGCGGCTGTAGTTGTAGTTGCTTTTTTTGTTGCAGTAGCAGCTGTAGTTGAAGTTGGTGCCGGATTACCATATTGTGTGTCATTGAAATTCAATGGTGTGAAAGCATTTCCGTCAGCCATTGCAGCGCCAGTCATTACTGCAAATAAGCCCATTGTTAAAACTATTCTCTTCATATTTAAACCTCTCCTATTACTATATCAGTATGATATTACATTTTTTTTGTTTTGCCAATCCTTTATTAAATGTATAATGTTAGATATGGAAAAAGATTATTGTAAAAAATGCGGTGCATGCTGCAAAAATATAGCAGTAGATTTTGAGAAAAAGGTTATATTTCGAGACGGAATACAACCTTTGACAAAAGATTTTGCGGATATATTGGTAAAAAAAGAAACTCGTGGAAATGTTACAATTTGCTCATGTATATTTCTGGAAAATAATCTTTGTAACAATCCCAATAAACCGCAAGAATGCATTAATTATCCGTCTTCACCATTTGCTTTTTTACCTAATGATTGCGGATATGAAGGTGATATTTTCATAAAACATGAACATATCAAACAAAAAATTCGAAAACTTAAAGAAGAAATCTTGCAATATGAAACACTTTTAGCACAAGACAAATCTGTGCAAAAAATTATTGATAGACATAATGCATTTATTGCAAAGTACAAAATGTACGGTTCTGAAGATTGGTAAAAAATGGTTATTGATGCGCTAGTGTGCGCATTCTACCTTCTTAGTATTAAAAAAAAATAATTCTTTAGAATGATATAAAAATATCCAACCTTAGTTTAAAATGCGAGTAGAGATATTAAAGAAAGTGTGTGATTATGATTCTACCTGTTAGTGCCTTAACCCCCAAGGCAACATCAAGGGGGGAATATTCGGAATTCAAAAATCCGGTTAATCGAAAAGTTGAAAAACGTTTGGCAATTTTGAATGCCGGTGGAATTTCTGCAGCAATGGGCGCAGTAACAACTGCAATAGCAAGGAGCTATACTTCGACTTGGAAGCATGCCGGCTATTTCGGAATTGGTGCCGCTGCCGTTACAATGATGTTTGTATGTCCAAGATTCATGTACAAATCCGGCATTAATTCTTATGCCAAAGAAAAAGAAATGGATGTTTTCACAAAAGAAAAAGAAGTTCAAAAGAAGCTTTTAAACGATGTAGATGACGCAATCGAACATCATAGTGCGGACTTGCATGACAAAATTGAAAATTATTCTAAGTCAAAAACGAATGAAACTAAGAAAAAGCAAGGAATTACAATTACAGCTTAGTTTTATATAATACTCGTTTTTACTACTTTTTTTTTCTTAAAAAAGATAGTATAATAAAGCTATGAGGAAGAGGTTAGCAGGATTAATTTTGGCTACATTTATGGCAAATGCAGTATTTGCAGATATGCCATATCAAGGTCATGCCGAATATGACAACCAATATTCAGCACCGGAAGAAAAACTTTTTACCGGCAAAACAGAATATTTAGAAAAAAAAGACGTGATAGAAATGACTGTTTCTCAAGTTTTGGACGGCACATATTCTCTTGAAGGAGATGAGTTTTTTGCAACAGTAACTTCTGATGTAATCGGAGATAAAGGGGTTATTATCCCGAAAGGCACAGTTGCGCATGGTTCAATTACTCAAACCAGCGAAGCAAAAAGACTTGGGCGCGACGGGCATTTAAGTTTGAGTTTTGATTATCTTGTTACTCCTGACGGACGCGAAATCCCAATCGAAGGCAAAATGTCTACAAAATTGCATCCATTGAAAGCTGCAACAAAAATTGTAGCTACAGATGTCGGATATACAGCTGTTGGCGGTGTTGCCGGAGGCATTTTTGCACTACAAGCATTAGGTTTAGAAGCTGCTATTGCTTCTCAAGGTTATACAGTTGCAGGTGGGGCAGCGTTAGGCGGAACAATCGGGCTTGGCATGTCTTTGTATAGAAAAGGTAAAAACGTACTTATTGCCCCTGGGGATGAAATAAAAGTTCGAATTTTATCAAACGTAGAATTGCCTGTATACAAAGAAGAAGCTTTGCAAAAACAAGAAGTTAACTATCCGGGGCTTGATATAAGAATTGCAAACATTCTATATGAAAAAGATCCGTTCGGTGAAGTTAACACTATTACGCTTTCTCTTTCAATTTCCAACATGTCTAAAAAAGCATTTTCCGGCATGGATTTGGCACTTGTGAATGACTACAACACAGTATTTAACCCGTCGATTTTTGGTGATACAAAATTGTTATTTTCTCAACTAAAACCCGGTGATAGATATGCGGGTAGAATTTCGTTCGCCGTACATAATGTCAAACAGTCTTATTGGTTAATAGTCAACGATAGAGCAACAAACAAACCAATTGCCAAAATTTCATTAGACAACGCGTACAAAAATGTTTCAAAAGATGTAAAAAAACGCAACGCAAAAATAAAACAAGGCAAGAAAAATTATTACAAAGAAGACTCGCCTTTTGATATGTAACATCAAAAAACTAAGAAACTTTAATGTACGCTTTGAATATTTTATTTGTAATCGTATCGTCAAATGCTTGTTGAATTCTATCAAGCGGATAAACTGTTGTTAAGTTTTTAACATTTACCTTGCCGGTTGTTAAAAGTTCAAAAGAATCTTTTAAATCCGCAGGAGAAGGTGAATAACTTCCCATAACTGTTAATTCTTTATAATAAATTTCGTTATTTGGGTATCCGTTACTGTTTGGTGTACTTGAAAATACCAAAATTTTTCCGCCCATTCTAACAGCTTTGAATGCAGTATCAATAGCTTTATCCGCACCGGAGGTCATGAATACTGCATCGGCTTGGTTTGAAAAATCAAAATTTTCAATTCCCATTTTTTGCGCTAACTCAATTCTTTCCTGAATCAAATCGCATCCGTAAACTTTATAACCCATTGCCTTTAAGCCTTCGCCCATAAGCAAACCTATTGAACCAAGTCCTACAACGAGCGCAGTATCTTCTTTTTGTAAATTACATCTTTTAATTGCTCTAACACAACAACCAAGAGGTTCATAAAAGGAAATTTCTTCATCAGACATATTTTGTGGAACTAAATATGCAACATTTTTCAAATGTTCTTCAGAAACAAAAACAAGTTCGCTAAAACCTCCGGGGAAAATGTTTGTTTTCTTAAAATGTTCACACATAGAAACGTTACCGTGCTTGCAGTAGTTGCATTCTCCGCAAGGAATATGATGTGAAGTAACTATTTTATCGTCGATTTTAAAATTAGTATCAGAATTAATTTCAACAATTTTTGCAACGATTTCGTGCCCTAAAACAGCGCCATCGTGAACAATTTTATGCTTGAATTTAACAATATCAGAACCGCAAAGCCCGCAACCTAGAACTCGAACAATAGCGCCTTTGCGTCCGTTTAATTTTTCATCTTCCATTTCTTTTATGACAATTTTGTCTTGCAAAACTTGTGCTGTTTTCATTTTTTATACCTACTTAATTTAATAAAGAATATTTGTAATACCTGTTGTAATCAATGCCATATTGTACTTATCAACCATTGTAATAACGTCCGCCGAAGCAGATGGCAAAATTACTAAACCAATTCTTCCTTGTGCTGCAACATTGATGTCGTGAATTGTAACAGGCATATCAGATGCTAAAATCGCATCTTTTGACATATCACAAGAATAGTCGAGAGCAAATTCAACTGATGCGCTGTGTAAACCTTGAGAAATAGCAGTTGTTTTCAAATCTTTTGCAACAACAATTGCTTGCGAATTTGCGTGTTTAGCGATTTTCCAAGCAAAAACAGCGTCTTCGATTTGTTCAACTGTCGGTTTCACTTTTGACATAATTTTGAAGGAGTCTTTAGTAAGTTCGCTCAAATTCGGTTCTTGCGTAAGTGTACCGAGAGGAGTTACTTTTATATCATTTGATAAATGATTTTTATAATCTTTTAAAGGTGTATTAATTGTTACATAACAAACATCATGACGTTCTAAAATCTCAATAGCGTTTTTAGTAAACTTTGGTGCAACAATTTTGTTTGAAGATTTTAGCATTTTAGCAATTTCGCTATCAACTTCTGTAGAAACCAAAACAATCGCATTCATAAAGTCAACAGGGTTTGAATCCATAACTTTTAGCATTGCATCTTCTAAAGATTTTCCTAATGCAACAGCACAAATTCCTGCGCCCGACGCAGTTACAACCGCGTTAACATCAAAGAATTCACTAATTACATTTAAACCGCGTACAATAGTTGCAATATCGGTATAAGACAGGTTTTTACTGGTTTCGTAATCAATAGTTTTTTCATTGCGCTCAATTGCAGCTTTTTGATGAGCGTTTTCGCCGATTGTAATTTTTATATCTTCAAGTTTCATAATCTCTCCTTTTCTTCTATTGTAATTGCTACGAAGTTAAGGTGCAAGGATAAATTTTATATTTTACATCTTTTCAAACATTCGAGTTTGAATTATAATGCGTATATGGATAAAAAGGTCATATCTACAAATCGAAAAGCTTTTCATGATTTTTTGATTTTTGATAAGTTTATTGCAGGGATAGTTTTAACTGGAACAGAAATTAAATCTATCCGTAAAGGTATGCTTAATCTAAAAGATTCTTTCGCAAAAATTGAAGATAATGAAATGTTTTTGTATGGAATGCATATTTCACCTTACGACCAAGGTAACAGATATAACCATAAACCTGATAGGGTGCGCAAATTATTACTTAATAAACGCGAAATTTTAAAGATTCAAGACAAAGTAAAAAAAGACGGTGTAACAATTGTGCCTTTAGAATTGTTTTTAACAAATGGTTTTGCTAAACTTGAAATAGGTTTAGCGAAAGGTAAAAAACTTTACGACAAACGTGAAGCAATCACGAAAAAAACTCAAGAACGTGATATTGCAAGACTTATGAAAAAGTAGCAGGTCGGCTTGAATTACCGACAAAAAGGGGTATAGCGGATGTTTAACAGAGAAAGTATTTTAAAAAGTTTGAATACAGAAAATTATTATATCGACAAGCATTCGCTTGATTTGTTTTTAGAAGATTGGAAGATTGAATCAATCTACGAAGACGAAGACGGCTTAGAATTCTACGATGATTTGGCTTTAGAAAAAATTAAAAAGGGAATTTCTTTAAAAGCTCAAGGTTACAGCGATGAACAAATCATAACAAAACTTAGCAGAATGGAAGCTAAAGTCGAAAAAACTCCAGAACCTGCCCAGCCTGTTCAACCAATTATGGTGAGCGACCTTTTAAATCAGCAAAATGAAAACACAGAAGAAGAAAATGCTTCGACAGAAGTTTTAGTTCAAGATGAAAAACAACCGGAAGTTATCCCGCAGGGTAAGAGTTTTACACTTGACGTTTCTTCTCAAACTTTACAAATGCTTGCAGAAGCTGTCGCAAAAAAAATTAGTGATGATATTACAAATTCCGATATGGTAAACAGATTGGTTGAAGCCGGTGGATATAAACGCGACAACGAAATCTTAGCCAAGCAAGTCAAAGAACTTTTAGAACACAATAAAGAATTATCTCAAAGAATTGAGCAACTTGAAAGTCAACCTTCACGTAGTTTTTGGGATAAAATTTGGGGAAGAAAATAAATTTCAATTGAACACTAATCGCGCCACGAGAGTTCTATATTAAACTCTATAATCAATTCCGCAATCCTTATAAGCCTGATTATAGAATTCGTGCATTTCGCCAATTTTTTTGTCAGAAAGTTGCATATCCATACCCCACTCGAAAGGATAATTCTTATATTCACCTTTGCCAAGTTTCAAAACTCTATCAATAAATTCTTTTGTCAAAGAATTTATTTTCGGACGCATTTCTGCAGAATTAGAATTTTCTGACGCAATATCTTGAGAATATCGTTCAGCCTTAGAACGCAAGTCTTTAAATGCCGGATGTTCAGCAATACTGAATAATGCAGCATCTCGTTCTTGCGCACTGCTTATTTTCGGTTCAAAACCAAATTTTGAATGAAAATATACTGCAGTATTAACAGAATATAATTTCATCACATTAATTTTGTTTTTTAGCATTTCCATAACACTAATAAGTCTTAATAATTTACCTATCCCAAAATCTTTACCTTGTAAATCTTTTCTTGATTCTATGTACAAATCTGACATAGAACCATGCAGCATATCAATCATGCTGAATTCATCAAAACCAATCGGCTCTTTTGTACTATTAAATATTTCACTCTTAAATCGTAAATACTTGCCTTCAACTCTATGCACATTTGCACTAATCTGCCCCAATTTACTGTGTTCCAATTTTAGAGAACACAACTGCACAGATTCACTTAAATTCCAGTTTGGTTTAGCTAATTTTAACATAATTTATCTACGATACGATTGATTGGATTTTCCCATGAGATACTGTCAATTTGTTTAAATATCTCAATACTATCGTACCATGGAGTTGTTTTTTTGTCATTAAACCAACGCCAATCTGTTGCATAAGGTAACAAAAGATAAGTTTTTACACCCAACGCTCCGGCCAAATGCGCAACGGAAGTGTCAACTGAAACTACGACATCCATTGCTTTTAAAGCTTCTGCTGTATCTTCAAAGTCATTAAAATCTTTCGCAAGATTAATCATTTGCGGATATTTTTCACAACCTTTTAGCGTGTCATCTTTTTGAAAAGAATAAACTTGAATATTCTCTAAATTTAATAGCGGCTCAAAACATTTAATATGAATCGTGCGATTAATCATTGTTCTAATAGCAGCACTACCGGCTTCCCAACACAAACCTACTTTTAATTTAGAGTTATTAATTTCAGCAGTTTTTGCATCCAAATATCCAACGCTACTTGGAATATGCTCAAAATCCATTCCCAAAACATAGGCTAAATCTGTAATACGCATTGCCTGCATATTCGGATTAATATTTTCATAATCAATAAAATTAATACTCGGAAAATTAATTTTGAATAGTCTTTGCAATGCTTTTGGAGTCGCAACATTGATTTTTTCAGCAGGAAGAAATGGCAGATATCTCGCAAACTGAATGTGGTCGCCAAAACCTTGTTCACAAATAACGACAATCTCATTATCAATTTTATCGCCGACCTTCCAGAAATTATTACATCCTGCGCAAGATTTCGTCAAATCTCGTTGAAAAAACAAATCGTATCCCTCTTTAAATTTTTTTTCAGAAAGATAACACATTCCAAGTGAAACCTTTGTAGATTCGCTGTTTGGAAAAGCTTCAAGCATTTTTTTGTAATACGTCTCAGCCTCTTCTTTTTCGCCTAATTTCTGTGCGCTTACTGCTATATTATAAAAAGCTTCCGGCGCACCAAGTTCAGCTGCAGCTTTGTAGCACTCTTTCGCTTGTCTATCATCACAATAAATCAACTCTTTCAAGTAGCCTAAATGAAACCAAAGATTTGCAGCATCTGGGGTTTTCTTTAAACTTTCAACGCAAAGTTTTTCAGCCTCTAGCATTTGTCCTTGTTGAGTTAATGATTTAATTTTGTTTGCAATTGCACGATTGTCATTCGGATATAATTCATACATTTTATTAGAATATTCAATTGCTTTAGCGTAATTTTTGATTTCAAACAAACTTGAAATTAGCTGATTATAAATATCCTCATTTGCGCCGAATTTAATTGCTTCTTCTAAAATTTCTGCAGATTTTTTGTAATTTCGTTGTTCGTAATATGCAAAACCTAATGCAGAAATTGTACCAAGTGTCTTTTTAAGATTTACAGCTTTTTCAAGAGTTTCTATAGCTTTTTCAAAATCATAAATATTAACGTAAAAAAGCCCGATAATTGACATTAAGTCCGGATTATCAGGATTTTCTTTTTCTAAGTTACTATATATCTCTCTAGCTTCAGAAATTTTACCTTGCTGAGTTAAAAAGATTGCTTTTTTTACTAATTTAATATCTATCATAAACCTAAATTATTTAAAAAACCTACAACAAAACCTTGCAATAGTTGCAAAAGGATAATTGCGACGATTGGCGAAATATCAAGCATTCCGATTGGTGGAATAATACCTCTGAAAATTCCTAAAAAAGAATCTGTAGCGGTGCGAATTCCTGCATAAGGCTGAGCTTGCCAGTCGATAGATGGAATCCAACTCAAAAAAATTCTAAGGATTATTAGAATGTAGTAAAAAGAAAATAATATGTTAACAGCTCTTGATATCATAAAAACCTTTCTTACGAATTTTCCCCTCTCCTAGAGGAGAGGTGTCCACTCGAAAACGCACATATATTTACAGTTGCGAATTTTTTCTTGTATTAGCGCATTCGCAATTGTTATTTTCTGCAGGGATTTTTTCAATCATAGTAAATAACAATTTTTTCAAATTATCTAAGTTGTTGTTAAACACTTGGATAACTTCGTGATGAGAAACAGGTGGAACATCGCCAACAAGTCCTGCATCATAGTCAGTGATTAAAGAAATGTTTAGTGGACACATATCCATTTCTTTAACTAAATATGCTTCAGGGAATGCTGTCATGTTAATAACTTCCCAACCTTGAGATGTGAAGAATTTTGATTCTGCTTTTGTTGAAAATCTAGGGCCGTTGATTACAACAACTGTACCTGTTTCGTGAACTTTGATACCTAAATCTTTTGCTGTATCGATTGCCAATTGTCTTAATTCAGGACAATAAGTTTCAGCCGCAGAAGGGTGAGTTACAATTGGACCTTCAAAGAATGTTGTTTTTCTGCCGTCTGTCCAATCTACAAATTGATCGCAAACAACGAAACTACCAGGTTCAACGTGTTTTTGTAAACTACCTGCTGCACAAGGTGAAATTACGCGCTTGCAACCAACTTCTTTCATCGCCCAAACGTTAGCTCTGTAATTGATTAAGTGCGGTAAAATAGTATGGCTTCTGCCATGACGAGGCATAAATGCAACTTTATGTTCGCCAATTTTACCAATGAATAAACTATCAGATGGCATTCCATAAGGAGTTTCAATTTTAACTTCCTTGATATCATCCAAAAACTTGTAAAAACCTGAACCGCCAAAAACGCCGATGTCTGCTAATTTTTCCATTTGTAAAATCCTTTCATTTTGTAACTTTGTAAGTGAAATAATTTTAACATAAAAGTAGCAAGTAGTAAAATGAACTTATTTTCTTAATTGGGATATACAAAAAAAGATTCCGAAATAAATTCGGGATGACGCATTTGCTTAAATTGAATGCAACATATCTACGTGCGTAGCACAAAAAAAATCCTTTCTTTAATTTAAGAAAGGATTGGAATCTTTTTTAATAATTCCTCATGTGTAGAAGGTTAGTGTGTAGGTTGTATGAAAGGTTTGTGTTATGTGTTTCTTTTTAGGTCTCGTGTTTATTTAATGCTTGTCGGTTTTCTTTGTTTCGACTTACATATATATAAAGTATATTTCTTTTCTAGAATTTCACTATACGTTCTATATTGTTACATTTCTTTACATACTTTTTTAAATTTACTCGTTTTTTTTGCAAAGTTGTTGTTGCGCAAGTGTGCGCAACCTACATTCTTCTTTTATAAATCTTATATTAATAATACCCTCTCCCGTCTTCTCGTTTCCCTCTCCATGTAGAATTGAAAAAAGGAGAGGGGAGCGAGACTTGCTTGTTTAGATGTCTTTAGCGCATCCCCTCCCTCAGGGGAGGGGCAGGGGAGAGGGTTTTATTAACTATTTAGAAAAGTAGATTGCGCACACTTGCGCAACTTTTACTTTTTATAATGATTTTACAAATTTTACGGCATCATCGTGGGTTAAAACATCACCATTAAGTTGCGCTTCCTTCAAAGCATCGATAACTTCGCCGAGCATTGGTGAAGGTTTGATATTCAAAATCTTCATAATTTCTTGCCCGTCAAGAAGTTTTGGAAGCGGTTTTAACGTATCCTTTTTATCCAAATAGAATTGTAAAAGCTTATTTAATCCATTCAAATTCGCATTCACAATTTCTTCTGTGATATCAACTCCTCTAGCTGAAAGCCTGTCTGCTTTTGCTAAAATTATATTATCGACTACATTTTCGCCCATTTTTCGAAGATAGCGCATCATGACTTTTTCGTTTAAAACGGGTGCTACAATGACATTTGAAGGATAAATATGATTTTTTATCATACAAGAAATATATTCAATTTGTTTTTTAGAAAATTTTAACTCGCGCAAAAGCGGTACGACCATTTTAGCCCCAACATCATCGTGTTTTATAAATCGATGGCGTCCGGAATCCTCTATTGTCCAAGTTGAAAACTTGCCGATATCATGTAAAAATCCCGCCAATTTTAAATGATTTATTCTTGGAAATCCGCCAAAATCAACTGCATCCATATGCTCTTTTTCAAATCCTGAAAGATTTGCGTAAAGATTTTCTATTTGTGCGACAGTTTCAACCACGTGATGAAACAAGTCCAAATGGTGATGAGTATTCGGCGGAACTTTTTTCATATCTTTTACACAAGGGAAAATATCTTCCAGTAATCTAAATTCATCCATTTTTAAAAGCGACTTTGAAGCGAAATTACCGCCAAAAAGTTTCATAGTTTCGTAATTTATGCGCTCTTTTGCCGGTTTTAAAGCTAATGGCATATATTTTTTTAAGGCAATTTGAAGTTCATCTGTCATTTCAAAACCTGTTACAGCGTAAAATCTAAACGCTCTAAGAATTCGAAGCGGGTCTTCTTCAAAGTTTTTGTCATCAATATGACGCAAAATCCCGTTTTTCAAATCTTGCAGTCCGCCTGTAACATCAATAAATTTATCTTGCGCCAAATCGTAAGCAATTGCATTTATCGTAAAATCGCGTCTTTTAAGGTCATCTTCGATTGTTTTACCTTGTAATTCAGAGATATCAAGGTAGTTAATCTTATCTTTCAAAACGACCCTAAAAATTTGATTTTCGCTATCCAGCGTAATAAGTGTCGCGTCGAACTGATTGGCAATTTTTTTAGCAAACTTTTCTGCACCTTTTATACTGATATCTCTATCGCACAATTTACATTTTTTTGTATACAAATCACGAATTGAGCCACCAACAAGATAACCTTCGTTGATTTCTTTTAGAATAAAATCATCCTTGATATTCATAGATAATATCTCCAAGGGCTACAATAACAGCGGTTTCAGCCTTCAGTATCAAATCTCCGAGGCTGATAAGCGGTAAATTTTTGCTTCTGAAATAATCAAATTCTTTTTGTGAAAATCCGCCTTCCGGCCCAATTATTACAAGAATTTTATCACCTTTTTTTGTTGGGTTTTCTCTTAAATATTGTTTTAAAGTTTTTTCAGTTGAACGTTCTGCAAAAACAATCACCTTATCAAAATCTTTTTTTAATAATTCATCAAAAGTTGTAGGCTCAAAGCATGTCGGGATTTTTGCTCTTTCACATTGTTTTGAAGCTTCATTCATAACTTTTTGCCATTTTTCTTGTTTATTGACTTTTAATGCGCAATTATCAGTAAACACCGGATACACTGCTCGCGCGCCCAACTCGGTAGCTTTTTCCATTACAGTAAGTTGCGCATCACTTCTCAATGGAGATTGAGCTAGGAATAAATCAAATTCTAAATCTCTTTTTGAAGGATAAGCTTTTTGAATTTCACAAAAAATTTCTTTAGAATTAATTTCAGAAATCAGAGTTTCATATTGAATTTGCTTTTCATCAATCAATAAAAGCTTCTCACCTGCTCTAGCTCTAAGTGAACGTGCAATGTGTCTATAGTTATCAGTATCAGAAATAACAATTTGATTATCCTGTTTATCTTTAGAATTAACAAAAAAATGTGGCATAATTTTCTCCCGAATTAATTATACCACATTCTAAGCATTCTAGTTGTTTACCGCCAAATCAAAAATTCCTTCTGAATAAGTCGGATGCGCAAAGCAAACTTTTTTCAAATCATCAACTGATAAATTATTCTGCATCGCAACCAAAATTGTATGAATCAATGATGATGCTTCTTTTGAAACAATGTGTGCGCCTTTTATCAACCTGTCTTTTGTAATTATTTTGATAAAACCTTCCGTTGCGTCATCACACCAAGCTTTGCCAAGTGCTGTAATCGGAAGTTTTGCGATTTTATATGTTTCATCTGTATCTTGCTCTTTAATTCCAACCCAAGCGATTTCAGGCTCGCCATAAATTACAGAAGGAACTAAATTTTTATCAAATGGAATTCCAAGAGCTAAAGCTTTTGCTTGATGAATCGCATAATGCGCAAGTTGAATTTCTCCGCAAGCATCACCGATAACATCACCGTTGCAAGTCGGACAAATCGGTTGTCGTCCTGTCGCAACAAGGATAAAGTCTGGAGTTATTTCCACTCCACTTTTTAGAATCACAGTTCTGTCTTTGATTTCAGAAATACAATCGTTTAAATAAAATTTGATTTTTTTCTGTTTGAAAATTCTTTCAATACGTTTTGAAACTTCTATGTCTGCAAGCGGAACAAGGTGTTCAGCCATTTCAACAACGGTTACTTCAACTTCAAAATTTGATAGAATTCTTGCCCATTCTGTTCCAATAGCGCCGGAACCGACTATTAGAACTGATTTTGGAAGTTTTTGAATTTTTAAAATGTCATCAGAACTCAAAATAAAATTTCCGTCGAATTCAAGTCCTTTAATTTCGCGAGGCTTTGAACCGGTTGCAACAATTATGTGTTCAACATCATAAGTATCGCTCGCCGTTTTAATAAGTTTTCCTTCTACGCAGGCTTCTTCGTAAATAGTTTTTACACCGGAATTTTTAACAGCTAACTCTAAAGACTTTCTAATCTTTTCAATTGCCTTGTCTTTCTTTTCAACAACTTTTGAAAAATCAAAATTAAAATCGTCAAAACTTATACCTAAGTCGCTTGAATTTTTAATTTTTGAGTATAATTCGGATGAATGTAAAAAAGATTTTGTAGGAATACATCCTCGATTTAGACAAGTTCCGCCTAAACAATCTTTTTCAAATAATACAACTGAATAGCCTTTTTTTGCTAAAAACATGCCGGCTGTATACCCTGCCGGTCCACCACCTATAATTCCATAATCAAATTTTTCCATAGAAGCATTCTAGCATATTTTTTAGAATATGTCTAAAGAATTAAATTATAGTTTTTTGTTGGACTGAAAGCCCAACCTATAGTTCATGCTAAGCCTTCACTTTACATGGAGAGGGTGCTGAAGGCGGGAGAAGGTTTTATTAACTCTTTAAAGTTATAAATACAAACGCTTGTAACAATTATTAAGCCTAGGATGTTTTTGTGTTATTATAATTTAGTATTCTAAGAGGACCAACATGTCGAAAGTTTTGTATACAGATTTTGAAGGGGTAGATGATGTCATCAGTTCGATGATGGAAAATCCGATGCTTAAAAAAGCTATTGCCCGTACAAATTTGTATAATTTTTGGGATAAGATTTTACCGCAAAAATTCAAATCTAAATCTCGACCGTTTTCAATGCTTCCGGGCGGAATTATGGTAATTGCTTGTGAAAATCACATTGTTGCTCAAGAACTTTCTTTATATAAAGTTATCTTGCTAAAGAAATTTGAGCCATATTTAAAAACTTTGAAAATGCGCGTTACGGATTTTAAGTTTGATCCTAAGAAATGGCAAATTTAACATTGGTTCTTATTGAAAACTATATAATATTCAATTATATTAAAAAACATAAATAGCACTCAAAAAGGTTTACGATTAATGATTTACACTATGCAATTGAATAAATTGAATGAAATTACACGCTCCAATTTATTATCGCAGGATAAACATATAAATAAAACTACTTATCAAAATATGTCTTTTGAAGGTAAAATTCCGCAAAAAGAAATATGCGAATTAAGCGATACTTTTTTAAAAAAATCAGAAAATATTGATTCTGAAATGTCTTTTTTTCAAATGGCAGAAGAGTTTTTTAAGACGCATTTGTTGAACTTAATTAAAGATACATCGGAAAAAAAGGCTCTTTGCGGTGATTTATTACGCTTGTTTCGACATGAATTAATGAATAATGTAATGTCGAAGTTTGAACTAAATTTAAACCCTTGTTTTAAAGAATTTATAGAAGAAGAAAATAAAAACAAGAAAGATTTTTCTTATTTTAAACATCAGAAAAAAATTTTTAAAGAAATAATTACAACTATAAAAGATATGGTAAGTCTTTGGAGCAAAATTGAACATTGGAAATTTAATAAAAATCAAAAAGTAACTTTCGATGAAATGTTATCAATATTAGAAAAAACAATAAAATATGGCAATTATGGCAATGCTTCAATTGAAATTAAAAATGATTTAGATTCCGCAAATTTAGTTATAGAAAATGCTTTCGAGCAATACAATTTGTTATCTCAAATCATTTTAAATAGTTTGAAATATTCAGAAGGGAAGCCTATAACAGTCCAATTTACTAAATTACCCGAACACAAAATTTTAGGTGAAGATGTATACGCGATAATTGCTGAGAACCATGATACCTTACCAATCAAAAATGAAGATATTGATAAAATACTAAAAGGCTACGGACACCGTTCTAATGATAGAAATTTAAAAGGAACTGGGCTTGGTTATATTGAAATTATAAATATTTTAAAACAACATTACCCAAATGAACAAAACTTCAATATTATTGAAAAAGGAAGAAAGTCTGGTGTTAAAGTATCTGTTCCTTTTAATTTAAAAAAAGACACAAAAGGAAATTAAGTTTTTTAATATTGTTGATTATTAATTTCCAAAACCATTTTATAAACATCATTCTTGTTTAATTTGAAAATCGTAGACAAGATTACTGAGATTTCTTTGTCTCTAAAACCCTTTTTCTTCAATTCAAGAATATGAGCACGCAAATCAAAATTAGATTTTCCGTCTTCTGCATAAATCATGCAGACAATTTCACCTTTGATACCGTCTTTAAAGTGTTCCAAGACGCCAGAAATTTTATCAGTTACAATTTCTTCAAATAATTTTGTGATTTCGCGACCAAGTGAAATTTTAATATCACCTCTAAAATCTTTGATAACTTTAAGTGTTTTTAGAATTCTCTCCGGTGAATCATAGAAGACCATATTTTGTGCCGAATATTTTTGACAAACTTCCTTAATTTGCCCCTCAGCTCTAGGAATAAATCCGACAAACGAAAATTGTTCATCTTTTCTCGGAAGTTGAGACAAAAATGTTGTTACAGCGCATGCTCCAGCCAAAGAGGTTACTGAAAAGCCTTCTTTTAATAATTCTGTAACAATTACTCCACCCGGATCACAAATCATTGGCGTCCCTGCATCAGAAACCAACGCGACACTTTTTCCCTCTTTTATTAAATTCAAGAAAAAATCAATTCGTTCATGTTCGTTATACTTATGATAAGACACGCATTTAGTTGATATTTCATAGTGATTAAGAAGCTTTTGCGTTACTCTTGTATCTTCACACGCAATTAAATCAACAGTTTTTAAAACCTCAATAGCTCTCAGTGTTATATCTTTTATGTTTCCAATAGGAGTTGGAACTATGTAAAAATCAAAATTTCTTTGTGCCATAAACTTAATTATATCATGCATAAAGATTATTTTCTTTATGTACAAATATCGCTTTATATGGTATGATAAAATCAGTAGTAGTATAATAAATTTTTTAAAATATATGCGATAGAGAAGATTATTGAAAATATTTAATAGTTGCCGAGTAGGATACATGTGCTCGGACTACGTGTATATATAGAAAAATAGAAAAGGAAAAGGTGCTAAATGAATGCATTATTGACTGTTGCAATAATTGCACTGGTTATACTGGTTGCAATAATTGCGGTGCAAAGAGTTAAGTACAAAAATCTTGTTCAGCAAACTGAACAATCAAAAAAAGATTTACAAGAAAAAGAAGCTATTATGCAAAAAGAAGCTTTAATTAAGGCAAAAGAGGCTTTGCATAGTGAAAGAGAACAATTAAACGCAGATGAAAGAGAACGCAGAAGAGAGTTTGCAACTATAGAAAACAAGCTTTCTAAACGCGAAGACCAACTTGAAGATAGAATGCAAGAAGTTTCTGATAAAGAATTAGAATTGGATAGATTAAAAGACCAATTAATTGAAAAAGAAGACTTTTTGGCAGAAATTGTTCAAAAACAAACGGTTGAACTTGAGCGTATTGCCGGCATGTCAACAGAAGAAGCTAAAAAAATGCTTTTAGAACAATTAAAAAGTGATTTGGCACAAGAGCAAATGCAGTTAATTCGTGAAAACGAAGCAAAGATTAGAGAAGATGCCTTAGAAAAATCAAAAGAAATTTTAACAACAACAATGCAAAGATGTATGATGGAACAAGTTGTGGAATCAACTGTTTCGGTTGTTTCACTTCCAAATGACGAAATGAAGGGCAGAATAATCGGTCGTGAAGGTCGTAACATCAGAACTTTAGAAACTTTGACAGGTGTTGATTTAATTATTGATGATACTCCTGAAGCTGTAGTATTGTCAGCTTTTGACCCTGTAAGGCGTGAAATCGCAAAAATCGCTCTTGAAAAACTTATTCAAGACGGTCGTATTCACCCTGTTAGAATTGAAGAAACTGTTGAAAAATCAAGAGAAGAAGTTGAAAAGAAAATTTTAAAAGAAGGTGAAAATGCTGCTCTTGATATGGGCATAATGGGCTTAAACAAAGAACTTATCAAAAATTTAGGACGTCTATATTATAGAACAAGTTACGGTCAAAATGTTCTTAAACACTCTCTTGAAGTTGGACATATTGCAGGAATGTTAGCTGCTGAATTGGGCGCAAACGTTTATATCGCTAAACGTGCAGGCTTACTTCACGATATAGGTAAGGCTGTTGACCAAACTCAAGAAGGTACGCATATTCAATTAGGTGTAGAATTAGCGACAAGATATGGCGAAAAACCGGAAGTAATTCACGCAATTGAAGCTCACCATGATGATGTTACAGCAAATACGGTTGAAGCTGTTTTGGTAAAACTTGCTGATGCAATTTCAGCAGGTCGTCCGGGGGCAAGACGTGATACATTGGAAATTTATATCAAGCGTCTACAAAAGATTGAAGAAATTGTAATCGGTTATGAAGGCATTAAGCAGTCATTTGCAGTTCAAGCAGGACGTGAAGTTCGTGTAATTGTTCAATCAGAAATGTTCGATGATTTGGCTTCACAAAAACTTGCAAGAGATATTGCGAAAAAAATTGAGGATGAACTTGATTATCCGGGACAAATTAAAGTTACAGTTGTAAGAGAATTCAGAACAACTGAAATTGCGAAATAGTTAACAACGGGGAATTTTATTTCCCCGTTTTATAAAATAAAAGACATGGGTTGTAATACAATGAGATTATTATTTTTCGGAGACATAACAGGCAGACAGGGGAGAATTGCGATAAAGAATTATCTTGCTTTTCGAGATAATAATTCTGAAACAAAACCTGACTTTGTAATCGCAAATATTGAAAATGCATCTCATGGCTTTGGACTCACAAAGAAGAACTACGAAGATTTGAATTCTGCGGGTGTTGATTGTTTTACTTCGGGCAATCATATTTGGGATAAAAAAGATATTTTTGAATACATAGAGACAGCAGAAAATTTGCTACGTCCTATAAATTATCCTGATGGTACAAAAGGAGTTGGGGCAAGAGTATTTGATGTTAACGGAGAAAAATTGGCTGTAATAAACGCATTAGGACGTGTTTTTATGCCACCTATGGATTCTCCTTGGCAAGTTGTAGTTGATGAAATTAAAAAACTTCAAGCGGAAGGCGTACAACATATTTTTGTTGATTTTCATGCAGAAGCTACAGCTGAAAAAATTTGTTTTTCAAAATATTTAGCAAAAGAATTTAATAATGAAGAAAACGCATTGATTAAAGGATTTTTTGGCACACATACACACGTACAAACAGCTGATGAAAAAATATATGATGGAATGGCATATATTACAGACGCAGGTTTTTGCGGTACTGAAGACAGCGTAATCGGTATGGAATTTGCAACTTCCCTTAAGCGTTTATCAACCTCGCTTCCTGAACGCTATGAGATAGCAGAAGCTTCGATTGCTCAAATAAACGGTGTTGAGGTTCTTTTTGATAGAACAAGTGCAACACAAATTAAAAGAATTAATTTAATAGTAGATAATAGTAAAAATGAAAGTGAGGTCAACGTTGGAACAGACGGTTGATAAAGGAGGCGGGTGTTTAAAAGGTGATTACCATATTCACACCTATTATTCTGACGGCGTCTTTTCTCCGGAAAAGATTGTTGATTTAGCGTTAGATGCAGGTTTGCAAGTAATTGCTTTAACCGATCATGACAATGTTTTGTCTTATAATGTTGCGAAGGAATATTTAAAAACAAAAGAAGTTGATTTTAAAATTATTCCCGGAATTGAAGTAAATACACTTCACAAAGGTTATGAAGTTCACATTTTGGGCTACTTCCCTGATGTAAACAAGAGTGATTTTAAAAGTTTATTAAAAGCGCAACAACATGCCAGAATTAAACAAACCAAAGAAATTTTGAGCCTTTTGAAGAAAAAAGAAGGCATAAAGATTGCTTTTGAAGATGTTAAAAACATGGTTGCAGAAGGTGGCAGTATCGGGCGTCCGCATATTGCTAAGGCTATTACGAATGCAGGTGGTACAAGCAATGTAATGGAAGCTTACAGTAAGTATATTCATAGAGATTCGCCGGTTTATGTTGAGAGAAAAACAGTTTCTCCTTTTGAGGCTGTTGAAGTAATCTATGATTCAGGTGGAATTCCGGTTATAGCACATCCTTATGATATTGACATTGCAGAAAAACTTATCAAAGAACTTATGGCTTGTGGTTTAAGAGGGATTGAAGCTTATCATAGAAAGCATTCACCTGCGATTGTTGAATATTTTTCATCAATGGCAGAAAATTTGGGCTTGATTGTAACAGGCGGTTCAGATTTTCATGCGCCAAACATTATGAACGGTCAGATTATTTTGGGCAAAAACTTTGTGCCTGAATGGATTTATGGAATGTTGCTTGATGAAAAGAAACATTTGGATATGGCAAGAGATTAAAAATAAAGGAAGAGGGCTGGGATGAAAAAAGCGTTCACAATAGTTGAAGTTTCTATATTGTTTGTAATATTTTTGATAGTTGCGTTTCTTGTAGCGCCATTATCTTTGGATGATTCTTTGCAAGCAAAAAACGCTTCAAGGTGGCGCAATGTTCAGTCTGATTTCGCAAACATTTTTTATTCAATTAATACTCAGAAGGAAGATGAAAACTTTGATTTCAACAAAGCTTTCACTTCTGTTATGAGTGGTGAAATTAAAGGCGATGCTCAACCTTACAAAATAACATTCTTGAACGGTCAATTCCCAAATAGCACGTACAGATTCAATGATTTTAAACTAACTCAAACAAATTCAGTTGTGTCATACAAGTTATATGATACTCCGCAAAATGGTGTTTTAGGCTTGCTTATGTACGATGTTAACGGTTCTGTTGGTCCAAATGTTTGGGGTAAAGATGTTTTTGGTTTGAATATTTATTCGGATAGATTTGAACCGTTTTGTAAAAATGATACAATAGTTGCACAAAAACAAGATTGTACAAAAGACGGAAACGGACTTTGTTGCTCTAATTACTACTTAATCGGAGGTAGTATAAAATAATGAAAAATGTTTGTGTATTCGCGTCTTCTTCAAATAAATTAGAACAAGCTTTTTATAATGATGCAGAAAAATTGGGTGAACTTCTTGCTAAAAATGGTTACAATATTGTTTATGGCGGAAGTCGTTTGGGCATGATGTATGCTTGTGCAAGTGCCGTAAAACAAAATGGTGGCAAGATTCTCGGTGTTATGCCACAAAAGTTGGTAGAATTTGGAGTTGCAAATCCAAATGATTGCGACGAGTTTTTTGAAACAGTAGGAATGCGTGAAAGAAAAGCAAAAATGGACGCAATTTCAGATGCTGTAATCGCTCTTGCCGGAGGTTTTGGAACATTGGAAGAAATTTCTGAAATGATTGTTCAAAAACAACTTGGGTATAATTCTAAGCCGATTATTCTTTTGAATACGAATGGTTTTTATGATAATTTGATAGCATTTTTTAATACGATTATTCAAAATAATTTTGCAAAGGAAAATGCTCGAGAATTGTATTTCATAGCATCAACTCCTAATGATGCAATTGAATATTTAAATACCTATTCTCCAAAAGAAATTGCACTGGCGTCAAAATTTTAAGCGAAAAAGAGGTAAATTATGTCAGAACAAATTTATGGAAATATACACTCCGTAGAAAGTTGTGGAACTGTTGACGGGCCGGGGATACGTTTTGTTGTATTCACTCAAGGTTGCCCAATGAGATGTCAATACTGCCACAATCCGGATACCTGGGATTTTAAAGATAACAACAGAATGAGTGTTGAGGAAATTGTAAAACAGTATGAGGGTGTTAAAGAGTTTTGCGCCGGTGGTTTAACAGTAACCGGCGGTGAACCTATGGCACAAATGGAATTTGTAACAGAATTGTTTAAGCAACTTCATGCAGAAGGTGTTAACACTGCACTTGACACTTCTGGAGTTTTATTCAACAAGGATAATACTGAAAAAGTTGACGAATTAATGAAATATACCAGCATTGTGCTTTTGGATATTAAACATATTGATGATGAGGAACATAAAAAATTAACAAAACATTCAAACAAGAATATTTTGGATTTTGCACGTTATCTTTCAGATATAAAAAAGCCAATGTGGGTTAGACACGTTGTAGTTCCTGGAATTACGTATAAAGAAGAATACTTAACCCGTTTGGGAGAATTCTTAGCTACATTGCACAATATAGCAGCATTGGATGTATTACCATATCATGATATGGCAATTCCTAAATACGAAAACTTGGGCATTGATTATCCGTTAAAAGGCGTTCCGCCACTAAGCCATGATGAAGCTATAAATGCTAGAAATATTATTATGAAGGCTTATAGAAGGGTAAAAGACACTAGTAAGTAATATGATAAATTCAAAACAAAAACAGGTACACAATTGAAGTGTACCTGTTTTTGTATAAATTGTTTTAATTATTTCAAAGCAACTGTCATATCAGCTTCGATACAAACTTTACCGTCTACATAACCTACGCCATGGCTCTTGCAGATAGGGCCTTTTGCCTTAATTAATTCGATATGCATTTCAAATCTGTCACCAGGTCTTACAATATTTTTGAATCTAACATTGTCAACTCCTGCATACAAAGTTAATTTACCTTTGTATTGAGGCAAGCACATCAAAACCGGTGCTGAGCATTGAGCCAATGCTTCTAATTGCAATACTCCGGGCATTACAGGATTTCCTGGGAAGTGTCCTTGGAAGAATGCTTCGTTCATAGTCAAGTTTTTGTAACCTTTTGCATATTTACCAGGAACACATTCTGTAATTTTATCAACTAGCAAAAATGGGTATCTGTGAGGAATCATGTCCATAATTTGCATTACGTCAAATGATAAAATGTCTTCACCAGCTTCAGTTTCGCCAATTTTTACTCCTAATTCTTCTGTCATTTAATTTCTCCTTATATTTTTACTAATTTGTTTTTTAATACTTGAGCAACTTTTGTGTGAACAGCATGCCCTGCTTCTTTAACCAAAATTTGCGCTTTGAAATTCAACGGTGAAACACCAGTTAAATACAAATCACCAATCAAATCCAAAATTTTATGTTTAATAGGTTCGTTTTCTGAACGTAATTCAGTTGTAAAACCTTCATCCTTCAAACCAACTGTGTTATCAATTGTAACACCTTTTGCAAAACCTAACATTTGATATTTTTTTAAGTCTTTATAAAAACCAAACGTTCTGGCTTCAATAATTTCTTCCAAATTTTTATTGTCCATTGTTACCCAACGTCCACGCAAATCCGGATGGTCATAATTTACAGCATAAGTAATTCTAAGTTCTTTATCTGGAACAATAACTAGGCTTGTTTTACCGTTCAAATAATAAACAGGTTCTGAAACAGTATAAGCGTCTTTATTTACACCTTCAATACCTGCTTTTTTGAACAACTCAACCCAAACTTTTGAACTACCGTCAAAAATCGGCATTTCAGTTTCTGATAAATAAACATCAATCGAATCAATTCCGCAGATTGCGCAAGCCGCGATAAAGTGTTCACAAAGCATTACTTTGTATTTGTAATCGCCTAACAATGTTCTATGTTCTTTACTGCACAGAGTTACGCAATGATCTGTAGAATATAAATTTTCTATACAAACATTAAACGGAACATCCGCACCTTTTGAAAAAATACGAATATTACCACCGCGTGAAGGTTTTATTAGAACCTCACATTCGCGGTTTTTCATTAATCCTTTGCCTGATGTTTTTATTTCTGATTTTATTGTTCCCATAATTTACCTATGTATTTTGTTGAATATTGTTGGGTTGAATGAAAATTGTTCAACCCAACCTACCTAAAACTTACAAGTCTTGGTCATTCCCTCTCCTTACAGGAGAGGGCTAGGGTGAGGTGATGATAATTGTAGGTTGGGCTTTCAGCCCAACAAAAGCTACTAAAAACCTACTTACCTTCGCCTTCGTTTACGCTTTCTTCAAAAGACTTTAAAAGCGGTTCGTATTTTTTGAATTTAGCAATCAAATCTCCAGCGTCTTTCATAATCTTCAATTGCTTGATGAATTCTTTTCTTGGAACTGCAGGAGCGCCAACAACGATTGATTTTGCTGGGAAGCTCTTTGTTACACCTGCTTGAGCAGCAATAATTGTATCATCGCCAATTGAAATATGGTCAGCTAAGCCTGCTTGACCTGCAATAACTACTCTATCACCGATTACACAGCTACCTGCAATACCAACTTGAGAAACAATCATACAACCCTTACCGATACGGCAATTGTGTCCAATCATTACTAAATCGTCGATTTTTGTATTATCACCAACAACGGTATTTTCAATTGTACCTCTATCAATTGCTGTATTAGCGCCAATTTCAACATTGTTTCCGATTACTACAGAACCGATTGAAGGTATTTTGAAAATAACTTGTTGAACGTCGTTTTCTTTGATTTCTCCGTCTTTACGAGCCTGTTCAATGTTATTCGGATTTTCAGTAACGAAACTGAAACCGTCAGCACCAAGAGAAACTCCATGGTGTAAAATCACTTTATTGCCAACTTTAACTCTATCACCAATGCATACTGCAGGGTGGAAGAAGCAATCAGCGCCAATTTGAGCACCGTTTCCGATATAACCGTTAGCCAAAATTTTTGTATTATCACCAATTACAGCATTTTCTGCTACTACAACATTTGCACCTAAAGATACATTCTGACCGATTTTTGCAGAAGGATGAACTACTGCTGTTGGGTGAATACCAGAATTAACATGTGGTTCTTCGTAGAACATTGTAATTAATTTCATCATTGCTAATCTTGGTCTTTCTACTTCGATTGTTGAATAACCGTCTATATTTACGCCCAAAGGAACAAGTGCTGCTTGAGCTTTTGTCTTAGAAAGGTTATTGATTTCATCTTCGCCTAAAGCCAAAGCCAATGTATTTTCATCTGCCAAAAGAGGTGGAGCTATGTTTGTAATAGCAACATCTTTTGCTTTAGAAAGCATACCGCCTGTAATTTGTGCAATTTGTTCCAATGTAAAAGTTTTCATAATACACTCCTTTTATTATCCTAAACACTTTTTAATTACGTTTGTAGTTGATTTTCCGGCAACAAAGTCGATAAATTCAACTTTTATATTATTTCTGATTACAATATCTCTCTCCGGTAAAGTTTCAAGCGTGTAATCAGCACCTTTTGTATAAATATCCGGTTTAATCGCCTCTAATAAAGCAGCCGGAGATTTCTCTTCAAATAATACCACATAATCGACGCATGACAAAGCACTTAACAATTCGGCTCTATCTTGCTCGTTATTAATCGGTCTATCTTCGCCTTTAATCATTTTTACGGATTTATCTGAATTAAGCATGACAATTGAATAATCTGCTAATGCCTTGGTTTTTTGTAAATATCTTACATGACCTACGTGTAAAATATCAAAACAACCATTTGTTGCTACAAAAGTTTTACCTTCTGCCTGCCCTTTTCTTACTATATCAATGATTTCATTTTGACTTACAAGTTTACCCAAAATTACTTATTCCTCATCTTGTCAATTGAAAGCTGTATTGAATCCTTAACTCTGTTAAAAGCTTCTTCTTGAGAAACAAAATAAACTTTCTTTTCTAATGGCATTTCTTTTGGTAAAACACTTGAAATTGTTTTATCTAGTGCCATTTCAGTTTTTTCTATCTTTTTTTTAGAAACTCTTATTCTTGGATTTTTTCCGAAATTCATACTTGCATTAATGCTATTTATATTCATTAAAATAACCCCATTTCAATAACTCTTTTGCATATTCTTACAGTATTCAAAGCTGCGCCGATTCTTAAATTATCTGCAACACACCAGAGAGAAATACCATTATTGAATGCCAAATTCTTTCTGATTCTTCCAACAAATACCGGATCAACTCCGCTTGCATCTCTCGTTGTTGGGTATTCAAAGTTTGCAGGATTGTCAATAACTTTTACGCCATAAGCGTTAGACAAAATTTCTCTAACTTTTTCCGGCGAAACTTCTTCATTGAATTCAATATCTACAGCTTCTGAGTGTCCATTAAACACAGGAACACGAGCTGCTGTACAAGAAATCATAGTACTGTCATCTAAATGTAAAATTTTCTTTGTTTCATTTACAACTTTCATTTCTTCTTTTGTGTAACCATTTTCACAGAATACATCGATTTGTGGAATTACGTTGAAAGAAATCGGTTTTTTAAAACATTTGTTTTCGAAAGGTTTACCTTCTAAATTTGCAATTGTATCTTCTTTTAGTTCATTTATTGCAGCTAAGCCGGCACCTGACACAGCTTGATAAGTTGATACGATAAGTTTTTTAAACCCAAATTGTTTTAAAGGTTCTAATACCAACATCAATTGTGAAGTTGAGCAGTTTGGATTTGCAATAATACCTTTGTGTTTTCTTAAATCTTCATCGTTAACGCCTGCAATAACTAGCGGAACATCTTTTTCCATTCTAAAAGCTGATGAATTATCAATAATTACCCCACCGCGTTTTACGATTTCCGGAGCAAACTTTTGACTTGTTGAACCACCGGCTGATGCCATAACGATATCAACATCATCAAAAACTTCCGGTGTTGCTTCGATTACAGTATATTCTTGACCTTTGAAGGTTATTTTAGAACCGGCACTTTTTGCACTTGATAAAAATTTAATGCTTTCAAATTCAACATTTAGTTCTTCTGTAATTTTTGTAATTTCTCTACCTACAACGCCTGTAGCACCTAAAATAGCTATTCTTGCCTTTTTCATCTTCGCTCCTATTTAGCTTAATCTAAAATATTTTCTAAACCATAAACAAAATTATGATTTTCATTTACGTATCTAACTGCTCTCAAAACTCCATCCATATAGCATTCACGGTTCATTGAATCGTGTCTGATTGTTAGAATTTGTCCGCTTGCACCGAATATAACTTCTTGTGAAGCAATGTAGCCCGGCATTCTTACTGAATGAATGTGGATATTGTTATAAGAATTAGCGCCTCTTGCGCCTTTTATAGTTTCAACTTCTTGACAATTTCCTGTTGTAAAATTAGTATTTTCACCAGCCATCATTAAAGCTGTCTTTACCGCTGTACCTGAAGGTGCATCTTTCTTTTGGTTATGATGAAGTTCAATAATTTCCGCATTATCAAAATATTTTGATGCCATTTGAGCAAATTTCATCATTAAAACCGCGCCTGTAGAAAAATTTGGAGCTATCAAGCAACCTAGACCCGTTTTTTGCGCTAAGTTTTTAAGCTCGTCAATTTCTTCATCAGATAAACCGGTTGTTCCAATAACTATATTAACACCGTTATTTAAACAGTATAAAGCATTTTCATAAATTGATTTTGGCTGAGTAAAATCTACTAAAACATCAATTTTTACAGAGTTTTTTGCATCTTTAATCGTCGCAAATTCACCGTCTTTAATGTCGATTTTTGCAACAAGCGTCATGTTATCGTCAGCTTCAACAGCTTTGATAACTTCTTGTCCCATTTTGCCGTTAGCACCGCACACAGCTACATTAATCATTAAATACCCTCCTCTGAGCAAATAGATTATACTACAAACAAATAAAAGAGGGAATAGATGAAAATTTTAATAATGCAAATTTTTCGCACCAACAATTAAACTTTAATAATACCTTCTTTAATCAATTCTTCCTTAATTTCTTTCTTCGTCTGGAATTCAGAGCCACCTTTATCGGTTTTTCTCTTCAAAAGCATAATTGCCGGAGTGATTACACCGAGAGCCAAAATACAAGCACCAATATTCATATTGATAGAATTTCTTTTTAGTTTTCTAACTTTAGTGAAGAATTCATCTGTTGTTTCACCTTTTTTAAGTGCGTTTTTGTATTGAGTATAAAGCTCATTAACTTGCTTGTTAATACCTTTAACTTCGTCAAAATCAACAAATGCTCTTGTATCAATTTTATTTGTCTTGCCATAAGTTTTTAAAACGTCAGATTTCTTTGCAATTTTAACAACTTCATTTTCAGGATTTTGATGTAAGAATTCGTACAAATTACCATTTGATGTATTCGCGGCATCAAAATCTTTGATACTTTTTTCAATAGTTCCATCGTGGAAAATCTTTTTCAATTCTTCACTTTCTAATACTCTTGAATCAAGCGTAATTGATTTGTCATGCTTTTTCTTCGCAGAATTTTCCATAAATTGTTGGATTTTTTTACCTGCATAATACAAGAACAAAAGCGCAGAACCTTCTTTAATTACATATCCGGCAAATTCTTGCGGAGTTCTGGAATCTTTAAGTCTTTCAGTCGTAATAAAGCCGTCTAAAATGTACATGTTTTTAACAGGAGAAAAAGCAAATTCTTCAACAATTTTTCCTAAACCTTTAAATGATGGTTGACCCGTTTTTATAGCCTTTTCATTCTTTTGATTTTCGACTTCTTTCTTTTTAACTTCTTCTTGATACTCTTTAATCAGATTTTTTCTGATTTTTTGGTCGGTGTATTTTTGTTTTAATTTTGTTAAACCTACGTAAGCACCCGCAGCAAGAATTGTTGAAGCAAAAAACTTAGTTGCTGCTAGGTTTTTAAACAATCTTTTGTTTTCGCCTGCTTTTTCGAGATTCTTCCTAATTTCTTCGCTTGGCGCATATTTTTTAACCTTTTCAAACATGTCCATGTCTTTAAGGTTTCTTGGGTCGATTTTAGCGTCTAAACCAAACGCTTTAAACACAGTTTTATCATAAATCCACTTAAGAGCCGGAATTCCACCTAACCATAGAGTTTCAGTCCCGAACTCGTCGATAAATCTGTCAAATCCTTCTTCTTTCCCTGTTACATACGAACCAGCCGTCATGCCAACACAGCTTGATACGTCTTTTACACCCAAAGGTATAAGTGAATTAGGGTTACCTAATGTAGAATAAATTTTTGCCGGATTAATCATCATAATTCTACAACCCCCACTTAAGGTTCATTAATTTTTTGCTGTGCTTGTTCATACTACGACCTTCCTTTCATCTTAAGTTTCGTCAATAAAATAAATTGCTATTGTTTTTACAAATTGTTACATATCTTGTTTTATTGTTATCATGCCGAATATAAATATATTAAAACAATTTTCCACTTTCCATTTTCAATTTTCCATTTAGAAGAATATTTCTTGGGCTAGTATTTTACAACAAAAAAAGAACTTCCTTATAGGAAGTTCTTTTTCAAATCTTTCAACGTTAAACTAGCCTACAAGTTCAGTATCATCCGACTCAGAAGCCTTAACCATGATTGCATGTTCAACAGGATTTTCTTTTTTGTATGCACCATCTGTAACAGCTTCTTCAAAACCAAACTCGTCTCGGGCTTTTTTCATTTGAGTTTCATCAACCAACTTTTTGGCAAGTTCAGCGATTTCATAAACTAATTTATAACGGTTTTCTGCGTTTTCGTTAAGTTCCCACGCTACTTTAATAATTTGATCCATTTTTACCTCTTTTAATCGTTTAATTTGATTTTATAACACACAAGAGAATTTGTCCATAGGTAATTTCTTAATATAACTTTACAAAAAGAAAGAAAAAAGGCAATTTTTGAAAAGAAAAATACTTAATATATACATACGAGATATTTAAGGAGAATTTAACATGACTTTAACAGTTTCATCAACTACAAACACAACAGAAGTTTACGGTACAAATAGAACAAATAATACAAAAACTACAAGCAAGTCGCTTTTTGGTGCTGAAGAAAATACTGGTAGCACCAAACCTAAAAAGGAAGCTAGTGGTAGAAAATCAGACGCTTGGAGACAACAATTTATTAAAAATCATAAAGGTGAATACAACATTATAGCAAAAGTTGGAACATCATTTAATGGCAAAAAATATACATATTATGAAATTACTGCCAAAAAAGATGTTAACCTTGCAAAATTAAAATCTGATTTAGGAATTGCAGCAGGTGTTGTATCAGACAACAATGACGGATATGGGAAATACGACAACAAAGGACATTACATTGAAAACAAAGCAATGAAGGGTGTTACTATCAAAATTCCTACCGGCACACTAGGAGAAACTATTGACGATAGAAGCTTCTTTGAACAAGTAGGCGATGCTGCTAAAGCTGTATGGAATGAAATATTTTAATCCATTAAAGTTGTCATAAGTATTGGATCACCGTCTGTTGCTAGAACTGTATGTTCAAAGTGAGCAGACGGTTTTCTGTCTTTTGTTACAACGCCCCATTTGTCGTCTTCAACAAAAACTTCATCGCCACCAAGATTTAACATCGGTTCAATTGCAATAACGGTATTTTGTTTGATTAGAGTTTGGTCGCCAACTCTGTAGTTAAATAAAAACGGGTCTTCATGCATTTCATGACCAACACCATGACCACCATACTGGCGAACAATACCTAATTTATAACTGTTAGCAACATCTTCTATAGCGCCTGAAATATCATCTAAAACATTTCCTGCCCTCATTTTTGAGATACCGGCAAATAAAGCTTCTTCAGTAGCTTTCATTAGCATTTGTTTTTCTTCTGAAATTTTGCCTACAGCATAAGACCAAGCGCTATCGCCAACCATACCACCATAAGTTGCACCAACATCAATTGCGATTATGTCGCCTTCTTTAAGAATTTCTGTTTCTGAAGGAATTCCATGAACAACTTTTTCGTTAATTGAAGTACAAATGCATGCCGGAAAACCAGCGTAGCCTAAAAAAGTAGGAATAGCTTTGTTTTCTTTAATAACTTTCATCGCAATGTTATCTAGTTCTTTTGTTGAAATACCTGGTTCAACAACTTCTTTCATTTTCTTATGAACAAGTGCAACAATGTGTCCTGCATGGCGCATTCTTTTAATTTCATCACGAGATTTTTTGTTAATCATAAATTCCTCAATTCTTTTTCTTAATTTTAAGCCCAATATATGATAAATTCAAGCTAAAAAATTTTTTTTAAATTTTTGCTTGACATTAAAGTTTGATTTGTTAATATAGAAATTGTCGATAAGCCCCCATCGTCTAGAGGCCTAGGACAACACCCTTTCACGGTGTAGACAGCGATTCGAATTCGCTTGGGGGTACCATTTTTAAAGCCACGTATAACGTGGCTTTTTTAGTGCTTATTTTTTAAAATATACATTGTTACTGCATTTCAGCTAGTGCCAAACAAGAAATGCTTGTTATATCTACTTTCCAAAGAAGTTTATTTTTCTAAAATTTCTAAAAATTTTGTTTAGCGTCAACAAAAGTGGTAATAAAAAAAGTTACTCAGAAAAATTTTAGCATTTGCACAGAACCATATAACCCTCTCGTAGCCTAGTTTCGGACTATTGTAAATAAAAGTCCGAAGTGGTAACGCAGTGGCAACATCAACAATCTTGCCACTACAAAATGTTAATAATCTAAAGTGATCGTAAAGGCTGTCATTGATACTGTTTTAGACGATATCACCTAAAAAGCCAAAACTTCACCATCTGTAGGTATCAGTAAATTATCTATATTATTATTGTTTTTAAAATCTTTTAAATCTTTTCTTGTAACTGTTAAATGGCTTACTGTGTCCATGTGGCTTGCAATTACGGTTGCATTTTTAGATTTTTTTAAAACTTCTTTTAAATCATCGATATTCATAATTAAGCGTTCACCATTTAATACAGTTGCTGCACAAGCATTGACTACAACTATATCTGGAGAATATTTATTCAATGCTTCTTTTACTTCTTCGCACCAAATCGTATCCCCTGCAATATAAAGTGTTTTTTCTCGTTCAGCATTGAAAACAATACCCATTGCATCGTAAGGCATTCCAATTGAATCACATAAAGGTTTTAAAATTTCTCGTTTTCCATGTTGTGTATGAGTTTTATATAAAGTTATATTTCTAAAGTTTGTACCTTGTTCTGCTAAAATCTCAACATCTTTAAAACCTTTTGATAATATAAAGTTTTTATCAAATTCTGATTGAACAAATATTTTAAGATTTTTATCTATTGCATGTTCTGCATATTCGTCCCAATGATCCGGATGAATATGAGTGATGATAACAGAATCTACATTTACAATTTTATCAATAGAAAAAGGTAATTCTACTCTCGGTTGTCGAATTTCAGAATTAACTGCTGTTTCAAAACCCGCCATATAACCTTTTGGTCCAAGCCAAGGATCTATTAAAAATCTTGTATTGTCGTATTCTATAATTAATGTAGCATTTCTAATTTGAGTAATTTTCATATAATCATCTCCTTTTATAACAATATTAAATTCTTATTTACTTTTTTTCAAGAATACACTATTTTGTATAATATATACATTAAAGTATAATAGTTACCAAAAGGTTAGTTTGGAGTTTTAAATGAGTAAACAAAGACAAGATGAATACAAATGTCCACTTGAAGTTACAATGGAGATTATTGGAGGGAAATACAAGGGGGTTATAATTGGTCATCTTATTGATAAAACCCTGAGATACAATGAATTACAAAAATTAATTTCTCACGCAACTCCTAAAATGCTAATACAGCAATTAAAGGAATTGGAAGCAGACGGAATTATTCAAAGAAAATTGTATCCTGTTGTTCCACCTAAAACAGAATATTCATTGACCGAACGTGGAAAGAGATTAATCCCATCTATTATTGAATTAAACAAATGGGGACTTGCTTACTTAAAAGAAATGGGTATTCCTTGTAAATATAAAGAAAAATAATATAGTATTGCGTTAAAATTAATCCAAGATAACAATTAGGATATAATTTTGAAACAATAGAAATATTTTTAATAATTATTTAAACTAGAAACCAAATAAAGAGTTATTTTGTCCCTACTCACGCGAATTTTAAGAGAATTAGAGTTCTAATTGTAGAAAGTTATGCTAATATACTTGAACATACCTGTAAACTCGCGTCAGCGACATCTCTGCGGATGTTTTATTATAGTAACAGGATAAAGACTTTATTAGGTTAAGATTCAGAGCTTTTAGCAATATTCCACATTAATGCCGGTATTTTGTCAGGGCCTATTAGGATATTTTGTTACAAAGCGACGCAATTACATGGCTTTTTTAATATAATTGGCAGAGCTGTGAAATTATTATGGCTAAGAGTTTAAGGTGCAAAAATTTGCACCCTACCTGCTCTTGGTTAAATATTTATACAAGTCATTCTTCTTGAAAAATAACACAAATTAATGCTAATATTAATTCATGAATAATTGCAAAAGCTTTAAACCTTCAATTGACGCTAATTCCAAGGTTCTTATTTTAGGTTCAATGCCAGGGGTAAAATCGTTAGAAGAGCAACAATATTATGCTCATCCGCAAAATCGTTTCTGGAAAGTTTTGGGGCGAATTTGTAATACAGATAATTTACAAGAGTTGTCTTATTCCCAAAAGCTCACCATTCTTTTGCACAATGGTATTGCATTATGGGATACAATAAAATCTTGCAAACGAGAAGGAAGTCTTGATTCTGATATTCAAAATGAAATCCCTAATAATATAAAGAAATTATTAAAAAAATATCCGAATATTGAAACGATTTGCATGAACGGAAATAAATCATATTCTGCATTCAAAAAATATTTTCCGGACTTATTGCAAAAATACAATTGCTACAAAATGCCGTCAACAAGTCCCGCAAATGCGAGATATAGTTTAGATCGACTGGTTCAAGAGTGGAGTATAATAAAATAGGAGTTATGATGAAAAATTTTTAATTTTATTATTTTAAAATTATGTTAAACTATAATAGGTCTTGAGGTTTTATATATGAAACAAAATTTGAATCAGATTGTCATATCATTATTAAAAAATAGCAAAGAGAAATTTCTTACAGCAAGAGAGATTGCTGAAATGATTGTAGAAAAAGAAAAAAATTTTTGCGATGCTAAAATAAAACGAACAACGTTAAAAACAAAGGAAGAAGCAATCGCGCAATTGCGTGCAGAAATTGGTTCTTGTTATGCAAAAACTACATTAAAGCAATATGTGTCAAGAACAGCAGACAAGCCTAAAAAATATTATTATGATGACAAAAACTCAGATACTTCTGACACATCAGTTGAGAAAAAAGCAAAAAATAAACAAGAAGAACATAAATTATACAAAAAGCTTGCAGAGTACTGTAAATCTAGGGGAATTGAAACCTTAAGAATTAATGAAAAAACATCAAAAAAGGATGGCGGAGAAAATCATAACATATGGTTACATGCTGATGTTGTAGGATTCAAAGATCTTTTAGCGACTAAAAATTCAGCAACAAGAGAATGTTTAATTTGTTATCCACACGAAAAAAGTTACTTATATTCATTTGAAGTAAAGTATGAAATGATAACGACTTCAAATATAAGAAAATTCTTTTTTCAGACTGTATCTAATTCTTCTTGGGCGAATTTTTCCTATTTGGTAGCAACACGAATTGAAGAAAAAGCTTTAGAAGAACTACAACTTTTATGCACAAGCTTTAAGATTGGTTTCATACAATTAAATACAAATGAACCTTTAGAGAGTGATATTATTATTCAAGCGCCAAAAACGGAACTAGATTGGAACATGATTGACAGGATTGCAACAGAAAATCCAGATTTTAGAAAATATCTAAAAAATATTGAATTGTCTTACAAAAAACATTCCAATAAAGATATTCAAACTCCAGAATGGGATATTTGTTAAATCTGACAATATTTCTAGTGTTATTTTACTTTTCAATATACTCCTTCAAAACTCTGGCATGATTAATGGTTGGAGATTTAGTTGCATAAATAAGAGTTACATTATGTGTTTTCAAAAGTGTTTTAATTTTTTTAACCTCTTCATTTGCATGGTTTAATTCTTCACAATATTTTTGTGCAAACTCTTCAAACTTTTCCGGCTCATGATTAAACCACTTTCTCAAATCGTTGCTTGGGGCAATATCCTTAAACCAATAATCAAGTTTTGCCCTATCTTTTGTAACACCGCGAGCCCATAATCTATCTACAAAAATCCGTATTCCATCATCACGAGAAGGTGTATCATATATGCGTTTAATTTTTAGAATTCCCATATATTTATTATTGTTCTATAACAATTTTTTCATATTAGACAATATAATAATAACTATCGGCTAATAGCACGCAAGTGCACACTCATTTTATACTATAATTTACGTTTGACTTTACCCCACATTTGACGTTAAATAATCCTATGAAGATTATAATTTTCGGTGCAAATGAACTCGGTTCAATGATTGCAACAGAGTTCTATACAGATAACGATATCACGGTAATTGATGATGAAAAGTTTAAAGTCGATGCGTTCAATAAGCTTGATGTAGGCTTCATTTCCGGTAACGCATCGAATATCGAAATCCTAAAACAAGCCAACATCAAAGATGCGGACGTATTTATTGCTTGTACTGCGTCTGACGAGTTGAATATAGTTGCTTGTTTAACTGCAAAAAGAATAAGCACCGTTCGCACAATGTGTTTTGTACGCAAAGAAGAATACAAGTCTTCTTTGGGCTTGGCAAAAGATGCAGAATATAACTGTGATTTCTATATCGACAATATTATTTGGCCGGAAGAACTCATGACACAAGAAATCTTTAGAATCATTACAGTTGCAAAGGCTTTAGATGTTGAAAACTTTGCTGACGGACGCGCAAGGCTATTAGAATATAAAATTGCCGAAAACTCAATACTAGTCAACAGTATGATTAGAAATTGTGAGTTTCCAAAAGATACCGTAATTGTCGGAATTACTAGAGATAGTGAATTATTTATACCGAATGGTGAAACTGTGCTTCATGAGGACGATAAAGTCATATTTATGGGGCTTTCTCATTCTTTAGATATATTAGCAGGTAAATTTTTCCACGAAAAAGAATTTGTAAAAACTGTTGCTATTATTGGCGGTGGAAATGTTGGCTTAAAATTGGCAAAAAGTTTGGAAGCATTGAAGCTTAATATTAAAATAGTTGAAAAAGATGAAGAGCGTTGCAGATTTTTAGCACAAGAACTTGAAAATACGCTTGTAATAAACGGTGATGGGACTGATATTGAGCTTTTAAACGAAGAAGAAATTTCTGATGCGGACGTTGTTGTAAGTGTTACAAATAATGATGAAAAGAATTTATTGTGTTCTCTTCTTGTAAAACACATGGGTGCAGGCCGTGTAATTTCAAGAGTTTCAAAGAGTACGAACGTAGCGTTGTTTGAAAAAGTCGGAATTGATATTGCAATTTCATCAAAAACCGCTGCATTAAACGAAATTAAAAATAATGTAAAAGAAACTAATATCGGCATTTTGGCAACTGTTGAACAAGGCAAGGGCGAAGTTTTGGTTATCGAAATTCCTGAACACTATGAAACAAAAAAGATTATGGAATTAAGATTACCGGTTAAGGCGATTGTCGGTGTTATTCAGCGTCGTAAAAGAATTATCATTCCAAATGGTACAACACAGGTTATGAGCGGCGATAATTTGATTATCTTTACGACAAGCGAAAATGCGCCAATAATCAGAGAATTCTTTGAGGAAATTAAATGAGATTAACTTATTTAGCATACTCTTTCAGCCTCAGCATAATGTATTTTAGCATTGTTTTGCTTGTACCGATTGCGGTAGCACTTTTTTATCATGAATACACCGCAGTTTTACCATTTTTAATTGCTTGTGCAGTGGCGTTTTTCATATCAGTAACTTTAAGAAAAATTGTTAAAGGAACTGAAAACATAAAATCCATTAACGATATTAAAAAATCAGAAGGGCTTTGCGTTGTAACATTTTCTTGGTTGTTTGCGGGTTTATTGGCTGCAATTCCTTATTTATTTTTTGGAATAAGCCCTTTGAACGCTTTGTTTGAAGCAACTTCCGGCATTACAACAACCGGTGCAACGATTTTAACAACATTTGATTATCCTAAAACGCTTTTCTTTTGGCGTTCATTAACTCAGTGGCTTGGCGGTATGGGAATTATCGTCTTATTTATTGCAATTTTGCCACAATTTGCAATTGCAGGCAGACAATTGTTTTTTGCAGAAGCGCCGGGGCCTACTGAGGATAAATTCACTCCTCGAATAAAAAATACAGCGGCTGCTTTGTGGAAGGTTTATGCTGGATTAACAATTTTAGAGATTCTGCTTTTAAAATTTGCCGGCATGAGTGGGTTTGAGGCGGTTTGTGATGCATTAGCCTCTGTTTCCGGAGGTGGACTTTCTCCAAATGCAAATAGCTTGGTCGGTTTCAATAGAGCTATTTTATCAGTTATTACTTTCTTTATGTTTTTTGCAGGTGTAAGTTATAATTTACAATATCAAGCTTGGGCGAAATTCAATCCACTTGTGCTTTTTAGAAACGAAGAATTTAAGGTATATTTTAGTGTTGTAATGTTGATTGCGCTTGCATTGAGTTGTTCGTTGTTTGGCAACATGCATTATAATTTGTGGGATTCTTTAAGTCATGCATTTTTTAACGTTGCATCAATAATTTCTTCTACCGGTTTTTGTAGCGTAGATTTTGCAAACTGGGATTATGCAAGTAAAGTTCTTTTATTTGCAACAATGATGTTCGGAAGTTGCGCAAGTTCTGCCGGTGGCGGTTTGAAAGTTGTAAGATGGATGCTAGTGTATAAGATTATGAAATCCGAAATGATGAAGATTTTACATCCGAAAGCGATTGTTGATATAAAAGTCGGCAGATATTCTGTTCCAAAGGAAATTTTGTATCAAACTTTGATGTTTGTATTCTTTTATATCGCGTTTTTGGTGGTTTCAGCATTCTTGCTCGGTTTGATTGAAAAAAATACTGTTGTTGCAATTACAGGTGCAGTAAGTGCTCTCGGTAACGTTGGACCTGGATTTGGTCTGCTTGGACCTTTACAAAGCTTCGAACCATTGCATGCTGTTTCTAAAATAATTTTAATTTTAGACATGTACGTAGGACGTCTGGAATTAATCCCATTCTTAGTTTTGTTCCAAAAAGATTTGTGGAATTTTAAGAAATAGTAGTTTTCCGTAGCATTTTAACGATAAATATCCAATTGTGTTTAAGCAAATGGAGGGTAGAGACGTAGTCTCGTCTTCCGCGTCAAATAAAGAAAAAGATGCCCCGCAACTCTATTTATATTTCTAATCTAGTGTAAAATGGAGCAAGGACTCCGTTTGCGTGCAGGAAAAGGTAACTAAATGTTACGTTTTCCGTAGCATTTTAACGATAAATATCCAATTGTGATTAAGCAAATGGAGGGTAGAGACGTAGGCTCGTCTTCCGCGTCAAATATAAAAAGAAAAAGATGCCCCGCAACTCTATTTATATTTCTAATCTAGTGTAAAATGGAGCAAGGACTCCGTTTGCGTGCAGGAAAAGGTAACTAAATGTTACGTTTTCCGTAGCATTTTAACGATAAATATCCAAATTTGTTTAAGCAAATGGAGGGTAGAGACGTAGGCTCGTCTTCCGCGTCAAATATAAAAAGAAAAAGAGCCCCAAAGGACTCTATTTATATTTCTAATCTAGTGTAAAATGGAGCGGAAGACGAGACTCGAACTCGCGACAGTCTGCTTGGAAGGCAGATACTCTACCAACTGAGCTACTTCCGCATTAAATTTTCAATTGTCGCAACGCGACCATTGCTATCTTAATTCAAATATATTTTTTTTTCAAGAGGTATTTTTAATTTTTCGCATTTTTTACAAAACTTGATGTAAACTTTACACTTATTAATAATTTGAAAAGATTTTAATCTTAGGTTATGATTAATATTGAATAATTGTGCGTGGGGAGTACATGGAAAATAATTATTTTGCACTACTAGCTAATGATGTGAAAAAGTTGTGGAACGGTTTGGACGGCAACCAAAAGCTTGGCATGCTTGCGCTTATCGTTGTTACGATTGCTGTTGCGACTTTTTTCTTATCTAAAGCTATGGAACCCGATTGGGTTGTTTTATATTCGGATTTAAACGAAGTTAATGCTATAAGTATAGTAGAAAATATGAAAAAGAACGGATACCGTTATAAAGTTTCAGAAGATCATAAAACGATTTTAGTACCGTCAAATGTTCGTGATGAAATGCGTGTTTTTGTTGCGGAAAACGATTTGATAAAAAATGGTGATACAGGTTTTGAACTTTTGGATGATATGCAATTAGGTTCAACAGATTTCAAAAATAAGTTGACTAAGCAAAGAATCTTCCAAGGCGAACTTACTCGTTCTATCGAAAAAATTCAAGGTGTTAAATACGCTAGAGTTCAGCTTGCAGAACCTGAACGTTCAATTTTTGAAGATAATGACGCAAAACCGACTGCGTCAGTTGTTTTGGTTTTAGAACCGGGATATAAAATTAAGAGTTCACAAGTAAAAGCTATTAAGAACTTGGTAGCTTATGCAGTTCCTAGAATGACACCGGAACAAGTATTTATTACCGACCAAAACGGTAATAGTTTGTCTGATGAGACATCTAAAAACTCTACCGACATGGAAAGTTTTAAAACAAACTTAGAAAAAGATACGGCAAAAAAGGTTTCAGAAGTTTTAGAAAAAATTGTTGGCAAAGGTAATGTTTCTGTTCAAGTAAATGCAGATATTGATTTTAATTCTGCAAAATCTACGATTGAAAGCTATATTCCTGTAAATGATAAGGGTGAAGGTGTTGTAACAAGCTCTCAAACAGAGGTTGAAACTTATGAAAACCCTAATAATGTTCCTAATCCGAATGGCGTAAATCAGAGGAATTTGAACTATTCAAAACAAAAAACAGCTGTAAATTACAGCGTATCTAAAGAAGTTAAACAAGTTGTTTATGCTCCCGGAACGATTAAAAGACTTTCAATCGCGGTTGCAGTAAATAAAATTTTAACAGAGGCTGAAAAAGAAGAACTTAAAAATCTTGTGCTTTCAGCGTCAGGTGTTGATTATTCAAGAGGCGACGTGATTTCTGTTTCAGGATTGCAATTTGAAGGTGCAACGATTGATAAAAAGGCTCAAGAAGATTTTGCCAAACAGTATCAACAAGAGCAAACAATGTACTTTATTACATCTTCTGTAATTCCGCTAGTAATTGTATTGATATTAGGTTGTTTTGCATTATTCATTTTGAAGAATTTTGTATCAAAAATGCCAACACCAAAGCGTCAGGAACGTAAACTTCCGGAAGAAGTTGTTGAAACTCAAATTGAAGAAGCAGAGCCGGAAGAAGCTTTGCCAAAAATTGAGTTGAATAAAAAGGAGATTAAATCTCAAAAAGAACAAAGTATAAACGAATTAAACGAAGCGGTTATGGCATCGCCGGAAGATGCGGCGAAGCTGATAACGTCGTTTATTAAAGACTAATAAAAAAGGCAATAAGTGAATAGGGGAATAAGTGAATAAGTTCGTATTAAACATATTCGATAGTAAACAAAGTTCAATATAAAAATAGTAGGTTGGGTTTTCAACCCAACAATAACATTCAGTATTTAGCAAAGTTCAAACTTATCAATAACTAAAATGAACTTATTCACCTATTCACTCATTCACTTATTGACCTAAAAGGAAACATAATGGGTATCGAAGAAATAAAAAAAGCAAAAGAAGAAGCAAAAAGAACGATTACGCGTCCAAGTCAGAAGGTTGCAGCACTTCTTATCGCACTTGGGCCGGCAACTGCTTCTGAAATTCTTAAAAATATAAAAGATGAAGATTTGTTGGAGCAAATTACGCTTGATATTGCAAATCTTGGCAAAATTTCTGATGAAGACTTGAACGAAGTTCTAACAGAATTCAAAACAGTTTTTCAAGCTAAAAACTATATCGCACAAGGTGGTGTCAGTTACGCAAAACAACTGTTGGCGCAAACTTATGGTGAAGCTGAAGCAGGAAGATTGTTAGAAAAAGTTAACTCTATGGTTAACACAAATCCTTTTTATTTCTTGAACGAAGCAGACCCATCACAGCTCGCAAACACATTTTCTTCTGAAAATCCACAGCTTTTGGCATTAATTTTGGCGTATTTAAGACCGGAATTATCAGCACAGGTTTTGGCATTTTTACCTCCGGATATTCAAGCTGTCGTTTCTATGCGAATTGCGGATATGACACCTACAAACCCTGAAATTTTATCAACAATTGAAGATATTGTAGAACGTAAATTTTCTGCTTTGTTGGTTCAAGATTTTTCAAATGCAGGTGGCGTAGAATCTTTGGCAAACATTTTGAACTGTTGCGACCGCGGTACAGAAAAGAATATTATGGAATGGCTTGATATAGAAAATCAAGAAATGGCGCAGGAAGTTCGCGACTTGATGTTCGTATTTGAAGATATTATTATTCTCGACGACCGTGCTATTCAAAGGTTGCTTAGAGAAATTGATACTAAACAGCTCGCACTTGCGCTTAAAGGTACAAAAGAAGAAATTAAGAACAAAATCTTCAAGAACATGTCTGAACGTGCAAAACAAATGCTTACGGATGATATGGAATATCTTGGACCGGTTAGAGCGAAAGAAGTTCAAGAAGCGCAAACAGGTATTGTTAACGCGATTAGAAATCTTGAAGCAACAGGTGAAATTACAATTACACGTGCTAGTGTTGAGGATGAATTAGTTGAGTAGTAATAGAATAAAAGGTCAAGAAATTCAAATGGGCGACAGTTTTGTACTGCCGATTGAACAAACACGCGTTACAAAACAACAGGCGAAAGTTCAACAAATTATCGCGGAAACAGATGCTAAGGCACAACAAATTCTTGATTCAGCTCAAAATCAATCTCAAATTGTACTTCAAACTGCTAATACAGAAGCAGAGCGAATTATTCAAGAAGCGCGTAACAAAGCTCAACAGGAATATGAGTCAATCAAAAATCAAGCTTATCAAGAAGGATTTAAGCAGGGCGAACAAGACGGTCTTTATAAGTTTCAAAATGACGCGCAAGAAGGTTTGAAATCCTTAGATACATTAGCAAGTAGTTCTTTTGATATGAAGAAAAACATTATTGATTCAGCTTCGCAAGATATCGTGGACTTAGTAATTGCAATCGCAGATAAAGTTTGTCATCAAAAATTTGATACGAAAATTTTGTATAGAATTACGTTGGATGCTATAAAACAACTTAATGACAAGGAAAATATCACAATTATTGTCAACCCTGAGCTTGTAGACAATATTAATAAACTTGCACCAAGTTTTAGAGGTGAATTTCCAACAATGAAAAGTTTAAGAATTGTAGAAGATAATTCGCTTTCTGTAGACGGTGTTATTGTTGAAACTCCGGACGTAAGACTTGATTCGCGAATTTCATCTCAGATATCAGAAATTGCACACAAAATGCTTACAGGTGCTGGTGATGAGCTGGAGTAAGGATAAATATTTAGACATAATTAAGGGCGCAAAAACGATTAAAGAAATCGGTAAGATTACTGAAATTATCGGATTAACAATTGAATCTGACGGGCCAAAATCTTCAATCGGTGATTTGTGTTACATTTATAATGATTATAACGATAAGCCTACAATGGCAGAAGTTGTTGGTTTTAAACGTGATAAAATTTTACTTATGCCTCTTGCTAATCCTGATGGAATTCATCCTGGAGCTTTGGTTGTAAATACCGGTGGTGCAATGAAAATTGGTGTTGGTAATCAGCTTATCGGACGTGTTTTAGACGGTTTGGGCAATCCGATTGATACATTAGGTGATATTCGTTTTTCAGAATATCGTTCAACGCACGCAGATGCAATTAATCCGCTTAAAAGAAAACGTATTTCAGAACCTCTTTCTCTTGGCATACGTTCGATTGACGGATTTATGACCGTTGGCAAGGGGCAAAGAATGGGTATTTTCGCTGGTTCCGGCGTTGGTAAAAGTACGACAATCGGTATGATGGCGAAAAATACAACCGCGGATTTAAACGTTATTGCTCTAATTGGTGAACGTGGACGTGAGGTTAAAGAATTTATTGAAGAAATTTTAGGGCCTGAAGGTATGAAACGCTCAATCGTAATCGCAGCGACTTCTGAGCAGCCGTCTTTGGTAAAAATTAAAGCCGCATTTGTTGCAACTTCTATAGCTGAGTATTTTAGAGATAAAGGTTTGGACGTGCTATTTATGCTGGACTCTGTAACTCGTATTGCAATGGCACAAAGAGAAGTCGGACTTGCAATTGGCGAACCGCCTGCTACAAGAGGCTATACACCATCAGTCTTTGCAATAATGCCTAAACTTATGGAGAGAGCCGGAACGAACGAAATCGGTACAATTACAGGGCTTTATACAGTCTTGGTAGAAGGTGATGACTTTAACGAACCGATTTCTGATACAGCGAGAAGCATTTTGGACGGACACATAATGCTTTCAAGAGATTTGGCGCATAAAAACCATTATCCGGCGGTTGATGTGTTGCAGTCTTTAAGTCGTGTAATGGGAGATGTTACAACAAAAGAACACAGGCAAGCAGCAGGCGTTATAAGAAATCTTTTAGCTGTACATAAAAAGAACGAAGATTTAATTAATATCGGTGCCTATGTAAAAGGTTCTGATCCAATGTGTGATAAAGCTATTGCTATTATGGGGCAAATTGATGGTTTCTTAAAACAATCAACTGATGATAAAATTGATTATGCTGAAACGGTTAACCATTTGTTGCAATTGGGACAATTGGCCGGTGCGGGTTAATCTTTGAAACTAAAATGCTTATTATTTACGAGTATTAAATCAGTACATATAGAATACATTAGAATTTTGCATTAAAAAAGAGGGTCTGAAACCCTCTTAAAATGGTGGGTGTGATGAAGGACTCCGTTGACGTACAGAAAAAGGTGACTAAATGTCACGTTTTTCGTGGAAATTTAATTTATAAAAATAAC
>CAKVLH010000011.1 GCA_934757245.1 uncultured Candidatus Melainabacteria bacterium
GCTTTCTTGTCGATAGTTGATGTTGTTGTTTCGGTTAATGAACTATCGGTTGCGGTTGAGGTTGTAGAGAATGAGATGTCTCCGTTTTTCTTGTCTGTGTTAACGATTGAGATAGAAAATTTTCCTGAAGAAAGTTGATTCTTTAACCAATCGCCGTCAGTAGACGCATCTCCGTTAAGTGGACCGTCGAATTCGTCTATGCTTACACATCCGCCGGCTTGTTGAATTTCATTGTACATTCTAACGTAGTAGTTGAAATCGTCTTGGTCGAAGTAGCCTTCACCTTCCTCACCATATTGTTTGTTATAAACTTTTTCAGCGTTTTGTTGATATAATTTGTATCTGTAACTTTTTTCAAGTCCTTCGTACTCGTCGAGAGCTTCTTTAAAAGCCTTGGCTCTAGTGGCATCACCGCTATTTTCTGCATCAACAATAGCATTTTGTAAATCACTTTTCTCTGTAATATCTCTTTCGCCTAAATTGCTTATGATTTTATTTAATTTGTCAGATTTATCACTTAAGTTTGAAGTATCAGCTGCAACCGTATTTTCAGCATTAGTCAAATCTATATCTTCAGGATTGCAACCGTTAGGATTAAGCATCCACATCGCAAAAGCGTATGCGTCTGATTCAGCACCGGATTTTTTGAAATCGTTGTATGCAGTAGCAATTTCATTTTCTACTACTAAACGTCCGCGTTCATCAAATAGTGCGTACTTGTCTTTTGTGTTAACAGAATCAATGCCGAATAAATTGTTAAAGTTAGCAGGAATAGTATTACCTTCATAATCTTTTATAGTTAAAGTAGTTGCGTCTAACGCTTCTAAATAGTCTTGATAAATTTGATCACTTTGGGTTGCTAGTTGAATTTTTGCATTCTGAATGGACTGTGCCTGATATTCAACATCATGCATGCGCGCTGTTATTGTTAATAATCTAGCTTGAGACGCTGCCATTCCCATAGTGTCATTAATCCTTTTTGTTTTTTAGTCCCTTTTGCCATGTATATCGGCACATTCGCCCTAAAACTTTAATTTTTAACCCATATTTCTTAGAAATTGTTACATTTTGTTACATGAATTTTACAAAAATTTGCAAATGCAAATATAAATTTACTTGCTCTCTTTTCTCAAATATTGTAAAATTACAGCATTAGAATCTTTTTATGGAGGGGATTATGCCAAAAATTTATTTCGTAGATGTAACTAATAGAGACGGTGTACAGACTTCAAGATTAGGTTTGGCAAAGTTACAAAAAACTATTATTAACCTGATGCTTGATGATATGGGGATTACTCAGTCTGAATTCGGTTTCCCGACTACCATGCACGAAATAAATTATTTGAACGCTAATTTAGAACTTGTTAGACGTGGCGTAATTCGTAAGACTAAGCTTTCCGGCTGGATGAGAGCTATGGCTTCTGATGTTGAAAAATCTTTTTCAAATTGTCCTTTGCTAGAAAATTGTAACCTTTCGCAATCGACTTCCGAACAAATGATTTATGGAAAATATTTAGGTAAAAAAACTCCTGATGATATTATTAAAATGACTTGCGAAGCAGTTGAATGTGCTGTTTCTAAAGGTGCTAAAATTATAGGCGTAAACGCAGAAGATGCTTCAAGAAGCGATTTAGATTATTTGATTAAACTTGCTAAAGAAGTTAAAAAACGCGGTGCGTATCGTTTTAGATACTGTGATACATTAGGTTATGAAGACCCTCATACGACTTACACCAGAATTTATCGATTAGCAAAAGAAACACAAATGCCAATTGAAATGCATTTCCACAATGACTTAGGAATGGCTGTCGCTTGTTCTGTTGAAGGAGCTAGAGCGGCTGTAGATGCAGGTGTTGATGCTTATATTAATACAGCAATAAACGGTATGGGAGAACGCGCCGGAAATGCCGATTTGGTATCTTGTTTACTAGCTGTATTAAAATCTGCAGGTTTTAGAAATTCTAACGGAGCATTTCAAGTTGATGAAAATATTGATTTAAGTAAAGCGTGGAAGCTTGCTAAATACACTGCTTACGCTTTTGGTCTTCCAATACCTATTAACCAACCGGCAGTCGGAGATAATGCATTTGCTCATGAATCAGGTATTCACGCAGATGGCGCACTTAAAGACAGACGTAATTATGAATTATATGATTTTGAAGAACTTGGACGAGGTGAACCTGAAATCATTGAAACCGGACGAATGATTACAACCGGCGAATATGGCGGAATTAAAGGTTTTAGAAATGTTTATGACAAGCTTGAAATTGAGTTTAAAGATGAAAACGAAGCGCGAAACATTTTGGAATTAGCGCGTTATGCAAACGTACATACTCAAAAGCCTTTAACTGAAAGTGAATTAAAGTTTATTTATCACTATCCGGATATTGCAGCCAAAATAATGACAGTTTCTCCATTCTATGAACCAACCGGTGAATTGCAAAAACGTCTTGATAGAGGTAGTGTTGCAATGCCACATCATATTATTTAGATATGTGATTTGAAAAATTGTTGATATAAAAACACGGTGGCGGACATTCTAGTCCGCCACCGATTTTATGTTTTATCGAATTTATTGATAAATAACTTTCAAATTGTTTTCGAAAACTGAACCAGTGCAGGTATATCCGTCAACAACTTTTGTAGAATTACATGCTGTGCTTGCAACATTCCAAGCTCCACTATAACCTACAGGAACAAGAGAACCATCCGCCATTAGAGCAAATGCAAACAAATCTTTGCCTAGTCTGTTTGGTTTTGCGTAACCATTTATATCGATAATCAAAGTTCCTATTTGTTGTTTATGTGGAGCAGAACCAGTCAATCCTTCTTCTGGGGATCCCCACGCTGAATATGACGCAGTACCTCCTGGTCTAGAATTTTCGTTCAAATCTATGCCAAATATCATCCCCTCTTTTGATAATCCAATGTGAGTCGCAGCTTCCCTAATTCTTATTGACTTAGCGCTACGTTCTTCGGTTTTAAGAATACTAGAACCAGGACGAATTTCATTTATTGGTTTTGTTGTATAATCAATTATATTATTACCATTATAATCTTTTATTAATGTTGTATATTTTTCACTACTGCTCAAACTTGCTTGTGATGTATAATTCACTTTCATATAATTAGAAAGGTTGTTTATATAATTCACAGAGGTAGAAGATGCATCCCCACCTGTAGCACCAGCCCCAACTACGGTAGCAGCTCCGGCTGCACTTAATAAATTTTCATTTGCTACTTCAAACGTATTTACGGCTTTAGCTAATTTTGGTCCGATTTGCGCTGAACCTGCGTTTTGAACTAACGCCGGAGCAGTAAGCGCGGCAACAACGCCAACTATACCTAAAGTAATCAAAACTTCCGCTAAAGTAAATCCATGTTTTTTCATCAAAGCTCTCCTAATGTTGAATATTTTTATCGAGAATGTAACACAATATGCATTGTGTTACATGTTATCTATATATTTATAATATCATATTTTGCAATCTTTGTGAAGCCTGCTTTTACGAGAAAAAATGGCAATCAACCCTCACCCACATATGTGGAGAAGACGCTAATACCAAACAGTAAACGCATTTTTTCTCCCTTTATAGGGGGAGGGTAGAATTTCAAGTTGAAAGCGCACGCGCTTGAAGCTTAGAAATTCGAGTGGGAGCTGATTTTACAGAGTTATTGGTGCGCAAGTGTGCGCACCCTACCACTCCTGTAAGAAGAGGGATAAGTTAATAATACCCTCTCCCGCCTTCGGCACCCTCTCCATGTAGAATGGATAAAAGGAGAGGGGAGCAGGACTTGTTTGTTTGAATGTTTTTAGCACGTCCCCTCCGTTTTCACTTCATCCCCTCCCTCGGGGGAGTTTTCTACTTCACTTTTAAGCTAGTAGTTATACTTACCAGTTGGGAAGTGTAGTGTAAAAGGAGAGGGTTTTATTAACTAAAAAAAATAACACCCTCTCTAGAATTTCTAAATTCAAGAGCTAAGTCAAATAATAAATTTTACGCCCTTTCACTAAGAAATTCTTTCTCTCCATTGGAGAGCGTTACAGTTTGCAAAATAAATTCAGGGAAACTACAACTGTATTCGCAATTGATACGCAAAGAAAAATCTTGATTAACTTTATTTAATTTTATTGTATAATTCTTTTATGGTTAGATTATTTAGTGGAAAAAATGTTAGCAAGGTATCAAACCTTATTTTTAGAGTATTGAAGATTCAAGAGCTTTTTACAAGGATTATTGAAGTTAATAATCCGGATAAAATGCCTTGTATATATGCAATGTGGCATGCTCATCAATTCTGTGTACACGGAATTAGGCATCGCTCAAAATTACACGTTTTAGTAAGTCGTTCAAGAGACGGTGAAATCATTGCTGATGTAGTTGAACGCTGGGGTTTTAAAACTGTTCGCGGTTCTAAAGGTAAAAAAGGTGCTGTAGAAGCTACAATGCAAATGATTTCTATTTTAAAATCAGGTGAAAATTGCGCCATGATGGTTGACGGGCCAAAAGGGCCTGCAAAAGTTGTAAAAGACGGAATTATAAAAATTGCCAAAATGGCAGGTGTACCAATTGTTCCTGTTTATTGGTATTCTAAGAATTTCACTTTTGCAAAATTTCCTTCTTGGGATGAAATGCGTTCTCCTATTTTTGCAACAAATTTGATTAACCTATATGGAGAACCAATTTATATTTCGCAAGATGCTGACGAAAAAGGCGAAGAAGAAGCCCGACAAAAGTTGCAAACAAGCCTGGAACAATTAGAAAAAGACGCACCACAAGCGTTTGATGAGGTATACAAATTCGGGATATGGAAAAAATAAAACTACTTGCGATTCAAATGGAATCTGCAATTGGAGATGTATCGTTAAACATAGAAACAGTAAAAAATCTTCTTAAAGCTAATTTAGATAAATATGGCAAAGTAGATTTTGTGTTCTTACCTGAGTTGTGGACTGTTGGTTGGGATTGTCCATCATTTACCGATAGTGCAGAAATTCTGGAAGAATCAAAAGCTGTAAAAATGCTACAAGAAATCGCTAAAACTTACGAAGTTAATATTGCCGGCGGAAGTTTTGTTGAAAAGAAAGGCGACAAGCTTTTTAATACTTGTCCCATAATCAATCGCAAAGGTGAATTGGTTTGCACGTACAACAAAAACCACTTGTATTCTTATAATGGCGATACAGAAAACCAATATATTTCAGTCGGAGCAAATCCGGTAATGGTTGAATTAGACGGAGTAAAAATCGGTTTAACAATTTGCTATGATATACGATTTCCTGAAATTTACAGGGCTTATAGAAAATCCGGTGCTGATATATTAGTCAACATGGCAGCTTGGCCAAAATCTAGAAAAATTCATTGGGATACATTAACAAGAGCGCGTGCAATAGAGAATCAAACATTTATGGTTGCGCTCACTCAAACAGGACTTTTAGCAGACGGCGTGGAAAATCTTGGACATTCATTGATATATGATTATGAAGGTAAGATTTTGGACGAAATAGAAGAAATTGAAGGCGGAATTTACGCAGAAATTGAATTAGATAAAATGTATGATTTTAGAGCTAATTGCCCCAGTATAAATGATATTAAAAACTCATATGAGGTTATAAAAAAATGAAAAAAATATTAACAATTTTAATGATGTTTGCACTTACACTCGGAGTTAATGCTAAAAATACGGTAAAAAGAGATTTTTCAAGCGTAATAAATGAATCCGGCATTGAAAAAAATGCAATTTCTGTTTCTATAAGAGATTTGAATAGTGGCAAACCTGTATATGAGCTTAACGAAAAAATGCTTATGCATCCTGCTTCTGTGCAAAAAGTTTTAACACTTGTACCTGCAGTTGAAGTTTTAGGTGAAGATTATGATTTTACTACAGCAATTTATAAAAGAAGTGCAGATTCTTATGTAATAAAACTTGGTGCTGACCCGTATTTGACAAGTAATGATTTGAAAACACTTGTGAACAATGTAAACCTTGAAACAAAACGTATTTATATTGATGATAGTATTTTGGAGAAAAAAGATTGGGGTGAAGGCTGGCAATGGGATGACGACATGAACGTTCTCATGCCAAGATTTAATTCATATAATTTGGATAAAAACCTAATTAAAATTACGGTTATGCCAACTTCGAACGGACAAACTGCAACAATTATAAATCCTAGCAAATATCCGATTGTTTTCTTTAATCACGTTCTAACAGGTAAAGAAAATGGCGTAAAAATTTCTAGAGATAATTCAGTATCCGCTAATACATTAGTTTTAGAAGGAACTGTTAATAAACCAACGACAATTTATGTTCCGACAAATAATTTAAAAAGATATTTCAATATAAAAATGACTAATGCACTAGGCGACAAGAAAGTTTATTTGAAAGAAAACTTTGTTGTAGATAAGGTTACAGGTTCAGATAAAGAATTAGACAAAGTAACACACCCGATTTCTAACGCTATTGATGATATTTTAAAAGACAGCAATAATATGGTTGCAGAAACAGTAGCAAAGCTTGCAGGAGCTAAGGCATACAACGATAGAGGAACCGACATTAACGGCATAAAAGTATTTAACGCTTATTGTCAAAAAATAGGCATAGATAATTCTAAAATCAGATTAACAGATGCAAGTGGTGTTTCTAAAAACAATTTAGTTACAACTGATTTTATATCAGAATACCTTGTAAAAAATAAAGACAGTAAAGTTCTTGAACATTTACCAACTCCAGGACAAGGAACTTTGACACACAGAATGTTGCCTATCAAAGAAAATTTGAAAGCAAAAACAGGTACATTATCTGACACAAGTTCAATTGCAGGATTTTTATCAACAAAAAACGGTAATAAGTATGCTTTTGCTATAATTGTAAATGACACGACTTCTACAATTCCTGATATGAAAACGCTTGAAGATTATTTGATAAGAGAAGCATATTTGAGATTGTAGTTTGAAAAACTTTTATGCATTGCAAAATATTGTAAAATCAATTAAAATTTATTTATGGCTTATGATTTTATAGATAATTCCATTGATTTTAGCAATGCTTCTTTACCTAAATCTGACAAAATTCATCCTTTGCTTTTAAAAAGTAATGAAGTTGAAATAAAAAAAGCAATCGATTTTTTAGCTTCTGATGAAAAATTTCTATACGTTCATGGTTTTTTGGGCACAGGTAAACGTCAATTTATAAATTATGCCACTTCTTTTTTGCAGAATGATGTTCTGAGGTTAGAATATTATTGCAAAGAATCGACTGTTTGCGATGATATTTTATTAGCTTTTATTGATAAAATTGAAAAAACAGCGCAATCAAAAGCGGTTAATTTGAACGCAAAAATTTCAACATTGGCTGTTAAATTTCAAGCTCAGCTTGCCTCTTTCAAAAAGCCTGTAGTAATAATTTTGCATTCTTATGACGATATTTCAGACGAAAATAAATCTCTCGTTGTAGATTGTTTTTCAACTATTTTAAGAAACGATAATATAAAAATAATCCTATCTACTAGAGCGATGATTCAAGGCATTCTTGGTGATACAAAATTTGATAGAAAAATATTTTTGAAGGCATTTTCAAAAGATATATTTAGAGAATTCTTGGCTACAAATCAATTGGCTTGCACAGATATAACTTTTGAAGATTTTTATAAGTACACCCGTGGGTATTATTATTACACAGCTTTAGCAGTAAAAATAATTCAAGCTATGAAAATTTCTCTTAACGAATTTTTAGAAAAATTTGCGCTATCCGGCATGAGTTTTGATTCATATCTTGGAATGACTTATATTAATTTAATCCCAAATACAATCAGAAATTTCTTTTGGTTTTTAAGAACAATTAGGCATGGAATTACAACGAATGCGCTTGCTGTTTTTGAATTGTATGATGAATTTTCCGTTGAGTATCTAAAATCAAATTTAATGATATTCATGGTTGACGAAACTATATATGTGCAAGATTATTTTCAGCAAAATATAGATATTTCAATTCCAACAAAAACAGAAATTAAACTGCATAAATATATTATAAGTATTTATGAAAAGCAGTTGAAAGAACCATTACAAACAAGAGAAATTCTTATTTCACGACAAGCATTGCGCTCAGAAATCGAGTTTCACAATGAATGTATCAAAAACTTGGAACAAAGCGCAAAACCAACTCTTGAAATTCCACAAAAAGAGCCGGTTGTTCAAGAGAAGCCTGTATTACCGCAAGATGTTGATTCAAAACTACAAGAAGCACGAAAGTTCGCTGATGAAAATAAAAAAACAGAAGCTATTGAAAAGTATCTTGAAATTTTAGATGAAGAAAACCTAGATTCACAAACTTTAAATGAAGTCAGATTGAAGCTGGCAGGTTTATATAAAGATATAGGTACATATTCAAAAGCGCAATATTATTTGGAACAAGTTGAAACTTATTATAAAAAAAACAACGAAGTCATTAACTTGAATTACCTTTATTATGAACTAACAGAAGTATATTTTTTAATGTACAAATGCGAACGAGCAATTGAAACGATTAAAAAAGTTATTTATTCTGTTGATACACCTCAATCACTTATGGTTAGTGCTTGCACGTTGCTAGGTAACATTTATACAGCACAAGACAATGCAGATGAAGCGTATTCTTATTATCAAAAAGCGCTTGCTTCTATGGATGAAAATACACCTGACGAAACTTTAGCGGAATTGTATTTTAAATATGCGCTTGCGTCTGACGACAGAGGTGATGAAAAGACTGCATTTGAATATTATTCAAAATGTGTAACTTTAACAGTTGCTAATCCTTATAAATCGTTAGCTTATTCAAATATGGGTGCTTGCTATGCTGATAACGGCAATTTGTGTGATGCAAGAGATTGTTTCAAAAAAGCTTACGATATTGAAAAAAATAATAACGATTACGATGGGATTTATTATAATGCTTCACAATTAGCGGAAGTGCTTGTAAAAATGCATAATGAGAATGCATTAGAATATCTAAAAGAGGCAAAACAAGCTGCAGAATTTCTTAACGAGGAATTTTATATAATGGAAGCTGATGTAGCTCTTGGAGATTATTACTATAACAATCCTGCAGAACACAAAAATGCATTAAAAGAATATTGTAAAGCAAAAAAAGTTGCAGAACTTATTGGAGAAGATGTGCAGCAAATTAATAGTCGAATAAATGACATGAAACTTAGAATGAATAGTGAAGAATTTAGTGAGATAGAAAATCAATATGGATAAATTTGAAATAACAGCCGATTTTACAGAATATAAAATTGCATTTTTAGAAGAAAATGCGAAATTGAATTTGATTTCCAAAAACGATGAAAAAGTTTTGTTTGAAAAACATATTTTTGATTCGTTGGCTGTAAAATTGTTTTTCAATAAATACAAAATCGAAAGCGCTGATTTGCTGGATATAGGTTGCGGAGGGGGATTTCCAAGTGTACCTATTGCAATAGAATTTCCTAATATCAATGTAGTTGGGATTGATAGCATTAGAAAAAAGATTAATTCAATAAATACGATTAAAGAAAAATTAGGATTGAAAAATCTTTCTACAATCTGTGATAGAGTTGAAAACATTAAAAATAAAAAGTTTGATGTGATTACAAGCAGAGCTGTTGCAGATTTGGCTAAAATTACAGATTATGCACTTCCATTATTGAAAAAGAATGGCTATTTTGTTGCTTATAAATCTAAAAAAGCACTCGAAGAATTAGACGATGCAAAAAGCATTCTAAAAAAATATAATGCAAAAGTTGTTGATATAATCAATTATACGTTACCGCTTGAAGATGTCTACGAAAGAAATTTAATCGTTATTTCCAGATAAAATATCGCATATTTCTTTGTCAATTTTTGTTACAATTAGGCAATTTTTGCCAATTTGGTGTTTTATATATAATATGGTTATGAAAGTTGGCAATATTAATAATGTGTTTTTTAGGGGTAAAATTGACACTACCTCTAATAAATCTGAGCTTCAAAAGAAAGAGCAAATTCGCGAACTTTCTGCTGTAACGCCGGATTTTAAAGTAAACACACCAATTTCTTATAAAAAGCTTGGAGAAACTCAACTTGCCAACGGTTTAACAATTCATAGTTATAAACTCGCAAACGGATATAAAGTCAGCGTTATTCCAATGGAAGGAGCTCCTGCTGTTGTAAAAAATTATGTTAATGTAGGCGCAATGAATGAAACTGCGGATATTAAAGGCATTAGTCATTTTCTTGAACACATGGCATTCAATGGCACAAATGGCGAAAATGGACATGAAAAACTTAATGTCGGTGATTCATTTAAAAAGATAGACGCTATGGGAGGTTGGGCAAATGCGAGTACAAATTATGCAATTACGGATTACGTAAATTCGACTCCGCAATTGGGCGAAAATGATTTAGAAAAACAAATTAAAGTTATAGCAGGTATGGCAGAAGACTTGGAACTCTCTGATAAGATGATTGCTAAAGAAAAGAATCCTGTGTGTTCAGAAATTAATATGATTCTTGATGACCCTCAAACAATTGCACTCGACCAAACTGTCAGAAGTTTATATAATATCAAAAACCCAACTGATGAGATGGTTGGCGGAAGTGTACAAAGTATTAAAAATTTAACCCGCGACGATGTTGTTAATTATTACAATAAATATTACACACCGGATAATATGAATTTGGTTGTTACGGGTGATGTAAATCCTGATGAAGTAATAAAAATTGCATCAAAAACTTTCAATTCAAAAAAAATTTCTAAAGGAAGAAAATTCGAGGAGAATTTGACTCCAATAAATAAAACTGTTAGGAAAGATTTTGTGAGCGATAAAGCAACTTCTACAGAAATTATTTTAGGTTTTGCAGGCCCTAAAAATAATGACGTAAAAGAACGAGTTGCTTATGATGTTGCGCAAACTTATTTAGAATCTTATTCATCAGGTTTGAAACAAAATTTGAAAAAGTTTAACACAGGTGCTTATATTGATAGTGAAAAAATCGGTACAAATCCAAATTGTGCGCGTATGACTTATGTTGCAGTAAATTCTGATGAAGCAAAAAGTGAACAAGTCTTAAAGGCTTTGTTTGAGTCAATTTCTAACGCCAAGAATATTGATGATAAAAATTTAGCGATTTTGAAACAAAAAATTCTAAAAAATAGAAATAAAGCTTTTGAATATTCTTCTGTTGTTAATGACAATTTAGGCAGAGCAGTTTTGGATAATAATATGGAGTATTTGACAGATTATGAGAATATTTTAGAAAATTTGAACACAGAAGATATAAATAAGGCTTTAAAGAAATATTTTGATTTGAATAAAACAGCTGTAACAGTAGTACATCCTCAAAAAAATAATGAAGTGTCATTTAAGGGAAAAGCGCGAACTCCTATTAAACAAGAAAATGTTGAAGAAATAAAGCTACCAAACAATTTTGATGTCGGTTTTTACAAGACCAAAAGCAACAACTTCAATTATATAGTTTCACTTGTTACGGATAAGCCTTACAACAAAAAAGCCGGAGTTCTTGAGGTTTTGAACGAAATTTATGCAATGGGTACGGCAAAAACGAGCGAAGAAGATTGGAATAATATTAAAGAAGGAAATTCTTTATCTGTAAATGCAACTGTTGCAATGTCCGGCATATCCGTAATTGCAGATGGTTCGCAAAAAGACAGAAAATTGACTTTGGAAAAAGCTGAAGAAATTTTGTATAACCCAAATATTACACAAGAAAATTTGGATAAGGCAAAAGATATTATAAAAGACCTTTGTGCACGCTCTCAAGATACCGCAAATACTTTGTATTGCAATGACGAAGCTAAAAGCAATCCGTATAGCTTTACAAAAGATGAAGTTTTAAATGCGCTTGATACAATAACGCTAGATGACGTAAAAGACTGCCACAACTATATTTTAAATAATTCTCGAGGCGTGATTGTTGCAAATCTTCCTGCAAATTCTGAAAACGAATGCAAACAAGATATTTTGAATGCAGGCTTGGGGTTAGCTTCTGTTAAACCGAATAAACAAGTTGTTCCGGATACTTATAACGAGAATAAAACGCCAAAAGTTTTGACTAAAGCAAATAATAATTCTCAAGCTGATATTATGCAAGTTTACAAATTCAAAAGCGACAATTCAATCAGAGAAACTGTATTAGGAAAATTAACAAATTCAATTCTTTCAAGCTCAAGTATCGGTTTATTTGATGTGTTGAGAGAAAAAGAACATTTGGCTTACTCTGTTCATTCTGATATCAGCAAGGTTGATAATCAAGGCGAAATCGCTTGCAGTATTCTTACAACTACTGATAATAAAGATATTGGTGAATTTTCTTATGACAATGTGCAAAAATCAATCGAAGGTTTTACGCGCCAGATAAATGAATTGAAGAGTGGCAAATTTACGGATGAAGATTTGGCGAACGCAAAATTGGCATTAAAAGCACAATTATTAAATAACGAAGGAACTTATGACAAATTGGCGTTTCTTGATGTAGGCTTGGAATCAAAATATGGAATTACATACCATAATCAAATTTTTGATGAAATTGATAAGATTACAAAAGATGATATTTTGAAATTTGCGGATTATGCATTCAAAAATCCTCCAACCTATTCAATTGTAGCTTCTCAAGATACATTAGATAATAATAAAGAATTTTTAGAAAGTTTGAAGTAAAGGCATGAAGGTGTTATTAGTTTGAACGTCTTTAGCGTCATCTCCTCACTTGGACGCATTTCACATCATCCCCCGGGCGTATCCACATTATCCCCTCTCCTATGGAGAGGGTTAGGGAGAGGGTATTATAAATAATTCACTAAATATCTGTGTGTGACATTAAAAAGTGGGTAGATAAACATGACTATTTCATGTAAATTTATGTTACGATTTTGATTCATGATATTGCAAGTATTATTGCTACATTATAGAATGAGTATATAAAGATTAGGGATTATATAGAGAACACGTTTAAACAATTTGATTATGTTTAGATTGTGCGAAAGGTTAGGGAATGACACTTACTATCAATACGAACTTGTCTTCGCTTATTGTGCAGAAGAATTTAAGTTCGGCAACAACAAGTTTAAACAATGCAATTGAAAGAATGTCTACGGGTTATAAAATTAACCATGCGAAAGACAATGCTGCAGGATATTCAATTGCTACAAATTGGAAAACAAAACTAAGTTCTCTTGATATTGCTTCTGAAAACGCGTCTATGGGCGCGGATTTGTTGAAAACAGCAGAAGAAAATTATTCTCTTATTACTTCGCACTTACAACGTGTAAGAGATTTGACAGAGCAAGCTTCAAACGGAACTTACGGTTCTGATTCATTAAAAGCGATTGCTTCAGAAATGACGGCAAGATTAAATGAAATTGATAGAATCGCAAAAAATGCTGAATTTAACGGTATTAAGCTTATGGATGGTGCAGGCGCTGCTGTAAATCTACAAGTTGGTTTGAATGCTGATGCCGGAACAAGCCGAATTACTCTGGCAGCGGAGTTATTCGGAGCTGCTGATTCAAAGACATTGTTAGGGGCAGAAATTGATGCATTTGTTAAAGAAGCAGCTGATAGTACAAAAGCTGCAGGTAAATTGGCAAAAATTGATGAAGCTATAACGAAAATTTCTGATAAAGTTACTTCAATTGGTTCAGCGCAAAACAGAGTAGAGTCTGCAATTTCATCGATTTCTGTGCAGTCTGAGAATTTAACATCATCATTATCGACCTTGAAAGATGCTGATGTGGCAGAAGAATCTTCAAACTATATTAAGGCGCAAATTTTGCAACAGGCTTCAGCGACGTTGCTTGCAACTGCAAACCAAACTCCTAGTATAGCTTTGAATTTAATATAATTATTAATTAATTTGTTGTTGATTGGGATATGTACTTATATATGAGCTTGATTTATCAAGCTCTTTTTATTTTGTTATAACTCTTTTTTTTCAGAAGGAATTGAAAAAAGTCAATAAATAATACGAATTTTTATCGTGCTATAATTATATCTATGAAAGACTATTTAATAGATACACACGCACATATAGACATGTTGCCTTTAGAAGAAACGCTGAATTTGATGCAAGATTATGGAGTTAAAAAAGCAATAATTCCATCAGTAGAAGTCGGTACCATGGATAAAGTTTTATCAATTGCAAACGAAAACGAAAATATTTTTGCAATGCTCGGCATTTTTCCGTCTGAAGCTAAAACTTACACTGATGAAATTGAAGAAAAAATTAAAGCGAATGTCGATAAAATTGTTGCAATAGGCGAAATCGGCTTAGACTACTATTGGGATAAATCTTTTGTTGAGCTTCAAAAAGAAGTTTTTGCAAAGCAAATCAGACTTGCAAACGAACTTAATCTGCCTATAGCGGTGCATGATAGAGAAGCACATAAAGATACTTTTGATATAATTAAAACTGAAAATAAAAACTCTGATGTACTTTTTCATTGTTTTTCAGGTTCTGTAGAATTTATGAAAGAATGCGTAAAACAAGGTTGGTATATTGCATTAGGCGGAGTCGTAACTTTTAAAAATGCTGTAAAGATGAAAGAAGTTGCAAAAGAAGTTCCATTGGACAAATTGGTTCTTGAAACGGATTCTCCATATCTTACACCGGTTCCATTCAGGGGAAAAACTAATTATCCTGCTTATGTAAAATATGTAGCAGAAGAAATTGCTAATTTAAGAGCAATGCCTGTAGAGGAATTAATCGGAATTACAACAGAAAATGCAGAAAGGTTATTCAAGATTTGAAAAAAGAACGTTTAGATAAAATACTTACTGACTTAGGATTTTTTGATACGAAAAGCAAAGCCGCTGCTTCGATTTTAGCAGGTAATGTTATGATTGGCACAGAAGTTATTACAAAGGCCGGTTATCAAATTGATCCATCTAAAGAGTACGAGTTCAAAGTAAAATCAATGCCTTATGTTTCTCGTGGCGGATTTAAACTTAAAAAAGCACTTGAAACATTTGATGTTGTTGTAAAAGATCGAATCTGTTTTGATGCAGGTGCTTCTACCGGTGGTTTTACAGATTGCTTGCTACAAAATGGTGCGAAGTTTGTATACGCAGTTGATGTTGGATATGGCCAATTAGATTGGAAAATTAGAAGTTCTAACAAAGTTAAACCAATTGAAAAAACAAATTTAAAAATATGTACAAAAGATGATATTTATGCAGAAAATGAACCAATGGCAGATTTGCTTGTATCAGACTTGTCTTTTATATCATTAACGAAAGTTTTACCGAATCTGAAAACATTGCTTAATCCAAACTGGCATGAGATGATTTGCTTGATTAAGCCACAGTTTGAAGCCGGAAAGGAGCTTGTTGAAAAAGGTGGTGTCGTAAAAGATAAGAAGACGCATGAACTTGTTATCAATAATGTCTTAGCCTGCATTAAGGATTTAGACTATATAATTAAAGGTTTAACCTATTCTTCAATAAAAGGTCCTGCCGGCAATATTGAATATCTTGTTTGGATTGCAACAGAAGGCGAAGAAGTTGATATTGATGTTGCAGACATCGTTATATCAGCACATGATAATTTATAATTTTTATAAATTATCATCAACCAAGCATTGCTACATTAATTTGTCCGAACTTTGCAGACAAATCATCAATGTGGTGAATTAAGTATACAAACGAGTCTAAATCTTTTTCATTCAAATCAACAATTGCACCCCATTCTGCCCTTGCGTGGTGAGCAGCAATCATTTTAGCAACACGCTTAAATCCTGCATTCATACAAATAGAAAATCCGTATTGAGAGTGAGTAATCCATTCTTTTCTAAAGTTTTCATCATAATCAATTAAACCGGATTCGGTATTAATTGTATATTCAAAAATTTTCCCTATGTCGTGAAGTAAACAAGCTGCATATACTTCATCGGCGTTTAATTTTTGGAAGAATGCTTGCATATTAATTTCAGCATATTTTAAACATTCCAGGGTATGAATCATAAGACCACCAATATAATTGTGGTGCATCATTTTTGCTGCAGGAGCAACTAAAATTCTATCTTTATTGTCTGTATAAATATTAACAACAAAGTTTCTTAAATTTTCATCTTTGATTCTGTTGGCATAATTTAACAATTCTTGATAAGTAGCTTCTTGCTCTTTTGTATCAAGTCCTGTTTTTGCTTCTTTGATAAGTTCAAGTGCATTAACGAGACAATTGTTATATTTTTCATTAAAAGAGCCGGATACTATTCTAAGCTGGTTGCCACATCTAAAAAGTTTTGAATCCATACGATTTAAAGCTTCTTCCCAAAGAATGCAGTTAAGTGTCTCATTATTTTGGGGGTCTTTTAATTGTAACTTACCCATTTTTGTACCTGATTTTGTATCGCCTATGGCAAAAGTAACAACTTCGTAAATAATATCTGTGCTAAACATTAAATTTCTCCTAGTTTTTGTAAAATTATACCATAGATATGATAAAAAAGATGAATCGGATAGTTACCGATTCATCTTTTTAATTATTCATTTTTGCTTTCCGAATCCTTTTTATCATCACCAAAAACACTACCGGCTCCCGCTCCGATTGCAGCACCACCAACTGCATATGCACCTACTATAAAAGGAATTGCCAACCCTCCGGATATAAATGTAATTGCAGCAGCTCCTAGAATTCCTCCTATTGCAGCACCTGCAGCACTTGCTCCTGCTTTGCTTTTGAACGATACAGAATCGCCTTTTTGCGGTTCTGTATTTACAGGACTCTCTCTATGCGACAACAATCTTCTTTTTGTGCCACAATTAGTACCACACTTAAGACCATAATTTTGGATTGAACTTACTCTCATAACAAAATCCTCACACTAAAACACACGATTAGAATATACAATAAAATACGCAAATAGTCAATGAGTTAGACGAGATTTGTTACAAAGAGTAACACGAAAAAATTATAAATTTACTTAGTAAAAATTTTTAATCCTTCAAGTTTTGCCAATCTACCAATTGGAATTGTGATTTTATCTTTATTGTGCGTAATTTTAAATCCGTCAATGACAGGGATGTTAAGTTTGCTAACTAACTCATGCCAGTATTCTTCAAGCCATTCTTCATTACCACAATCAAGAAAATCCCCCAATATAATAGCTTTACAATGTGCTTTGAATTCTTTTATATTAATCAATTGTTGAAACATTTTATCAATTTTGTAAACAGGTTCATTCAAATCTTCTGTAAAAAATATGAAATCTTGATTAGGAATAAAGTCCAAACCGCATAAAGATACTACTGTTGCCAAATTGCCACCCCAGAGGATTCCTTCTGCGTCGCCACTTTTGTAGATTTTGTTGCCGGAATAAGAAATCTCGGAATTTTTAATAGCTTTGCAAAAACAAGAGTATGTCGTTTCATTTTCCGAAAGAATATGATTCAAATCGGATGCCTCCAATGCAAAATCACTGGTCGCCATTGGCCCATGATAAGTAATCATGCCGGTTTTCTTGTAAATCATCAATAATAATGCTGTAACATCAGAAAAACCGCAGAAAATTTTAGGATTGCGTTTTATAACATCATAATCAATGTTTTCAACTAATCTAATTGCGCCATACCCGCCTCTTGCGCACATAATTATATCAATAGATTTGTCTTCAAAAAAGTTTTTAAGCTCGCTTAATTTGTCCTCATCCGAACCTGCTAAATAGCGACTTTTATCAAAAATATTTTTTGAAAGCTTAACGTTAAAACCTTTGCTTTCTAAAAATGCTTTTGCTTGTAATACTTTTTCTTTTTCACAAGCTCCTGAAAGAGCGATTATTCCAATTGTTTTCATGATAATTCCATTTATTGTTAATGGATTGCTTTGTCGCCAATTTTAGTAGATGCTCCGCGCAATGACCGGGTATAAAATATTCAAACGTACTGTCATTGCGAGAGAACCTTTGGTTCTCGTGGCAATCCATAGTATAGTTTTATTAACCAGTTCTATTATATTGTTTTTGTAAAAAATTGTAAAGATTTTTATATATAAAGCAATTTTTAAGATTTTGAAACGTTATTATATATGTACAAGTTGAAAAAGGATATGACTATGGGCGCAATAGATGCATTGCAAAATTTCAAAGTTCCTTCATTTTTAGGAATTACATCTGCTCCAAGAGTAGATGGAGGAACTAAGACTGCTCCTGTTGATACCGGTTTTGCACAACCTGTCAATTATGCAAATAGTAATTTATTCGCAGGAAATCTTGAGGGGGTAAATACAAATATTGGTATTGGCGACTATCAAGACGGTCCTACACAAGCAGGTTATAAATTAGCCGGTAAAACGATTGCTTTTGCTTAATAGCTTTAAACAAGTGAGTTATCTTCGTTTATTTCAAAGATGCTGAAATACGCCTTTATTTGAAATAAATTTTTTAATGCTTTTTGCATTACCTGTCGGCTATTCAGCATGACAGCACACTTGTTTTTAAAAGCTTTCAAATAAGCTTGTCGCGATAACGCTAAGCAAACGCGTCATCCTGAACTTGTTTCAGGATCTAATGGCTATGATATAATTCTTTCATACAAATCCTCAAAATTCGGATTTTGTTCTTTAATGAGATTAATTTTCCATTGCCTGTGCCAACGTTTTAATTGTTTTTCTCTATTAATAGCACTTTCTGGAGAATCTGTTATTTCATAATAAACTAATTTGTTGAGGTTATATTTTTTAGTAAAACCCTCTACAACTTTGTTTTTGTGTTCCCAAATTCTTTTTGGGAGATTACCGGTTACACCAATATAGAAAGTTGTTTCATTATAATTGGTTAAAATATAAACCGCATAAGTTTTATTCATATTTACAGTCCTTCTGCTTGATAAGCCCAAGCAGAATGGTTGTGGATGCTTTCTAATGATTCGCATTCAACTTCAAATGAATCAATAATATCATTATTTCTAAGTAATAGAACTACGTCTCTCAAAACATCTTCTACAAACATTGGATTTTTGTATGCGTGTTCTGTTACATATTTTTCGTCTTCACGCTTTAATAATGAATAAAGCTCGCAAGATGCGCAATTTTCAATACTTCGAATTAAATCTTCCAGCCAAATATGTTCGTCTTCCGGATATGTAATTTTTACTGATACAATTGCTCTTTGATTGTGAGCGCCAAAATCAGAAATTTCTTTGGAACAAGGACACAGAGTTGTTACAGGAACTTTTACACAAAGGAAAAATCTGTATTCTTCGTCTTCTTCTCCATAATTATCCAAAACTCCTTCAAAAGAACAATCATAACACATTGGAGCAGAAATTCCGGTAACAGGAGCTTTTTTGTCGATAAAATATTTAAAATCAAATTTTAAATAACCACTTTTTGCTTCTAATCGTTTGACTATAGCCTCTACACAACCTTTGATATCTACGCCAAGTGTGTTTTTACTGCGCCATTCGTTTAAAACTTCAACGAAGCGCGACATGTGTGTGCCTTTGTAGTGTGCAGGCAAAGAGACTCCGGCAGTTGCGCTAGAATAAATAACGATATCTTCTTTGTCTTTACGCTGGATGATTAAAGGAAGCTCAATCCCTTTAATACCAACTTTTTGAATATCTACTCCGCGGTTATCTGATTGATTTTGAACATCTTTCATTTTAGATTTCAACTCCTTCAAAATTCTTTTGTTCTAACGCAATAAGAAGTTTTAGCGCAGCAACTCTCTGAACTTTTGGAGGCGCATTTCTCAATAATTCAACTGCTTTTAACATCATTGGGTCGTTATCATACCAACGATTACCCTTACCTTGATATGTGTTAATAATGTCATAAACGTGTTCAATAACTTCACCAGCAACTTGTTCTTGTAATTGAAGCATAAATTCAGCAGCTTCAGTTTTTGTTTCATCAGGTGAAAGTCTTAGAAGTTCTAATGCTTCTTTTAGAATAGGATCTCTATCATACCAACGTTTATTAATCATTTTTTCCTCGCATTCTTATTGTGTATATTGTATAATAAATATTGTGAATAGTGAATAGTGGTTTTCCTTTTCGGTATATAAAAGGAACATTATAAGGATTTAATTATGAAAATTTTACTTATAAATGGTGCAAATTTAAATATGCTTGGTGTTCGAGAACCTGAAAAATACGGTTCTACTACTCTTAAAGATATTGAAACTTCTGTTATTAACAGAGGAAATGAACTTGGAGCTGAAGTTGAAGCTTGGCAAAGCAATCACGAAGGTGAAATTGTTGATAAAATTCAAGCTACTAAGGGTAACTATAACGGGATTTTGATAAATGCCGGCGGTTACACTCATACTAGTGTTGTAATTCGTGATGCAATTTCAGCAGTTCAGATTCCGACTGTTGAAATTCATATGACAAATATTCATGCCAGAGAAGAATTCAGACATACATCTTTACTGTCTGGAGTTTGTGTGGCGCAAGTCGTAGGTTTCAAAGAACAAAGTTACATATTGGCATTAGAAGGTCTTGTTAATTATTTAAAAAAATAATGCCAAATTAAATAAATTTTCAAAATAAAAACCTTCCTTTTTTAGAGGAAGGTTTAAAATTCTCTTTCTCTCTCTTTGTGTCTAACTTTTGTTAATGTCTTATGTATTATTAAAGTAATTTTATAAATTGCGATTTCAGAATATGATTATTTCGTTACAAAACTTATTATTTCTTTAAAAGTATTGCGGTATTTGTTCCACCAAACCCAAAAGACGTACATAAGCAAGAATTTATATTTTTAAGAACTGTATTTTTATTAGCCAAATTAATTTGTGGAATTGTGTTGTCGTATTCATTATCATAAATGTGCGGGAAAACGTATCCTCTGCCAGTTTCTAATAATTTGCAACAAAGTGCGGTTTCAATACTTGCAGCAGCTCCTAGGCAATGCCCTGTAAGTGGTTTTGTAGAACTAGCAGGAATGTTTGAACCAAATACGTTATAAATCGCGCGTCCTTCCATTAAATCGTTAGCAAGAGTGCCTGTTCCATGAAGGTTTATGTAATCAACAGTTTTTGTATCGCCTAACGCAAGTCTGATTGCTCTTTCTGCTTCAACTCCCTGTGGATCCGGAGTTGTCGCATGATAAACATCTGTCGTTTCGCCGATTCCCGCGATTTCGATTTCGTTATCTTTTGCAAAGCCTGATTCTACAATAAAAGTGGCAACACCTTCCCCTATGTTAATTCCTTTTCTATTTTTACTAAAAGGAATTGTCGGCTCTTTAGATAATATTTCGAGCGAATCAAAGCCATAAATAGGAACTTTTGCCAAACTATCCACACCAACTATCAATACTTGTTTTGCAACTTGTTTATCCAAAATATTTTTTGCTATAGAAAACGCTTTTATGCCGGACGAACAAGCTGTAGATACAGAAGTATAGAAATTATTTAAACTAAAATGTTTATATAAAAATTCCGCAGGATTGCCGATTTCATAATGTTTTTCACATAATGTTTCATCATATTCTTCAACTCCGGAATTTGTTGTCGCGCAAACTACAGCCAATGAATCTTTATCAAAGTTCTCTATACCGAAATCTTTAATACACTCTAAAGCCAATTTATTACAACGTAAGTCATAGTCAGAATTTTCGATTACCGGCAAATCACACTCAACCACACCCAAGCGCTTACCATCAAGCATTTTAAACTTGGAATTGTCGCCAAGAAGTGCTCTCTCAAATATTTCATCTATATTACTGCCTAAATTGCATATTGCATTGTATTTCGTAATCTTCATTTTATAGTATAATTTTAACATGAATATAGAGTCGGTATTTGTTAAAGATTTTTATTACACAAGAGAAGCTGATACGAGTTTTTTACCACCATTGATTAGACGAAAACTCGGGAGTTTAGATAAATTCGCGATTTCTGCTATGGAGAGTGTTTATTCTAAAGAAATTGAAGAAATCGTATTTGCTTCAAAAGCCGGTGAAGCTGACAGGCTTAACAAAATAATTTCGCAATACAAAAAAATGAACGAAGTTTCTCCTGCTCAGTTTTCAGCTTCTGTGCACAATTATCCTGTTGGATTTTTTACTTTGTATAAAAAAATAAACATACCTTATTTTGCTCTTGCGGCAGGTGATAAAACATTTGAAAACGGTTTAATCGAAGCTTCAATATCCGCTTATAACAATATAATGTTTGTATATGCAAAAAAAGATTTTGCACTTTCTTGCGTTCTATCAAAAAAGGAAGGCAAGCTAAGATTAAGTAATATTCCTGAAACAACAGATGAATTTATCACTCTATGGGAGGATGCCAAATGAGAAAAATCCGTTCTTTGTTCGTAATATTTTGCTTCTTTGTTTTTGGCGTAGGCTCAATTCTTTTCAATTTTCTTTTGTTTCCTTTTATAAAAGAAAATAAAGAGCTTTGTTCTGATATAATCCATAAATCGTGGAGATTTTTTACAAACTTGTTTGTTGTTTTAGGCTTGATTAAATTAGACATTAAAAGGTTAAACAAAATTGAAAATAAAGTTATCGTTTGTACACATCCAAGTTTTATTGATATTGTAATTCTGATTGGCTTAATTCCGCGCACAACGTGTTTTGCTAAAAAAGAACTTGCGCATAATCCGATTCTTAAAAACCTCGTAAATAGTATTTTTATAACAAATGAAGTTGAATTGGATGAGTTAAAAGCACAATCAAAAAAGATGCTTGATAGAGGATTTAACGTTATTATTTTTCCTTCAGGCATAAGACATAGAAAAAATGAATATCCAAAAATCAAAAAAGGAGCTTCGCTTATTGCTTTGAATGCTAATAAAAATATTGTACCTATTAGAATTTTTGATGATACGGACTTCCTTTTTATAAATCAGCCCTTCTATGAAGCAAGCGATAAAATTGTTACGTTTGAAATTGAGCAAGGCGAAGAAATTAAGCTTGATGATTATAAAAACGAAAGCGAAATTATAAAAAAGAAAAATATTACAAAAGCAATCGAAAAAGCTTTGTATTATAATAAAAAGTAAGGATATTGAAGGGAAAACTATGAAAATTGCAGTAATTTCAGATATACATGGCAACATGGAAGCAATAGAAGCTGTTATGGAAGATATTTCCAAACAGCAATGCGATAAAATTTTTGTATTAGGCGATTACGCTATGGCAGGGCCTGAACCTAATTATGCCGTAGATTATTTTATGGAACGTAAAGATAATCCAATGTTCAAAATGATTCAAGGCAACACTGATTTGATGATTGCTGATTATTCAGATGAATTGTATGCAAAGCTAAAAGAGAAAGCTCCTGTTATGGCAGAAGCTCTTAAAAATGATGTTGAGATTTTGAATCCTGTTCAAAAGTCTTTTTTGAAAAATTTGCCTATTCAATTGGAAGTAACAGAAGGTGGAGTTAAGTTTTTACTAGTTCATGGCTCACCAAGAAGAAACAACGAAGATATTTTACCAAGTACTCCAATGGCTGAAGTCGAAAAAATGTTAGCAGATGTAAAAGCTGATGTGGTTTTATGCGGTCATACTCATTTGCCTTGCGGTTTTCAAACTTCTAAAAAACAAACAGTAGTGAATGCGGGCAGTATTGGGCGCCCATTTACTCCAGAACCGAAATCTTGCTACTTAACAATTATAGTGAACAATGGCGAATGTTTATTTGAACATCATTTTGTTGAATATGACAAAGAAAGAGCCAGCAATAAATTAAAAAAGAGAACATTTAGAGGAGCAGATAAACTGGCGGGCATGCTTCTGGATCCGAAAGTAAGGCATTTTTAAGATGAATAATATGAAAGAAATTAAAGTTAAATGTCCGGCAAAAGTGAATTTGACGCTGGAAATCGTGAATCGTAGAGAAGACGGATTTCATAATATAAAGAGTATCATGCAGACAATCAGTTTGTATGATTATCTTACAATTAAGGCTGAAAAAGCAAGCGAAACGAAGATTACGCTTGCTGGAACGAGTAGCGAAATTCCATATAACGAGAAAAATCTTGTTTATAAAGCTGTGATGCTTTTCTTGGAAAATACAGGTTTAAATGCTGATGTGGACATTTTTATAGAAAAAAATATTCCAATTTCAGCAGGACTTGCCGGCGGAAGCACAAATGCCACCGGAACTTTGTGGGGACTTAATGAAATTTTTTGTAGTCCTTTAAATAGAGAAGAGTTGCATAAATTGTGTTCAAAACTCGGTTCTGATTTGAATGTTTGCTTGGAAGGCGGAACTTTGCTGGCGACTTCCAGAGGCGAAATTATTGAAAAAGTAGAGGGTGAAATAAATTATCCGCTAACTTTAATCAAACCTAAAACTCTTGGAATCTCTGCAAAAGAAGCTTATCAAAAATATGCAGTAAAAGAATTTAAGCCAAAATGCAATATGACAGAAAAAATGCTGGATGCGATTTCTAAAAATTCTGATATAAAAGAATTTTTATATAACGATTTAGAATATGCAGTTTTTGATGATTATAAAGAATTGCAAATGATAAAAAACAAATTGCCAAACTCAATAATGTCTGGCTCCGGTTCAACTTATTTTATATTAGATAATGTTGCTAAAGATTTGTTTGATGATAGCTTTCAAGTAATTCCAAATTTAAGTTTCGTAAATTTAGGAGTTGAAGAAGCGTAAAATTAATATTCTAAGATTTTCTGCTTTACATCAACAATCTTCTGAACGCCCTCGTATCTAATGCAAGTTTCTTTATTTGCTGAAACTTTCTTAATTTCACTTACTTCACACTTTGAATTTAGTTTTGCATCTGTAAATACAAATTCGCCTTCGGAATCCTCTTTTGCTTCCATATATCTTTGAGGTTTATTATTAAAGGTATCTCTAATTAAGGTTCGGAATTTTTTACCATTCGCAGAAAATTCCGTTATACTGGAAACAGCACCGTCTTCTATTTGAAACATCGTGTATTTATCATTTAACTTATCATCATACACAGTTATGTTAATTTTATTTTCGCTACCTTCTTTTTGAGAACGCTCAATTTTACTTATGACTTCACCGGAACTTCTATCACGTTCTATTATCTGCGCTACATCACCGGCTTTTTTACTAGGAATATAATCTCTAACTATTTCATTATCATATTCTCTTATACAAACAAGTTGATTATACTTATTATAAATCCGTTCACCATTAATATCTGCAAGCTTAAAACTATATGGAATATGCATATTTTGAGGTATCAATTTTGATAAAGCATCCACTTTTGTTAAAACTTCTACAGAATCATAATCAAACTTTGGTTTTATAGAAATTTGATTATAATTTGAAAGTGCAGCCAAGCTTGATAGATTCGCCTTCAATCTCATTGGATTAGAAGGATTATCATGGTTTGTAAGTTCAACCTTTTTATTATATGAAACACTAGCTTTAAAACTCATAGGATCGACTTCCATTATACAATAACCTTACGTTTTTAACAACCATATAAGTATAAAGTATTTTTCTTGCTAAAAATTGCCTAATTTTTATTTTTGGCGATTATTATTTAAATAATTCTTAACATTTGTCGATAATGAAATATTTTGAAGCATCATGTTATAACGCTTCAAATCCCCAATATTAGCGGATTCTTCTAACAAATCTCGTCTGGTTGATATTTGCATTCTAGGTTCGTCTGAGCTTTCTTCTTTTTTAGAATCTATTTTTCTTATTACAGCATCTATATCTGTGGAAGTTGTGATACCATATTTTGAAGCAAATTGTTTTACAGAAGCGCCTGATTGAAGCCTGTAAAGCCAATTGATAGAATATTTGTCGTTTTCTGAAAGCGCTGAAACTCCATATTGATGTGGAGTATACATTATATCTGTTTTGTACGGACTATGATTTAAACCAAGCGCATGCCCAATTTCATGCAAAATCGTATGATAAACTTCTATATCACTATCGTATTGTTGGTGAATTCTTCCATCAGTAAGTCCGATTGAGACTTCCGCACCATATAATCTTCCTTGCGCATCCCAATTAAAATAACAATGTCCTAATGCTTGTCTGTCAACTCGTTTCCAATCAACATTGATATTAGACTCCATTAAAACATTAGTAACACGAAACCTTAGCTTCCCACCTGTTGCAGCTGACCAAACGGTAAAAGCATCCAGCACCATTTTACGATATTTGGCATCTTCACCGGGTTTTGAATAAAATTTCATTGGCGCAATATAAACAACCAAATTATTTACCGGCCAGCGCATTACATTACCGTTTTTTATGCTTCCATTAAGATATGTGCGTCTTGTCATAGCTACATTATAGCATGAATTTATTGTGCTTTAAGGCTTTTATTTAATTAACTTTAAACACAAATCGTCAAAAATATTAATTGGACGCATTCCTAAACGAGCTTGCTTTTTAGCTTCTTCTACAAATTCAATATGCTTAATCAATTCAGTTTCGCGCGGATTTGATTTTAAAAGTTGTAACATATAATTTTGTATTCCATCTAAAATAGTTTGGATTGGTGTATCTTTAGACATATCTTGTAATTTTTGTGAAATATCAAAAACATCTTTTCTTTTAAAACTTAAATAATCTGTAAAAACACCTTCAATTGCGGAAAAATCGTAGCTTACAGATTTTTTAGACGGTACGAAAAAGCATTGTGAGCGCGAAATAATTGTGGATAAAACATCATCTATATATCTTGTTAAAAATATAAACGTAACCCCAGGTTGAGGTTCTTCAATAATTTTTAATAAAGAATTCGCGGTTTCGGCCTGAAAATTCAATGGATTAAGCCCTGAAATATTACCTTCGTCGTCTCTATCACAAAAAATATAAACCCTATGGAATTCGGAAGCAGACATCAAACTTTCTTTAATCATTTGTGATTGCTTAATCGAAATTACTGTTTTAGACTCGTCATCATCAGGCTTGTTATCTATTCTTGAAATCGTAAGCACTGCAGGATGTGAATTCTCTCTAATCCATTTGCAGTTTAAACATTCGCAATCATCGGATTTATCATTTTTGCAATTTAAAAGTCTTGCAATTTCATTTGCTAAGGTATATTGAGCATCAAAATCACTTCCATAAAATAAAATACTTTGTGGCAATGCACGATTTTCAGCAGATAGAGCTTGCGTAAAATAGTTTGTTAAAAACGGATATTTATCTGATAATAGCACACTCAACCTCCGAAACCATGTCCAAACTCTCTGCAGATTTAATTTTGAATTCAACTTCAAACAAATTTTCTTTTAATTTTACCAAATCGCTCAGCTTCGTATTTTTTAATTTTTGTAATGTCTGTTTTACTACAAACTCATGCTGTCCTGTCATCTTTGAAAGTTCTGCAGGTGAACAAGTTGAAGATTTTGATTTCAGAATAATCCATTTTCTAATCATTGTTTGAATTGCAGATAAAAGCTCTAACGGATGTTTTTTGTCTAAAAGCTTTTTGAACTCTAAAAGTGCTTTATCTTTTTCTCCGCGCATAATAAGTTCTGTAAAATTAAACAAATCTTGGTTTGAAATACAAATATCTTCAACCATTTTTTTGGTAACAGTTTTTTCAGGGTAAGCAATTAGCTTAAGTTTATCGAGTTCTGTATTGAATTCACGCAAGTTGTTGCCAATTTGTTCTATTAGAAGCATAACCGCATCATCTTTCATCGAAATTCCTTTAGATTTAGCGTGATTCTTTATCCAACCGGCAATTTCAGCGGTTTTATAAGTTTTAAAAGTTGGAAATTCTCTTGAGTTAAATTTTGATAAAATCTTGTATAATTTTCGTCTTGAGTCTAACTTTTTGTTTTCATCTCTCGGAAGCCTTACAACAAAAACAATATTCAAAGTTTCCGGATTATTTTTAAGAGCATCTTCAATATCTGCAAGCTCAGAATCCTCAAAAAAGTTTTTGTTTGAAAGAAAATAATCTTCACTATTAATCACAATAAGCATGTCGCCAAACATCATCGGCGGTGTACGTAGAGCAGTAATAAGCGTTGAATATATTGGATTATCCAAGACTTGAAAGTTCATAGACTTAAAATCGGGATTGAGTTTAGAACTCATTTTCTCAAGTTCTAATTCAATATTGTAATCTTCATCCCCGTAGAAAAAATATACTGCCATAAAAAGATTATACAATAAACAAAATTCGCAAAAAAAAACTTCTCTTGAACGAGAAGCTAGGAAATTAGTTAGGAAGGGATTTAGGGATTAATCTTTTATTTACATCTTACATATATATAAAGTATATAAAAGTTTTCTAATTTCAGTTTTTTTTATTTCGTTACAATTGTTTACATTATGTTTTAAAGATTGAGCAAAGTATAATAAAGCTAAGAGGGATGTTATGAAAAAATTACTTGTATTTTTTATGTTACTTTTTACTTTACCTTGTTTTGCGGATGAAGGAAAAATTTTGCCGTCTGAAATTGGTGTTGTACAAAGGGTTGAATACGTTGATTTAACAGATACAAATGTTACTCAAACAAAACAGGCTATTGAAGTAAAACTTGTTACGGGAGAGTTTAAGGGTGAAACAATAGAATTGGATAACATGTTAACCGGAAACCCCTATTATGACATAAGACTAAAGAAGAACACAAAAGTAATTCTACATGCGGAAGATAATGGAAATGGCATTGAATACAGCATTGAAGACATAAAGCGCTCAGGAACTTTGGGCTGGCTCTCTTTGATTTTTTGCGGATTGCTGATTTATGTCGGAAGAAAAAAAGGTCTATACAGTTTGATTTCTATTGGTGCAACTGTAATTCTAATTACAAATTTACTTTCACCAATGATTTTACATGGAATCAATCCTGTATTTTCGGCAATTTTAATATGCTTACTTTCGACAGCTATAACAATGTATTCAGTTGGTGGATTTAATGCAAAAAGTTCCTCTGCGGTAATTGGTGCAGTATTAAGCTTGGCATTTGCAGGGCTTTTGTCTTTTATTGCAATGGCAACAGCGCATCTTACAGGCTTTGCGGAAGAAACATCTATGTTTTTATACACTGCACATCCGGAGCTTGATTTTATCAGCATAACTATAGCAACAATGATTTTGGCAACTCTTGGAGCAGTTATGGATGTCGCGATGTCTATAGCCAGTACAATTAATGAAATCTATGAAATTGATACATCAAAAGGCGTTAAAGAGCTTTTTAAATCCGGCATGAACGTAGGGCGTGATATTATCGGCACAATGGCAAATACATTGATTCTTGTTTATATGGGTGGCTCTTTACCTTTGTTATTGCTGGCAAACAATATTGATTTGCAAAAATTTATCAACTTGAATCAAGTTGTAACCGAGACTGCTTCAGCATTAATTGGTAGTATCGCAATTGTAATTTGTGTACCAATTACAGCAATTATTGCATCAGAAATGATTAAACATGCAAAGAAAAAAGAAGATTTGAATTTGGATTTATAAACAAGAATTTACTTCATAAGTAAAAAGAGTTTTTGGATATTTACAATTGCATTTCATTAACTTCATTAAAAAATTCCTTAGTCCAACATGTAACACAATACACATTGTGTTACATTACTGAATAATTTGTTTTGCACAAATATGGTAAACTCCCTATGGGAAAACACCTCACCCTAACCCTCTCCTGCAAGGAGAGGGTTAGGGTGAGGTGAAGTTAAACAAAATCTGATAAACAGTAGGAGTAGTACAATTAAATTTACAAATCAATTTGTTTCCACAATTTTAAAAGAAGAACTTCGTTTAATATAATTGCTTTCCACTTCATAATATGCTATAATTTCTGTCTGAAAACACACTTCTAGTCTTGGCGCGAGAAGGCTAGAGAAAAGGTTTTAATACAAAGGAGAGAAGCATGAAGAAATTATTAACAATATTAATCGCAATGTTTTTTGTATCTAATTCAGCTTTCGCAGGTGCATTTAAAGCTGATGCTAAAACAAAAAGAATTCCTGCCGGAACTGTATTTCAATTAGAGTTTTTACAACCTGTAAGCACATTCTCAGGATGTGAAGGGGATTCTTTCGTAGCAACATTAAAGAGTGAATTATCAACAGGTTCTAACGTAATTCTTCCTTCCGGCTCTGTTGTTAGAGGAAGTGTAGAAAAAGTGAATACTGCAAAAAGATTTTCTCGCGGTGCTAAATTGTATTTAGATTTCGACCATGTAGTTACTCCAAATGGCAGACAAATTCCCCTTGATTTAGCAGTTTGTCAATTCGATAAAATCTATTACGATGGCTCGTTATATAAGAATTTAGGGTATGGCGAAGCTGTTCAACAAAATTACGAAAGAGCAGTTGAAATAACAAAGAATTCCACAAACTACGGTTTGAAAGCCGGTGAATCAGCTCCCGGAATTCAATACTTAACAGCTCCTATTTGCGCGGTTGGTGGTTTCTTTGGTGGAGTTTGTTATTGGGTAGGCGATGGTGTTGCTGATATGTTTAGAAAAGGACAAGATGTTTACATCAATAAAGGTGATGTCCTAACTGTAAAACTTGTAAATCCAATTGATATTCCGGTTTACTAATTAATAAGAAATAAGATAAAAAAGCGGATGACTTAAAAGTCATTCGTTTTTTGTATTATTTCTAAAAGAAAAAAAACTGTTTACACATTTTTCAGCAATGTTTAAACAAAAAAAAAGTCTTGTAAACTTTTACAAGACCTTTTTTTATAACTCTCAAATTATTTATACAACGGAGCTAATTTCTTTTCTTGTTGAGGAATTGTGCCTTCTGTAATTGATTGATAAACTCTGTAATCAATTTCTGGGAAGCAGTTATCAATATCTTCAATCTCCTTCAACTTAGCTTCGTCAATATTTCCGCTTTCAATCATATCAGCAATCAAGCTAAATCTGTCAACATGTTCATTAAATCTATCAGTCGCATAATCTTTAGCCTGCCATGTAGTAATCAAGAACGGCCAATCTGAACTTTGAAGTAACAAGTTTTCTCTAGCCAACTGATTTAATGCTCTTAGCATTAACTTGTCATCCGGGATTTCTGAATGAGCATCAACAATTGCATTAATTCTCTTTTCGCAAGAGTGAATAATTGGCCACATCCATTCTGTTAAGTGGTTCATCCATACATAGAAGTGTCCGCCTTGTCCCCAAGAACTTTCAGGAATTTGGATAGCTTCTTTTGGTGGATACTTAGTAACATATTCACCGGCAGTAAGTCTTTCAACTTCAGGAAGATAGTCATTGAATTTCTTAATAACTTGTTTGATGAATTCAACACCTTCAAACCACCAGTGTCCAAACAATTCTGTATCAAATGAAACCATTACCAAACCTTCTTTGCCATCATGAGCAAGTTTGTAATCATTCAACAAGTGATAAATCAATGTTGTATAGTGATCTGAGTTCTCATTAATCTTGTTCATAGCAAGAACCGGATCATACAACATCTTGTCGCCTAAATCAGTTGTTGGAGATGTAATTCTCCAGTAGTGCATGCCGGATTTATCATCCTTCTTATGGAATTCTCTAAAGCAACCATCACCCGGATAACCGTCAGCAGCTGACCATACTTGATATCCTGCTCTATCATTACGTCCCATTACTGCAACTTGTGCATCAGGCAACCAATATGCTGAATATGTGTCATAACCTGTTGCAGGTCTTTCAGGAAGCGGAATGTACTCAATGTTTCCGTACATACCGATTACACGTCTGTTACCGATTGAATTACCACCTTCGATTACGTGTGATTCTGTAAAGAAGTAGTGAATGTCATTGTTTTGAAGTGTAACTTCAATTGCCGGACGCCAATGTTTTTTACCGTCTTTACCAACGTATTCATAACCTTGACGATAAGCACATTCTGGAAGCCATGCTCCCATTGCTTTTTTACCGAACAATCTCTTTGTTGTATCTTGACCAACTTTGAATTGAGCATTCAAGTTACTATCCGTTGCAAGAAGTGGTGAAAAACCATGAGTCGCACCTGATGTTGTAATTTCAATACATCCTAGGTCTTGATATTTCTTGAAGTATTTAATCAAATTCTTTTCATATTTATTAACAAAATCATCTCTTAATTTGTTCCACAAATCGAAATAATATTTTGCTAAATATTTCAAATGTTGAGAATGAGCAACTTTAGGATCAGGATATCTTTCCAAGTCCTTAGAAACTGATTTAATTCTTGAATCAATGTATTCTACAAAACCATTTTGTAAATGTTCATCATTCAACTGTTCTGCAAGAATTGGTGTAATACCTACAGTCAATTTTGCCTTAATGCCTTCTTCATATAATTCAGAAATTGCATTAAGCAGAGGTACATAAGTTTCTGCCATACATTCGTAAAGATTTTCTTCACCGAATGGCCACATTCCTGCTTTTCTGTAATAAGGCAGGTGGCTGTGTAACATAAATACGAATTGTCCTACTGACATATTAGCCTCCGTTCATTTCTCGTGTTTGAATATATATTTTTACATTATTATTTATAACATAATCTTAACAGAAAAGTAACTCTTTAGTATTAATTCAGCGGAATAATGTTACAAATGTTAACCAACTTTTAACCTCTTTATTTCGTAAAGTTTTTGAATGTACGTTTATATAAGGATTATATAAATTAAGTGAATAGGTGAATAAGGTAATAAGTGAATAAGGTAATAAGTGAATAAGTTCATATTAAATTTTTTTTTGTAATATGCATTTATAAGTGCAATGTAGGTTGGGCTTTCAGCCCAACAGCGATATTAAAATTTTTCTAAAGTAAACTTATTCACCTATTCACTCATTCACTTATCGACTTTCTTACCCAATCGAAAACATATACCCGTTATTTTTTGAGCATGTTGCGCAGAAATCTGTTTCAGCGGTTATTGTTTTTGAAAAATCTTTAAAAGAGCTTCCAACTCGTCCGCGATAATCATTTGCTAAAAACGGGCATGCGTAAACTCCTTTTTGTGTAAGAATTCGACCAAACATACAATCAGTTTTTGAAGAAGGTTTTGCAAAATTTGCATCGTTAAAATTAGGATGTGATGCAATAATTTGAATATCAGTGTTTGTAATTTCTTGTTCTTTAAAAATTCTATTAAATTCATTCAAAATTTCGGCTTTATCTAAATTATAAAAATTTTGAACAGATAAAACAGCATTAAAATTGTATCTGCTTAGAGTTTTTAATGCAAAAATCGTTTGTCTAAAATTGCCTCTATAACGTACCTTGTCGCTTTCGAGTTCGTTAAAATGTGCTAGTGAAAGTTTAAAAAAGATTTGATTTTCTGTTTTATTTACTAAACCTTCATCTTCAACTTTTTTAAGAAATCTGATTTTCTTTTCGTTCAAAAAACTTCCGTTTGTACAAATACATACATTACACCTTCTTAAACACAATCTCAAAATAGAATTAAAATCCGGATGCATCATTGGTTCTGCGCCAGTTAAGTAAATACAATAAATATTTTCTGACTTTGTATCAAATAAAGCTTCTCTGATTTTTTCAAGAGAAATATAATCTTTAAGATTTTTACTCATAGGAAAATTAATATAACAATTTGAGCATCTTTGATTACAATTCTTTTCAGTAAGTTCAATAAATAAATTATTTAATTCGTCCAATTTATAAATAGGCGCAGTGTAAATACTATTGCTCATGAATCCTCCTTATGCAACTCTACTTTGCCATGCTAAAACAAGGAGAATTAAAAAAGAATTATCGTAGTGGGGGATATCTGGCATGGACAAGAATAAGAAAATTTACTTTACAGATATTTCTTTGTTACAACTCTTAAACTTATATCCAAAATCTTCAAATATAGTGTATAATAAATCTATAAGAGATTTTAAGGAGAAGGCATATGTCAGTTATAGAAGGTTTACTAACCGTAACAAATGAAAGATTTTGTATTGTTGTTTCAAGATTCAACGAGTTTATATGTTCAAAACTTCTTTCGGGAGCGATTGACGAACTTAAGCGTCATGGCGTAAATGAAGATAATATTGATGTAGTTTGGTGCCCCGGTGCGTTTGAAATTCCTCTTGTTGCAAAAAAATGCGCAAAGAGTTCAAGATACAATGCAATTATTGCACTAGGTGCGGTAATCAAAGGTTCAACATCTCATTATGATTATGTTTGTGCAGAAGTTTCAAAAGGTGTGGCATCTGTAGGGCTTGAAACAGAAGTTCCTGTAATATTCGGTGTCTTAACTACTGATAATATCGAACAAGCGATAGAAAGAGCAGGTACAAAAGCCGGTAACAAAGGCTCTGATGCTGCTAAAGCTGCAATTGAAATGGTTAGTTTGTTGGGGAAAATATAGTAAAAGGGAATAAGGAGAATAAGGTAATATGGGAATAAGAAATTATAGAAATCTTCTTAATTAAATGCGTTTAATTAGCGCAATATATAAATGGTAAATTTAAAACCACTTATTCCCTCATTACCTTATTCCCTTATTCCCACCAAAGAAAGGTGTGATTTATGAGCGAAATTATTACTGAATTCAGAAATGAAAATACTAAGAATATTGATTTGCTTTCAACAATTGATATTGTTAGAAAAATTAATGAAGAAGATAAGCTTGTTGCTCTTGCAATAGAAGACGAAGCTCCTAATATCGCACAAGCAATTGATATGATTGCTAAACAATTTTTAGTTGGTGGAAGATTGTATTACTTTGGCGCCGGAACATCAGGAAGAATCGGCATTTTAGACGCATCTGAATGTCCTCCGACATTTGGCGTTCCTGCTGATATGGTAACAGGTGTTATAGCAGGTGGTGATACAGCAATAAGGACTGCTGTAGAAGGTGCAGAAGATAATTTTGAACTCGGCGAAAAAGATGCAGAAGTTCTAACAGATAAGGATGTTTGTGTAGCCATTTCTGCAAGTGGAAATCCTAAATACCTTTTGGGAGTCCTTTCTCAAGCAGAAAAAAATGGTTGCAAAACAATAGCACTAACTTGTAACCACAATGCACTTATTTTAGAGGAAGCTCGTTTAGGAATTTGCGTAGAAGTAGGGCCGGAAGTTATTGCCGGTTCAAGCAGAATGAAAGCCGGAACAGTTCAAAAAATGGTTCTTAACATGCTTTCAACAGGCGCTATGATTAAAATTGGTAAAACTTACGAAAACTTTATGATAGATTTGATGCCTACAAATGAAAAATTGAAAGACAGAGCTATTAGAATTGTTGCGGAAATTGCCGAAACAAGCGCTTCTAATGCTTTAAAAACGTTGCTTGAATGCGATTGGAAGGTTAAAGTTGCAATCATGATGATAAAATGCAATTTAACGAAAGACGAAGCGATTGAAGCTTTGCGTAAAAATTGTGGCGTTCTAAGAAGAGCTTTAAAAAGTTTAGCTACTTCATAAATTCTTTATATGCACCTTTTTGTGCATTATTCCAAGCGGCTTTCATATATTTAACTTCAGTCGTATCTTTTGGAGTATTAAACTCTTTTAAAACTTCATTGTAATAAACAGAGTTTATGTTTAATGACTTTTTGCGTTCAGCAGGTGATAGATTCTTTGTAGCATAAATTACTCTATATAGAACTCTTTTCTTTAAACCTCTATTATCAGTTTTGTATACCAAATGAGCAGCTGCTGATGCATAGTCTTTTCTCTTTAAGTCATCTTTTACTTTATAAGTAGGAGATGACGAATTCTCCGTAAAACCTTCAATTCCTTTGTTAAAAGCATTGTCGACAATACCGTCTTGTACTGATTGTGGAGCTTTCAAAAAATCATTTCCAAAGTATGCCAGAGCTTCTATCTTAGCATTTAGTAAATCAACCGCAAGAAGTTCTAATGCTTCTTTTTTTGTAATAGTTGTATTTTTGGTTATAGCTTTGCCTCTTACCTTGCCAGTATGACCATATCCGATTGTTAATTTACCTTCATTTACTTTATCGTTATAAGCTTTTAGGTGTAATGTTTCGATATTTTCAATAAAATTAGTAATAAAATCTCGTGATACACCAACAGCTTCCGCTACGTCATTAAGACTTCTAATCTGTTTGGTATCTACTGTTACAGATTCAGGAATATTAATTTTTTGTCCGACTTTAAGATTTGCATGATTTGTTACATTTGGATTGGCTTGTTGTAATCTTGTTGGTGAAACTCTATATTTTTTTGCTATTGTTGCGAAGTTATCGCCGGGAGCAATTGTATAGACGCATGCCGGTGTAATTTTCACTTTGTTACTTTTAAAAATTTGTCGCATTCCGTTGTTTTTTGGCTTTGTAACTTGTTTTTTAGCAGGAGCTGCTGTTGATTTCTTCTCATCAGAACTACAACTTGTGAATAATAATGTACTTCCGGCTAAAACACCGCCAACTAAGCCTCCTAAAGGTCCTCCTACCATAAAGCCGGCTACTATACCCGTTCCAAGAATACTACTTGCGACAACATAATTATCATTGTCATTTTGTTTAGTTTGAGGTGCAACTTTTGGCTTTGAGTTTAATTTTACATTATCATGATTGCTCTTTTGTGAAACACTTGAACCAAAATAAGTTGCCAACTCTTTAGATGCTTGTTCTTTTTCAGTTGCTCTGCTATATTTGGCAGCTTGCGTATTTTTATTTAAATCTAAATTTTGAACAGTTAAACTCGTCATTATAAATATCCCTTAATATATTCCCTCGTTAAATATATTAAGTTTACTTACTTATAATAATTGCCAAAATTTAACAAAACTTTACATAATTTTTCTTCATAAACTTAATGTTCTAGCATAATTATTGTATAATCATATAAGAGATAAGGAGTGAAAGTTATATGAAATTAACTGTACTAGGACCGGGATGTTGGGGATTGACACTTGCTTGGTTATTAAATGACAATTTTGAAGATATTGTAGTTTGGGGCAGAGAAAGCGATTTAAACGAAGACTTGGTTGTGAATAAACATTGTTCAAAGCCTCTTGAAGTACAGTTAGATAAAAAAGTTGAGTTTACTTCTGACCTTAAAAAAGCTATAGAAGGTGCGGATATTATTTTATCAGTAGTTGCAACTTCTGGGGTAAGAAGCGTTTGTGAACAGCTTAAACAAGCAGGCATTAAACCTGAACAACCGCTTGTTAATGCGTCTAAAGGTTTGGAACTTAATACATTAATGAGAATGTCAGAAGTTATTAAAGATGTTTTGCCTGAACAAAAAGTAGTTATTTTATCAGGCCCAACGTTGGCAAAAGAAGTATTGCAAGGAAAACCGACTGCAGCTTCTGTTGCTTGCGAAGATATGGAAGTTGCGGAATTTGTTCAAAAAGCTTGCAATGTTCCAAATCGTTTCAGATTGTATACAAATTCTGATGTAATCGGTGTTGAATTAGGTGGAAGTTTGAAAAACGTAATTGCGATAGCTTCCGGTTTTGCACACTCAATGGAATTAGGTGATAACTGCATGGGAACTCTTTTAACAAGAGGCATGGCGGAAATTGTAAGATTATCCGTAAAATTAGGTGCAAATCCTTCTACTCTATATGGACTTTCCGGCATGGGTGATTTGATTGCAACTTGCTCAAGCCCAATGTCTAGAAACTATACAGTTGGTTCTATGATTGGTAAAGGGAAAAAAATTGATGATATTTTAAGAGAATTGGGTTCTGTTGCAGAAGGTGTTAAAACATCTAAAGCAGTTTGTGATTTAGCAGAAAAATTAGGAATAGAAGTTCCTGTTTCAAACGCTATTTATGAAGCTGTTTATACTGAAATCACGCCAAACGAAGTGTTATCAAAATTGATGAACAGAAAACTTAAGAAGGAAGAAAGCTATGATTAAATATGCGGTTAAATATTTAAAAAACACTTTTGTTCCTTTAAATTGCCCTGATAATGTAAATTTAGACGACGGCGCTCTTGTTCTTGTAAGAACTGAAAAAGGTGAAGAAGCTCTAAAAGCTTTCTTGGTAAATAAAGAAGTAGCCAAAAAGTTTGAAAATTCTAAAAAAACTCCTGCGCCATTTGAATTCATAAGAGTAATGACTCAAGAAGATATGATGATTCTTGACGAGTTGAAGCAAGAAGAAGTAACTTCATATTTTAAGTGCAAAGATTTGGTTAAAAAGCACAAATTAAACATGAATCTTGTGCAATGCAGAATAACGTTTGATAGAAGGAAAATCTCGTTTTATTATACAGCACCTGAAAGAGTTGACTTTAGAGAGTTGCTAAAAGATTTAACTCAAGTTTTCAAGCGTATGAGAATTGATTTGAGGCACATTGGCGTTCGCGATGAATCTTCAATTATGGATGGCACCGGAATTTGCGGAAAGCCGTTCTGTTGTTCTTCATATTTAAGAAAATTTGAATCAATAAATGTTAAGCTTGCAAAAGACCAAGGAATGCCGATTGCGCCTTCAAAAATCTCCGGCACTTGCGGAAGATTGTTGTGTTGCTTGACTTACGAGTATTCTAATTACATAGAAGCGGCAAAAGATATGCCACCTGTAGGTTCAACTGTAATGACGCCAAACGGGCTAGGAAAAGTTTGTTTTATACAATTTCTTAACAATAGGGTTGCAGTAAAATTTGAAGATGGTAAAATAAAAGAGTACAACAAAGCTGATATCGAAATGGTAGATGCTGATGTCAATGTAGATATTGAACTTACAACCATCACAACATCATACTCAACTGACGAAAAAGTTGACGCAAGACAACTTAAACAACTGGAAGACGATAGAAACAGCTCTACAGGAAATGTGTAAAGAAGGCAAAAATTATGAACATTCAACCAATCAACCAAGATGCTAATAACAGCATCAATTTTCAGAGACTTATTATTAATAAAGGAAGTTTTAATGTTTTAAAACAATCTAAGTATTTCCCTGATAAGAGTTATCCGAATTATGACGCAAACATGCGTAATTTCTACAAAAAGTTAATAGAACTAAAAAAGAGTTGTGCAAATAATACATCTTATGACGTTGTTGTAAAAAGCGGAAAACAAATTGATGGAAAAGAAAGTGGTGTGTTTATTCAAGATTCTTTTGGTAAAATCCAAGGAGGTTTTAGACAATCATTCGATGATTTATTCCGATTGAACTCTATGGAACCACAAAGACTTCAAACAGAAGCAGAAGAACCTAGATTATTAATCAGGCTGTTTAATAATTGGAATATTAAACGCGAAAATAAAAAATTACCCGATAAGCAAGTAGATATGGTGGAATTTTTGAATTCTATATATAAAAATATCAAGACAATGGTTAACAATGCTGATTATTTAGCAGAACTTGATAAAATTAAAAATTAAGAAAGGAATGCGACATGTTAGAAAAAATCGAAAAATTACAAGTAATTTCGTTAGGTATTTTAATTGCGCTATCTTTAGTTGTTTCGACTAAACTTGTAGCATCGACTATTTCTAATAATGTTATTTCTGTAACGGGTTCTGCGTATGAGATTGTTAAATCGGATTCCGGCACTTTGACTTTTGATATAAATGTAAAACGCGCGAATAAGCAAGAAGCTTACAAGGCTTCTCAAGCGCAAGTTAAAATAGTAGAAGAATATTTAAAAGCAAAACAGATTAAGAATATTGAGTTAAAGACTGTAAACGGATATTATTCTTATAAAAGAGATGCAAAAGGTGATTACACCGATATTCCGGAAGCTTACAATTTGAACCAACCCGTTTCTATCAATTCTGATAATGTAGAATTAATTAAAGAAATCTCAAACGATATTACAGGCTTGATTGACAAGGGTGTTGATATAAACGTAAATTCGCCTTCTTACGATTATTCAAAACTTCCGGAACTTAAAGTAACATTGTTGGAAAAAGCTTCAAAAGACGCTAGAGCAAGAGCTGCTTCTATGCTAAAACCAACTCATAATTCCGTTGGGAAAATTCAATCTGTGAGAATGGGTGTTTATCAAATTACTCCTGTTGATTCTACAAATGTATCTGATATGGGAATTAACGACACATCTTCTATTGATAAAAAAGTTACAGCTGTAGCAAATGTGGCGTTTAAAATTAAATAAGGCTTTCAACAATTGCGTTATTTTAATTTTATTAAAGCAAAAAAAAAGTTTGCCGTTTTGAAAATGGCAAACATTAAATAAACACGAGGATATTAAGAGAGAGTATAAAAAGAAATCTGTTAATTAAGCTTTTGTCTAACGTTTTGACTTTAGCTTATTTTGTTATGCTTTATTGAATTTTCCCTTTTCTTTAAATATTCCTTACATTAATATAAAGTCTTTCGAATTTTAAAAATTGCTTAATTTTAACAATTTTGTTACAAAGCTTAAAGTATTATAACTATTAGCTTTAAAGGGTATATACATATTAAATATCAAGATAAATGTATTTGCCTTTACTTATTGCACAACATAAATAATTTGCTTTACAGAAACCGTTTTTGTGTTACCATGATAAGTATATAGGGGATGTATCAGGCTAAATTAAGCTTGTAATTTTTAAGAAATTCACCTTGGGAAAATGGATAGAGGAGAAGGATTTTGGCTCAACAAAATATGTTTTCGGACGGTAAAATCGTACCGGTTAATATCAGAGAAGAGATGAAAAAGTGCTACATTGACTACGCAATGAGTGTAATTGTTGGTCGTGCGCTTCCAGATGTAAGGGACGGTTTAAAGCCTGTTCACAGACGTATTTTATATGCGATGAACGAATTGGGCATGACTCCGGATAAGCCGTTTAAGAAATGTGCTCGTATTGTAGGTGAAGTTCTTGGTAAATACCACCCTCATGGTGATAGCTCGGTTTATGAAGCTCTTGTACGTTTAGCGCAAGACTTCAACACAAGATATTTAGTAGTAGACGGTCATGGTAACTTTGGTTCTGTTGACGGTGATAGTGCAGCTGCAATGCGTTATACAGAAGCACGTATGCACAAAATTACTCAATCAATGCTTGCTGATATTGATTGCGAAACAGTAGATTTTGTACCAAACTTCGATGGTTCGTTAGAAGAACCTTCTGTACTGCCTGTTAGACTTCCAATGCTTTTATTGAACGGCGTTTCAGGTATTGCGGTTGGTATGGCTACAAACATTCCTCCACACAACTTGAGAGAAGTTGTCGACGGTACCATTGCGTTAATTGATAATCCGCAAATTACTGTTCAAGGTTTAATGGAACATATTAAAGGGCCTGACTTCCCAACAGCTGCGACAATTGTTGGTTTAAATGATATTAAACAAGCTTACGAAACAGGTCGTGGTTCTATTAAAATGTCTGCTGTAGCGACAATTGAAGAAATTCCTGGTGGCGGTGGTCGTCAAACAAGGACAGCGATTATCGTAACAGAAATTCCATATCAAGTTAACAAAGCGCAATTAATTGAAAAAATTGCAGATTTAGTAAAAGAACAAAGAATTACAGGTATTTCTGATTTAAGAGATGAATCCGATAGAGAAGGCATGCGTATTGTTATTGAACTTAAACGTGATGCTAAGCCTGAAGTCGTTAAAAATAACTTGTTCAAATTTACTCAACTTGCTACAACATTCGGCGTAAACATGGTTACACTTTGCGGTAAACAACCCAGATTGTTGAATTTGTATGAAGTTCTAAACGAATTTGTAGAACACAGAGTTGAAATCGTTACAAGAAGAACTATTTACTTCTTGAAGAAAGCAAAAATCAGAGCACATATTTTGGCTGGTTTATTAATTGCTTTAGGTTCATTAGATGAAGTTATTGAACTTATCAAAAAATCTAAAACAACCGAAGATGCTCGTATAGGCTTGATGAGTAGATTTGGTTTAGATATTGACCAAGCTAATGCAATCTTGGAAATGCAATTGAGAAGATTGACAGGTTTGGAACAAGATAAAATTAAAAACGAATACGACGAATTGTTGAAGAAAATTCAAGAATACGAAGGAATTTTGGCTGACAGACAAAAAGTTCTTGATATTATTAAAGGCGAACTTCTTGAAGATAGAGAAAAATACGGAGATGATAGAAAGACTCAAATCGTTCCAGAGCAAGGCGAAGTTACGATAGAAGATTTGACTCCAAACACTCCAATGGCTGTGTTTATTACTCATCAAGGATATTTGAAGAGAATTTCTTTAGATACATTTGAACGTCAAAACCGCGCAACTCGTGGTAAAGCAGGAATTAAGACAAAAGAAGATGATGATATTCAGCACTTCTTCACAGCTATGATGCATGACAAAGTATTGTTCTTCTCTTCTAAGGGTATTGTTTACAGCTTGAATGTTTACGACTTCCCAGAAGGCGGTAGACAATCTAAGGGGCTTCCAATCGTTAACGTTCTTCCAATTGAGCAAGGTGAAAGAATTACTGCTGTAGTTCCTGTAAGCAGTTTCTCACACGAATTGAACCTAATCATGTTAACTCAAAAAGGTTACATTAAGAGAATCGAACTTGACAACTTTGTAAATATCAGAAGAAGCGGTATTATTGCGATTTCTCTAGAAGAAGGCGATAAGTTGAATTGGGTTAAACTTGCAAATCCGAATGACGAAATCATTATCGGTACATCTTGCGGTATGGCAATCAGATTCCCAATCGAAGATTTAAGACCTTTGGGTAGAAGCGCAAGAGGTGTAAACTCAATGAAGCTTAGAAGCGCTGATACAATTATAGGTTGCGATATTGTTCCTAGAAATTATGATGCAGATTTGTTGGTTGTAACTTCTGACGGTTTCGGTAAACGTACAAAACTTTCAGAATTCCGTTCGCAAAACAGAGGTGGTATCGGCTTAATTGCAACTAAATTCAAGTCTAATATGTCAAGATTAGTAGCTTTGACTATTGTTGAAGAAAAAGACGAAATAATGATGGTTACAGCAAACGGTATTGTAACAAGAATCAAAGCCGGTGATATTTCTTGTCAAGGACGTCCTGCAACCGGTGTTCGAGCTCAAAACTTGACGGATAATGATACAGTTGTTTCTGTTAATAAAATTGTTAACACAGATAGTTCTTCAAAAGATGAAGAAGCTTGTTCGGTTGAATCAACGGAAGGTGAACAAACTACTTTGACAGAATAATTTTATAATTAAAAAAAAGACAAATGCGTATAATATACGCATTTGTCTTTTTTATGCTCTGTTACAGAAATTTTTAAGTGTTATAATAAATTTGCTTAAGGAGGATTTTATGAGTAATTTAAAAATATACATGGATAATGATATAAATTTAGACTTAATAAAAACAAAAAGAATCGCTGTTATTGGCTTTGGCTCTCAAGGATATGGTCAATCATTAAATCTTAAAGATTCCGGATGTGATGTGATATTAGGTTTAAGACAAGGCGGAGCTTCTGATATTAAGGCTAAAGATTATGGTCTTACAACAATGAGTATTGCAGAAGCTGTAAAACAAGCTGATATTATTCAGATTTTAATTCCAGATGAAATTCAAGCAAAAGTTTACAAAGAAGATATTGAACCAAATTTAAGAGCCGGTCAATATTTAATGTTTTCACATGGGTTTAATATTCACTACGGTTTTATTAATCCGCCTAAAGATATTAACGTAATTATGGTAGCGCCAAAAGCTCCGGGACATACAGTAAGAAGTGAATATAAAGCAGGACGCGGAGTACCTTCATTAGTTGCTGTTTATCAAGACTCTATCGGTAATGCTCTAGAACTTGCTTTATCTTATGCCGCTGCTATTGGTTCAGGAAGAACAGGCATAATTGAAACAACTTTTAAAGAAGAAACCGAAACTGATTTATTTGGTGAACAAGCTGTACTTTGTGGCGGATGCTCTGCGCTAATTAAAACCGCATTTGAAACTCTAGTAGAAGCAGGTTATTCACCATATATGGCGTATTTTGAAGTTTGCCACGAATTAAAACTTATTGTTGATTTGATTTATCAAGGTGGTATTGAAGATATGCACTATTCAATCTCTAATAATGCGGAATACGGAGATTTGACACGTGGAACAAAATTAATCAACCCTCAAGTAAAAGAAGAAATGAAGAAAATCTTGGCTGACATTCAGAGCGGAAAATATGCTCACGAATTTATGGATGAAATGGCAAACGGTGGTAAGAAATTTGATGAACTTAGAACTGCTTCAAAAGGGCATTTGATTGAAAAAATCGGTTCAGAAATTCGTTCTTCATTCAAGTGGAATAGAGAAAATAGATTGATAGATAAATCTAAAAACTAGAATTATGCAAATAGAAAATAATAAAAAAAAAACAGACTTTATAGAAGTCTGTTTTTTTTTTGAATCTAATTCTGATTTGGGCTTTCGTAATTAATACCCTTTTCTTTTAATGCTGCAATAAATCTTTCAGCACAAGCACTTTGAACTTCCGGCGGAACAACCCTTAAAATTTCAACCGTTTTTGAAATAATCGGATCTTTATCATACCAACGACTACCGTTCACAGGTTTTACCAAATCATAAAATCTGTCTAAAGCTTCTTTTGAAACTTTTTGTTCCAACTTATCTAAGAACACTACAGCATGCTCTCTAAGTTCATCTTGATAATTTTTTAAAAGCTCTATAACTTCCAATAATTTTGGGTCATGGTCGTACCATCTTTTGTAAGCCGGACTCATTAAACTCTCCCATTTTGTATTTGAGAAGCTGTAATTTGGTCTATACCCGCTTCTGAATCATCATATCTATAAATTTTACCGCCAAGATTTCTAATCTTGTACTCAAATTCTTCGTAACCTCTATCAATGTGATGCAATTTTTCAACAATAGTTTCACCTTGAGCCATTAAACCTGCAATAACTAAAGCAGCACCTGCTCTCAAGTCGCTAGCTGCTACTGTTGCGCCTGTTAAATGTTTTACACCTTTAACAATTGCATGATTTCTATCTTGATGAATATCAGCACCCATTCTTCTTAAATCAGGCACTTGCATAAATCTGTTTTCATACAAGCTTTCTGTGATAATTCCAACACCGTTTGAAGTGGTTAGCAAAGTCATTGCTATAGCCTGCAAATCTGTTGGGAAACCAGGGTATGGTTGAGTTACAAAATTGATAGACTGCAATCTGTTTTTGCAGCTTACTTCAATTGTTGTAGGTTCAACCAACTTAATACTTGCGCCCATTTTGATTAATTTATCATTAAAGAATGTTAAATGTGCAGGATAAACATTTCTTATTATAGCTTTACCTTTTGTCGCAACAACGGCAGCCATAAAAGTACCTGCTTCAATTCTATCCGGAATCGTTGTATACTCTGCAGAATGTAAATTTTCAGCTTTAACTCCGTTGATTAGAATTTCAGAAGTGCCGGCACCTGTAACATCAGCACCAATTGTATTTAAGAAGTTTGCTAAATCGATAATTTCAGGTTCTTGGGCTGCATTTTGAATTCTCGTAGCACCTTCTGCTAAAACCGCAGCAAGCATCAAGTTTTCAGTTGCACCAACTGACGGAATATCCAAATAAATATCTGCACCTACCAATTTTGATGCTTTAGCATGAACGTAACCATTTTCGATTTTTATAGTTGCGCCCAATGCTTCTAAACCTTTAATGTGAAAATCAACTCTGCGTTCGCCGATTGCACAACCGCCCGGAAGAGCAACAATAGCTTCTCTACAACGAGACATCAACGCGCCTAAAATGATAAATGACGCACGCATTTTACTAACGAGTTCATACTTCGCAGTAATTGATGTTATATTTGAAGCATCTATTTCGACAGATTTCTCTTTTTTATCATAAATGTAGTTTGCACCTAAGTCTGAAAGCACATTCAGCATAATCTCAACATCTGTAAGTTGAGGTACATTATAGATTTTTGTTTTGCCCTTAACAAGAATAGTCGCAGCTAAAAGTTTTAATACAGCGTTTTTTGCACCACCGATTGAAACTTCTCCTCTAAGCGTTTCGCCACCTTGTATTTTGAATTTTTCTGCCAAAATTCCTCCAATCTATTATAATCATACAATTATTATAACCAAATGTAAAGATGTTATAAAGATGATTTTTTGTAAAATAAGCTTAAAAAAGAAGAAATCATCTAAAAGATTGATTGAAATATTATTTAAGAGCGATTATTCTAATCATGCGAGGTCTTTTGTGAACAATAACAAGAATCAATTAAAGAAACAAATCCACTTAAAGGAATTACAAATCAAAAAATTACATTTGCACCAATCATCATCAGATGTTTGCAATCAGCTTTACAATACCCTAATTTTAGAAAAAGCTATATTAAAAAAAGAATTAGAAAAGCTTGAAAAAAATCCTATTGTAGAAAAAGTTAAAAAAGTTTTTTCAAAGAAAGAAAAACTAATTTGCGATTATTTTAAAAGTTAGGTATTACATATAAAACATATAATATATTAATTGCACTTGTTAATATTTCTTAATAATAAACTTTTAGTTAGCAAATTTTTTATTCACGAGTTTTTATGTGTATGAAAGAAAGGTGTTATTGCTCATGAATATTCAACAAATTTCAAATTTTATACCTAAATTTGCTATAAATAATAATCAAAATTCAAACAATTCTATTACAACAAATTTTGGATTAAAAATGACGTCTCCATTAGCGCATGATACCGTTGCTTTCAAAGCAACTCCAAAACTTGCGAATAAAATTAATGAGGTTAATAGGACAACAGCAATAAAGGTTCGTAAATTAACGGAGCCAAAAGCAAAGAAAGTGTTTAATCTTTTAGATACCGTATTCGGCGATTTGGTTGCAAGTCCCAAATATCCTGATGGTCCGATATTGGAGATTGCAAAGAGAATAAAATCTGTTGGTTCTATTGAAGAAAAAAGTGGTTCCAGAAATTGGGATAGCATTAATAAAATTCTTGAAAATATGACAGACTTAATTGGAGCAAAATTAGTTTTAAGAGATTCTAATAAAGCAACTGTAGATAGCGTGCTCGGTAGATTTATTCCTATGATTAAATCTGGAGCGATAGAACTGCTCGAAATTGAAAATAAGCGTCCTGCAGTAGTAAAAGGATTACCGGAAATAGAAGCTTCTAAATATGACTATGCTTCAATTAATATGTTGAAAAAAATGGCAACTACACAAAACGCTGTTTGGAAAAAAGGTGGCAGCAAGGCAAAAGTTGCAACAAAATTAGACAATGATTTTACTGATGCGAACTACTGTGCAATCCATTATCTATTCAGAATTCCGGGTAAAAATCCGGTAACATTTGAACTACAAGTGTTAGGTAATAATACAAATAAATGCAAACATGTAGATGATGCAATTTACAAATTAATGGACGGAAAAAATCCTAGTATCTGTTCGGATGAAATGAGAAATCTGTTTGCACCTTTGGCGAAGAATGGTAAGTTCTTTGAAAAAGAACCAAACGCAAAAGAATTGATTGAAAATGCCAGAGAAAAATTCAATAAATACAGGGGAGAAGTTTTCTTGTTCCAAAGAAAAAAAGCAGACTTACCTTTTACAAGGAAAAAAGTTAAAGAACAATTCTTGCCAATTCCATACAGATTATTCCCAGAAGAAATTGAACGTAAATACGGCATTTCATCATTAGATTTTGATTTTAATAATATTGCCAAAATACAACAACGCGCGGAACGTGAAGCTGAAAAAGCGAAAACCGTAAATAGACGTTAAGAATACTACATACATTTGAAGCTTGTAATTTATTTTGCAGGCTTCTTTTTTGCTTTTTTGACGGTTTTCTTTGTAAACAATTGTGGCGATGCGCTATAAGACGTTTGAATACGTTTTACGCTATAAACATCCGGCATTGATTGAATTGCAGTCATTACTTTTCTTAAAGTATCAATATTATCTAATTCAATTCCAAGTTCAATAATACCGACTTTGCCTTTAGACTTAACATTAGCAGAAGTGATATTTGTATTGTTATCCGAAACAATTCCAATAACGTCTTTTAGCAAGCCCATTTTTTCAGCAGTTTCAATTCTGATAGTAGTGCTATAAGTTTTATTAACATTATTTCCTGACCAATGGATATCCAAAAGTCTTTCAACAGGGATGTTTTCAAGAGTTTTACAATCTAAACGATGGACTGTAACGCCTTTTGAACGAGTTACAACACCGACAATTGGTTCTCCCGGAATTGGTGAACAACATCTTGCAAACGAATATAAAAGACCTTCCAAACCAATAATATCTTTTTCAGAAGCTTTTCTTGGTTTGTGTTGAACTGTTGTTTCCTGTTTTTGAGGTTTTCTTAAACGATTGACGATTTTATTAACCGTTGTTTCACCATAACCCAAAGCTGCAAACAAATCGTCTGCGCTTACGTAGTTCATTTGTTTTGCAACTTTATCAAATTCGCCGTTTTTTACGTATTCATCAAAAACTGTTTTTGTAAGTTCGTGTTCAAGATTAGCTTTACCTATATCAATATGATCTTCACGTTTATTTTTCTTGTACCATTGACGAATTTTTGAAGCAGCTTGTTTTGTTACAACAAAGTTTAACCAGTCAAGACGTGGTGCTGCAACTTTAGAAGTCATGATTTCAATAATATCACCGTTTTTTAATTTTGTGTCAAGTTGCGCGATACGTCCGTTAATCAAAGCACCAACAGTTTTATGACCGACATCCGAGTGAATACGATATGCAAAGTCAACAGGTGTTGCACCTTGTGGAAGGTCGATTACATCACCTCCCGGAGTGAAAGCAAAAACTTGGTCAGAAAATAAATCCAACTTTACAGAGTTTACATAATCTTCCGCATTAGTCGTATCTTTATTGTATTCTACTAATTTTCTCATCCAAGAGAATTTGATATCAGTAGCCGAATCGGCTTTTTTAGAACCTTTTTCTTTGTATCTCCAATGCGCAGCAATACCATATTCAGCGATTTCGTGCATTTCCCAAGTTCTGATTTGAACTTCCAAGGGTTTTTGACGAGGGCCAATTACGGATGTATGCAAAGATTGGTACATGTTACCTTTTGGCATCGCAATATAGTCTTTAAAACGTCCCGGAATCGGTTTAAATTGTGAGTGAATAAGTCCAAGAACTTCGTAACATTCTTTTTCTGTATCAACGATTACACGAACAGCTGTAATATCGTATAAATCGTGGAAAGCTACATTTAAACGGCGCATTTTGTTGTAAATACTATAATAGTGTTTCGCGCGCCCTGTGATTTGCGCATTAATTCCACTTGCTTTAACATCTTTTGAAATCTTATCTATCAAAAGTTTAACTGTCATTTCGCGCTCAGCTTTCTTTTGAGAAACAAGTTGAGCAATTTCATAGTATTTATCAGGATGAAGATATTTTAGCGATAAATCTTCGAGCTCAGCTTTAATCTTACCAACACCTAAACGGTTTGCAAGCGGTGCAAAAATATCTAAAGTTTCTTGCGCAATTCGTTGCTGTTTAACAGGCGTCATATAATTTAATGTTCGCATGTTATGCAGCCTGTCAGCAAGTTTCAGTAAAATAATTCTAACATCACTTGCCATTGCAATAAACATACGCCTAAAGTTTTCTGCCTGACGTTCTTCAGTTGATTTAAACTGCAATTTACCTAATTTTGTTACACCTTGAACAAGATTAAGTACATCTTCGCCAAAAAGTTCTTTAATTTCTTCCGGCTTAGTATCTGTATCTTCCAGAATATCATGCAAGAAACCTGCCATAAGAGTGTGTTTATCAGCTCTTAAACCTATTAAGATTTTTACAACTTCCATTGGGTGAATAATGTAAGGTTCTTCTGAAACCCTGTATTGACCGGCGTGAAGTTTTTTTGCAAACTCAAATGCTTTTTCTAATTCTTCTATATCACTTTCAGCATACTGTTGTTCTACTAATAAAGCTCGAATCTCATCGAATGTAATTACAAATTGTTCCATAATATAGTTATAATAGTGTTTTTTTTAGATTTTTTCAAGTAGGAATTTTCGAACTATTGCAAAATATTTTTATTGTATAATAATAAAGTAGTTTTAGGGGAGATAAGAATGCAAGAAGTTATTGAAAGAAAACCAATCAAAAACATAGATTTTAATTGTGATTTGGCGCAAGCTTACGGTATTTACAAAAACATTCAAGAATATGAGCTTTTGGATTATGTAAGCTCAGTAAATATTTCTTGCGGTTTTCATGCCGGCGACCCTGTAACTATCAAAGAAGCTATGCTTAAAGCTAAAGAAAAAAATGTTGCAATCGGTGCGCACATAGGTTTTAATGATATTCAAGGTTTTGGTTACAGACCTGTAGAACTTAAGGAAGATGAACTAGAAGCGCTTGTTGTTTACCAAGTTGGTGCAATTATGTCTTTTGCTAAAGCTTATGGCTTGAGTATTGAGCATGTACGTCCGCATGGCGCTATGTATAAAATGGCTGGCGAAGATTTTACTTTCTCCACAAATATTGCTAAAGCTATAAAAAAATGTTCTGACTGGCTTGTTTATATTGCGCCGGTTGGTGATATTACAACAAAAGTGAGTGATTATGTTAATATTCAAGTTGCTCAAGAATTAAGTCTTGAAAAAACTTATAATGCAGATTTAACGATTGATTATTCAGTTCCTGATAACACAAATAACTATGAACTAATCAAACGTTTCCAACACTTGCTTCACACTTCTCAAATTCGCAACAATCTAGGCGGATTGAGCTTTGCGGAAGTTGATACAATACATTTTTCAAACAAATACAAAAATTCTTTAGAGTTAATCCAACAGGCAAGAAATCTTATCACTCCAGCTCCTGTTAACTATATTAACGCTAAAGCTTCAGGATGGGTGGATTAATTATGGCTTTTAATTTTAAAGAAAATGTTGATTTAAAAAAAGATGCAGGCTGGCTTTTACCGGGGTTAGAAGTTAAAAGATGGTTTCTTTTAATTTTCTTAGGCTCAATTATGATTGTGCTTGGTTTTATGGTCTTAGCAAATGTTAGACCGATTTATTTAACCTTAGAATTAATCAGAAAAGCAGCTTTAGTTTTGCCTTCAAATGTTTTAGCGGCAATATTTATACTTATTGGTGGTGCTATATTCTTTAAAGGTTGGCAAAAAACGACTCTATCCATTATGGATATGGATACCTCAAAAGGCAACAGTTCTATTTTAGAAAAATTATATAGAAGAAGGATGCTAAATAAAGGTGCTAAAATCGTTGCTATCGGTGGTGGCACAGGGCTTTCAATGCTTCTTCGCGGTATAAAAAAATATACAAACAATGTTACCGCTATCGTTACAGTCGGTGATGACGGCGGAAGCTCAGGTAGACTTCGTGAAGAAATGGGTGTTTTGCCTCCAGGTGATATTAGAAACTGCATTGCAGCTTTAGCTGATGATGAAGATATGATTACAGAACTTTTCCAATATCGTTTCAAAAACGGTGAAGGCTTAGAAGGTCATAGTTTTGGTAATTTGTTCTTGACTGCGCTTTGTGCAATTACAGGTGATATGTTCAGAGCGGTAAAAGAATCTTCAAATGTATTAAATATTAGAGGTGTGGTTCTTCCTGCGACTTTAGATGACATGAAACTTGCTGCAGAATTTGAAGACGGAAGAATTATTCATGGAGAATCAAACATTCCAGAGGCTCATGGAAAAATTAAACGATTATTTACAGAACCTGAACATTGTAAAGCATTGCCGGAAGCTATAACAGCGATTAAAGAGGCAGATTTAATTATTCTTGGACCGGGAAGCTTATATACGAGTGTTATTCCAAATCTTTTGGTAGACGGAATTGTGGAAGCAATAACTAAATCCACAGCAAAAAAGATTTATGTATGTAATATCATGACTCAACCTGGTGAAACTGACAACTACTCTGTTGCAAGCCACGTAAATGCTTTGATTAGTCATGCCGGCGGTAAGAAAATAATTGATGCTGTACTTGTAAACGATAGCTTGCCGGATAATATTTCAGAAGGTTATGCAAAGAGCGGTTCAATTCCTGTAAGATTGGATATGGAAAATATTGCACCGATTGGTATTGAAGTTGTTTCACAAAAATTACTTCAAGAGAATAAACAAGGACTTGTAAGACACAGTTCGCATAGAGTTGCAAGAGCGGTTTATTATTGGTATAGAAGAACTATTAAAAGATAAAATAGGTCGAAATTTATGAAAACTGTAAACACATTTCAAAGATTAAAAAATAATAACGAAAAAATCACAATGCTAACGGCTTATGATTATTCAACAGCCCAAGTTCTAGAACAAGCAGAAATTGACGGGATTTTGGTTGGTGATTCACTTGCAATGGTAGCTTTGGGTTATGAAAATACATATAATATTACAATTGATGAAATGTTAATCTTTGTAAAAGCGGTTGCTCGCGGTGCTAAAAACTCATTTATTATCGGCGACATGCCATTTATGAGCTACAATTTATCTGTTGCTCAAGGTTTAGAAAACGCATCAAAAATGATTAAAGCCGGCGCTTCCGGAGTTAAGTTAGAAGGCTGTAATGAACATATTTTATCTTTGATAAAAAGATGTGTAGAATCCGGTATTCCTGTTTTAGGTCATTTAGGATTTACACCGCAACTTATGAACACAATTGGTGGTCATAAAATTCAAGGTAAAACGTCAGAGAAAATAGAAGAAATTTTAAAAAGTGCTAAAAAACTTGAAGAAGCAGGATGTTTTGCTGTCGTTTTAGAATTAATGCCTGAAGATAGCGCAAAATATATAACTGAAAATTTAACGATTCCAACAATAGGGATTGGAGCGGGGAAATACTGTTCCGGTCAAATTGTCGTTACAGATGATATTTTAGGTAAGTTTACGGATTTTGCACCAAAATTTGTTAAAAAGTATGCCAACCTGCATGACACAGTCTTAAACGCAGTTGAAGAATATATTGTAGAAGTCAAAAATGAACTTTTCCCTTCTGAAAAAGAATCTTTTGCACTAAATTTGGAAGAAAAAGAGAAATTAGCAAAGTAATTACTAGGATACAGGCATAACTTCAAATCTTTGTGTTTTTTTTGTTATATTTATGTTGTTTTCCCTTACGGGTCAACACCTCACCCTAGCCCTGTCTTGGATTATTCGGGATGTCGGCGGAGTAACGTCCGACCTCCACCTTACGGGCTTACGCCCTACCGAAAATCCGTTCTCCTACAAGGAGAGGAAATGACCGATATTTGTTTATGTAAAGGCTAAATACATTTATGTTCTTACTTCTTAACAAGAAAATAAATATTGCGCCAAATCCTTCTGGTGCTATAATTATTTATGTATTAAAGGGAGTTATAGAGGGATACTATATGTTAGTTCATACTATAGATGAAGTTAAAAATACCGTTAAAGAATGGAAAGGTTTGAAAGTAGGACTTGTTCCAACTATGGGTGCGTTGCACGAAGGACATTTGAGCCTTATTAAGAAAGCAAAAGAAACTTGCGACAAAGTTGTTGTATCAGTTTTTGTGAACCCTATTCAATTCGGACCTTCAGAAGATTTTGATAAATATCCGAGAACTTTAGATAAGGATATGGAGCTATGTAATTCTGTTGGTGTTGATTTAGTTTTTGCCCCAACTCCTAAAGAAATGTACGGCGAAGGAAACAGACTTTCTAATGACACGCTTACTTACGTTTGTCCTCCATTTTTCTATGTAAACAAACTCTGCGGTAAAACAAGAGTAGGACACTTTGACGGCGTTTGTACAGTGGTTTTAAAACTGTTTAACATTGTTCAACCGAATTACGGATTTTTTGGACAAAAAGACGCCCAACAAGTTATCATTATCAAAAAAATGGTTAAAGACCTTAATGTGCCGATTGAAATTATCCAATGCCCGATTGTAAGAGAAGAGTCAGGTTTAGCACTAAGCTCACGTAACAAATATTTATCAGAAGAAGGCAAAAAAGATGCACTTGTTTTGAGCCAAATACTAAAGAATATTAAAGCTTGCTATCAAAAAGGTATTACCGATGTTTCAGCTTTAAAAGAAACTGCTTACAGTTATTTAACTGACAAACATGATATGGAGTACTTGGAAATTTTGGATAGAAATACTTTGGAAGAAAAATCAAATGCTGATAGAGAATCTATTGCCCTTATTGCTTGCAGAGTTGAAGGAGTAAGGCTTATAGATAATATTTACTTGGGAGAATAATTAAATGCACAATTTTATCATAAATTGTTTTAATTTTTTTAGAAGTTTTTTGCAATTATTAAAAATTATTTTTGCGTTTTGTATATTAATGCTTTTATTTTATTGGATACAAAATATAACAGGTGCAAATTGGGCATGGTTAGGATTTATTAAACCTTTTTTGGATAGTTTATTGGATTTGGCTAACAGTATTTATTCTGTAACTTTTGATATTTTTGGTGCAAAATTCGAATTTAAATATTTTAGTGCAGTTCTTATTCTAACAATTGCAATTTATTTGATGAATTTATTTATTCTTCTTGCAAACGTTGCTGAAGCAGCGTACAAGAGTGCGCATTTTGTTGCAAAAAAAACACAAGAAGCGATTTTTAATAAAGGTTTACAAGAAGACCTTAAACGTCAAGAAAAGAAAATTACAAGATATTCTGTACTTATAAAAACTAAATTGAAGAAAAAATATGCACATGCTGAATTGAATGTAAATATTGATGAACAAAATAAATTAATGAACAAATTTATTACAGAAAAGACTTCTGTTCGTTCTATGATGCTTGATGGCGGATTCTTGTATAATTTTACAGATTTTGATAAAGTTGATTTGGTTTTGGATGTTTTATTTAAAGTATTACATTCAAATGCACCAATTGATTATGAAATATGCATACAATCCGGTGATGATTTAGAACAGTTAAAAAAACTTGCAAGTTTAAATCATTTCGGACTTGTAACAATGGCTGCTGATACAGCTTATAGATATAGATATAACGAAACTCACAGATATCAGACCGCACAAGTTGGCGTATTTCAAAATGGAGACAGTACGTTAGAAGTGCATGAATTTAAGGAAATATTGTAGGAAGGGAATGAGGTAATATGGCAATAAGGGAATAAGAGGTTTTAGAAATATTTTAAATATAATGTGTTAATTTAGCATAATATATAATAAAAAATTTAATACCACTTATTACCATATTACCTTATTACCCTATTCCCCCAAAAAGGAGCAAACAATGAGATATGACGCAGGCGAAGTAATAACCGCAATGGTAACACCATTCAACGAAAAATTGGAAGTTGATTATGATAAAGTTGAAGCTTTGGCTTATCAACTTGTCAATACAGGTTCTGACGCAGTTTTAGTTACAGGTACAACAGGCGAATCACCTACTTTAACGCACGAAGAAGAAATTGAAATACTTTTGAGTGCAAAAAGAGCAGTTGGTGCGCAAGGCAAAATTATTATGGGTTGCGGTTCTAATTCAACAGAAACAGCTGTTAAAATGTCAAAATTAGCTGAAAAAGAAGGTGCAGACGCAATCTTGAGCGTAGTTCCTTATTATAATAAACCTTCTCAAGCCGGCATGATTGAACACTTTTCCGCAGTAGCCGAAGCAGTTGAACTTCCGATTATTCTTTACAATATTCCATCTAGAACAGGTGTGAATATGAGCGTAGATACAGTTAAAACTCTTGCAAGAAAATATCAAAACATTGTTGCTTTAAAACAAAGCTTTGGTGATATGGATACGATCACAGAATTAAAAATGGCTTGCCCAAATGATTTTGCAATTTATTCAGGCGATGACAGTTTGACCTTACCAATGCTTTCAGTTGGTGCGCATGGCGTAATTTCTGTTGCATCTCATATTTTTGGTAAAGAAATTAAATCAATGATTAGAAACTTTAAAACAGGCGATTCTATGACAGCTAGAAACATGCACCAAAAACTTTATCCGATATTTAAGAAATTGTTTATGGCGCCAAACCCTGTTCCTGTGAAAGCTGCTTTAGCATACAAAGGCTTAATTGAAGAATATGTAAGAAAACCGCTTGTTCCACTAACAAAAGCCGAAAAAACTGAATTAATTTTTACGCTTGATTCAATTTAGACAGTCGGGCAGGATAAGTTTTTCATATTTGGGATAAAATTATAATATAAAAAGGAGTACATATAGATGAAGAACAAACTGATTATGTTTTGGGCGATTGTCGTAATTGTTATTGCGTCTATAATAACGATTTGCGTTAAGCCTGCAAAACTAGGTTTAGACCTTGTTGGTGGTTCAAGACTTGTTCTTGAAGCTCAAACAACAGACACAATCGCACAAATTACGCCTGATATGATGGCGAGTTTGCAGTTTGCGATTGAAAACAGGGTTAACAAACTCGGTGTATCAGAAACAGTGGTACAAAGAGCAGGCGACAAAAGACTTGTTATCGAAATTCCGGATGTTTCTGATTTGAACCAAGCAAAAGAATATTTGGGTGAAACAGCTGAGCTTGATTTCAGAAAACCTGTTATGAAAGATGGCGAAATGGAATGGGTTGCAACAGGTTTGACAGGTAAAGATTTATCAAAAGCTAATTTGAGTACAAATTCTCAAAACGGTCAATGGGTTGTAGACTTAGAATTCAACGGCGAAGGTACAAAGAAATTTGCAGATTTAACAAAAAAACTTGTTGGTCAACAAATGGCAATCTTCTTTAACGGTGAATTACAATCAGCGCCTGTAATTAGAGAACCTATTACAGGTGGTAGAGCTCAAATCTCAGGCGGAGACAGCGGTTTTGCCTATGAAGAAGCTAAAAAAACAGTTGACTTGTTAAATGCAGGTGCTTTACCTGTTCCGGCTAAGATTATTGAAGAAAATACAGTTGGGCCAACTCTTGGTGCAGATAGTATCGCAAAATCTAAGATTGCGGGTATTATTGGTTTAGGCTTTGTAATGTTGTTTATGGCAGCTTATTATAGAGCACCAGGTTTGATTGCCGATTTGGCACTTGTAATTTACGGTTTAATGTTATTTGCTTTATTCAAAGCTATTCCAATTACATTGACTCTTGCCGGTATCGCTGGTTTTATCCTTAGTATCGGTATGGCAGTTGATGCTAACATTCTTATTTTTGAAAGAACAAAAGAAGAATTGAGAGCCGGTAGAACATTATTTACGGCAATTAATTCAGGTTTTGACAGAGCATTTACAAGTATTTTTGACTCTAATATGACAACAATCATTACTTGCGCAATTCTTTATTGCTGCGGTACAAGTATTGTTAAAGGTTTTGCTTTAACTCTTGCAGTTGGTGTTATGGTTTCTATGTTTAGTGCTATCACTATTACAAAGAACTTCATGCACTTAATCTTCGGTACAGGCAAATTAACTCATCCGGCGTTGTTCGGTTTGAAAGCGTCTGATATCAACGAAGGCTTCCAAGCTGTAGAAACTAAGAGAGAAAAAGCGAAGTTTGGAATATTGGATTAATAAAAAGGGAATATGGGAATAAGGTAATGAGGGAATAAGAGGTTTTAAAAATTTTAAAATTAAGATGTATTAATTTAACATATTATATAATGGAAAAATTTAATACCACTTATTACCTTATTCCCTTCCACAAATGAATTTGTAAACTCACAAATAAAAGGAACACACAATGAAACTAGATATCGTAAAAAACAGATTTATATTTTTGGCACTGTCTGCAGTACTTTTATTGCCTGGGATTGTGTCAATGATTTATTCAACAATTACTTATCCTACACATACACCTTTGAAAGTTGGTATTGATTATACAGGCGGTACAACTCTTCAATACGGCGTTAAAGAGGATATCTCTAACGACAAATTGTCTGATGTTAGAACAAAATTGGAAGAAGGCGGAATTGATAATCCATATTTACAAATTATCAATGTAAATTCACAAGAAAGCACTGATTTAAAATCAATTCTTTCAATTAGAACTAAGTTTATCGAAGAAGGTTCAGCTGATCAGGATAAAATTACAGGGATAATTTCTCAAGAATTTTCTGCTCCAGAATTAGTTCAAGTGTCTTCTGTAGGCCCTACTTTGGGAATGGAATTATTCAAAAACTCTTTGATAGCTTTATCTTTAGCACTTGTGGGTATTATTGCTTACTTGACATTCAGATTCCAATTTGATTACGCGCTTGCAGCAATTTTAGGGCTTGTGCACGACGCATTGTTTGTTTGCGGTGTATTCTCAATTTTGGGATTATTCTATGACGTGCAAATTGACGCGTTGTTTGTAACAGCACTTTTGACAGTAATCGGTTTTTCTGTTCACGATACAATTGTTGTATTTGACAGGGTTCGTGAAAACTTGAAATACTATTCTAAGAAAATGACTTTCGGCGAAATTATGAACTCAAGTATTAACCAAACTCTTGCAAGAAGTATTAATACATCTTTAACAACCTTGATTACATTGCTTGCTTTGTATTTCTTGGGCGGTGTTACAACAAGAGATTTCGTTCTTGCTATGATTTTGGGTATCGCAATCGGTACTTATTCAAGTATCTTCTTCTGCTCAACACTTGTAGATGTTTGGGAAGATAATAAGAAGTCTGCAAAAGTAGCAGCGTAGAGTTAAAAAATATAATGGTGCAAAGAATTGCACCATTATATTTTAAATACAAACTTATTTAATCTTGCCTGCACCTTTTACCGTTGTTGTACCCGGTTTTAAGTGATGAGTTTTATCAACGGTATAATGACCATCTTTTTCTGTTCTTGTTCTATCATAAAGTGTGTCAGCATAATCATCAGTTTTTACTGTTACTTTTGCATTATCTTCAACTGCAATTTTATCAGGAATACCGTTTTTTCCTATAACTGTAACATTGGAGTTTCCACCAAATGCAAAACCATGATTTCTTGTTGCATTGCCTGTAATTTTTAAAGTACCCTTAAGATTGTTAAAATGCACATTGCAGTTATCTTCTGCTCGATACATTTCTATTTTACTTGGTTCAAAGTCTTTATCTAATGGTATAGAAAGTTCGCAACTATCTTGCGTATTTTCCAAATCTATTGAGAAATCTTGATTTTCATTTGGTTTATGTGGTGTAGCTTTTAATACTAAATATGATTTACCATTAACAGTTTTTACTTGTGCTTCATTAAAACCAACCCATTCTGCGTGTTCAACATCTAAACCGAATCGTGTAAGAGTTTGAGCAAATTTTTGATGTTTTGCGCTTTCCTTTTGGTAGTTAGCACATCTTTTTGCATAATTAGCTTTTGCTGTGTCAATCTTCACTGTATCAGTTGGTTTAGCGTTCTTTGGTGAATCTTTTTTGTATAATCTGAATTCCCCCATTTTTGTATCGGCAGTAATTCGAGTATTATTAAAACAATAAGCTTCTGTTGCATCATATTTACCATCTCCATTAAAATCAAATATTATTGCTGCTTGTTTTTGTGCTGCGTTGCCTTTTTCTTGCAATTGTTGTACTGTCATTCCGGCTTTTACTTCTAATCTGTTTTTGTGAGCTACTGGTTGCATAATTCTTTCTCCTTAATTTTTCTATTTAACTATTTTTTACTTTTCTAATATCCTATGGTGTTTAACTCTGATTGCAATCTCGTGTTATGTATATATAAAGTCATTTAAGTTTGAAAAATTGCCTAAAGATAGACGCGACATGCTGAAAAAAATGTAAAACATAGACATAACGTGCCGTTTAGAGTTTACAAAACTTAATATATCATGATATTACACGTCATATTTTGGATAAAAAATAGACATTATAGTAAGAAGTTGTTATGAATATTAAAAAATTACTTGGTGAAAGAATTAAAAGATTACGCAAAAATAGAGGATTAACACAGGAACAACTCTCGGAGATGATTGATATTACTCCTCGTAATTTGAGTCGAATTGAGGTTGGAGAATGTTTTGTTAGCGCAGATACATTAGATAAAATCATTGAAGCGCTTTCAATAACTGCAGAAGAATTATTTGCGTATGAAAATATTAAAGAACCGAAAGAGTTATTGACGGATATTTATACCGTTTTGGACGAAATTAAAAGCAACAGGAAACAGCTTGAAAAAATTCATCGTTTGATTAAATTAGTAAGAGAAGATGAACTTTAAAAATTAATGGTGCAATTCTTTGCACCATTAAACTAACCATTAACTAATAAATTAATTAAATAAGGCTTTTAGAAACTCTTTTGCTTCAAAATCCTTAAGGTCTTCCATTTTTTCACCAACACCAACCAGTTTAACAGGCAAACCTAATTCCTTTGCAATAGCAATTACTATTGCACCTTTTGCAGAACCGTCAAGTTTAGTTAAAGCAACTGCAGTTAAATTTACACATTCCTTGAAAACTTTTGCTTGTTGTAAGCCGTTTTGACCTGTATTGGCATCTATGACCAAAAAGCTTTCTCTAAGCTCATTTGGCGCATTTTTATCAATAACACCCTTAATTTTAGAAAGTTCTTCCATTAAATTAAATTTGTTTTGTAAACGTCCGGCTGTATCAACTAAAATAACATCATATTTTTCATTACGCGCTTTTTGAATAGCTTCATAAACGACAGATGCAGGATCAGCCTTATCACGTCTTACAATATCAGCACCTGAACGTTTAGACCAAATATCAACTTGTTCCTCTGCAGCTGCCCTAAAAGTATCTCCTGCAGCAATTAAAACTCGTTTGCCTTCTTGCTTAAATTTATAAGCCATTTTGCCTATAAGCGTAGTTTTTCCGGCACCATTAACACCGGTGATAAAATAAATATTGAGTTCTCCGTCTTTATAGGCAATTTCACTAGAGCCAGTTTTATCTAACGTGTTTAAGAACTCATTTTCTAAATACTCTTTAACTTGGGAAGGCTTTATTTTGTTTTGTCCGCGCAATTTATCAACAAGCTCAGATGCGTAACCAACGCCCAAATCGGCGCTAATTAGCAAATCTTCCATATCGTCAAGGACAAAATCCGAAAACTCTTCCTCTTCTGATACTGCATCTACAACATTACCGACCAATGCTTGGGCGGTTTTTGATACTGTATTTTTTAGTTTGTCAAAAAAGTTGAACATAATTAAAAATGTCGGGTTAAATGAAAACTGTTTAACCCGACCTACATTTCCTTTACTTTTATTTCAATCCGTTTTCTACGATAACTTTAGCCAAAATTCCGTTTACAAAAGATGAAGAATCTTCTGTTGAATATTTTTTAGCCAATTCAACAGCTTCATCAACAACAACCTTCAAAGGTGCGCCTTTTGTATAAAGTAATTCTGTAATTGCAATTCTCAAGATGTCTTTGTCAATTTTAACAAGTCTTGAAATATCCCAACCGTTAGCGTATTTTTGAATTTCTTTATCTATAGCTTCATGGTTAATTTTGAATTGTTCAGCAATTTCAATTGTATAATTCTTAACATCAGATTGGTTTTCTAGAGTTGTAAATTCAGCAATTTCTAAAGCTAAAAGTGCTTTTTCTGCTACATCAAGCATTGTATCAACTTTAGCAATCATTTCATCAGTCATAGGAATTTGTACCGGTTTATTTTTAGCTCCCATTGGACGAGATAAGTTTGATTCATGTTCTGCTTCATAAGTATCTAAAGCTTCTTTAATGTCAATTAAAGAGCCAACTGTTAGATTTAATTCTTCAGAAGCTGAATTTGATAGAATTCTAACAGATTTAAGCATAATATCTTCAAAGTCTTTTCTTGAATATTTTGTAATTTCTTTATCAAATTGTGAAAACAATATAAGTGCTAATTCTCTAGCTGCGCGTCTAGCTTGCATAAATTTTCTCCTATTTACATTATAGGACTATGTTAGCACGAAAAAACATAATTTTATACTATTGAATTTCTCTAAATAATCTTTATATGTTATAATCAATTTGAAATATATGATTGTGAAAAGGAGTTTTTATGAAACGAGCAATTATTATGGTTATTGATTCAATGGGTATTGGTGCAATGCCTGATTGTGAAGAATTTGGTGATATTAAAGAATGCAATACTTTGAGAAATGTATGTGCTTTCAACAAAGGACTTGATGTACCATCTTTAGAATTATTAGGATTGGGTAATATTCAAGATTTTGAAGGTATAAATAAAACAGCAACTCCAATCGGACAATACGGAACTTTACAAGAAAAATCAAAAGGTAAAGATACAACTACCGGACATTGGGAAATAGCCGGCTTAATATCAGAAAAGCCTTTTGCAACATTTCCACAAGGTTTTCCAAAAGAACTTGTGGACAAATTTATAGAAGAAACAGGTTGTAAAGGAATTTTGGCAAACATTCCTGCAAGTGGAACTGCAATCATAGAACAATTAAACGATGAACACCATAAAACGGGCTTCCCAATTGTTTATACTTCAGCTGATAGCGTATTCCAAATTGCGCTTGATACTGATATGATACCTCTTGAAACTCTTTACAAGTGGTGTGAAATTGCAAGAAAGATTTTAGACGAAGGCAAATATAATGTAGCAAGAGTTATTGCTCGACCATACAAAATTATTGACGGCAAACCTACCAGAATTTCTAAAGATAGACGCGATTACTCAATGGCACCATTTGGCAAAACTGTATTGGACAAAGTAAAAGATGCAGGTGCGAAAGTTATTGGTATCGGTAAAATCGAAGACATTTTCGAAAAAGCAGGTATAACACATGCAATACATACAGGCTCTAACAAAGAAGGTTTAGAATTAACTATTAAAGCAATTGACGGAAGTTTGGATTTAGATAAAATCAAATATCCGACAACAAATATTACTGATAATGATAGAGAAATTATCTTTACAAACCTTGTTGATACCGATATGCTTTTCGGTCATAGAAATAACGCCGAAGGATATGGAAAAGCAATTGAAGAAATTGACGAATACTTAGAAAAAATCCTTCCACTAATTGGCGAAGATGATTTGTTAATTATTACAGCAGACCATGGTTGCGATCCAACAGTTCCAGGAACAGACCACACAAGAGAACAAGTTCCGGTATTGTATTACTCTAGAGGAATTGAACCAAAAGACTTGGGCGTAACAAAAGGTTTTGACTCCATAGCAAAAAGAGTGTCTGACTGGTTATTTTAATTTTTAATTTTAGCAGTATAATAGAGATGTTCTTTAAAAGAGAACAGTATAAATATAATAAGGAGAAAACAAATGAACGTAACTATTGAAGATTCTTGTATCGGTTGTGGCGCATGCGAATCAATTTGCGATGCAGTTTTCCACGTAGAAGATAGAGCAGAAGTAAAAACTGCCGGTATTGCAGGAAATGAAGCTTGTGTTGAAGAAGCAGCTAACGCTTGCCCGGTTTCAGCTATTACTGTTGCTTAGTTTTATAAATCATTAAAAACAAAATGAAAAAACGGCGACCTTAACAAGGTCGCCGTTTTTTCATTTTAACAACATTAGCTCTTGACAAGTATAGTCTGTAGGTCAGGCAGTACCTGACAAAATTCTCAAATATGAAAAATGAATTACAATATATTTTCTGTGAACCCTTTATGGGTGAAGAATTAAGCCTTTTTAAAGTTGATAACCTAGTAGGTCGTGTTGGACGTTTTTATCCAACACGACAAATTTGTATTGCATTTTATTGTCGTGTTCAATGTCAATTGTTGAACACGACCTACAAGCTTCTTCTAAACTTTTTATCATCCCTCCTCTTTTTAATATATCTTCTTATATTAAGCAAATACAAAAAATTGTTACAATTGGCGCAAACGTAGTAGTAGTAGTAGTAGTAGTAGTAGTAGTAGTAGTAGTGAGGCGCGATTTTTGAATAAACTAAGCATTGCCCAATATAATGTAGTACAATAAGTATATACAATACATTGTATGTTATTTGAATTACTAAATAAAAATAGGAGAGCTTTGATGAAAAAATCTGGATTTACCCTAGCAGAACTTTTAATTTCTCTTGGGATTACAGGTGTCATTGCTGCGTTAATAGCAACAGCGCTTGTAACTTTACAACCGGATCAGAAAAA
>CAKVLH010000012.1 GCA_934757245.1 uncultured Candidatus Melainabacteria bacterium
GGGAAGATAGCACGTTGCCAACATCTAATTTAAGAAAAAGAGATAAATTGATGGATTTCAGTTTATCTCTTTTTTTTGCTACGTTTTAGTTGGACCCAAAGCCTAATCCACATTCTTGCCTATAGACTAAAAAGGTGGAAACCGCTTACGCTTTTTCCACCCTACTGGCTTACAATTCAAATTATTTGTCAGAGATGTAACACAATATACATTGTGTTACATGTTAGCGTACCATATTGTACAAGATTTGTGAAGTATAATATATAAATTTTCTTGCACGAAATTAACTCAATAGATTTTTTTTATAATACCCTCTCCCGCCTTCGGCACCCTCTCCATGTAGAATTGAAAAAGGAGAGGGGAGCAGGACTTGTTTGTTTGAACATCTTTAGCGCATCCCCTCCCTCGGGGGAGTTTTCTACTTCACTTTTAAGCTAGTAGTTATACTTACCAGTTGGGAAGTTTAGTGTAAAAGGAGAGGGTTTTCTCAACTTAAAAAAAATAACACCCTCTCTAGAATTTCTAAATTCAAGGGTGAAACCAAATAATAAATTTTACGCCCTTTCATTAAGAAATTCTTTCTCTCCCATTGGAGAGAATTTTAAATTGCAAAATAAATTAACCAGAGATGTAACACAATGTATATTGTGTTACATCTCTGGTTAATATTTTTTACACAAGGAGAGCTCGATGAAAAAATCTGGATTTACGCTGGCGGAATTATTAATAGCCCTAGGTATAGTAGGAGTTATATCAGCGTTGCTTGCAACCGCGCTTTTAACCCTTCAACCGGATCAGCAGAAAGCTATATATCTAAAAAACTATGATGCACTTTCAAAAGCTGTCAAGGAGCTTGCACATAATAATAGACTATTTCCTATATGCCAAGATAATCTTAATTGTCAAGAGCATCCGCTTTTTAATACTTCAAATGGTGTTGGTGGGCGCTTTGTAGCAATAGGCGAGGGCAATGGCAAACTTTGCAGAGGTCTTTCATATGTTTTCAACGGTCAAATGCTTCCAAATTTGAATTGCGATAATCAACCCCTTACTTATGAAGACGGAGATTGGACTCCTTCATTTCGAACTTATCGTACAGAGTGGCTGGTTTCTACATTACGTGAGCTGAGTGGGAGCTCCGCAACTTACCAGAGCGATGTTTATTTTGACTTGAATGGTCCAGCAGCTCCAAATTGTGTTTACGGTGATAATTGCAAAAATCCAGACCGCTTCAAATTTTTGGTAGCCGCAAACGGAACAGTAATTCCGGCTGACCCAATTGGACAAGAATATATCAAAACCCGTAAAAATTGGCGTAAATCTAATTTGAATATTTCAGAAGACCGCTCCACTAAAGAAACCCTGCTTGCAGACCTCCGAAGCTTCATCCTAAATCCGTGTGCTAGTGAAAGTGGTGGTGATGGAGATAGCAAAGATAATAGTGGAATAGAATGGATACAAGTGCCAATTACATGTAATTTTACAAATGTTGTATCCGGAAATAATAGCGAGAATATTGTATTGGAAATGCCTACTACGATAACTTGTGATTCTCCAATGCCCTGGGATGTAACATTTCACTCAGATCGTTACTTTTCCTCTATTGTTGGCTACCCGACAAAATCTGTAATGAATGAGTTTATTGAAAAAGAGTATTTGGGGGCTAATAAAAAATCTTTTTATGATACTAAGTTAGCTGAGGGTGAATGTACTATTCCAAAAGATGAATATTCATGTAAAGAAGATATGACATACTATTTTAATTATAAACCGGTGATTTTGTTTACCGGTGATTCTTCTTTGTCGGAAGCTGTCTATTTACCATTTGTTCTTTACGCTACTTACTCAACAGGTGCAACACGAGAAGCTTACGCTTATCCAAGATTTTCTGAAATCTATAGTGATCATAGAGCGATAGATTTTCATTTTATTGACAAGACGGAAGGTTTGTCCAATGGTAATACCAGTCGCATTCTAGGTCCTTATTTCCCTTCAGTAGATGCTATGTGTAAGTATGATTATTATGACATGAGAATTAATAAGAAGGTAACTTTTGCGGAATTATATGGAATAAAGTGTCCTAAATGGTATGAATAAAATATAAAATATTCAAAAGAGTAACAAAACTGTACCTGACTTTTTCAGATGAGTTCAATGTTACATTTTAGTTAGCAATTTATTTCCAAATTTGGATTTTTTCTAAACCAAGTTAATTGGCGCTTTGCATAATTTCTTGTATGTTGTTTTAGTTTATCTAAGGCTTCTTCCAGCGTTGCTTCGCCGTCTAAATAAGTTAAAATTTCTTTATAGCCGATTGTGTCAATAATATTTGATATTCGTCCGTGTTTTTCGATTAAAGCCTTTGTTTCTTCAACAATTCCCATTTCATACATCACATCAACACGCTTGTTAATTCTATCATACAACCATTCTCGAGACTGAATTTCCGGCATAATCCATTCTACGTCGTATTCAGGTTCTTTCTGAATTTGGACTTCGGAAAGGGGCTTCCCTAGTAGTGATATAAGCTCCATAGCTCTGACTATTCGTCTAAAATTTGCGTCTTTAACTCTTTCGTAAGTTATTTTGTCGACTTTTTCCAGTTCTTCCAACAAATCTTCGCGCGTGCGTTTTTCAAGCTTTGCTCTAAGTTCATAATTGGTTTCAACTTTTGGTAAATCATAATGTTCGAGTAAAACTCTAAAATATAAACCTGTTCCGCCAGCTACAATTGGAGTTTTATCGCGTGATAGAATGTCTTGAATTGCTATTTTGGCATCTTCTGCGAATTTGCCGGCAGAATAATCAAATTCAGGTTCTACAATATCTATTAAATGGTGTGGAATTCCCTCACGTTCTTCCAATGTTGGTTTAGCAGAAGCTATGTCAAATCCTTTATACACAAGTCTTGAGTCGGCAGAAATGATTTCGCCGTCCAATTTATGCGCAAGTTCAATTGCTAATTTAGTTTTACCGCTTGCTGTAGGGCCGACTACAGCTATAACTTTAGGTTTCATATTTACATTCTACCTTAAAATTAAAAACTATGTTATAATGTGTGCATGTTTAAAAGAATTCTTGCAACAATTTTATTATCTTTGTCAATGGCAGCGACTTATGCCGCAGAAATTCCGATTGACGCAAAACTTGATTACAATCAGGGCATAGATTTTTATAAGCTTGGTATGTATGAAAGAGCTATTGAATCCTTTCGTTCTGCTATCAGAACTTATCCAGATTATATAGATGCTTATTATAATTTAGCGACTATTCTTGAGTATTTGAAACAATATGCAGAAGCTCTTAATATATACAAGCAAGTTTATTTAAGAAATCCAAACGATTATGAAGTTATTTATAAGCTTGCATCTATGAGTTCTAAAATTGAGGATTACACTAAAGCAGCCGAATATTTACGATTGATACCTCAGTCCAGCAGCTATTACGCAAGAGGTCAAGAGCTTGCAGAATCAATAAAGATTTCAACAACGCTTCCTACGCCGCAAAGTAATGCGCCTTCTAAGATTGCAACTCAATCAGGAATTTATGAAAATATTTTAAGCCCAACAGGCATTACGACGGATAATCAAGGAAATGTTTATGTTGCGACTTTCTCAGATAATTCAATTTTAAAAATCACTCCTGATGGTAAACGTCAAGTGTTTTTGAAGAGCACATTGATTAGCGGACCAATCAGTCTTGCAAGTGATAAAATTGGAAATATTTACGTTTCTAACTACAACACTAATAATGTTCTTAAAATTACTCCACAAGGCGTTGCAACAATTTTCGTATCAAAAATTGATAAACCTTACGGATTACATGTTGAAGGCAATATGTTATTTATAACTTGCCAAGGTTCAAATTCGATTTTGAGGCAAAAACTGTAAATGGCACTTATAGAGATAAAAAATATAGTAAAGACTTATACAACAGGAGAAGATAGCTTTAATGCTTTAAATGGTGTATCGTTTTCTATAGAAAAAGGCGAATTTGTTGCAATTATGGGAACTTCAGGGTCGGGAAAATCTACTTGTATGAATACATTAGGTACGTTAGACAGACCGACGAGCGGAAGTTATCATCTCGATGGTGTTGATGTATTTTCTCTTAATCAAGAAGAATTATCTGAAATTAGAAATCAAAAAATCGGATTTGTATTTCAAGGCTTTAATTTGATTTCAAGGACTTCTGCATTGGAAAACGTAGAATTACCTATGATTTACAAAGGTATTCCGGAAAATGAACGCCATAGACGCGCAAAAGAAGCATTGGAAATTGTCGGATTAAAAAATCGAGAATCGCATATGCCAAATCAAATGTCCGGTGGTCAGCAACAGAGAGTTGCCATTGCAAGAGCGCTGGTCAATGATGCACCGCTAATTTTAGCCGACGAACCAACAGGAAATTTGGATACCAAAACAAGTATTGAAGTTATGGAATTCTTTGTTCGTTTAAATAGAGGCTTTCAAGGCAAAGAAGGTAAAACAATCGTTCTTGTAACACATGAGCCGGATATTGCTGAATATTGTTCAAGAATTATCAGGTTTAAAGACGGTAACATTGTTTCAGATTTACCAAAAGATGAGTGGATGAAAATTAGAACGAGAGAAACATAATAATTATGTTATAATATTAAAAAAGAGAATTGTATTTGCCGATTTATGATTAAATTTTTTGGAAATTGTGTAGAAAATCTTTATAGAAGTGTTATTTATCTTGTAACAGGACGTTCGCGACTAACTCACGTTATTGCACAAGCAGCGTCTATTAGTTATGATTCTCTTGTAATTTCTTTAGTTATTGCATTTGTATCAGCTGCCGTTATTGCAATACAAGTTTCAAAACAGTTTTTGATGTCAGGTGCGGAAGCTTATGTGGGTGGCTCAATTGCTGTAGTTATGATTAGAGAAATCGCTCCGGGGTTTGTAGCTTTGGCAATTGGTGCTCGCGCAGGTACTGCAATTTCAGCTGAAATTGCAAATATGCAGGTAACTTCACAAGTTGATGCTATCAAAACTTTAAAAGTAGATCCTGTCGGATATTATTTTGCACCTAGAATTTTAGCTGCCGCAATTACTGTTCCTATGGTAGTTTTAATTGCAGAATTAGTCGGAATTGCAGGTGGTTTGCTTGTATCTAACGCAACAATACATTTGCACCCTTCAAGATATATTACATCAGTTTGGCTTTGGTTAAGCACAAGAGATATTTACATAAGTTTATTTAAAGGATTGATTTTTGGCGTCCTTATTGCCTTAGTTTGCGCAACCCAAGGTTATAATACAAAAGGTGGCGCAAAAGATGTTGGAGAGTCAACAACAAAGGCAGCCGTTTTATCAACTGTTTATATGCTTATCGCTGATTTTTTGATTAATCTCGTGTTTTATCTATAATTTAAACAGATTATTTTTCTACTGGAAAGTTTTTTCCTATACCAAAACCATCTCTAAGTACCATTAAGGCACCATAACCTGCTACTCCGATAGCTCCTAATTTAGAAAGAAAGCCCTTCGTGCCGATTGCTAAACCAGCACAAGCTACAGGAATTATGTTGCTTCCTAATGTACTCAAAAAACCGTTTACAAAACCCTTAGCACTACCAAATGCTGAAAATAATGGATTGTTCATTCGTAAATCAGCAACTTTTTTTTGCATAGCATTGCCAACATAGCTTTCGTTATCCATTGTTCGTGTTGACATAACAACTTTTTCAAAATGGTCAGCAGTTTCCATTTGAGAAACTCTTGCGGAATTCTTTTTTGCAACAGAATATGCATCATAAGCTACAGCGCTCATGCCGGCAATACCAACTGTTTTGCATATTATGTTTGAAACGGTTCCCATTTTTATTGTCCTTTAGCTTCACTTTGCTTATTTTCATCCTGTTTGTTATCATCTTTTACCGCAGGATTTGGAATGTTTTTAATTTCAGTACCACCTGACATTTTTAATAATATATCAGCTGCTTGTAATACATCTTCTTTATCAGCGCTCGGATTTGCTTGAATATTATGAAGCAATTGAACAGTATAATCATTACCACTTGCCAAATGAGAAGCAAATGCGCTCAATGCTGCAACTCTGATTACTTTAGAAGGGTCTTGCAACATTTTATTCAATAATGCATTCAATGCTGCATCATCATATCTTCCTTTATCTTCATCAAGTCGTTTTAAAATATCTTTTGAAGCCATTAAACGTATTTCATCATTTGGATTATTCAAATAATTTTCTAATGATTTAATATATTCATCTGTTAGAGCAACGACTCTTTTTTGTTTACTGTTTTTTTCTTCAGCTTTAATTTGAGCATTTCTAGCATCTAAATCATCGATAATTCCGTTTGACTTACTCATGTCTTCTTCTTTAACTTCTTGTTTCGCTACACTGTTTGTATTTGGAAGATTTTGAGCAGTTTCAGGATTTTTAACCTCTTGTGAATTTAAAGCTTCTAATTGTTTATGAAGTTCATCTATATCAGCTTGTTTTATATTTTGATTTGCTAAATCAGATGTTTCTTCTTTAGCCTTACCATTTGTTTGGTAATTGTAATTATTCAAATAATATTGTGGCGGATATGCTTGTGGCGCAAATTGCTGAGCATTAGGTTGTGCTTGTGGATTTGTCATGTAAGAAGGCGCTACACTATCTTGTGCATACGCGATTTGATTTGCAGGATTAATGCCTTGTGCGTATCCGTTGTATTGGTAACTATTTTGCGGATAACCATAATTTTTATCCGCTCCGCCGACATTTACTGCCGGATTTGATATCTGAATCGTTACACCGGAATAATTGGGTTGTGGATTAATCATTGGATTTGTCATAGCGCTTTCACCTTTTACACAGTTATATACATATATAAAGTCTAATAGAAATCAAAAATTGCTACTTTTCAATATTTTTGTTACGATATGTAAAGAGGTTTTCAATGAATATCAAAATTTTAGATTGTACTTTAAGGGATGGTGCTTACGTTGTTGATGCTAAATTCGGCGAACAACGAATTTTTGATATTATTACGACTTTAGAGAATGCCAAAATTGACATTATTGAATGTGGTTGGCTTAGAAATTGCAGGCATGAAAAAGATTCTGTATTATATAATATTCCGGATGATGCAAAAAATTATATTAAAGATGCAAAATCAACTTTTTCTATGATGTTCGATTACGGAAGATATGATGTAAACAAACTTCCGCAAAATGTAGGTTTGATAGATATTATTCGAATAGCATTTTACAAAAAAAGCCTTGATGAGATTTCATTTGTTGCAGAAGATGTTAAAAACAAAGGCTATAAAGTTTTTCTACAAGCTTCCAATGTACAAGAATATTCTAAATCGGAATTAGTAAAACTTTGTAAGAGAGCAAATTTTATTGGAGTAGATTCTTGCTATATGGTGGATTCTTTCGGTTCAATGTTTCCGCAAGACATGGATGTTATTTTACCTGTATTTGAAGAAAATTTGAAAGAGAATATCAAACTTGGATTTCATTCGCACAACAATATTCAAATGTCATTGGCGCTTTCAATTAAATTCGCAAATACGTGTACGCGCGATATTATAATTGATTCGACTTTGGCTGGAATTGGACGCGGAGCAGGCAATACAAAAACAGAACTTTTGCTTGAATACTTGAATAAATATAAGAATGCTAATTATAATACTGATGCAATTTGGAAAGATTTAAATAACGGGCTTTTGCCGGATGCTAATTGGGAGTACACTCCGGAAAAAGGCTTTAGAGGTATTAATAATATTCATCCTTAATAATTAATTTGGTTTACAATTCTTTGCTTTCTGCTGTTTGCCCTTTACGGATAATTTGGGTTGTAATATAATCTTCTTATAGGGGAGAATAGTATGAAAGAACAAAAAATTGCAGTTATAGGTATGGGAATGTGGGGCAAGAATATTGTCCGCAATTTTTATAATCTTAACGCTTTGGAAATGGTTTGTGATTTAGATGATGAATCGCTAAAATCAGTTAAAGAGCAGTTTCCTGGTGTGAAAGTTACAAAGGATTTTAATGATATTATTAATAATCCTGATATTACAGGCGTTGCGGTTGTAACACCGAGCCACACTCACTTCAAAATAGTTAAAGCTATGCTTGAAGCAGGTAAAAATGTTTACGTAGAAAAACCAATTTCTACAGTCGCAGAAGAAGCTAAGGTTTTGACAGAATTAGCTGAAGAAAAAGGCTTAGTTCTTATGGTAGACCACTTATTGCTTTATCATCCTGCTGTTAACCGTTTGAAAATGCTTATTGAAGAAGGTGTATTGGGTGAATTGGTTTATGCTCAAAGTGATAGATTGAACGTAAATTATCACAAGAACGACAGAAGTGTTATGTGGGATTTAGCACCGCACGATGTTTCGATGATTGCTTATGTAACAGGAAAAAGTCCTGTTAGAGTTATTTCTGCAATTGGTTGTTCATCTGACAGAAATAATATTATGGATATTACTCACATAGGAGTTGAGTTTGAAGGTGGAATGATTGCTCATATTTCTGATAGTTGGATTACACCTCAAAAACACGTAACTCTACTTGTTAGAGGTACTAAAGCAACTGCTATTTTTGATGATACAGCTCCAACTGATAAATTGAAAGTTTATGATAATTTTGTTCCTGCAAATACTCAAAACTATGCACTAGATTATCTTGAAATTGAACCTTTGAAACTTGCATGCCAGCACTTTGTAAACTGCTGTGCTTCTCATCAAAAAGCTCGTTCTGATGGTGCTAACGGTTATGCAGTCGTTAGCGTTCTTGAAGAAGCTGAAAGAATTATGCTTGGTTCAAAAGTTGAAGATTTGAACAAGAAAGATTTTGCACTTTCTAGGATGAAAGTTTAGGATAAGGGAATAGGGGAATAAGGTTAATGAGGGAATAAGAGGTATTAAATATTTTTATATTTAAAAATCGAATTATAATTATTAAAAATTAAAATCTCTTATTCCCTTATTGCCCTATTACCTTATTTCCTTAGAAAGGATTAATTATGGCTAATTTTATTTCAATATTTAGAATTTTTGTAATGTTTTTTGCGGTATATCTAATATATACATGCCAAGGCGATACTGCGTCTTATGTTTGGGCATTGGCTCTTACAATATTAGCGTTTGCACTTGACGGGGTTGACGGCTATGTTGCAAGAAAATTCCATGAAGAATCAAAGTTTGGCGCTTTGTTAGATATTATGGGTGATAGAATCGTTGAAAACACCTACTGGATTTTGTTTGCAGTAATGGGCTGGTTAAATATTCTATTCCCTCTAATTGCACTTACAAGAGGTTTTATTACTGATACAATTAGAAGTGCTGCTATGGAAAAAGGTTTGACACCATTTGGTATGCAAGTTAATCCTATTTGCAAATTCATTACAGGCTCTAAATTTATGAGAATAAGTTACGCTGTTGCAAAAGTTTTAGCATTTGTTCTTATCATTACGGCAAAAATTCCTGTATGTCCTCATAGAGAAATTATTTGGGCAATAGGTTTCTGGGCTGCAGTATTCGCAATTGTATTCTGTGTTGTAAGAGGAATACCTGTTGTATTGGAAGCTAAGTATTTGTTTGATGATAATAAATAATCAGTCGATAAGTGAATGAGTGAATAGGTGAATAAGTTTGCTATAGTTATATTCAATTACAAACGGCGTAAAACATTGAATATAACTATAACCATTTTCAATTTATTCAAATGCGTTCCCACCATTCAAATATAAAGGAGTAGTCATGGCCAAATTAAATGTAGTATTATATGAACCTGAAATACCGCAAAACACCGGAAATATTGCAAGACTTTGTGCTTGTACGGGTGCTGCTTTATATTTGGTCGGAAAACTTGGATTTGCACTTACTGATAAATATACAAAACGTGCCGGCATGGATTACTGGCAAAGTGTTGATTTACATAGAGTTGAATCAATGGAAAAGTTGTATGAAGAATTCCCAAATGGTCGATTTTTCTATTTAACAACAAAGTCAAAACGAGTTTATACGGATTTTCAATTCCAAGAAAATGATTTTATTGTGTTTGGACCTGAGTCTCGTGGTTTACCTCAAGAATATGTAACCCAAGAAACTGCAATAACAATTCCAATGAAAGAAGGACAAAGAAGTCTAAATCTTTCTAATTCTGTTGCTATTGTAGCTTATGAAATTGTTAGACAAATAGGAATATAGTATATTTATCCAAATATGTTTGGTTTGAAAATTTTGATTAAGCGTAAATGTAACAATTTATAATTTATTTGTTACAATTTAGCAAATAATTTTCTTTAGTATACTTTATCTTCATGTAGAATAGCAAATTTTGGTAGGTTTTGTTTGGAAATTCATAATTCGACAATTCGAAATATTCATCATAATGATAAGCAAGAGAAGCAAAATGTTACATTTAAATCTGGCTTAGCAACGTTTCTTAACGGCTCCGGCGCTGTTATGCAAAGTATTGAAAATGGAGGCTTTTTAGCATCATTCTTGATTCAAGACGGAATCGGCATGACCGTTCCGCGAACTTGTGCCGGTTTTTTAAGAGATAAAGAAAAGACCGGACATTATAACATGCAAGAAGGTTTGGAAGTTCTTGGAAGAGAAGGTATGACTGGGCCTTGCATGATGGCTGTTGCACCACTTTCTTTGTTAATTGCGGCTAAATTCGGACGTTCAACAAGTGTTAATACACAATTAATTAAACGATTTGGCAACAGCTTAAAAGAAATTTTGTCAAAACCTGAATTTGATAAAACTTTATTAAAAGATGCCAATAAGTTTAAATCAGAATTTTATAAAGCTAATATTGAAAAAATGCTAACAGAAACTCTTGGTAAAGAAAATACAACAAAAGAGTCTGTCGACTATATAATGAAGCAAATCGCTAATATGGAAAAAATTCCGGCTGATGCTAAATTGAAGAAATTCCGAGGAAAAGCTAAATATCGTAGTGAATGTATGGAAAATATTGTTGAACACATCAATAATATTAAATATTCAAAGAGCGATGATTTGAGCATGCTTCAAAATGTTAAATTTGGTAATGAAAAATTAGATAGCATCAAAAACTTCAAAACTAAAGATGCAATCGATGCCATGATTAAATATACAGATGATGCAATTGTAGCTAACAAGCATTTGGATAAATTAGACGCACTGGAAGCTGAAAGTATTAAAAATAAATCATTAGCAAAGAGAATGATTACTAACGTCGCTATGATGGTTTCAACATTAGGCGTATTATCTATTTTGCCTAAAATTTATGCTAGAGGTGAAACTGCTCCCGGAGCAAGAAAAGCTCCTGATGCGGGTGCTGAAAATCTAGACAGTAATGTTTCATTTAAAGGTAAAGCAAAACCTAGCCTATTAGAGCGTTTGGGGAAATTAATCGGGAAAAATAATAGTGATTTCGCGTCCCATGAACTTGAATACAATGGACACAATTTTACAAACACTTTGATGGCGGGTCTTTCAATTTTCGGATTGTTAGCTCCTAGGGGCTGGCATGCTTATCAAAGAGCGCAAAAAGATGAAAATGGTAAAAAAGACTTAACTGAATTATATGAAATTCTTTTGAGGGATATGACATCAAGTTTGGCTGTTGTATTTGCTGTTCCAATGTTAACAAGAGCATTTGTAACAAGCTATGAAAAGAATTCTGGATTTGTCTTAATGCACAAAGATAGAAACAAAAATGGTTTCCAAACAGCATTAGATTTGATGAATCCATATACAAGAACACATGTTCTTAGTAATGCTGAAATTACGGCTTTGTATGATAATGTAAATACTAAAGATAAAATGTTGAACTTCTGTAAATACATTGATAAAAATGGTGGCGATTTAGCTAAAGTTATTTCTAAGTCAGAAAATGTTGATGCTATGTTTAATTCGGCTACACTTGATTTAAAATCGTTAAAAGGACTAAAAAAATCAGAAAAGAATAAGAAGATTATTTCCTTTGTAGAGAAATTTAATAAATCTGACGAAATAATAGCAAAAGTTATGAAGAGTGCAGGTAAAGGTCGTGGTAATAAAATTGCGGCATTTGCTCGCGGATTGAACTCTATGCCGGGATTGTTGACAACGTTCTTTATTTCTCCATACTTGTTAGGCTGGTTTATTCCTAGATTGACATACAAGAATACAAACAGAATTCACGAAAAACAAGATAGAGAGCGTGAATTAAGAAAACAACAAAATCTTTCAACTAATGCATAATTAAGGATATAAATTTAAAAGGACTTCGCCCATTAGCGAAGTCCTTTTAATAAAAACTTAGTTCATACTCCCAAAATTTGTACTTAATCTAAGCAAGACCCAAAGCCTTTCTGTACCATGAAAATGACTCTAATTCTGAACCATTGAAAGTAGTTTTTAATTGTTGTTTTTTCAAATAGTTTTCGAATTCGTCATTAAATGCAGATTTAACCGTTTTGATTTCCTTAGAGATTAGTTTCATAATTTCTTCTCCTATATTTAAGTAACACACAATATATAATGACCAGTTAATTTCTACATATTCTATGCGCCTATTCTAGCATAAAATTAGGGGTTTAGCAATTGATATGTAAAGAAATGTAATGGAAAATGGTAAAAATCATTCTTGAGAGTAAGGAGTATATAATCACATGGGATAAATGTATATAACTAAATAGCATGGATTTTATAAAAATCCCATCCATGTAGATGATTTCATTTGATAATTGTTAAAGAAAAATTTTTGTCAGCCGAATAAAAATATATACAGAGAAATTTTGTTTGGAGAGATTATGACAGATACCCCGGTAATGACACTAGCAAGTGATGCTGGAATTCTTTTAAAAGAAGCGCGCGAAGCTCACGAAAAATTTTTAATAAAACAACAAGACGCAGATTTAGAGAAAGCTATTGAATGTTATATTGATGCAATCAAGGCTAATCCTTCTGTGTCTGAATCGTATTATAGATTGGCAAGTTTGCTTTTAATAAAAGGTCAAATCTCTGTTGAAGGTGCTTTAGAACAATGCAGAACTGCAATTAGCCTAGAGCCAAATAATGTAAACGCGCACATTTATTCCGGCTATTTTCAGTGTCTTAACGGTAATTTTGATGAAGCAGAAAAAGAATTTCACCTTGCCGTAGAAAATTCCGGCATGAATTCAGCTCGTCCAAGATTATTTTTATCAAAAGTTTTATTTTCTCGTTTAAAAAACAACAAATCATCTGTAAAAGATGTTGTGAAGTTTTTGTATTACTTTCTATCAGGAAGCATGATGATTATGTGGGATTGCCCATCTCTAAAAATGTTCTGCAAATTTTTGGCAAACGATTTTTCCGTATTCTCATATAAGGCATTGGGCGAAACCTTTGAAAAAATGAAGCTTTTCCCATCTGCTTTAGAAGCTTATTCTAAAGGCTTGGAAAAGACAGCGCAAGGAAATTTATTCTACCAAAAAATGGGCGATTTGTCGCTAGAATGTAACGATATTGAAGCAAGTTTAGAATGCTACAAAAAGGCTTACGAACTTAATCCTAATGATAGAGAAGTCTTGATTAAACTTGCTACAATTAACCAAACTTATTACCCTGAAAATGTAGATATCACAATTGATTATTATAACTCGCTACTTGAATTTGGTGTAGATTTAGACAAAATTTATTATGAACTTGGACATTTGTACTTGAATAAATCTGATAAAATCCATGCTGTTACTGCATTCAAGTTAGCGCAAGAATTAAACCCTGAAAATCCATACTATAACAATTCATTGGCTTATGCTTATATTAAAGCCGAACTTTATGATGACGCAATTGAATATTACCAATTGGCAATCAAATTAAATCCGGATGCTGAATGGACTTCAATTGTATGCCATGCTCTTGGTGCAATTTATGCTGAAATCAAAAATAATTTTGAAGCAGCAGAAGCTACATTCAATGCAGGTATTGTGCTTGACCCTAATAATGTTGATATTCAACTTTCATTGGGTGATTTGTATATGGCACAAAATGATTTGGATAGAGCAATCAAAACTTATTGCGACGCAATTGCAGTTGAACCTGAAAATTATTTGACTTATGCAAAAACAGGTTTGGCTTTGTGGGAAAAAGATTATTTGGAAGAATCAATTGTTGCTTTTCATAAGTCAATTGAGTTGAATCCGAATTTTGAAATCGCACAAAACAACTTAGGTGTTGTTTACCTTGATGGAATCGGCGATCCTAAAGAATCTGTAGAATATTTTAAGAACGCAATTGATATCAATCCAAATTACACTTTGGCATATTTTAATTTGGGTCGAGCTTATCAAGCGTTGGGCGAAAAAGCTTTGTCAGCAGAATATTTCCAGATGACATTAGACTTAAATAAAATTACTCAAGAAATGTCGGAAAAGGAAATTCGACAAAGATTGTATGAGTTGTTTGAATAATTTTTAGCCCTCTCGGAACGAGAGGGCTATTTTTTTATGTTGGGTTGATTAAGTTGAAAGTTAATCTTCACTTCACCCTTTGTATCACATTTACATATGAGTTGTAGGTGCGCACACCTGCGCACCAATATCAGTAGTTATACTTACACACTTGGAAGTATAGTGCAAAGAGTAATTTCTTTTCCTTTGTAGCAATCTGTTTTTTAGGGAATTTGCAACATAACAATACTGTTAAAATGTATAGAAACGGCCTGAAATCCAGCCGTAGTCTCATAATACCACAAAAATACCGATTTACATAATATTGTTAATAATTATAAAGATAAATATTTTTGTTGTGTGATAAATCGCTACAATCCACTAGGCGCGCTCAACAATACATTTTAACAGAAAAGTATATGAAAAATACGCAAAAAATTTGAGAAGAAGGAAGTTCAAACAGAGTCGTGGCGGTAAATTCACCAATTAAGGATATTAAGATTATAGAACAAATTAAGGAGTTGTACAAGAAAAAAGGTGCGATTCGCGATTTGCTGTTGTTTACGCTTGCGATAAATACGGGGATAAATTTATTGGACTTGCTCAAACTCAATATTGGCGATGTGCGTGGGAAATTCTATTTGAATTTTGAGGAAGATAAGTCTATTCCGATTTCGGATGAGATGAAGGCGCTCATAGATGCGGTTTCAGTAGGAAGGGATGACGATGACCCGCTTTTTGTGAGCGTAAGAGGACATAGAATTGAACGCTCGTATGTTTTCAATTCGTTCAAGGAAATCTGCCGTGAGTTGGGAATTTTGGGCAAATATTCAGTCGTGTCTTGGCGCAAAACGTTTGCGTATCATTATTACCAAAAATATCGTGATTTGTCGTATTTGCAGTGGTTGTTCAATCAAAGCTCAATCAAACTCACCCTGCAATTCATCGACGAATACGAAAACATGAACTTGAGATTTAGAGAAGGAGTTTGTTTGTAATGCCAAAACATAATATTAAAAAAAAGATTTTTTCAGTAGAACTTTCGCCTGATAATACTCATAACGTTTTAACACTTTGTGGTTTTAAAATAAAAATAAAAAACAATAATCCTATTGATAATTTAACAAATATTGTTTTGAAATCTATAGATGTTACAAAATTACCAAAAGCAACCGGTTATACTCGAATTGTGCAAACTTTAGAATTTGATATGTTATGTGAAGTTCATAGAATTTGTGAAAAACATGGTATTGCATATTGGTTAGAAGGTGGGACTTTACTTGGTGCAATAAGGCATAAAGGATTTATTCCTTGGGATGATGATTTAGATATTTCTATGATGTATGAAGACTATTTAAAATTCCAAGATGTTGTAGAAGAGGAATTAAAACATACTAATTATATTTTTAAAAAAGTCCCTTCACATATTGGCAAAATATTATGTAAGGACTTTTATCCAACTTCTGATGAAAAAATGTTAAATTTTTTAAATTGGTCTGAAAAAGAAAATCTATTTATGGCTTTAGATATTTTCCCATATCATTTTATAAAAAATGAATGCAAAGATATTGCTTTTAATGAATTAACTTTAGCAAGATTAGAAAAAATTAATCTATATAAAAATTATAAGAACATAAACGATTATGATAAAATTCAAGAATTTTTAGATAACTTAAATGAAAAATATACGACTTTGAAAAAACAAGATACCGTATTTTTGGGTTTAGAAACAATTGATCAAAAAATTATGAGATTTAACCATGATGATATTTTTCCATTAATTAAAGTTGAATTTGAGGGCAAATATTTTTATGCTCCAAGAAAATATAAGGTTTTATTGCAAGAACAATATGATGATTTTATGAAACCTGTTATTTCTCATACTCATTTGGATTTTTCAAATATACGTAAAGAAGATAAATTAAAACTCTTAGAACATGAAACATTAGAAGAAAGAAGGTTAAATAGATGAAACTATTTACAATCGGACCAGTAGAATTATACCCTAGTACAAAGGAAATAAGAAAAAAAGGGTTTGTACATTTTAGGACAAAAGAATTTGGAGAAATTGTTAAGACTTCTCTTGGTCGTTTGTCAAAATTGTTAGGCAACAATGAACCGAATTCTTTAATATATTTTGCTGCAAGTGGAACCGCTATGATGGAAGCTACGGTTGAAAATTGTGTTGCAGATGATGATAAATGTCTTGTAATAGCCGGTGGTTCTTTTGGAAAAAGGTTTTGCGAACTTTTAGAATATCACCATAAAAATTATGAACCATTAAAACTCAATTGGAATGAATCCTTGACCGCAGAACATTTGAAACTGTATGAAAACAAGAATTATACAATGCTTTTTGTGAATTTGCATGAAACTCATACAGGTCAACTTTATGACATAAAAATGTTATCCGATTTCTGCAAAAGAAATAATATGATGCTTGTTGTTGATGCAATTTCAGCTTTTCTTGCAGATGAGTATGATATGGAAAAATACGGAATTGATTTAACAATCATCAGTTCGCAAAAAGGGTTATGCCTATCTCCGGGGATGTCTTTTGCTTCATTTAGTAAAAGAATGCTAGAAAAAATTGAAAAAATGCCATTACCACCAACAAAATATTTTGATTTCAAAGACTATTTAAAAAATATTCCAAGAGGGCAAACTCCTTATACTCCTCCTGTATTGGTAATGTATGAATTACAAGACATGTTAAATGTAATTGATAACGAAGGTGGGCTAAAAGCTCGTCTTTCATCAGTAAAAGAGAAAGCAGAATATTTTAGAAGGAAAGCTCGAGAACTAGGATTAACAATCCCGAATTATCCTCTATCATATGCTCTTACTCCTTTATACTTTGAAAATGTTGATGCTTACGAAGTAATCCAAGTGTTAAAAGATAAGTATCAAATATTTGTAAATCCTTGCGGAGGAGATTTAGCAAAAAATCTTTTAAGAGTATCGCATATAGGAAATACAACAATTGAAGATATTGATGATTTGCTAGAAAAGTTAATGTTATCAATTCAAGAAGTAAAAAGTAGGGAGTTAGTATATGATAGGCAATAAAACGGTTGTTTATACATCAGGAACATTTGATATGTTGCATATCAATCATTTAAAAATGATAGAATATGCAAGAGCATTGGGAGATATTTTAATTGTTGGAGTAAATACAGATGAACTTGTAGCAAGTTATAAATCTACTCCAATTATTCCATTTGAAGAAAGAATTGCTTTGATGAAGGCAATTAAAGGTCCTGATGTTGTAATTCCTCAACGCTCATTAGATCATACTGATAAAGTTAAAAAACTCAATTTTGATGTGTTTGTTGTTGGAGATGACTGGGTTGGAAAATATGATTATTTGAAAGATCAAGGAGTCGACGTTGTATACTTCCCTTACGGAGCAGGAATCAGTTCTTCTTCTTTGAAAAAGAAAATATACAACAATTATAAAAAGTTACAAGAAAAAGCTAACAATCACTTACCGATAAATACGGAGGTCAAAAATGTTAAAGAAGCTTAAAAAAGCCTATTTAAACTTTATTGGAAAACATACTCATTTGTATGATTATGGGAAAAATAATAAAGTTATATTCTTTAAAAATGGAAAAGTTTATAAAAAAAGATTTTTACCTAAAGGATTAACAATTATTTTTGGCGGGAATAATAATGTCGTAAAATTACATAAAAATAACAAATACGAAAATGTACAAATATCCCTTGAGGATAGTAACTCTATTTTTAAACTAGAAGAAACATGTTATAAATTGCGAGATGTTCGTGCTTGCTTAGAAGAAGGCTCCCATATTTTCATAGGAAAAAATTGTCAATTAAAATCAAGAAATTTAGAGCTTATTGCAAATTGTACATATGATAAACCTGCGACTATTTCTATTGGGAATAATGTGTTTATTGCAAAAAATGTCACAATAAGAACTTCTGATGGACATACTTTAATAGATGCAAACACACTCAATCCTTTAAATCCTACTCAAGATGTTATTATAAATGATAATGTTTGGATTGGCTTAAATTCAACGATTCTTAAAGGATCTAATATTCCCCAAGGATGTGTTGTTGGAGCTTGTTCATTAGTAAATAAAAAATTTGAGAAAAAGAATTCCTTAATTGCGGGGGTGCCTGCCAAAGTAATTAAGGAAAACGTTACTTGGGCGAAACAAGGATATGGGACGTATTTAAAAGAAATAGAGGCTAAAAGAAAAAATGCAAATTAAGATCATACAAGATATTATCGATTTTATAAGAGGGAAAGAAGATATAGAAAGTAAGAACAAATGGAATGAATTGTTATTTATGATGAATTATTTTTATCAAAATAATTTAATTGATAAAATTTTGATTGATAATCTCAAACAGCATCATGAACATCCTATATTAGGGAATTTATTATGTTCGGATAAAAAGGAATTAATAAATGCTTTACAAAAAATAGATAGTACAAAAATTCCACCAATAGATGGTAAAATTAGAAAATATCAATTAAGGCTTTCTGATTTTGCAAAAACATTAATACCACAAATAGAGGAAATTGGGTTACACCCTTGTTTATGTGGTGGATCTTTACTTGGAGCTGTAAGGCATAAAGGATTTATACCTTGGGATGATGATTTTGATTTTGAATTAATGCGTGATGAATACGAAGATTTACATAATTTTGTAAAAGAAAAATTTATTTATTTTGATGCAACATACTGTATTGGTTATAATGAACATCGCGCAATTATAGATTCTTTATTAAAAGAACACCAAAATCAAATTATTTTTTCAAAAAAGCCTTCCTGTATGAGTGCTTATTTAGGAACATCACTTGAGGATTGTATTACAATTGATTTTTTCCCTAGGGATTACCTAAACTCTAATATTACGGAACATTTATATCTTGATTATTATCAGAAATCAATAAAATTGTTCGATAATCGTTGGGCTTGGTATAAACAATTTGCATTTTTTAAAAAACAACTAAACAACGAGAATATTTATCAAAAACAGAATAGTAATGCTACTGCATATGCTTGGGAGCATATGGACTTTTTTGATTTAGGACAAATCTCATATATGCCTATTGATGATATTTTCCCTTTAAAAAGACTTGAATTTGAAGGTCAAAATTATTATGTAATTAATAACTATAACAATTATCTTAAACAAGCATATGGCAATTATATGGAAATTCCATTGAATCCAGAAGTTACCAAATATATAAAGTCATATTCTCGTTGGTTAGAAAATAGAGGTCGTAAATATTATATAAAATCTTTTTAATATGGAGTAACAATCATTGAAAATAGAATTTATTCAAAAAATTATAGATAAAATTCGAGGAAAAGATATGTCAGTTTTGAAACTTAATTTAAATAATTTAAAAAATAAATTAAGTAATATAGAATATAAATATAGTAATTTTATTGCCTCAAAAGAACGTATAGACGGTTTTATTAATGGTTCTGGAAATGAGATTTTATGCATTTCTGGATCCACAAGCGATAAAATAACTTTTAAATACAAGGCATATTCATTTAAGATAAAAGGTGATAATAACAAAATATATTTTTATAATTCTAATGGCATAAATAATTGCATTCCAAGTGGATTAAATATTACAATTTATGGAAATAATAATATTTTTAAAATATATGATTCCAGTTTTTGTAATTCAAAAATTTATATAGAAAAGAATGATAATACATTTATTTTAGAAAAGCCCGTAAAATGTATTGAAGGAGCTTATTTTTGTGTAGAACGAGGTGCAACAATACATATACAAAAGAATTGCGAATTGGGAAATGGTAAACTTCGTTTGTTTGCCAATGGGGATTATAAAAACAAACATAAAATAGTTGTTGGAGAAGGTACTTTTATTGCACATGATGCAATAATCAGAAATTCTGATGGTGAATGTCTTATTGACTATAACTCACAGGCTCCGTTAAGTGAACCTAAAGACATTATTATTGGGAAGAATTGTTGGATAACAAGTCGTTGTACCATATTAAAAGGTGTTAATCTCCCAAATGGAACTATTGTTGGAGCTTGTTCATTAGTAAATAAAAAGTTTGAAAAAGAAAATACTTTAATAGCAGGAACTCCTGCAAGAATAATAAAAGAGAATGTGGCTTGGGTTCCATATTCTTATGGTGAGTACATGGAGAAAATTAATAATGACTTCGCATATTAATATCGTATATACAATTTCAGATGCATATTTTGATTTGACTTATGTTTCTATACACAGTTTATTAGAAAATAATAAAAACAATTTTATTAATTTATTCGTTTTATATGATGAAAGCTTAGATAAAAATTACTTGAAATTATTAGATAAATTTAATAAGTATGAAAATTGTTCAGAGTTAACTTTATTGAAAATTAATAAGAATAAGTATTCGAAATTAAAGAATTACTATAAATCTTTATATTGTTTAGAATTTCCATTTTTAGTTGATATAGATAAGTTTATTTATATCAATAGTGCAAGTTTAATATTAAAAGATTTAAGCGATTTTTATAATATAGATATTTCTTCTAACTCCTGTGCGGCTACCGAATTTTTGCACAATTTAAAAGATCCAATACCCCAAAAAAGAAAGTTTATATTTACTAATTATATGGTATTAATTAATGCTCAAAAAGTAAAAAAAGAAAATTATTTAAACACTTTATTATCTCAAAAGTTTTTAATTGATAATAATATACAGGATAAAAATTTTGAAGAAATTCATTACTGGAATATGTTAATTGATGATTGTTTGAATGTCCCTCAAAAATACGGATATGTCGAAAGGTGGTATTCAAATATTCCGTTCGCATGTACAAGAGAGCAAAAAGAAGAATATGACAGATACGCAATGCACATAGAAACTCCGACAATAGTGTTATTTTTTGGAGAAAAACCAAACAGTGGAAAAATATGTAATCATAGTTATTGTAGTTTATGGTGGAGTTATGCGGAAAAAACTGCAATTTATAACTCAATTAAAGAAAATAGAGAACATAATAAATATAAATTAAAGTCAACTTCTGCAACAAACTCTTTTAATTATATTTGGTTACTAGGACGAATTTTGCCATATATAAAGCCTTACTGGTTCAGAATTTCATTAGGATTTGCAATTGCTATTCCTCTTGGCTTATTAGATGGTGTAACAGCTTTTGCTCTAAAACCATATATGGATTATGTTATAGGTGGTAAAGAATTTGCTTTTAATTGGCATGGGATAGGATTATCTTTATCTAGCTTGCAAATGGCTTTTATAATACCACTAGGTGTAATTTTATTTGCAATTGTTCAAGGTGTTTTAAGATACTTGAATGGTTATTTTTCGACTTGGACATCTCAAAGAATTACTAATGATGTAAAATTCGATTTGTTTGATAGACTAATCCATATGATGACAACTCTTCAGGTATTGTTATTTCAAGATATATGAGCGATCCTAAAACGGCATCTGCGGGTATTGTTGATAATATAAAAACAATTACAACTAGTTTGTGTGGAGCATTGGGTTTAATTGCAGTAATGCTTTATAGTTCTTGGAAGCTCGCTTTTATTGGTGTTGCTGTTTTATGTATTGCATTTATACCAGTTGCTCTAATTAGAAAACGTATCAAAGAAGCCTCTAATAAAAATATGGTTATCGGTGGAAATATTACTACAAATATTAACGAAACTTATTCCGGAAATAAAGTTATGGCAGCTTATGAACTTCAAGACCGCCAAAATAAATATTTTAAAGACCAAACTTGGAAATCATTTAATATTAATATGTCATTGTACAAACGTGCAGGTTGGATGTCTCCGTTGATGTACTTAATTGCATCTTTCGGTATTGCCACTGTTCTTGGTGTTGGAACTTACTTGATTAATTCAGGACAAATGACTGCTGGTGCGTTTGCATCATTTGTAACATCATTATTGTTATTATATAAACCTGTAAAAACTTTAGGAAATACTCTAACAGGTATTCAAAATATCTTCGTTGCTATGGGTAGAGTTTTTGAATTATTTGACTTAACTCCTGCTATACAAGACTGCGAAAATCCTAAAATTTTAACAGGCTTAAATAAAGATATTGAGTTCAAAGATGTTTGTTTTGAATATGTTCCAAACCAACCCGTATTGAAAAATATCAATTTAACTATTCCAAAGAACGAAACTCTTGCAATAGTTGGGAATTCAGGTGGTGGAAAATCTACTCTAGTAAACCTTATCCCTCGTTTTTATGGCATCAAATCCGGATCAATAAAAATTGATGGCGTTGATATTAGAGAATTTTCTTTAAAATCACTTAGACAAAATATATCAATGGTGTTTCAAGATAACTTCCTGTACTCAGGAACAATTAAAGAAAATATTATGATGGGAAATCCAGAAGCAACAACAGAAGAACTTATGAAAGCAATTAAGTCAGCTCACTTGCAAGATTTGATTTCGGAATTGCCAGAGGGATTGGAAACAGAACTTGGCGAACGAGGTATGACATTATCAGGAGGTCAAAGACAACGTGTAGCTATTGCAAGAGCGATGTTGAGAAATGCTCCTATTGTAATCCTTGATGAAGCAACTTCAGCGTTAGATAATGAATCAGAAGCGATTGTGCAAAAAGCAATGGATAATTTGATGCAAAATCGTACGGTGTTTATTATCGCTCACAGACTATCAACAATTAAAAACGCAAATAGAATTGCTGTCATCAATGAAGGCGAATTGGTAGAATTAGGGAAACATGAAGAACTAATGTCCATTGAACATGGACAATATAAAGCTCTTTATGAAATGCAGTTTAAAAAACAGGAAGTGAATGTATAAATTGAATTAATATTGATTTTTTTGAAAACAAACAAACTTTTATATTGCAAAATTCCGACATTTTCCCTTATCGAAGAATTAAATTTGAAGGAAAAGAATATTACACAATTAATAATTGGGAAAAATATTTAGAGCGTGCGTATCCGCATTATCAAACAATTCCATTATTTATTGATATTGCAAAATATATAACCAATTATGATTTATGGCTGCAAAAAAGAGGTAGAGCTTTTTATATTTAATTATAGAAACTATGCTGATTTGTAGGTTGGGGTTTCACCCCAACAAAAACTTGTTTTAAACTCGGGTTTATGATATAGTTTTAAATGCCGTACTCCACGGGGACGTAGCGTTCTCTCGACTCGAAGCGATTGCGAGGTGCAGAGCCTACTGTGAGGGGTACAGAAGAATTGCCTATGCAAATAGGATTGTTGATAGTTTAGATTATGGTGGCGCAAGATATCGAACCGTGTCAGGATGGAAGCATAGCAGCACTAAGGTAACCCTTGCGGGTGTCATACATTTAAAAAGTAGGTTCTATTTACAAAATCAATTTTGCTGTATTTCGATAGGTAGTGGTACGGTTTTTTATTTTTTTTAGATTTGGGATTGAGTTTTATTTTACACAAATCTGGCATGTTGCGATTAAAACGCGTTTATGTTAGTATCAAGAAAAAGATGAATAGTAGTATGTTTAAGGAGCAAATATGATTTCAGTAAACGATTTAAAGAATGGCTTGACATTAGAACTAGATAACGGTCTTTGGAACGTTGTTGAGTTTTTACACGTTAAACCCGGTAAAGGTGCAGCTTTTGTAAGAACAAAGCTTAAAAACGTTGAATCAGGTAACGTTATCGAAAAAACATTCAGAGCCGGTGAAAAAGTTGCAAAAGCTATGCTTGACCGTAGAGAAATGCAATATTTATATAAAGAAGGTAAAGATTACGTTATGATGGATAACGAAACTTACGAACAACTTCAACTTACAGATGACCAAGTTGGTGATGGCGTAAAATACCTTAAAGAAAATATGATTGTACAAGTTTTGATGCACGATAAGAGAATTATCGGTGTTGATATTCCTGCTCACGTAGAATTGGAAGTTGTTGACACTCCACCTGCTGAAAAGGGTAACACAGCTCAAGGCGGTACAAAACCTGCAACACTTGAAACAGGTGCTGTAGTTAACGTTCCATTCTTCGTATCAAACGGCGACGTAATCAGAGTTGATACAAGAAGTAATGAATATTTGGATAGAGTTTAATTTAAAAGGGAATAAGGTAATAGGGGAATAAGGTAATAAGAGATTTATAGAAAATTTTAAGCATAAATACGTTAATAAAACGCATTATTAATGATAAATTTAATGCCTCTTATTCCCTCATTACCTTATTCCCTTAATCCCTTACAAGGAGACACAAATGAAATTTGAATCAGACTATATAGAAAAATTAGCAAAAATCATTGCTGACAATGATTTAACAGAAATATCTTTAGAAGATGGCGAACAAGCTATCACTATCAGAAAAGATTTGCCTGAAGTTAATATGGTGGCTTCAGCTCCTGCAGTTGCAGCAGCTCCACAAGTAGCACCTGTTGCTCCTCAAGTAGCTTCTGCGCCGGCTCAAGCACCAGCAGCTAAAGAAGAAGTTAAAGGTAAAGCAATTACTTCACCAATGGTAGGTACTTTCTACGCTGCATCTTCACCTGAAGCTGCTCCGTTTGTTGAAGTAGGTTCAACTGTTAATGTTGGTGATGTTGTATGTATTATTGAAGCAATGAAATTAATGAACGAAATCAAAGCTGAACAAGCTGGTAAAGTAGTTCAAATCTGCGTTAAAAATGGCGACCCAATCGAATTTGGTCAAGTTTTGATGTACGTAGAATAGGGAAGTCTTTGGGTCTTTAAGTCTTTATGACTTTAAGTTCATTATAATAAAATGAACCTAACGCCTTAAAGACTTAACGCCTTAACGACGTTAGAGGAAGGGTTATGTTTAAACGAGTATTAATAGCAAATAGAGGCGAAATCGCAGTTAGAGTAATTAGAGCGTGTAGAGAATTAGGCATTCCGACGGTTGCAATATATTCTCAAGCAGATGCAAAATCATTGCACGTTAGATTGGCTACAGATGCATACTGTATCGGGCCGGCACCAAGTGCGCAAAGTTATTTAAGCATTCCTGCTATTATTTCAACAGCCTTGATGACAGGTTGTGATGCTATCCACCCCGGATATGGCTTTATGTCAGAAAGAGCAGATTTTGTTGATATTTGTACCGAACATGGTATCAAATTCATTGGACCTTCTGCGGAATCTATGCGTAAAATGGGCGACAAGGCTACTGCTCGTAAAACAATGATTGAAAATAATGTTCCTGTAACTCCAGGTACAGGTTTATTGGAATCCGTAGAACAAGCTAGAGAATTTGCTCATAAAGCAGGATATCCTATTATTCTAAAAGCTACAGCAGGTGGCGGCGGTAAAGGCATGAGAATTGTTAGAAATGACGATGAATTAGAATCAAACATGAATCTTTGCCAAATGGAAGCTGAAAAATTCTTCGGTAATCCGGGAATTTATGCGGAAAAATTCCTTGAAAACCCACGCCATATCGAAGTTCAAATCTTAGGTGATTCTTTCGGTAACGTTATCCACTTAGGCGAAAGAGATTGTTCTATTCAAAGAAGACACCAAAAATTGTTAGAAGAAGCTCCTTCTCCAGCAATTGATGAAGAAACAAGAAAAGAAATGGGTGAAGCTGCTGTTCGTGCAGCGAAGGCTATTGGTTACGAAGGTGCAGGTACTTGCGAATTCTTGCTTGACCACGACGGCAAATGGTACTTTATGGAAATGAATACACGTGTTCAAGTTGAACACTGTGTAACAGAAATGATTTCACAAGTAGATATCGTAAGAGAACAAATCCTTGTAGCATCAGGTAAAAAATTAGGCTATACACAAGATGACGTTCTTTTGAGAGGTCATGCAATTGAATGCCGTATCAATGCAGAAGATCCTGAACACGATTTCATGCCTTGTCCTGGAAAAATTGACGGATATTTTGCTCCAGGGGGCTTCGGTATAAGAGTTGATTCTCATGTTTATCCCGGATATTCAATTCCACCATATTATGATTCAATGATTGGTAAATTGATTTGTTGGGGACAAAACAGGAACGAAGCAAGACGCAGAATGTATCAAGCTTTGAAAGAATATGTTGTAACAGGTATTAAGACAACAATACCTTTCCACCAAGAAATCGTTGAAGATGAAGTGTTTATAAGCGGAAACTTTAATACGGGATTTATCGAGGATTTCTATAAGAGAAAAGGTAAAGAACATAAATAATTCAAAAGCTGCGATAATTTCTTTAATTATCGCAGTTTTATTAATCAGTATCATATTTATAGTACAATAAAACTATGCTAGTCAGAAATTTTTATATTAAGGATATTTTAAATATAGCCTTACCAATTATGCTTGGAAACTTAGGTTTTATCCTAATTGGTGTTGGCGATGTTATCGTTGCGGGAAGACACTCTACAGACACGCTTGCCGCTGTGAGTATTGCAACAGCGATTATCAATTGCATTTCAATGTTCGGAATAGGTATTTTGTGCAGTATTTCTGCAATTTTGTCAAATTATAGAGGTGCAGGTAAAAATGCTGAAAAGTATTTTTATCCGTCTTTAAAATTTACAGCAATTTTATCAGTAATCATTACACTTGCAATCATTGCGTTTATTCCTGTTATTGGTAAATTGGGCTTTGAAGACAAATTAGTTCCTTTGATAAAAGACTATTTCTGGATTCTAGCATTTTCAACTTTTGGCGCATATTTGCATTGCATGTCTAAAGAGTACCTTCAAGCCTTTGAAATTGTTGTATTTCCGAATATTTTAACTGTGATTTGCATATTTGTGAACCTAATTCTGAATATAATTCTGGCTTTCGGTTTTGGCCCGATTCCGGAAATGGGAGTTAAAGGTTTGGCGCTTTCAAGCTTCATAACGCGATACATCATGGGCGGAGTGCTTTTCTGGTATTGCTTCAAACGAACTAATATTCAACATTTTAAAGACAAGAATTACTACAAAGACTTATTAAAAGTTGGCACACCTTCCTCATTAGCTGTTGTAATAGAATTTATCGGATTTAATGCAGTAACGGTAATTTTAGGCAGAATTTCCGGAATTTACGCGGCTGCTCAAAACATAGTTTGTACACTAACAACTATTTCGTTTATGATTCCGTTTGCAATTTCAAACGCAACGGCTGTAAAAGTCGGATTTGCAAATGGTGCGAAGTATTATAAATCATTAAAAACATACGCATATACAGGTATATTAATGGCGGTTACATTTATGGCTTGTTCTGCAATTGTCGTTTCAACTTTCCCAGAATTTTTAGTAAGCTTGTTTACAAAAGACAAACAGCTAATTGATGTTTGTATACCTATCGTATTCGCACTTTGCTTCTTCCAAGTATTCGACGGATTGCAAGTTGCATTGGCGGGTATATTTAAGGGCTTGAAACAAACAGGCGTTGTTATGCTTGCTAATTTTATCGGATATTGGCTTGTATCAATTCCTGTCGGATGTTTCTTAGGATTGAAACTAAAACTTAATTTGCTAGGTTTTTGGTACGGTTTAGTTTGCGCGGCTGTAGTATTATGTTCTATACTATTTACAACAATGCTGATTAAATTCAAAAAAATGAAGAGTTAACAACTATGAAAGATAAACAACTAAGCGGTTTGTTATTCGTGCTTCCGGCGCTTGTCGGAACTTTTATATTTATTATAATTCCGATTTTTTGCTCTTTTGCACTAAGTTTTGCAGACTGGGACTTGCTTAATGATATTACTTTTGTTGGCTTAGATAATTATAAATCTGTTTTAAGTGAACCCGAATTTTTGCAAATTTTGATAAACACTTTTGTATATGCAATTTCTACAACTGTATTTGCTGTAATAATTCCTTTAATAATTGCGTCAATTTTGAATACAAAAATAAGAGGTGCGGAGGTTTTTAAAACAATTTATTTTTTACCGTTTATAACTCCTGCAGTTGTTATTGCTATTGTTTGGGCTTGGATTTTTGACCCGAATATAGGTTTAGTAAACAATTTGCTGAATACACATTACAGTTGGCTATATAGTACAACATTTGCGATGCCTGTTTTGATTTTTATATCTGTCTGGAAATTAATTGGCTATAATGTAGTTTTATTTTTGACCGGATTCTCGACGATTAATCAAGATGTTTATGAAGCTGCGAAAATTGACGGTGCAAATAGTAAACAGACTTTTTTAAAGATAACCGTTCCTCTTTTAAAGCCGACAATTTATTTCGTAACAACGGTTACCGCGATTTCTTCTTTTCAAATATTTGATTTGATTTATGTGATGACTCAAGGCGGGCCTGCCGGTTCAACGGATGTGATTGTGTATTCGATTTACAAATACGCTTTTGAATATTTTGATATAGGCAAATCTTGCGCCTTAGCATATATTTTGTTTGTTATTATTTTGGTTTTGGCTCTTGTGCAGAGAAAATTTCAAAAGTAGTTGAAATTTTGGATCCGCTGACAATTTTTTAATTTAATATTAAGATTTGTAACGAAAAGTATGCTTTGTGAAATTGAGCATATTTTTTTTACTTTATATAAATGTGTAAACACTTTGTAAGGATTTAAGATTATGCTAACATTAAAATCAACTGAAGAATCACATAACACTTGCTTTAAATTTATCGGTGCAGATTCTGCTCCAAAAACAACTCATTTGATATCAAATAATACTTCATTAATCGCACCTTCTACCGGTGATGGTACGGATACTTGCAGTTTTTATTCCGGTCCTTCTGATGCAACGATTGTAGCGTTTGGACAAAGTATGGAAACAGCCGGCTCAATTGCATACTCTGGTGGAGAAACCGCTGGTTCAATCGCTTATTCCGGTGGTGAAACAGCAGGCTCTATCGCTTCATCTTTCTCAGGTGGTAGTGTTTCAGCAGGTGGAGGCTTCTCCGGTGGTGGTTGCAGTTATTCTTGCTAATCGACAACTTAATTATAATAGATTGAGGACAATTCGTTGTCCTTTTTTTTTATGGAAAATTGAAAGTGGAAAGTTCATCTTCACCTCACCCTAACCCTCTCCTGTAAGGCGAGGGAACGTGCTTGCGACGCCCATGCAAACGCAGTTCGCTTCCCTCTCCTTTTTTAATTCAACATGGAGAGGGTGCCGAAGGCGGGAGAGGGTGTTATTAACTTCTCTTTTGATATAGTGAATTGCTTCGCGCCCCAAAAATCGTCGCCCCGCGCAACGACGCTAAACCTGAATCCCCCCCTTGAAAAAATATAAACATCTGCTATAATGTATATATAAAGTAGCGATGTAGTATTTTCAACTGGAAACGAATCAAATAATTATAATGGAATATAAAATTACCCCACAACCTTGAGAATTACATTGTTACATGGTAGTAGTAACACAGGTAAACAAAGACAATGAGCATATCTTTTAGCGGATTAGCATCCGGATTAGATACATCTTCTTGGGTAGAATCCTTGGTAGCTTTGAAGAAAGCCAAGGTTACTTCGCTTGAAGAACAAAAGAAAGAAGTTCAGTCTTTACAACAAACCTTATCTCAAATCAAAAGTTTCTTTTCATCGTTTCGTTCCATGTTGGAAAAGGTTACTGACGCCAAATTAGGCGCAGGTTCATCAATGGATTTGTTTGCGCAAAACCTTGCTATTTCAAGTAATTTACAAGCTTTGACCGCCGCTGCTACATCAGAAGCCGAAGAGGCTACTTATAATGTTAAAGTTGATAAATTAGCGACTGAAACACGCGCTAATTCCAACTACAGCTACATGACTACTATCGTTCAAACTACTACTGCTACTGCGGATTCTAAACTTATCAACTTGGGAGTAAAAGCCGGAGGTATCGGCGTTACGGTTAACGGAATAAAACACGGGATTTCTATAACCGAAAATGATACAATATCTACTTTTATTGAAAAACTGCAAAATATTGGTGTAAAAGCAAGCTACAACGAAAAGACAGGGATTTTTAGCGTTGATGTAAGCGCTACTGCTATAGACGAAGGAAATACTGATATCGTAAAAGCTTTGCACCTTGGAGGTGTAAACGAGGGTTACACAAGTAAAGATTTGACGACAACTAAGACTGATACTGTTTATTCTGCTGCTACAGAATCTACTAAGATGTCCGAATTGGGTGTGAAAGCCGGCACGATTACAATTAATGCGAATGACAAAGATTATAATATTGCTATTACTAACAACACAACTTTAGGCGATTTTATTAAGGCGTTAAACGATAACAAGATTGAAGCAACTCTTGATAAAACAGGTGTATTTACGATTTCTGACGCGACTATTAAAAATGAAGGTGGAACAGGAATCCTTAAAGCTTTGGGCTTGGCTGTCGATATCTACGGCAAATCACAGGTTACGGGTAATTTAAAACACGAAACTATTACTACACAAACTACTACTGCTACTACATCAACCAAATTAAAAGAGCTTGAGGGCGGATCAGGTATCAAAGACGGTCAAACTGTTATTGTTAAAAACTCGAATAATAAATTAACTACAATTACGGTTGGTACAACTTCAACTTTAGGCGATTTGTTAACAGGACTTACGAATGCAGGCTTGTACGCAGCTTTGAAATCCGACGGAACTGTTGAAATCTCCGGGGGTACGATTACCGGCGGAACGTTTAAGGCTGAAGAAGTTTTGGGCTTGGAAAAAGAACCTTATACAGCAATGGTTACAGGTAAACCATTGACAGAAACCGTTGAAGTTCACAAAATTGTTGACTTGTCTACCCGTCTTGTTGATGATTTGAAAGTCAAAGAAGGCTATTTGGAAGTTACAGATGCGAACGGCGACAAATACTATGAAAAGATTTATTCCGGTCAAACTATTGCAGACTTTATGACCGATATGGGCAACTTGGGTATTAACACTAAGTTAGATGATAAAACAGGTGTGTTGACTATCACAGGCGGTGCGTTTAAAACTTTGACTGATGCTGATGTTCAAGCACTAATTGCAGACCACAAAATTACAGAAACTCAAGACCGCTATAAAAAAGGTACAAATTTGCTTGAATGTTTATACGGTTCAGGTACAATTTCTACAGACCATATTACTGTAGCTTCTACTTATTCAAAGACAAAAGCACTTCGTCATACTGTAGTTGATACAGTAAGAGCAACTAATGCAACAACGTTGGGCAAATTAGGTTTAACGGCTGATGGTACTGCTATTTTTAATGTTCGTGGAGAAAATAGAACTGTTTCCGTAAAAACCGATACTACAATCGACGGTTTGATAACTAAATTGCAGGAACAAGGCATTGCAGCAAGCTGGGATGAAGATAATTCCAGATTAACTATTGAAAATGCGACTTTAACAGGCGGAACTTCAAATCTTGCGAACGTTCTTGACTTAACAACAACAGTTGCAGGAAAATACGTAACTTCATCCGGACTATACGCGAAAGAGACTATTGCTGTAGACGCCACACGCGACACTACGCTTGATAAGTACGGCATCGCAAATTCTATGAGCGAAGCAGATAGAACGCTTAAAATATATAACAGCGAAGGCAACTTAAAAACTTCTACTATTTTGACTGAAACAACTAAGATTGGCGATATTGTTGACTTGATTAATAAACAAGACGGAATTACGGCTGTACTTAATGAAGGTCATTTAACGATTTCTAACGGCTATATTGAAAACGCTACATTAGAAGCTTCCATGGATTTAAAGACTTCTAACAAGAGCAGTTATGTTTTAGGCAATGTAAAAACTGTAACGACTAATGCTGCAGTTACGGGCGAAACTACATTGAAAGAAATTTTTGATACGATTGGAACTTCAAGTTATGTTCAAAGCGGTTATGACTTGAAATTCAATGATAAATCAATATCTGTTTCAGCGACGACAACTTTAAACGACTTAATCAATAAAATTTATGAAAACGGTGGTACTGCTTCTTTGGATAAAACCGGCAGATTGTCTATTAATGGCGGAGTTTTGACAGGAACGGTTGCTCAAGCTCTTGGTATGACTTCTTCAACTCATACATCTTCTGTTTCAGCTACCGGCGAAACTCTTTATACAAATACAAATCAATACGCCGATAGAAATACAACATTCAAGGATTTGGGAATTGAGGATAATAAAACATATACGGTTTATAATTCTCTGAAACAAGCAACTACAACTGTAACAGTATCGAATACAACTTCTATCGGTTCTTTCTTAGATAGTTTAAAAGCTCATGGAATTGACGGTACGATTTCTAACGGCACAATTCGTTTGACTTCACCTAACGGAACTTATATACAAGGTACATTGCCAACTGCATTAGGAATTACTGATTATACTACGACAGAATCTATTAATACTAATCAGCAATCAACCGAGTCTTTGAAACAGAATGTTACTAAGACAGCTGATGCACAAACTACTCTTGGCGAAATCGGCGGTATCAAGACCGGCGAAGTTGACCAAAATATCATAATTTATGATAAAGACCAACAAGCTATTGGTACGATTACTGCATTAACAACTTCTTCAACTCTTCAAGATATGTTTGATGCTTTATCAGCTTATGATATTGTAGGAAAAATAGAAAATGGTATTATAAGTTTAACTTCGCCGTCCGGAAATTATGCAGCCGGCAAGATTATGGAAAATTTAGGCGTTGGATTCACGACTGATAGAAATGAAACATTTACTGTTGGTCAAACGACGTCTTCGACCTTGGCGATTACGTATACAGATAGCGTGTATGCGAATGAGAATACTAAATTAAGTGAACTTGGATATAGCAATTTTACTGTAACATTACATAGTGCAGACGGAACTGAAGTTGGAACAAAAACATTTAATGGTGATGAAACTTTAGAGTTTTTTATGAACGTATTTGCTGGAGAAGAGTATAGAAGCAATCCTGTTTGGGGTAATCTTAATAACGGCGTAATAACTTGGAACTCGTGGAATGGGGCTTATCTTACATCTTCTTTAGGAAATAATAACGCTCTTATCAAAGTTGACTCTACAACCACAACTGCCGGTAATGCTGCGTCATCAACGCTCAAAGTTACTTATACACAAACAAGTTTTGTTGAGCGTACGACAAAACTCAGCGATTTGGGCGTAAATTATTTGACAAGTGCAGTAACTTCAAAAACTGAGGCTCAAGCAGCAGCAGAAGGTTATACTTGCGTTCATAATGCTAATGAGTTGAGGACTGCTCTATCTGCAAATCAAAATGTAATGCTAATGAATGATATAGATATTGGCAGTTGGCAACCAATTTCAAACTATAGAGGAACATTTGACGGTAATGGATATACGTTATCCAACCTTAATATTACATCTAATGATAATCAAGTTGGTTTAATTGGTAATTTAATAAACGGTGGAACAATTAAAAATCTACAATTAAAAAACTGTACAGTATCAGCAACATCAACCACAAGTAATTCAGAGAATGCAGGCTTAGGAGCCGGAATTCTTGTTGGGAATTTATCCAATGGAACAATTGACAATGTAAGTATAGTTAATAGTTCTGTTAACGGTCAAGTTGTAGGATTAATTGTCGGCAAACTCGAAAGTGGTGCTATACGCAATTCATTTGCATCAGGTAGTGCTACGAGTTCTGTTTCAAGAGTAGCGACTGCAACTGCTGGTGGTATTGCTGGTATTATGCGGAATGGATCTATCGAAAATTGTGGTAGCGTTGTAACAGTTTCTGCCGGACTTTCACTTGGTCATTATAGTACGCTTGGAGCAGGTGGTACAGTTGGAACTATGAAGGGTAACAATTTTTCTGCAACTATTATAAATTCTTACACTTCAGCAAATGTTGGAATTAGTGGAAGCTACTCTAGCAGCGCTGGCGTTGGAGCCGGCGCAATAATCGGTGGTTACGCATTCTATGATACAGGTTCAACGAACAATCAAATCTTGAATTCCAAATACGATAGTACTAAGTCAACAGCAGCTATAGGATATAGTGGAGCAATTACAACAGAAGCCATTGCAGATAAAAGTTTAAGCCAATACACACCTGCTGATATGCTGGTTATTCATGATTCTACAGGTAAGTTTGTTGCTAAGGTAGATATAGATCCGAATGCTACAGTGCAGGATTTCTTTGATGCAATGAGTCCGTATGGTATATCGAGTACGATTAAGGATGGGCGTATTGTGCTTTCATCCACTAATGGTAATTATATAACAGGAAAAATTGCCGACGCTTTGGGTATAAGTGTTGAAAACACTACTCTTGAAACTGTAACTGTACCAAAGGCAAGCACAAGTACGGCAACCGTAACGTACACAGCTGCCGTAACAACAGATACTGCAATTAACACGTTAGCTTCTTGGGTGTCAACAACAGATAGCCGAAACTTGATAATATTCAATGCTGACGGTTCAGTATATTCAACAATACGTTTTGCAAGTACAGCTTCACTCGGTTCCGTTATGTCAATGTTGACGGATGCCGGTTTTGATGTCTCACTTAATTCTGGAGTGATGTCAGTATCTTCTGACGATCACAAGTATATCGGTGGGAAATTGGCAGAGATTCTTGGAATCACAACAGTAACCAATACAATCGGCGCGACTGCGACTTCGACCGCTGCTATTCAGTATACTCATACCGCAGCTGCTACAGGTACAACTAAACTCATAAACACAATTTATGACGTATCAAAATTGGGAACTATTACATCAAGCGGTGTAACAGGAACATTGTTTGCCATTTCTACTGCTGCTGATTTGTATAATTTAGCACTATATCTACAAAAAAGTAGCGCTACAACTAGAGGTAAGACCTTTTTCTTAACCAATGACATTGATTTATCAGGATATTCAAATTGGATAGGCATTGGTACAAAATCAAAAGAATTCGCTGGTGTATTTGATGGTTGCGGATATAAAATAACTGGACTAAAAATTGATGAAACAGAACCAAGTGTGTCAATAGATAGAGGTTTGTTTAATGTTGCAGGCTTTGCTACTTTTAAAAATTTAACAATTTCTGATGTTACAATAAATGGTTCTTCTATTACAAATCGAGATAAAGCTTCAGTAAATGTTGGTGCTCTTCTTGGACAAGGTTGGGGTAATAATATCAGTGGTATTACAATTGAAAATGCCAATATAACAATAGAAGGAAATGCAACTGCTGGTGGAATTATTGGATATAACTCAGGCACTTCTACAATTACAAATTGTTCTACTAGTGGAAGCATAGATGGAAAAGATGGAGCTATAATAGGTGGAGTAGTTGGCTGGGGAGTTGGATTACATGCTGATATGAACCGTTCTAGTATGTTCTTAAGAGCAGGTAGTGGAAATTATATCCTTGGCGGAATCTTTGGTTATCAAGCGAGCTGGGGTAATTCTAGTGTTACGGATTGTTTTTACAGTGGTACAATTATTGGAGCTCGTTCCTCTGATGCGATGCATTGCTTAGGCGGTATTGTTGGAAACACAGCATCAACAACGTCATGTAATATTTCTGTTACAAATTGTCTTGTTAACGGTATCTTAGCAAGCTCTTATGGTTCTCAAGTCGGTGCTTTTATAGGATATACGAATCAAAATGCAAGTATAACAAATAGTTATAGTACGACTAATAGCACAATTGTTTGTGGTGGTACAGAAAGTTCAGCTACTCTAACTAGTTCCGGAAATTATGTGAAACAATCTGTTAGTCAAATATATTCAAGGGCAAATAGCAATTGGAGTAAATCAAAGTGGGTAATTTCAAATAGTTCAACATTACCTAGTCTAAAAATAACAAACGATTATTCAATGTACGTAGATAATAAATTGTACTCTTTTAGTGCTGATTCAACATTAAACAGTATTGCATCAAGTTTGCCACAGGGTAGTTTTAGTACACAACAACTGTTTTTCATTGGAACTGGTTCAACAATCGTTTCCGGCGGTTTAGCTTCTTTGTTGCAGTTTAGTGGTCAATCTTCCGGTGCCTACTATACTTATTATAGCAAAAGTCTTCAAGAAAAAGGCAAAGTAGATAATATAGATACTTCTGTTTCCATGTCGAATCTTGTATCAGGTACAAATTATATTACTGTTGTCAATAACGGTACAAGCAGGACTATTACATTGACTTCTGGTATGACTTTAGGCTCTGTTCAATCTGCACTTACCAATGCCGGTATAACAATGTCTGTTTCCGGCGGTGAAATCACTTTGACAAGTACGGATAGAGATTATATTAGTGGAATGTCAAGCAACTTACAAACTGCATTTAAACTTGCGAACAACGGGGTTTATTCAACCTACACCGGAAATTCAAATTCAAACCGTTTATATGAGAAAAAAACACTGAATGCAAGCACGACAGTCAGAGACTTAGGTATTACTTCTAATCAAACTATCGTAATCAATCAAAACGGCAAAGATAAAACAATCACTGTTAGTGCTACTACCACAATGGAATCTTTGTGCAATACTCTGGGTGCTTATGGAGTAAGAGCTAGTGTAAACGGCGGTGAATTAACAATCGGTAATACCAATGATGAAAGCTACGTAAAAACAATTTCTTCAAGTTTAATGAACGCTTTAAAATTGAATGTTGGAAGCGGTCATACATATACAACAAGTGGAGTTCAGCATTATCAAAATACAAATTCAAATCAGTTATCATTAACTGCAACTGTTACAATGACTACAAGTTCTACGTTTGAAGAACTCGGTTTCTCAAGCTCTACAAACGGTGTAACAACGGTTAAAAATTCTAATGGTCAAGAATTCAACATAACAATGCATGCGGATAGCACTGTGAGCGACTTCATCCTAGCTCTTGCAGGTGCAGGAATTATGGCATCTGTTCGAGACGGCGTATTTACTGTGAATGCAAACGACAACGCATTTATTACCTCAATGGATGCGAATATGCGTAATGCTCTGGGTATTGCATCCGGTGATTTATATACAACAGATACAACCTACTTTAACAAGGACTCTGACACACTTACAGTCGGTGCAACTTTCACTGCAAAAACTGACACAACATTCTCAACTATAGGTTTGTCAAATACAGGTTATATTACAGTTGTTTCAAACGGAACAAAAGATGTTATTGAAATTAATCCAAACCAAAATATTGGCGACATGTTAACGGCTCTAGCAGGTTACGGTATCGCAGCTTCAATAAAAGACGGTAAAATTTCGATAAAAGGCAATAGCAATGCTTATGTTGAAGGAATTTCCAATGACTTACAAAATGTTTTGAAACTTACTGCAGGTCAAGATAAATCTTGGCATACAGAAGTTTATAAGAGTTACGTAAACACTAATTCTGGTGAAAAAACTTTCGGAAAAGAAGAAAGTATTAGCGGAGATGCTGTTCTTAGCACTATTAACAGCATGTCAGGAGGAAGTCTCGCTATTCATAAAACTGACGGCACTTTTGTAACAATTTCTGTTGACACATCAAAAACGCTTGACGAATTCTTTGAACAAATCGCTCAATACGGTCTTGTTGGTTCTATAGATACTAACGGTGTTGTAAATATTACAGGCGTTGGAAATGTATATTTACAAGCTGTTACCGGCGGAAGTAACATTCTTACAGCTTTAAAACTCGGCAATGTAGTAACAAACGTCAAGACTGTTACTGTTAACAGAACTTCTAACACGCTTCAACATACAGTTAAATCCGCAGCTTCCGGAGCTTCTAAGCTATCTGACCTGATAGACAGCAAAGGAAATACAATTACATTCACTTCCACAGATGAAACTCCGCTTCTTTTGACAACTAAATCTAATGCAGGAAATCAAAACGTAACATTAACATTCTCAAAAACAGACACAATTTATGATGTTATAGATAAGCTTGCAGAATACGGAATTAACGCTTCGATTGATGTGAACGGCAAATTCACCGCAACAAGTCCAACGCTTACGGATTTTGATATTAAAGGTACGCTTGGTGAATTCTTGATGACAAACAGCTACACCAAGAATTATGGAGTAGACACGACGACAAACATATCTTCTATTTTGCAAAGAAAAGATGTCGTTAACATGGACAATTCTACAAAATTGTCTGAATTGGGTGTTCAAGCAGGCGCTGCTAATAGCAATATTACGATTAATCAAGAAGGCGTTAAATATACGGTTGACGTTTCAGCGCTTCAAACTGTAGGTGATTTTAGAAACTTGCTTTCAAAATACGGATTCAATTCTTATATCGACGACAAAGGCAGATTGAACGTAATTGGCGTTGGAAATTCTACATTAGAAAATGTTAATGGCGGTTCTAATATTCTTGATGTATTTGGATTAACAAATTGGAGTTTAGGCGAAATGACGCAACAAAGCGGTTATTTGGGCGACACTCAAGTTAATGTTGTTAAAATCGGAATGAAGAACAAGCTTTCTGAACTTACGGATGCAAGTGGTAAGAACTTAGGAATTACAGGCGGTCAAATCTTTGTTTACCAAGACGGAACAAGAAGTGCTATTAATATTAACACAGATGACACGCTTGAAACTCTTGCCGCAAAACTTTCTCAATACGGAATTACAGTCGGACTTTCCAGCGAAGGTAAGTTATACTTTGACGGCAATAATAATAGTTACTTAACAACAGACGGTATCACAAGTTCAAATGCGTCAAACATCTTAGATAAAATCGGAATTGCCGGAAATTGGTCAACAAGATATGATTCAACAAGTAAAAACTTAGAATATACCGAAACTAAAAATGACAAAGTTAACGGTTCAACTAAGCTGAAAGACTTAAAGGATTCAAGCGGAAATAATATCGGAATTACAAATGGTTCATACTATGTATATTCTAATGGAGTTAGAAATACTGAAACCATTGATGATAATACAACTGTAAATGATTTTATGTCAACTTTAGCAAAATATGGTTTAGTTGCAGATTTTGATGAAAACGGTTCTTTAAAAGTTGGAGCATATAATAACAGCTATCTTGCAACTTCTGCACTTGCAGGGGATAATTCTAATGTGGTTTCAGCTCTATTTGAACAATGGAACTTTGTAAATATTTACACTTCAAACAACTTAGATATTCCGACAGATGAAGTTCGCGCAATTACAAAAGATACAAAACTTGCAGATATCAACGAAGGAACTTACCAAAATGGTTTGATTAGCGTAATTCATGATGGCGTTAAGACAAATATTTCGCTTTCTGCTGACGCAACAGTCGGAACTTTAATGGACGAATTGGCTCTTTATGGTTTTGAATCTGTAATCAACAGCAACGGTCAATTGATTATTAAAAATACAGGCGATAGCAAACTTGAAAATTGCACAGGAACCGGCGCATCAAATGCTCTGGAATTACTTGGAATTAATTTAAATAGTTGGATTAATACAAATAACTACAAGAGTGGCAGTTTAAGCATAAACGGTACTACTACTGCATCCGTAAACGCTACAAGAGATACTATGTTGTCTGAATTGGGCGTAAGTACGGGCGAATACTATATTTACAATAACGGTGTTAAATATACCGCGATGATTTCTTCTGACGAAACATTAGGTTCATTCATGGATACATTAAAGAGCTTCGGCTTAGAAACCAGTCTTGTACAAGGTGCAGACGGCGCTGTGTTGAAGCTTGTAGGTAAAGGTGATTCTTATATTAAAAAGTCAGGAAGTGTAACAAATTCATCAAACGTTGTAGAAAAATTATTTGGAAATAATATCGCCGAAACGAAAGAATATTCAGGCTTGCAACAAACATCTAAAGTTGAAACAACAAAGCCTGCTGCAACAGAAGAAACTCGTTTGGATTATTTCGGCGTTACAACAGGCGATGTGAATGTAATCGTAAATGGTCAATCTAATATAATTAAAATTACGGCAGACGAAACTATTGGCAGTTTAATTGATAAATTCAACGCACTCGGACTTAATGCTACTCTTTCCGCTAGTGGTCAAATTATGGTTCAAAGCGGATACGATACAATGACGATTGCTACAACAGGAACAACGTCAAATGTATTAGGCAAGTTAGGTTTAACTTATCAGAAAGATTTGGGCGGATATTCTGCAAGCGGAACGGTTGTAAATTCAACAACTTCTGAGATTGTTGAAAAGACTTTGTCTGTGGCAAATTATGCGGATTTGAATACTAATTTAGGTGATTTAAATATTTCTGAAGGAACATTAACTATATATAGAGACGGTCAAAAAGCACAAATAAACATAAACAGAGATAAAACAACTGGTAAAATAACTGATACGTTTAAAACATTGCAATCTAAAATTTCTACAGAATTTAAAAATGATAACGACGTTATTGTTGATTTTGAAGACGGCAAGTTAAAAATTTATTCAAAATCAGGCAAGAGAATTGAAGTTGGTTCAACTTCTGATGGAAGCAATTTCAGCGCAATAACCGGTATTAGCACCGATGAAAACGGAGTTGCAAGAAGCGCTAGAGAATTATATTGTGTAAATGGAGATTCTGTTCTTACAACAAGCGGAATCTTTAGAGCCGGAAATGTTAAAGCTGGTACATTTACAATCGGTGATGCAATATTCACAATTGATGATACAACAACGCTTTCTAATTTGGTTGCACAAATCAATTCCAGCGAAAAAGCTAACGCAACAGCATTCTGGGATAATGTTGACGGAAAATTTGTAATCAAATCAAAATCTACAGGTTCAGCCTTAGTTAATATTGAAGCCGGAACAAGTAACTTTACTGATATACTTGGTTTAACAAGTTCAACTTGGAACGCTGATGGCGCTATAAATACGACAAAAATGAACATTAAAACACAAGAAATCGGTGAAAACGCTAAAGTTAAGATTAATGGAACAACATATACATCAACATCTAATACTTTAGATAGCGATATAACAAGAATTAAAGGTTTGAAAATTAATCTTAAAGGACTTACAAAAGACGAAGTTGTAACAATAAAAGTTGAACGAGATAAGGAAACTTTGGCAAATGCTGTTTCTGGCGTAGTTGATTCTTATAACGAATTAATGAAAAATCTTGATGAATCTATGGCGTCTGATGGCGATTTGAGACACGAATCTACATTAAAACTTATCAGAAATCAATTAAGAAATTTAATGACAAGTTCTGATGCGGGAACTACTGTGTTCAAAAACTTGGATTCAATTGGTATATCAGTCGCTTCTGCAAGCGGAAGTAACATTGCAACAAGTAACAGCGCAATTATTAGCATGACATTTGATAAGGATAAATTCTTTAAAGCATTCGAAGCTGATCAAGATGCTGTAAAAGCTTTGTTAATCGGAAGTGCTAATAATAAAGGTATTTTCTCTAAACTTGAAACAGAAGTAGAATCTGCGCTTGCAGGTGTTTCCGGATATTTTGCAACAACTGAAGCAAGTTATAAGCAAAAAGTCAGAGATTTAGATACGAAAATTAAAAAAGCGAACAAAGAAGTTGACAGATATAAGGCAAGATTAGAATCAAAATTCCAATCTATGGATATGTTGATTGCGCAAATGCAACAACAATATAGTTCATTCTTAAAGACTTAGGTATGATGGTTCGCGCTTTTTAAGTTGTCAGGTTATCGGTGCTTGTTATAGGTTATCGGTGCGCAAGTGTGCGCACCCTACAATGGCTTGTTTTAAATAAACATCTTTAGCGCATCCCCTCCCTCGGGGGAGGGCAAGGGAGAGGGTTTTATTAATTTTTTAGATATAACACCCTCTCTAGAATTTCTAAATTCAAGGGCTAAGTCAAATAATAAATTTTACGCCCTTTCATTAAGAAATTCTATCTCTCCATTGGAGAGAGTTACTACAATCGCCATTTAACCTTTTTTTACTTGGATTGCCATGAAAATCTGCCAATTTTCTCGTAATGACGCGAAGCCTGTAAGTCTGACGCCCAGCCTGTAAGTCTGACGCCCAGTCATTGCGAGGTGCAACAACCAAATCTAATCCTCAAATTTAATTCTACCGGTTTGATTAATATCAATTGGTTTATTCAAATGTTTGATATATTCGCAAGTCAAAACATCTTTATCGTAAGGTAATATTTCGATACATTTGTCGTGTGGTGCTAGAACTGCATAATCTGCTCCTGCTGACATCATAAATTCATCTGTTGCAACTTTATACATCTTGTCTGCACGTGGGTTGTTGATATCAATAGGTATTTCTTTTCCATTTTTATCTACAAAATTCATTGCAGTTAGTTCGCCTTTTTTAGGGTTAACAGTATAATTTAGTCCTGAAACTGCAATCAATCCCGGTTTGTTACCATGGCTAGTATAAGTAGTTTTCACAGTCGCTTTAAACATATCAACAAGAGTCTTTTCAGAAACTTCTGCCAATGACATTCTGTCAAAGAAAGGTGCAATATCTTTGATATCACGAGAGTCGATTTCGCCTTCGTGGAAGAAATTTCTAATACCGCTATTGTTCCAAACTCCAATATCAGCACCCATTTCTGCTCTCATAGCGTCGCAAACAAAGTTTGCATGCGGATTTTCTTCAATAAGTGTTGTTGGAGGTGGTGGAGCTTTACGGATATAACCAACTTTTTCCGGTGTTCCTAATATTTCATCAAAAATGTATTGGTTAATCATGTTCTTGTGGAATAATCTTGTTTCACCCAAATTGTTTTGCGCTTTTGTAATTACTCCGTCTTTATCAAATGTCAGATTGAGTTTTCCAAAATAAGCACCATCGCGCCCTGCTTCTGTCAAAACCACAGGTTCACCGTTTTCGTTATAGAAAAGGTTTTCGCCTTCTTTAATGTCTTTAACTAGTTCGTGAGTGTGTCCACCAATAATAACATCAATGTCTTTCGTGTTTTGGGCTACAATTTGGTCTTTTTGGTGTCCTAAGTGAGAAAGCAAGCAGATTTTGTTTATGCCTTGTTCTTTAAGATTGTTAACCTCTTCTTGTATATCTTCTATTGTATCTTCTAACGCATCAATTGAACAGTCTTTGTGGTAATCAGGGTGTGTAAGTCTATCAAACATATCAATTGGTGATGCGCCTACTAAGCCGATTTTTTCGCCATTAACTTCAACAATCTTAGAATTTTTTATGGCATCAGTAAATTGTGCTCTACCATATTCTTTAATTTCATCCTCATCTTCATCTTCAATTCGTTCTTGTTTTACATTTACAGCTAAAATATCTCCTTTAAAGTCATCTTTAGAATCAATAAGATCAGCTTGAGTAGTATCCATTTCATGATTTCCTAAAGCGGTTGCAGATATATTAGCCAAATTTAAGAACTTCATTGTTGCTCTATGAACGGCTTTATTTTTTTCATCTCCAATATCATTATCACCGGCAGAAAGTTTCAAATCGCCCTTCAAGCCGGATAGAATTCTCATCATATTGTTTGTTTGTCCATGCTCGTCATTCACATAACCGATAGACATCTCAAATGTGTCTTTTTGCGGAGTTTTTTCAAGCTTAGAATCCGCCGGATTTGTTACATTTTGCTTGTTATCATTCTTTCTAAAGCTTATTTTGGGAATATTGATATTTGTTGTTGATATTTTTATATTCATCTTCACCTACTTCTTCTACTATACTAAGTATCATAAAAAAAATATTTGCTAGTAATATAAAAAAAGTTACAATTATTTACTAAAAATTTTTCTAGAATCCTCTATTGATAGCTTTTTTAGCTTTATTAAGTTTTGTAACAAAATAATTCAAAGCTGAAATCAGACTTTTTTTAAATACTTTATATATATGTAAGATTTAAAAAAGGTATAAGAAGATGGCAAATACAGCAGCATTATTAGGAAACTTATTAAATACAAACGCAGATATTAACTATTATACTCAACAATCCATTTTCTGGAATGCTAAGTATGAAGCTAACCAAGCAAAACTTGAAAAACAAGTTAAGTATGAAGAAAAATGGGAAAGTGCTTTTGATTCTGCTATTGACTATACCAGAGATTTAAAAGCTGGCAAAATTACTGTTAAAGCAGGCAACACTAATGAAATAATTGCAGGTCAATATGCAGATGCTAAAGTTAGCCAATATAATGAAGAATTATCAGAAGAACTTGCTGATTTAGATATTGAATACGATACAATGAAAACAATGTACGATACAATGTTGGAATCATTGAGAGCTCAAAAAGACAGCGAAAAACAAGCAACTTCTACATCAGCTCAAGATACAGGTTTATTACAATCTTAATCATAATGCGAGGGCTTCGCCCTCCTTGATTAATAGATTTTTGAAGCATTGTACATTAAAGACGCAATGGTCATTGGACCAACTCCCCCCGGAACAGGCGAAATATAGCCACAAGTCGGTGATACATAATCAAAATCAATATCGCCGGTCAGTTTGCCGTTGGCATCTCTAAAGATTCCAACGTCAACTAAACAAGAATTATTTTTAACCATCTTACATCTTACAATCTTTTTACCCACCGCAGATATAACAATATCGGCGGTTTTTATTTTGTCTTCAATATTCGGAGTATAAGAATGACACATAGTAACAGTCGCATTACGTTTCAAAAGTAATTGCGCCATTGGTCGGCCTACAATATTTGACCGTCCGATTACAACCGCATCTTTTCCTTCAATCGGAATCTTGTATTCATCAAGAAGCATCATAATTCCTTGCGGAGTTGCAGGATAAAAATAAGGTTCTAAGCCGATAACAAGCTTTCCGACATTTTCCGGAGTAAATCCGTCAACATCTTTCTTTGGCGAAATAGCCAAGATAACCTTATTTTTGTCAATATGTTTAGGAAGCGGTAACTGTACCAAAATTCCCGTAACATCGTCATCGTTATTTAATTTCTCAATAGTAACAAGCAATTCTTCTTCAGAAGTCTCTGCGTTCATTTCTATAACGGTAGATTTAATCCCGACTTTTTCAGCAGCTTTCTTTTTATTATTAACATAAATTTTGCTTGCAGGATTGTCGCCAACCAAAATTACAACAAGATGAGGCTGACGTGAAAGAGTTGCAACTTTTTCACGCACTTGTTCCAAAATTTTTAATGATAAGGCTTTACCGTCTAAAATTATCATCTGTTCTCCTGTGGTAAATTTAGTCTGAAATAAAATTGGTTCAAAGCGTCTGAAACAACCTCTGATTTTCTATCAATAGCACCACTTGCCAATTTCTCATCAAATGGAATACTGCCCAAGACTTCTACATCCGCAAGTTTTAATTGCTCTGAAATTGCATTCAAATCTTCGTTTTTAACTTTATTTATAACAACTCCCATTTGACCGCCTGCTGCGTATTTTGCAGAAAATTCGCTAATTCTTGCTGCTAAATGAATCGAATCAATTGTAGGATTAGCAACTACAAGAGTTAAATCAATATCAGTATCAACAAGTTGATTAAGATATTTTAAATCGAATTCGCAATCAAAAAGTACAAAGTCGTAGCGCTCAATTAACCTTTGACAAGCGTCATTAATTTGACCTGTAATCGGGCATCTGCAATCTTTTGCTCCGACAAACCAAGAAACAATAATATCAACGTTGTCGTTTAGATTAACTATAATATCTTCCATTGCCCACTCAACATATTCGTGTTTAGACATGCCTTCCGGAATTCCGGTTTTGTATTCGTGTTTTCCACTTCTGATACCATAAATTGTATTTCTGATATCTAAGCCGAAAGAATGTCCCAATTCTCCGGTCAAATCGTTATCAAATAATAAAATTGATTTTTCCGGAAAATTCTTTTGTAATAATTCCAAAAACGCCTTAGTTAATGTTGTTTTTCCGCTTCCGCTTTTACCTGTGATTGCTATCTTAATAGTCATAATACCTCTTTTATACATTCTAGCATGAACATACACTACTGTTTGATAAAAATTCAAGTTAATAATATATGCTAATTTGTATTTATACAATGGATTGCTTCGTCGTGAATTATAATAGTAGCTCCTCTCAATGACTTGGCGTTAGACTTTCAAACGTGCCGTCATTGCAAAGCTCGTTAGAGCTGTGGCAATCCAGCTTTTCAGAAACTTTTATTTTTTGTCTTAACATTATTTGAAATTATTGCGAAAGTTATTATAAAATTCTAACATTACAACTTGCTTGACTAATCTGTAAATAAAAGAGACGTGTTAAAGTAAAACTTTAACACGTCTCTATATTTATTCAAATTCTAAAAATTATTCATTATCAGAATTTTTGTTATCGCCAACAAGTAAATCTGGTGCACCGAACATACCTTCAATTTCTTCCAAAATTGCAGATGGTTTGCGTGCTTGATTTCTTTGCGCTGCACGTTTTTGAGCTTCTTTATCTCTTTCTTCGTTAGCACAAGACAAGTGATAGAAACCTGTACCTGCCGGTATCAAACGACCAATAATAACGTTTTCTTTCAAACCTCTTAACAAGTCTTTCTTACCGTCTACCGCAGCTTCTGTTAAGATTCTTGTTGTTTCTTGGAATGAAGCAGCTGAAATAAATGATTCGGTGTTCAATGAAGCTTTTGTGATACCTAACAACATGTATTCGCAAGTTGCTTCTTGACCGTCATGTTCTTTAACTGCTTTGTTTTCATTTTCAAAAGTTTGAACTTCAACCAACTCACCAGGAAGCAAGTTAGTATCACCAGAATCAACAACTTTAACTTTCTTAGTCATTTGACGAACGATAATTTCAATGTGTTTATCCGCGATTTCTACACCTTGTGAACGGTATACACGTTGAACTTCGTCTACCAAATATTGTTGTGCTTCTTCAGGACCGCAAAGTCTGATTACGTCATGCGGATTCAAAGGACCACTTGTTAAAGGTTGACCTTTCTTAATCTTTTGACCGTTTTGAACAACGATACTTGCATCAATTGCAAACTTGATTTCAGATTTTGAACCGCCTTCAGTTTCCAAGAATAACCTAGGAACATCGTCTTCGATTTCGATTCTTGCAACACCATCAGCTTCTGCTAAAATAGCACAATCTTTTGGTTTTCTAGCTTCAAGCAATTCTTCTACTCTTGGAAGACCTTGAACGATATCGCCTGTTTTTTCTCTTTCGAATACCAATGTAGCAAGCATATCACCACGTAGTACCAAAGAACCTTCTTCAACCTGTAACATAGTACCTGGGCTGATTAAGTAAGGACGACCGTTTCTGATTGTAACTGATTTTGCTGTAACATCAACAATCTTACCTGAAACAGGCGCTAATTCACCGGATTCAGCTACAACTGAATCTAATTTGATGAAATCACCTTTCTTAACTGAAGGTTTTGACTTAGTCTCAACAGTTGTTTCAAAGTTAGCGCAGTTCAAAAGTAATCTTCTAGATTCTGCAACATCACCTTTAATTGAAGCAACACCGTCATTCAAAGCAAGAACTTCTGTTTTAGCAATTGGAGTCTTTGCATCAATAACTTCGCCGTTTGCAACTAACAATTCAGTTTGAAGAGAATTATTAAGCTTAGAATTTCCTTCCAATTCACGACGTACGATTAATGTTTCAAGAACAACAATCTTCAATTCACCGTTTTCATCAAGTTCTACCATACCTTTTAAGTGTGATAAGTAGCCTTGCATTTGAAGAACTAAGCTTGTTCTTGTTAATGTAGCACCGTCAAGGTTTCTAACTCTAGCACCATCTTTGTATTGCAATTGAGTAACAGGAACAATATTGATTGATTCATCAGTTGTGTTGAATTCAATAGAAACTTCCTTAGGTTCAATATACATTGGTTGAACAGGTCTAACCAAGATTTGAACAGGTTTATCTTCTAATGATTCTTCTTCAAGAGCAGATGTATCAATATCTTCATCCAAATCATCAATGTCTAAATCATCAAAATCCATTTCCATCAAAGTTACGATAGAAGTTTCTTTTGCCTTGATACCTTTAGCAATAACAGTACCTTCTTCAACAACAGAACCTTCTTCAACTTTCAATTCAGAAATGTTTGGAAGTGTGTGAACTTCACCAGGTCTGATTGTAACTTCGTGAACAACATCGTTAAATTCTTTGAATTCTACAATACCATCGATATGGCAGTAAACATCTTTAACAACTTCTGTACCGGCAGTTACGAATGTACCATTGTCAACCATCTTCAATGAAGAATCTTTGTTAACTTGGTGAACTTCTTCAGGAACGAATACAATATGACCAGGATTTGTAACGATTTGGTTATCATCAACTTCAATATCAACATATTTGATTTCACCAGAAGATGAAACTGAGCATTCGTCATCAACAAGTTCGGCAATAATCATACCGTTTTCAACTGTTGTATCAACAGGAGCTTTAACGATATATTTTTCACCAGTCTTGTCAACTGTCCATAATTGTTCTTTCTTAGTTTGTTCGAATTTAGCATTTGCTGGGTTCAAAGAAGCAATTACGATTGTAATTTCTTTACCTTGAACAATCTTATTAATTTTATTTTTACCGGATTTAACTTCTTCAACAACTAAATCTTCTGCGTAACGAACTTCGCCACCGTGTTCTGAAATCATCAAAGTTTCAGCTAATTTATCACCGGCTTTAACTTTTTGTTCATCAGAAACAAGAACTTTTGAGCCACCAGGTAAGTTATAAACATCACCACCGATAATCCAAACGATACCATTTTTGTTAGCAGTTCTTGAAATGTTACCTTGTCTGTCTTTCTTTTCATCTGCTACAAAGTCTTCAAACAAGATTTGACCTGACATATCAGCGTTAATATCTTTTGTAGCTTTTTCTGTCAAACGACCGCCGTCATTAGCAGTTGGTTTGTATTCAGCAAGTTTGAAGTCTTTTTCAATCTTCATACCATCAGCAAAGAATACTGTTGCTCCTGCTGGAATATGGTAAGAAGTTGACTTTTTAGCACCCTTAACTTCGATATCAGCTTCATAAATAGAAACTCTAACAACATCACCATGTCTAGTTCTAAGTTCTCTTGTTTTAAGCTTAGATTCAACCGTACCGGCTTCAGTTGCGTGAATTTCCTTAGTAGCTTCTTTAACGCCAACCGCACCACCTGTGTGGAATGTTCTCATTGTAAGCTGTGTACCAGGTTCACCGATTGATTGAGCTGCAATAATACCGATTGCTTCACCAACATCAACTAATTTTTGAGTTGTCATTGCCCAACCATAACATTTTTGGCAAACGCCGTATTCAAGACCGCAAGTTAAACCTGAACGAACTTTAAGTTCTTGCAAGTTCAAGTGAGCGATTTTCTTGATGTCTTTTCTATCCATTGTAGTATTTTTTGCTACAAGAAGAGTTGTACCGTCTTCATCAAAGATATCTTGAGCAACTGTTCTGCCCAACAATCTGTCGATTAGAGGAACAATAATATTGTCGCCGTCGGTAATAGGCTTCATGTTAATGCTCTTGTCAGTACCGCAATCAGTATCTCTAATGATAACGTCTTGAGCAACGTCAACCAAACGTCTTGTCAAATAACCAGAGTCGGCTGTTTTCAACGCTGTATCTACCAAACCTTTACGAGCACCGTATGAAGAAATAATGTATTCAGTACAAGAAAGACCTTCTTTAAAGTTTGAAGTAATTGGCAAGTCGATGATTTGACCTTGTGCGTCTGCCATCAAACCTCTCATACCAACCAACTGAGAAACCTGTGATAAGTTACCTCTCGCACCTGAGAATGCCATCATATATACCGGGTTTAATTTATCAAAGTTTTCAACTACTTGCTCTGTCAACTTAGCTGTTGTTTCAGACCAAGTATCAATAACCTTAGTGTATCTTTCAACTTCAGTAATTTCACCTTTTAAGTATCTGTTTGTTGACTTTTCGATTTCTGCTTCAGCTTCCTTTAATAATTCTTTCTTAGAATCCGGAACTGACAAGTCAGCGATTGAAATTGTAACACCAGATTTTGTAGCGTATTTATAACCTAAATTCTTAAGTGTATTAGCCAATTCAGCAGTTTTAGCTCCGCCGTATTCTAGATACATTTGAGAAAGAAGCTTTTTCAATCCGCCTTTATCCATTTGTTTATTAATAAACGCTGGAGTTTGTTTTGCATGTGCGTATGTATTTTCCATCTTTTATTTTTCCCTTTTAATCTTTAACTACACTAAAGCTGATCTAACTGCTTCGTTGAATATAATTCTACCAACAGTTGTTTCAATTCTCTTACCTTTTTCATCACGAACGACAATCTTGTCATGAAGTGTAATTACCTTAGCTTCTAATGCTGAAATAGCGTCTTGGAAGCTATAGAAGTAACCTTGTACATCTTGTTCAGGATTTTTCATAATAGTTAAGTAGTACATACCTAATACCATATCCTGAGAAGGTGTGATGATTGGCTTACCGTTTGCAGGAGCCAAGATATTGTTTGTAGCCAACATAAGCATTCTAGCTTCAGTTTGAGCCTCAATTGATAGAGGAACGTGGACAGCCATTTGGTCTCCGTCGAAGTCGGCGTTGAATGCCGTACATACCAATGGGTGAAGTTGAATTGCACGACCTTCTACTAATTTAGGTTCAAATGCTTGAATACCCAATCTGTGAAGGGTCGGTGCTCTGTTCAACATAACAGGGTGTCCATCAATAATTTCTTCTAAGATATCCCAAACTCTAGCGTCTGAGCGTTCAATCATTTTCTTAGCAGATTTAATGTTTTGAACAAATCCTCTTTCGATAAGTTTATTAACAACAAACGGTTTGAATAATTCAATTGCCATTTCTTTTGGCAAACCGCATTGGTTAAGTTTTAATGTAGGACCAACTACGATAACTGAACGACCAGAGTAGTCAACACGTTTACCTAACAAGTTTTGACGGAAACGACCTTGTTTACCTTCAATGATGTTAGACAATGATTTCAACGCTCTGTTGTTTGGACCAACAACAGTTCTACCGCGTCTACCGTTATCAATAAGTGCGTCAACAGCTTCTTGAAGCATACGTTTTTCGTTTCTTACGATAATTTCAGGAGCACCCATTTCCAACAATCTTTGTAAACGGTTGTTTCTGTTGATTACACGTCTATATAAATCGTTCAAATCAGATGTAGCAAATCTGCCACCATCCAATTGAACCATTGGTCTTAAATCAGGAGGAGTTACAGGAAGTACATCCATAACCATCCAAGTTGGGTCAGTTTCAGAAGAAATTAAAGAATCTAACAATCTTAATCTCTTAATCAACTTACCTTTTCTTTGAACAGAAGTTACATGACCTGCTAGTTCAGTTCTAATTTCTTCTGCCAATTCTTTAACATTAATTTCACCTAAAAGTTTTTTGATAGCTTCTGCACCAATACCAACTTCTAACTTAGATTCTTCGTTTTCCATAATGAAATCTTCGTATTCTTCTTCAGAAAGAAGTTGAAGTTTTTTGAATGGGCTGTCAGCCGGATCAATAACTACATAGTTATTGAAATAGATAACTTGTTCAAGATCTTTTAATGTCATGTCTAAAAGTAAACCAAGATAAGATGGAATACCTTTCAAGAACCAAATGTGAGAAACAGGAGCAGCAAGTTTGATGTGTCCCATTCTATGACGTCTTACTTTAGAGTCAGTAACTTCAACGCCACATCTTTCACAAATGATACCTTTATGACGAACTCTTTTATATTTTCCGCAATAGCATTCCCAGTCCTTTGTTGGCCCGAAAATTCTTTCGCAGAATAAACCATCTCTTTCAGGTTTAAGGGTTCTATAGTTAATAGTTTCAGGTTTTGTAACCTCGCCATAAGACCACTTCAAAATTCTTTCAGGTGAAGCGATGCTTATGCGTATATAATCAAAATAATCAATACTTGTAGACAATTTTCCTATCTCCTTATATTTCGCCCAATGTTGCTGAAGTATCAAAGAAATTAATATTTAATAACTCTGAATCAATATCTGATAATGTTCTTTTTGGCGCAGCTTTGCGCAAATCTTCCATATCAGACATCAAATCAACTTCAACGCCATTTTTCTTAGCAACTGTAATATCTAAACCGATACTTTGCAATTCTCTTACAAGTACCTTAAATGATTCCGGAATACCAGGTCTTGGAATGTTATCACCCTTAACGATTGATTCGTAAGCTCTATTACGTCCGTTAACATCATCGGATTTAATAGTCAACATTTCTTGAAGTGTGTAAGCCGCACCATAAGCTTCCAATGCCCAAACTTCCATTTCACCGAATCTTTGACCACCGAATTGAGCTTTACCACCCAAAGGTTGTTGTGTAACTAATGAGTAAGGACCAGTTGAACGAGCGTGAATCTTATCATCTACCAAGTGAACAAGTTTCAAGATATAAGATAGACCAACTGCAATCGGTTCATCAAACGGTTCACCTGTTCTACCATCGATTAGATAAACTTTACCGTCTTCTCTAACCCAATCACAACCTGATTCTTTGATACCTCTTAGAAGTTCAGCCTTAGTTGCGATTTCTGATTGGTTATCACCATATCTTTCATCGAATGAAGGTGCTTCATAGTGTTCACCTGTCAAGTATGCAGCCAAACCTAACAAGCATTCGTAAGTTTGACCAACGTTCATACGAGAAGGAACACCTAGTGGGTTCAACACGATATCAACCGGAGTACCATCAGGTAAGAATGGCATATCTTCTTTTGGAAGAATTCTTGAAACAATACCCTTGTTACCATGACGACCTGAAAGTTTATCACCTACAGATACCTTACGTTTTTGAGCGATATAAACTCTAATTACTGTATTTGCTCCCGGTGGCAATTCGTCGCCTTTTTCTCTGTCAAATACCTTAACATCAAGTACTCTACCGCCTTCACCGTGAGGAACTCTTAGTGAATTATCTTTAACATCTCTTGCTTTTTCAGCAAAGATTGCTCTTAACAATTTTTCTTCAGGCGGATGCTCAGATTCACCTTTTGGTGTAACTTTACCAACAAGGATATCATCTGCATAAACTCTAGCACCGATACGAACAATACCACGTTCATCCAAATGTCTTAGAGCTTCTTCAGAAACGTTTGGAATTTCTCTTGTGATTTCTTCCGGTCCAAGTTTAGTTTGTCTTGCATCTATTTCTAATTTTTCAATGTGAACTGATGTAAAGATATCATCATGAACGCATCTTTCTGAAAGCAAGATAGCATCTTCGAAGTTATAGCCTTCCCAAGGCATATATGCTACCAAAATGTTTTTACCGATTGAAAGTTCACCACAGCTTGTTGAAGCACCATCGGCAATTACATCACCTGCTTCAATTTTATCGCCTTCCTTAACAATTGGTTTTTGGTTAATACATGTATCTTGGTTAGAACGTACATATTTCATTAATGTATGTAAATGTTGTTTACCAGCTTGGTCGGTGATGATAATTTCTTCACCTGTTACACGAGAAACAACACCGCTAACTCTTGCGCAAACTACCATGCCTGAGTCTTTTGCAACTCTTCTTTCCATACCTGTACCAACAACCGGTCTTTCAGTGATTAGAAGAGGTACTGATTGACGTTGCATGTTTGAACCCATCAATGCACGGTTCGCGTCATCGTGTTCAATGAACGGAATCATAGAAGTCGCAACAGAGATAATCTGAATTGGACAAACTCCCATGTAGTCAACTTTTGAAGAATCACTCATAATGAATTCTGATCTGTAACGAACCGGAATTTGAGCAGCTTTAAATGTGTTATCAGGGTTCAATTGAACGTCTGCTGGTGCACATCTGAAGTTTTCATCTTCGTCAGCTGTCATGTAAACAACTTCGTCTGTAACCTTACCATCTTTAACAACAAAGAATGGAGATTCTACGAAACCATAGTCATTAACTCTTGCGTGTGTAGCTAATGAACCAATCAAACCTGCGTTTGGACCTTCTGGAGTTTCAATCGGACAAATACGACCGTAGTGAGAAGGGTGAATATCACGAACCGCGAAACCAGCTCTTTCTCTTTGCAAACCGCCAGGTCCTAATGCTGAAATACGTCTTTTGTGAGTCAATTCAGCAAGTGGGTTAATTTGGTCCATGAACTGTGATAACTGAGAAGAACCAAAGAATTCTTTTAAAGAAGCAACTAATGGTTTTGTGTTCAATAAGTTCAATGGAGTTAATGTTTCAGAATCTTGAAGAGTCATTCTTTCTTTAACGATTCTTTCGATTCTTGATAAACCTACTCTGAATTGGTTTTGAAGAAGTTCGCCAACTG
>CAKVLH010000013.1 GCA_934757245.1 uncultured Candidatus Melainabacteria bacterium
AGGAGATAAAAAATATTTTGTCGATGCTTATAAATCAACTCCGCAAATACCTTCGACCACAGCTTGGGGTGTGTTTTTGAGAGTGCATGATGAATTAACGTTAGAAATGATTGACCCCGATACACGAGAAATAATCTATAATGCACTTGCTCCTAAAGGTGCTGAATTTAGAAAAGGACTCGGTGTAAGCGGACGATTGGCAAATTTTCTTGACAACAATCCTGACAGAATAGAAATGGCGTTTTCTATTTTGATGTCCATGCCCGGAATTCCAATAGTTTATTATGGGGATGAAGTTGGCGTAAGAAATAATTTTGAAAACGCAAAAAAGAGCGAAAAAGAAAGAATTGAACGCCACAAATCAAGCAAGTTCAAATTGTTAAGCTATTTTGACAGTCGTGATATAAATAGAGGGGCTGTTCCTGCAAAATTATTCTACGGTTCATCCAAAGATTATTATACATTTAACAGCAAAGTCTATAAAAAGGTTAAAAATCTTATTGCGCTCAGAAAAAGTTTACCTTCTATGTCAAAAGGCGATTTTACATTGCTAAAAACGGCATCACCACATAATTTTGCATATATAAGAAGCTACAAAGATGAAAAGATTTTGGTTATAAATAATTTATCATCAGAAAAACTTGTTGCCGAAATCACTATTCCGGTGGATGTTGTTTTAAAATCAGATGGTCATATTGATCACTTCCAAAATCTTGTAAATGGTGATGATGTGAGTGTTAATGTGTCTTTAAAGAATAGAACAATGCATTTGAGGATTGCTCCTTATGGAGTTGTGTGGCTGAAGCTTTAAGAATTTAAGATTGATGTCGGGCTGAAAGCCCAACAAAAACTAATTACTTTTTCCGGCTCTATAACCGCAATAAGAATAAATCAAAGGCAAAAATGATTCTAAATGTAATTTATCGGCACAAGGAAATTTTGCCAAAACCAAAGCACCAACAGCGTCATCTACGTTTGCAACACAATCAAGCAATGTCAGTTTTCTATCCGGTTGTTTGTCATGCGGATCAGAAATAACATTTGATAAAGAAGCTGCACCATACATTCCAACTAGTAATCCGCCCAACATTGCCGAAATTTTTCCAAAAGTATTATTAAAATGCTTGCTACCTTCCGCTAATTTTAAACATCCGCCTGCAATCCAAGTCGGTATTGAAGCATTAAAAAATTGAAATAAACCTTCTTTTAGTTTATTTTGATTTGTTGTTTTATTTTCACCAATCATACCAACGGCAACACTTCCTGCGATAGAAGTTGCGGATAGTGTAATCATATCAGACAAATTGTAATTTAATTTTAAAGGATTTTTAATTTTACGTTTTTTCATCATAACAGCCATTGGAATTGCAGTTCCTATAACTGCACCAAAGCCGGCTTTTAACTTGTCATCAAGCGTAATATCACGCTCATTAGCTTTATGACGCAACGCGGATAGTTGTTGGTTGAAACTCAAATTGTTGGATACACGACTAATCATAATTTACCTTAAATACATATTATCTAGAAAACAGTTTAAATGCAAATTAATAATAATTATTATTGCAAAAAAGCGTACGCTTCAATTGAAACGTACGCTTTTTTATTAATTAATTATGGTAACTATATACAAAGTTATAGTAGAAACAATATGTATTACAATTTGTATCCTATTAAATTTTTAATGGGAAATTTATAATTATAAATTACTACTGAATGGCAATGATTTAATGTACTCTTCCATAAATTGCCAATCGGGATTAGAATTATCATCAACAGGAAGTTTGATTTTTGTCTTAAGCAATTGTTCATTAACAGCCCATTTTCTACCGCCATATGAATATCTTTCGGCTTCTAATTGCAAAATTGGTATAAGAAACATTGCAATATAAGGAGTTAGTGTAATTTTAGCAGTCTCTATTGTTACAATTTTTTCACTTGCAAAAAACGGTTGAGCTTGGTAGAAAGAAGCACCTATACTTCCATCATATGCCAAAGATATTAAATTCCCCTCACGATTGCAAACATCTTTATAGGCAGTAATTCCATTATTATCGGTTGAGGTACTTATATACGGAATATCACCATCGCCCAAATCTTTTAAATATACTCCTGCCTCACCTCTTTCTATGATAAAGTAATCAGTATTCCCGAGACAAAATTGTTCCCAACTTCTATCTTTCAATGATATATTTACTTGTTTGTTTATTCCAGCATATTTATCATTAAACATTTGAACTATATCATCATCCATATACCAATATTCATCTAATTCTTCATATTCATTTTTAAATTTAAATAAACAGTATTTTTTTAAGTTTATTTCAAAATGTTTTTGCTTTAGTTTTGAGTAGTCTGTTTTTATGTATGCTTCTGCTAATGTTTCATTTGTTAGTTTGGGTAATTTTTTTCTGACCCATAAAGTTTCATTAGGATCTGCGCTTCCATCAATTTCATTCATCCACTCATTATGAATAGCTGCCCATAAAGGGGTTTCCTTTCTTCCGTTATGTGGAATAACTTTAAAACCATCTTCAATCCAACGACCAAAGAATACGGATTTACTTAAATCATGTGGTTCATGTGCCCTAAATACCATAATTGCGGTTGCGACGCCAACATTGCTTTCTTTAAAGAGATTTGCAGGCATAGACATACATGCTAATAGTGTATGATGTTGTAATATGCTTTTTCTTAAACTTTTGCCACTATTACCTGCACATGACATTGGAACAATAGCAATACCAATCCCTCCTTTTTTTAAATAGTATAGCATACTTGCAATAAAGTCCAATTCAGATTGTCCTTTTTGTAAAAGAATTTCGGCATTTATTTCGTGTCCGTCTATTTTCTCAGGATAATTAACTTTTGATAAATCATCATTTTTAGATAAACTATATGGAGGGTTTATAAAACCATAATCTATATCCCCATACTCTTTGATTGCATCTGCTAATTTTACCTGCTTGCCTTCTTTCGAATATGTACATCCCTTTTTATCAGTTGAAGCATATGAATCAGACAATAAGGAAGAGCAATTAAACAAATTTGATTTCCCGTCACCATGAAAACGCATATTAGCATATGCCAATGAATACATAGATGAATTTGCTTCAACCCCAATCAAACTTTCTATTTGTGCTATTCCTATTCTTGTCTTTTTGATTTCATCCGTAACATCACTGTTTTCAATGTTAGATTTAATTCTATTAAGTGCAGCAATTAAAAACGCACCTGTTCCACAGCAGGTATCAATAATTTTTGTCTTTTCTGTTAATTTACCACCAAATTTTTCAGCAATATCACAAAATAATTCAGTAATATGTCTAGGTGTGAGCACTATACCTTTTTCCTTTGCATTACCCTTTGTAAATCGTAAGAATGTTGTATAAAATTCACCCATAACATCAATACTTTTATAATTTTCAACAGATTCGATCACATTTAAATATAAAGAATACAAACAAGCAGATAAAACGGTACTACCATTTTTAAAATCTTGACCATTATTTTTAGGTGTATTTAATAAATCGTCTATATCTAACAATTTTTTATAGTATTTTTTTAAGGCAATTCTTTTCCCTTCAGGTATTTCATCAATATCAAAAATACCTTCTTTATAATCATACAATCCTTTTGTCCCATATCCATTTAATGCTCTATTTACGAGTTCGATAACATTTTCACCAAGACTATCTTCTACTGATTCTATATCTTTTTTTTGAATTTTTTTACTTGCTAATAGCCTTGCTTTATAAACATCACTCTCAATCAGCTTTCTTAAATCGGATTCTTTGTTTGTTAATGCCAAAATAAGACAAGAAATAAAACCTGCTTTATCATTATCTTCGATTCCATTATTTCTTAAAAAATTTGAGCATGTTACTGTATAACTTCGTAAGGCTTTCTTTATATCTTCTTCTGTTCTATCTCTACCTAATTTTCTATTTGCAGTTTCTATATAACTATCTATGCTTACTAAACAATCTTTTAATGTGTTATTTTCTAATAGTTTAATTTCTGAGATACAACCACTAGATATTCTATTGTTACCTAATTTGCTTGCGATTTTTGGCAAAACAAAAGAGGTAACCTTTGAATCCTCTTGTAAAACTCCTGAAACAGCAATGGCGATTACATTATACATATCATTTAACTGTGAGGCATACCATAAAGCTCCGTCAACAGCATAATCTTTTGTATCCTTTTCTGTACAATTTTCACTACCAAAAACGATATTTCTATAATCATTTACATCCTCAAAACGGCTGTGTTTATTAACGTCTTCCTTGCATTCTATTACAATAATAGTATCACAATTCCTTTTAATAACAACAAAATCCGGAGTACCTTGATTTTTGCCACTTTGTGATTTACTTGCTTTTGAGAATTTTTCCCTTAAAAAATTGTCTTTTGTTCCTTCATAACTATTTTCTTTGTAAAATACAATTTCATTTTCTTCTATATTTTGGTGTTTGGGATAACCATCAAGAGAGCATAATTTTGTTATAACTAATCCTTTTGTCTTTTCTTCACTAGCCATTAACAAATCTCTCCATTGAATTTGTTGAATAATTTTTTAGAAAGTACTCCACTACAACCATACAAATATTCTGGTTTTGGTTCATAAAATTTCCTCCCAACTAAAGTATATTTACTTATATTTTAATTAAAAAATCGGCATTTGTAAAATTAATGAATTTTTGTAACTTTTATTATCTTATGAGCGCAGATATATATGCATTTTGTATTACTACTTCTTTTAGTAGAGTTCATTTATATAAGAATTGTACTGATTATTTTTAAGAATTTTTAGTTACTGTAACTTTGTATATAGTTACCTTAATTATTCTATAAACAGGCTTTAATGTCTTCAACAATTAATTCCGGCGTCAAATGATAACGTGTATAAAGTTCTTCAACAGAAGCTCTATCAGTAAATTCTTTTTTAGCACCAAAATTTAAAACTTTCATTTCAGAATTGCCGAAGTATCTGGCGATTTTTTCACCGAAACCACCATCTAAAACACCGTCTTCTAGTGTGATTACAACCTTATGATTAGCTTTCAAGTCTTCCATAAGTTCTTTATCAACGCCGGTTATAAATTTAGGATTAATCAAAGTTGCTTCGATTCCCAGTTTCTCATTTAGTAAAGCTTTAACTTTTTTGCCTAAGTGGAAGAAATTACCAAGACCCAAGATTGCAACTTCTGAACCGCTTTCAGCAACTTGATATTTGTTCAAAATTGAATAATCAGTTTTATCTTCAATTCCGCTAGAGTGAACTTCGCCGAATGGAACTCTGATTGCAACAGGTCTGTCTTTTTGTTCAACTGACCAATCAAGCATTTTTATGTATTCTTCTTTACAAGTTGGTGCAAGATAAACCATATTTGGAATGTTACTGATAAGCGGAATATCAAAAATCGTTAAGTGCGTAGCATCCATGCCGGTAATTGCCCCCCAGAATACAAGGATTGTTGCCGGACTATTATTCAACGCTAAATCTTGTGATAATTGGTCATAAGTTCTTTGTACAAAAGAACTCATGACGCCCAAAATTGGCTTGCCTCCATTTTTTGCAATACCTGAAATGAAAGCAATTGCGTGTTCTTCAGCAATACCAACATCTGTATAATGAATTCCGGCTTTATCTCTAAATGCTGGCGTGAAGCCTGATACAGCAGGTGTTGCAGGAGAAATCGCAATTACGGTATTGTCTTCATTATATTTGTTTTCTATATAATCTGCTGTAATAGAACCATAATCTTCTGTTTTAGAATTTTGCGTGATATTATCTTTTTTGTCTAAAGTTCCCGGTAAAATCCAATGATATTTTTCTTTATCAAGTTCAGCAGCTTCAAATCCCTTACCTTTTATTGTGCGTAAATGAATTAAAATCGGATGATTTGAATCTTTGACTTTATTGAACAAATCAATCATTGCTTGAATATCATGACCATCATTTAAATAATGATATTCAAATCCCAAAGCTTTAAAGAAGTTACATTCAGCTTCGCCATTTGTATCTCTCAAAAGTTTTAAATTTCCGTATAAACCGCCTTCATTTTTTGCAATAGACATGTCATTGTCATTTACGATAACAATAATATTGCTTCCTAAAACGGCTGCATTATCTAAGCCTTCAAACGCTTCACCACCGCTTAATGAGCCATCACCGATAATTGCAACGATATTTTCTTTTCCACCTCTTAAATCTCTACCTTTCGCAAGACCGGTTGCCAAACTTACAGATGTTGAAGTGTGCCCAACTTTAAATAAGTCGTGTGCGCTTTCTTCCGGAGCGGTGTAGCCTGTGTATTTCATGTAGTTTTCAGGATTTGTAAAACCTTCTTTTCTACCGGTCAAAATTTTATGCGGATAACATTGGTGCGAAACATCAAAAACAAGTTTATCGATAGGAGAATTGAACACGTAATGCAAAGCAATAGTTGCTTCCACAAATCCTAAATTTGGGGCTAAGTGTCCGCCTATAGCATTTACTTTTTTTATGATAAGTTCACGCATTTCTGCAGAAAGAGTATTCATCTCATCTATGCTTAATCCCCTTAAATCCGCTGGACTGTTAACTTTGTCTAAAATTTTTGTTTCCATGCCTATTCCTTTCTGATAATGTTGGGCTAAAAGCCCAACTTACTCTCTATGCTCTCTTGTAGATAGATATGATTATATTCAATATTATTATAATACAACTTGAGAGCAACTATCAGTCAAGAGTTAAAAGATAAACCATTGATTATTGCTTGTAAGAATTAAAAACCTAGCCTAATGACATTTCTTTTGGGTTAGTATAAAATAGTTTTTGTGAAAAATCTTTTTCGAATATTCTTTATATTTTTGTGTTTTCTATTTCTCCAAGGAATGGCTCCGAAAGTTGCGCAAATCAGCGTAGATACACAAAATTATATTCAAAATGATTACCAACACATTGTTCTGGTTGCACAAAATTCCACGCAAAATATAATTGCGAATACTCAAGCAAATGATGATTCAAGTATTATTGCCGGTGAACATGTCGCAACGCAACAAAATCAGAATACTCTTTTATTAGAATCTAACAAACCTCTTAATACAAGAGGATTCATTCATAATTTATCGACCAACTTAAAAAACGAAATCTCTATTCGCGCACCATAGTGCCTTTTGATAGCAAATAGTGGAGGATTTATAATACCCTCTCAAGAATTTCTAAATTTAAAGGCTTATCAAATATTAATGCCTTTTTATTAAGCAATTCTATCTCTCCTAAGGAGAGAATGGCTAAGAAAGAAAAAAGGAGAAAACTATGGATATAACGTTACTTAAAGACGGTATTTTTGTAATGATTATTGGAATGGGAACTGTTTTCATCTTCTTGTCAATTATGATTGTGGCAATGAATTTGAATGGAAAAATCTTGAAAATTGTAAACAAGTATTTTCCGGAAGAAATCCCAGAAGAAAAGAAACCAAACAGAATGACCGCGAAAAGTGAAGATGAAGCTGTTGCGCTTGCTATTGCTTGCGCAGTAGCAAAATCTCGCGCAATATAAGGAGGTTTTTATGGTTAATGAAAATAGTAATTACGAAGAAGCACACGGCTCAGGCTTAATTAGTACGATTGTATTTATGATAATAGCTGTGGTTGTAATGGTGGCTTTAAGATATTTTTTACATTACTAGTAGAAAAGTGGCACAAAGCTTTGCTTTGTGCCACTTTTAAAATATATAAATTAAAATTAACCTAAATCTAATTTTTTTATTTCATCCTCTGCACAAGTCCAATCCTCATCATACATATTAATCATTACAAACTTTTTAAATGATGAATACTGCCAAGCCTTTGGAGAATCTGCACAGGCGTGTTTTACAGGATTATAATGAATATAGTCTAAAAATTTGCGAAAATCTTTTTGATTTTCAATTTTATTACCTTCAAAGCTTTTTTGCCAAACAACCTTATCTGCAGGTTTATACTTATCATCTAGATTATGTGTAAAATATTGCTTAATGTTAGAAACGATTTTTGAAGTATCTTCAACAGGTTCCGGCTTAATAATCATATGGAAGTGATCCGGCAAAATTACACCGGCTACAAAATCATAGTTGTAATTTTGTTTTGATTTAATAATCGCAGTTTTTAATAGTCCAACATTATCTATCAATATTGGCTTCATATCTGTCGTTGAAACTGTTATAAAAACGGAATTATTGTCTGTACTTAAATGCTTATAGTCTACCATACTCTTATTGTATCATTAAAATGGACCGACTGTACATGATAATTAAGAAGTTTTAAGAATTTTCATTTTTTTGGTACAATAAACTCATAATTTTTAGGAGAAAATATGAAAATACTAGTATCAAACGATGACGGGATATTAGCAAATGGTATACATGCTTTAATAGAGGCACTTTCGCCTTGTCATGATGTTTACGTTGTAGCACCTGATAGAGAAAGAAGCGCTGCGGGTCATTCGCTTACTTTACAAACTCCGCTCAGAGTTGAAGAAGTTGATGCAAAATACGGAGCAAAACGTTGTTGGATGACAACAGGTACTCCGGGAGATTGTGTAAAACTCGCGATAAACGCGATTTTAGAAAAAGACGAGCTACCGGATTTGGTAATTTCGGGGATTAATCACGGGCCGAATTTAGGTGCTGATATTTTATATTCAGGAACTGTAAGTTGCGCGATGGAAGGCGCTATGATGGGATATCCGAGTATTGCAACTTCGTTAGCAAGTATGAGTACAGAATATGAATCTTTTAAAGTAGCAGCTGAGTTCATTGCGACTTTGTTAGATAAAATCGATATTAAAAAATTTCCTTCGAAAACAATCTTGAATATAAATGTTCCGGGGTTAGATAAGGAAGATATTGGTGGGGCTTCTGCCACAGAACTTGGAAGCAGGATGTTTACGGATGCTTATGAAAAACGAATAGATCCGCGCGGAAAAGTTTATTACTGGATGGCAGGAGAATTGGTTAATGAGCCGGAAAATGCGTCAACAGATATAGCAGCGGTTAGAAATAATAAGATTTCAATCACTCCTGTTACTTATGAAATGACAAGAACTAATATTATAGAAGATTTAGAAAAAGACTTATGTCGTGAAAAATTGTGTAATTGGTTTCTGTAGGAGCAAAGTATGAAAGAATTGACTGTAAGCCTCGAAAACTATTTGTTAACGATATATGAACTAATTAAAGATAATGATGAAATAAAAGTTCATGATGTTGCAGAAAAAATGCACATAGGTGGTGCTTCAACTTCAGAAGCAATTAAAACGCTTGCAGCAAAAGAATTCATAGATTACAAACCATATCACCCGATAAAAATTACGCAAAAAGGCATTGAAGTGGCAGAAAAGAAGATTTTGCGACATCAAACAATTGCAAAATTTTTGTCCGAAGTTCTGATGTTAGATGCAGATAATATTGAGAGTTTTGCGTCAAAAATGGAATTTTCGATGCCAAATGATGTGTTAGAAAGATTTATTGAATACTTAACTTTTATGCAAAAGTGTAGCTGTAAAGAGCCAAAGTGGGTTAAGAGTTTTCACAAGTATTTGGAAAACGGAAAAATGCAGGAAAAATGCATACTTTGCGCTAAAAATAAAGAAAATTTTGATAATAGCGGTTGCTGTGGATGTAAATAAAAGATTTACGGATGTATAATATTAATATTATGGGGATTAGAAGAGCTTTAATACTGATTTTAACATTTATTTGTTTTATTAGTCCTTGTTTTGCAATAAAAATAGGGCTTCAAACTCATGTAAACAGAACATTTATTGGTGCTTCAACGAAAGCTGATATTATAAATTGCGATACAAATAAATTGATTTTTGTAATGGAAAAGATGAAAGGTTATGAAATGAAACCTTATCGAGGAGTAATCGCAATTAAAGTTGACGGCGAATGGAAAAAAATGAATGCCAATAAAATTGTTATAAAACCTGAGCCAAACGGGTTTGTAAGTGTTAAAAGAAAATGGTACAGAGGGCATTTTAAAGTTATAAATGACGGTTTAGGATTAACCGTTATAAATGATATTCCTATGGAAAAATACCTGCAAGGAGTTGTGCCATCAGAAATGCCTTCAAGTTGGGAACATGAAGCTCATAAAGCGCAAGCAATTGCTGCTAGGAGTTATGCTATTGCGAATAAGGGCAAACGTGCAAAATACGGTTATGATTTAAAAGATACTCCGGAAGATCAGGCTTATGGTGGAGCAAGCGCAGAAAAATCAAATACAAATGATGCTGTTACTGAGACTGCAAATATAGTTCTTGTCTGCCAAGGTAAAATAGTACCTGCTTATTATTCAGCTTCTGCCGGAGGAAGAACGAATACTGGCGGTCAAGTTTGGTCAAGAGACTTGCCGTTCTTGAAATCAGTACCGTCCTTTGATGAAGGCATAAAAAAGAACGGGCATGGAGTTGGTATGAGTCAATATGGTGCGAATAATCTTGCAAAGCGCGGATACAATGCATATCAAATTTTAAAATATTTTTATGCGAATACAAAATTTGCAAGAGTTAGAAATGAGTATTAGTTAAACACTAGTGTTTATAAATAATAATATAATTTCTTTCAATTTCAGTTTTAAAGTAATCCGGTAATTTATCATACTGATGAATATCAACCAGAATTGGAATATTGCTGTCGCTAATTAATTGTTTTAAAGCATACACATTTTTTGATTCATCATTAAACGATTTTACAACTAAATCTAAATCGCTCCCTTCATGCGCAGTTCCGTCAATTCTGCTACCGTAAGCCCAAATTTCGGCATTAGGACAGTATTTGCCAAAAATTTCAGTCAATATTTGCAAATCTTTAGGTCTTAAAAATAATTTATCCATTTGCAATTACTCCTTTAAGGGTTTTTATTATTACACAAAACGCAAACATTCGCAAAAGTAATCTACAAAATTGGACAATATAATCATTTTAATTTTATGCTAAAATAGGCATTATGAAAGACAAAAATAAAATTATTAAAAAAATTAGTGATGCACTTAATGCAAATGATTTGGAAACAGCAAGAAAGCTTGTTGAAAATGATTTAAAGCGGGTTGGATTGAAAGAAGAATATTATTTTTATCTTGCTTTAATTCAAAAAGATTTAAAGAAAAAACTTGAATTATATACATTTGCATTAAATTTAAATGAAAATTTTTTAGACGCTTGGATAAATCGCGGTCTTGTTTATAATGAACTTGGAGATTACGAAAAATCAATAAGTGATTATAATAAGGCGATTGAAATCGATTCAAAATGTGCACTAGCATTTAATAATCGCGGATATACAAGGTTTAAACAAAAAGATTATCAAGGTGCATTGGAAGATTATAACAAAGCAATCTTACTTAATCCAAAATTCCAAATGGCATTAGATAACAAGGCTTTGTTGTTTCAAACTGTTTGCATAAAAGACGACAAAGATTTTAATGAAAAATATTATTTAAGCCTTGGAATTGCTGATGTAAATGAAGGTAATTTCCCTGAGGCAATAAGTAGTTTGGACGAAGCTTTAACTCTTAATCCAAATTCAGAAGTGGCATATTTTTATAAAGCAATATGTTTTCATAGTCTAAATAGAACAGCAGAAGCTTATGAAAATTATACAAAAGCTATAGAATTAAATAAAAATATGGTTGATGCGTATTTTAATCGCGGTCAATTGTTATTTAAGACAAATCCAAAGCAAGCGCTCGATGATTTTGTCTCTGCAGTTGCTTTAGATTCAAAATTCATTGATGCGTATTATTCAATTGCTGCGATTCAGAAAAATTTAGGACAATACAAAGAGGCAATTAAAAATTTAGATAAAATCATAGAGTTAGAGCCACAAGCCGTAAATGCAAAAGCATTGAAAAAGTTGATTGAAAATAAGTATTTATAATGGAGCTTTACATGAAAAAGAAAACATTGTTAACAATAGGTATTGCAACATTTTTAGCTTTAATTGTTGCCTTTTTAATTTTTCATTTATCATGCAAACCGGAATTAATCAAAGATGATGTTCAAAAAGAAACTATAGAAAATATAGAAGTTAATAATGCTAAAACGAAAGCTCTAGAACATCAGGAAGAAATTAGGATAGAACCAAAATATTCTACAATAAAAAGGCCTGTTGCTAACAAAACCACATTTAAAGAACACAGTAAGAACCTGATAAAAGAAGATAATATAAAAAAACAAGATATTCAAGAGGCGCATGTTGAAAATGATATTGAACCAACAGAATCCGGCATAGAAGTTCCTGTTAATTTTGTATCAAAAAACACTTATAAATATGTTTACACTCCGGCTAAATATCCTAAAAAGAAATATTAGTTAGAATTACCTAGGTCATACTTCTAATTTATTAAGGCTAAATATAAAGCATAATAATAAAGGAAAAGGAGGTATGATATGAAATACATAAAATATACAGCCTATGCTCTAACTCTTATTGGAGCACTAAACTGGGGACTTGTAGGTTTATTCGGCTTTAATTTGGTTGCTCAAATCTTTGGAGACATGACAATTATGTCTAGAATTATCTATTCTTTAGTCGGATTTAGCGCAATTGCTTCCGCTTATTTCATGTATAACTGTAGTAAACATGAAGATGAGTGCTGTGAATACGGGCATTGTAGTCTTTAGTACAAAAAAAAACAGAATGCGTCTGAAGCGCATTCTGTTTTTTTTATTTTTTACAAAACTAGAACATCAATCTGAATAACAAGAATCTCTTATTTAATTTTTCTGAGAATTTTTTCAAGTTTGAAACCGTAGAAGAAGTATCTTCCATAATTTGTTTCAAGCCTTCTTTATCTCCATCCTCTCCGTTAATCGTTTCTAAAGCTGTTGAAACTTCGCACATAGTAACATTCAAGTTGTCGATAGAAGTATTTATTTTCTTCTTCAAGTTTTCATCCTTAGTCATTTGGTTAACAGAAGTTGAAATTTCGTTCAAGTTTTTCATTACAGCATTCAAATCTTCTGCAAATTCTTTCGCATCAACAGAACCAATAATTGGAGTCAATTGTTTTGACAAATTAGAAATCGCATCTGCCGTATCATAAACCATTGGCTTGAATTTTTCATCACCAATAATTCCATTAACATTTGTTGCCAATTTGTTGAAGTTGTTAGAAACATCGCTCATCATCCAAAGGATTGCATCGATATCATTCTTAGATGTTTCAATAAGTTTTTCAGTTTTAGCTAAAGTTGTCGTAGCTTGAGCCGTTAAAACTTTGAAGTTTGTTACAGATTGTCTGATTTCTGCAATCATGGAATCATTTAACAGTTCGTTCACAATTCTGTTGGTTTCGGTCAAAGATTCAGCTGCTTTATATTGTAAATCCATAAAATCAGCAATTCTCATCGGTTCCACAATCGTATAAGGTGAAGTTTGTTGCGGATATGGAATTGCGGTATTATCTAAAGGTGCAATTCTTAATTTTCTTTCACCATTTATATTAACAATTTGACCTGTCATAAAATGTGGTAATATAAGCCCCGGAAGATTTACAACATAGTCAACTTTATATGCGTAATTAGTTTTTACAAAATCTTTTAATTCGTAAGGTACAAGTTTTGATGTCATGATTTGAGATTTTTTCACAGTACCAACATTATAAAATTTGTCATCAAGTTTGATTTCAACTTCGGTTCCATTTGATAATAACTCATTGCTGATAACAGGAATGTATACAGAACGAGTTCTTGGAGGTGTGATTTCTAAAAATTGTTCGCCAATTAAACCGGATTGTTGAATTGAAAGCATAGAAGCTTTAGGAATTGTAATCCCCGGTTCTGTAATAACGAATTTCATTCTAACATAGCTGGAATCTCCGTTAACAACCGGTGTAATTTCTTCTACTTGTCCGACTCTAAGCCCCATCATTTGCACCCCTGAGCCTGGGCGCATACCGTTTACGTCTTTGAACTGAACTTCAATTCTTTCTGCCGAAGAAAAAGAGCGTCCTTTAATCCATAGAACTGTAAATAACAGAATTGTTAATGCGACTATTGCTAATATTCCTACTTTAAACGATGGAGATATCTTCATTTTGTGTTTTCCTTTTGGTTTGGTGCTGAATGCATGTTCTTTGGTGGATTTACCCCACACCCGAAAATCTAAGTTTCGGCACTGCCTTAACTTGATTTTCTTCCCTCTCTCTTGACCGGTTCACGTTAAACGAGTACGCTTACGCTTTTACTCTCTGTTCACCGGTCGTTCCCTCAAGGGGCGAGGGTGTTGCACGCTATGCGTTCATTTTCATTGGGCCTTCGATGGTTGCGTTTACGAACTGTTTTGTGTAAGGAGTTTCCTCTCTCAACAATTCGTCAGACGAGCCTTCAAAAACCGCATGTCCATTATACAACATCAAGACAGAATCGGCTGTCCTCTTAATAGTTGACATTTGGTGTGTTACAACTATTGATGCTGCGTTTGTTTCATTTTTTAATCTTACGATATAATCTTCAATCAAGGTTGATGAAATCGGGTCTAAGCCTGCAGTAGGCTCATCATACAAAATAATTTTAGGTTCTGTAACGATTGCACGTGCGAAGCTTACACGCTTCTGCATACCGCCCGAAAGCTCTGATGGATATTTGTCTTCAATTCCAGATAAGCCAACCAGTTCAAGTTTTTCAGCGACAATTTTTTCTAATTCTTTTCGTGTATATTTTCCACGCAAATCTTTTCTTTCTTGCAGTGCAAAAGATATATTATCAAAAACATTCAAAGAGTCGAAAAGTGCAGAATATTGGAATACCATTGCAATATCACCGCCTGTTGTTATAATTTCGCCGGAATCTTTTTCAATTAATCCACTGATAAGTTTTAACACCGTACTTTTTCCGGAACCGCTAAAACCGATTATAGACAATATTTTCCCGTCATCTACTTGAAAAGAGATGTTGTCTAATATTGTTTTTTTATCGAATGTTTTTACTAAATTTTTTACTTGTATTCCCATGAGTTTCTCGTTTTCTTTTTAGAGGATAAATCCCTCGCCCTCTCACTCAAGGGTGAGGGTGTTGGAGTTTAATAAAAGAACATCGCAGCGAAGATTAAGTCAAGAATTACTATTGCTACAAACGACCAAACGACCGCTTTTGTTGTCGCAATACCAACTCCTTTTGCTCCATCTCGCGCTTCCATTCCGCATGAACAACTTATTAATGTAATTACAAAACCAAATGATATTGATTTTAGCAAACATACGTTTAAGTCGTGCATATTTAATCCGAACCAAACTGAGTCAAAATAAGCTTTGTAAGTTAACCCTGATGCTAAGTTTGAAGCAACTGCTCCGCCTAATACACCAAAAACCGAAGCAACAATAACTACCAAAGGCATCATTAAAGTACCAGCAATAATTCTTGGTGTGAATAGATAATGAACGGGGTTTACCTTTAAAACTCGTATTGCATCAATCTGTTCGGTAACTTTCATTGTAGCAATTTCAGAAGCCATGGAAGAACCTATCATAGAAATTATCGCAAAACCAGCCATAATAACTCCTTCTTCTCTAACCATAAGAATTGCAACAAGCATTCCAACATAATTACCTGCACCTTGTTTAACCATTTCTCCTGCAACCTGCATTGCAATAATGATTGATGTCATGCCAACAATTGACAAAGTTATAGGAAGTGAAGACACGCCAAAACGAGCAGATTGCTCAATAATAGCTTTTAAAGTTGTTGGAAACGATTTTAGTCCTTTGAAAAACTCTAAACCAAAAAGCGCAATGTTTCCAAGTGTTGATACAAAATTATCAAATTCACTCAAAAACATTCTGAATATTTTATATGTGTATGTCGCTTTATAATATATCTTCACTATGTGTTGTATTTTACCACACATAGTGAACTATTTACAATATTAATTTTTAAGAACGACTTTTGATCATTCCCTCTCCTTGCATGAGAAGGCTAGGATGAGGTGAATACTGTATTAATCGATTGAGTTAATTTAGTACAAGAAAATTTATATTATACTGCACAAATTTTATGCAATATGGAACACTAACATGTAATACAATGTATATTGTGTTACATGTTACAAATTTTTCACCAATTAACCCCTCTACGATTATTTTATTTTTTATGTATGATAAATCTATGATACTTAGTTCTTGCAAAAAGTTTTTTTTCTACTTTAATAAAAATAAAAAATCATTCATTAGTTATTCCGCGTTTTCGTTTCTTGTCGGAATACTCGAACTTGCCGGCGTTGCACTAACTTATCCATTTGTTATAAAGCTTTTAGAAAACAAACCCACAGATATTTGGCACTCCCCTTTATTGATTGGGACATTGATTGTTGGGCTTTTCTTAGCAAAAAACGCATTAATGATTTTTTACACCTACCTTCAATCTAAATTCACAAAAGAAGTAGAGAAAGAAGCAAACATTGCCTTCATAAAATATTTTCTAACATCACCATATCAAGTCAGTGCAAAAATTTCGTTAGCCAAAAAGGTTAACATTCTTGGATATTTAATTCCAAATACTATAAATAACTTCATTCTAAGGCTTCTAAATCTTAATGTAAATTTCTTTATATTCGGCTTAATTTCACTACTTTTGATTATAAAATTTCCAATCGCCATGTTAATAACATTGGGATTTGCAACAATTTTAATTTACATTCAAAACAGTTACTTCAAGCCTAAACTTTCAAAAATAGCCCAAAAAGCAAGCGAAGCTTCTGCTACATATAACCAAAAATCAAATGATGTTCTATTAAGTATTAAAAATGTAAAAATTTCTAACAACGAAAAATACTTTTTTGAAAATTACCTAAACGCAATCACGCAATTCTACAAAATTTGCATTGAAACTTCATTCTTGAATTCAATTCCGCCTTATGTAACTGAACCATTTATTATTCTTCTATTATTCATATTATTAGCTGTAATTTCTTATCAAAATTATACCGAACCGGACAAACTTATAGCGTCATTTGCAATAATCGTATCTGCCATATTCAGACTGGCTCCGACAATATCAAGAATTCAAGTTAATTTGAACGGTGTTAATTCTACAATGCCAATTGTAAACGAGCTTTTGATTATTTGCAAAGATTTGGACATCAAAAACACAAAAGAGCCTAAAAGTCCTGAATTTGCAATTTTCAACACAAGTTTAGAATTAAAAAATATTAGTTTTGAATACGAAAAAGATAAACCAATCCTTAAAAACATAAACCTTACTATTCATAAAGGTGAATTCATAGGAATTGCAGGACTTTCCGGAGCCGGAAAAACTACACTTGTTGATATCATAGCAAGACTTTTAACGCCAAACTCCGGAGAAATCTTTATTGACGGAAATATACAGAAAAATCCATTAAAGATTGGCTACATTCCTCAAGAAGTTTCTTTAATAAACGCTTCTATTAAGGAAAATGTTGCTTATGGCTGTTCTGAAATTCAAGACGAGCGTGTAATTGATGCACTAAAGAAAGCTCAATTATATGATTTCATAATAGAAAATTACAAAGATGGAATCAATGCCAATCCGTTTGTTGATTCAAGCGGTTTTTCGCAAGGACAAAAACAGCGACTTGCAATCGCAAGAGCTATGTATTCAAATCCGGATATTTTAATATTAGACGAGGCAACATCTTCACTAGATTTAAAAACCGAAGATGAAATTTGTTCTGTTCTTATGTCATTAAAAGGCAACAAAACAATTATCGCAATTGCTCACAGACTTTCAACAATTAAGAATGCAGATAGAATCGCATTTATGAAAAACTCCGAGATAGTCGATATCTCAGAGTTTAACGAATTAATAAATAAAAATGCTGATTTTAGAGAGCTTGCTAGACTAGCGTCTGTCAAAGAACTCTAATTTTGTCCATTAATTGTACAACTTTTTCCTTAAAAATAGGATCAATTGGAGATGATACGTAACCGTCAAGTTTGGCGGCCTCTTCTTTTTCCAAAATACTTTTTTCAAGCATAGCCAATTTTCTTACTGCAATATTCATAATTGCCTCCTAACCTTATTCTTAACCTTACATATATATAAAGTCAAAAAGTTTGAGAAAATTGCCTTTTTAAAGAAAAATTGTTAAGAAATATTACCAATTAACTTCTTCAATAAGTTCAATTTCATAGCCGTCAGGATCATTAATAAAAGCGATTTTAGAACCTTTGCCGTTCAAATCAAATGGCGGATAAAGATAAGAATATCCTAATTTATTAATTTTTTCCGTAAATTCATCTAATGAGTCAACAGAAAATGCAAAATGCCCAAAACCACTTCCTAACTCATAACCGCTTTCTGGAGTTTCATCGTTATAAGTCAATTCAATTTGGCAAGTATTTTCTTCATCCGTTAAAAAATACAACCAACAATCTTCTAAACGTTTTTTATGGTCTAGTTTCATGTTCAAAACATCAGTATAGAAAGCCAAAGATTTTTCGATATCTCTAACTCTTACCATTGTGTGTAAAAATTTCATAAGTTCTGCTCCTAAAAATTAAATGTACAAACAGATTATATCATGGTAAGATAGATTTATGAAAAATTATTTAGAACACAAAGTTTATTATTCAGACACAGACGCTTATGGCGTAGTATGGCACGGCTCCTATCTTCGTTGGATGGAAATGGGACGAGTAGAATTATGCGAACAAGCAGGACTTAATCTTATCAATTTAGAAAAAATGGATATTGCAATGCCTGTTACAAATATGAATGTTCGCTACAAATCTTCTGCGCGATTAAATGATGTTGTAGTTGTTGAAACTTGGATTAAAGACATTTCACCTATAAGATTGACTTTTGCGCAAACTATTCGTAACAAAGAAAACGGTAAATTATTTATTAAAGCTGAATTTGAAGTTGTAGCTATACACAATGACGGCTCTCTTTATAGAAAAATGCCGGAAGCTATTACAAACGCATTAAAAGTAGAAGAACCAATAGCTTAGACTGTTTCTCAGAAGGTCAAAAATGCCAAGATTAAATAAATATATAGCATCAACCGGTTTTTGTTCCAGAAGAAAAGCCGATGAACTTATTTTAGAAGGTCGCGTACGCGTAAACGATAGACCGATAGAAGAACTTGGTTTTTACGTGCGTGAAAAAGACCGCGTTTATATTGATAACAAGTTAGTAAAACCGCAAAAATTGGAATATTACAAATTTTATAAACCGGCCGGTTATATTACAACTTCTGAAGATGAAAAAGGTCGAAAAACTATTTATGATGTTATTCCACCGGAATTGAGACATCTAAAACCTGTCGGAAGACTAGATAAAGAGTCTACAGGACTTATTATTTTGACAAATGACGGTGAATTTATTAATGAAATGACTCATCCTTCAATTAAAGTTCCGAAGGTTTACATAGTTTCTATTAACGGTAAATTTACACCAGAAGATGCAGAAAAAATGTTTAACGGAATTGAAATTGAAACTGATTCCGGTGAAAAGAAAACGGCTTACGCAGAAACATTGCCGATTGAATTAAAAAACAAATCTTCGATGATTCAAGTGGTTTTGTATCAAGGAATAAACAGACAAATTCGTAAGATGTTTGCAAAATTAGGCTATGAAGTTGAAAGCTTAAAAAGAATTCAACATGCTACTTTAACAATCGAAGGTTTAAAAAAAGGGCAGGTTAAACCAATTAAACCAAAACAAGTTAAAGAATTAAAAACATATATAGCAAAAATCAAGAGGGAATATGCTAAAAATAGCAATAACGGGTAATATTGCAGCCGGAAAATCAGAAGTAGAGAAAATAATTTCGGAGAATTATCCCGTTTATGACGCTGATAAAATTGCGCACAAATTTTTAGGTAATGTTGATAGACGTGCGTTAGGTGAAAAAGTTTTTAATGACCCGATTGCGCGAAAAGAGCTTGAGAGTTTTATACATCCTAAAGTTAAGGATGAAATTCTAAATATTTTTACTAAAATAACAACCCCTGTAGTGTTTGTTTCAATTCCACTTCTTTTTGAAACCGGTTTTGACAAATTGTTTGATAAAGTTTTATTTGTTCAATGCAATGACGATATCCGCCTAGAACACTTGATGAAAAGAAATAACTTCACAAAAGAGCAAGCACTAGCGCGAATGAACTCTCAAATGGCGCAGGAAGATAAGATTGTAAAATCAGATTATGTAATTTATAACAATTCTAATTTGGATGAATTAAAAAAACAGGTAACGAAATTTATTGACGAGTTACCTTCTTAATTGATATAATTATTTTTATGAAAAAGAAAATTTTAATTATTGGAAATAGCGCAAAAGAATACGCACTAGCAAAAAAATTATCATTAAAGCATGAAGTTTACGTAACGCCTTCAAGCGATACGATAAAAGAGTTTGCAACTTGTATTGATATAAGAGAAGATAAATCCAGCGAATTATTGGAATTCGTTATGGAAAACGGCATTGATTTGACAATTCCAGTTTCAATTACAGCTCTAAAATCAGACATTGTAGAATTGTTTAATAAAAATAATCAAGCTATTTTTGCACCGCAAAGAAATGCTGCAAAACTTGTATTTGACAAAGCTTTAGCTAAAAAAGTTTTGTATAAATTAAGAATTCCGACTCCGAAATTCGGTATTTTTGAAAAACAAAACATGGTTTTGGATTATATTAAAAACTTAAAAAATCCTTTTGTGCTAAAAACAGATGACAATAATAGCGCCGCAATTTTTACATCATATCAAACTGCAAAAACGCTTGTGGAATCTAGTTTTATAGAAAAAAACAAACGAATAATAGTCGAAGATTATATTTATGGCACTCCGTTTTCATTTTATACAATCACAGACGGGTATAAAGCTCTGCCTATTGGTTCTTCAATTACTTATAAACATTCCCTTGAAGGCAACGGTGGACAATTGACAAGCGGAATGGGTGCTTGCGCTCCTAACTATAAGCTTTCAATTGAGCAAGAATATTATTTAATGGACAATGTAATTTATCCTACGCTTGATTATTGTGAAATTGAAGGCAATCCTTATTTGGGAATTTTAGGTGTTAATGGCGTTTTGACAGATGATGGTAGAATGTTTATTCTCGGTTGGCAATCATTTATGCAAGATTGCGATGCTCAAGCTGTTTTAGACATACTGGATGAAGATTTGTTTGAATTGTTTAATTCTTGCGTTATAGGCTCTTTTAGCGATGAAGTAGACGGAATTAATCTTTTTGACAAATACTCTGCATCCCTTGTTTTGACTTGTAAAAATAAAGAGAATGTAGAAAATGCTATTATTGGCATTGATAATTTAGAAGAAGAAACATCTTTAACATTCTATCCGAGTGTAAATAAGAATAAATATCTGGAATTCGAAGCTAATTACGGTTCTGTCGTAGTTTTAACTTCTTCCGGCACAACTGCATCAAAAGCTGTTAAAAAAATGTATCAAGAAGCTGAAGATATAGACTTTAAAGGCAAGCATTATAGAAAAGATATTTGTAATTATACTGATTTGCACTAAAAGTATTTAAAATAACTCAAAATGTCATAACTCTTTCCAAGTAAAAAAATTAACTTTACAAAACTTCACAAAAGAAGAGAAAAAAAGCAATTTTTTAAAACCGAAATACTTTATATATATGTAATCAGTAAATAAAGTATACAAAAGGATAATAAAAGGAGTACCAATTATGGCAAGAGTTTTAATTTCAATGCCTGAAAGCTTTTTAGGCAAAATCGACGAAGTAGCTGAAAATGAGAGCAGATCACGTTCTGAGCTTATCCGTGAAGCGCTTAGAAGCTACATCACAAGATCACAAGTTCGTCAAAATACTTTAGCAGACAAGAATGCTAGGATTTTAGAGGCACTACTAGATTAGGGGCGGAACGGGGATTTATAATCCCCCTAAGGGAATTAAGGATTAAATAGGAAAAAACACGAGAAAATTGAGACAGAGTAAAAATTTAAAAAGAAAAACAACCATAGGAATTCTAATCGAATTCCTTTTTTTTTGCATAAAAAAGGATTGGACTTTTGTCCAATCCCTTTCAAATTAGTTATTTATAATTTCTATAAAGAACTTCTATAAATTTCTTCTACGGCTTCTTTTGTTGCCTTTGTTGGAGCAATTGCTAACAAACCGTCAAGAGAAGGTGTTGTGAATGCCAAATTTACAAGATTTGGAACATCAGCTTCTGTAAATCCTTCATCTTTCAATTTATTAGGAACACCTACTGATTTTAACCATTCATAAATACCTTTAGATGCTTCGTCAGCTGTTTCAACTTTGCCAACTACTGGTTCTAAGATGTATTTCAAAGTTTCAGCCTTTGCTGCAAAAATATTCTTAACTACAGCAGGAAGAAGCATTGCTAAACCTAAGCCATGTGATAAATCGTGTTTAACAGCACTCAATGGATGCTCTAGAGCATGAGTATAGTGTAACAAGCCGTTATCGAAGCATACACCGCCCATCATAGCGGCATAAGCCAAGAAATATCTGGCTTCTAAATCTTCCGGATTTTCAATAGCTTTTGGCAAATATTTAGAAACAAGAGTTACAACTTCTCTTGCTAAAGTGATTGCATAAGGAGATGCAACAGTTGATGTCGCAGCTTCAATTACGTGGTTAACAGCATCAATAGAAACAAATCTAGTTTGTTTTGGTGATAATTTTACCATCAATGCAGGATCGTCAATTGCATAAGTCGGATAAATGCAATCATACGCAATTGCAGGTTTGTAATCTTTTTCAGGAATTGTAACAACTGCAAATCTGTTTGTTTCAGTACCTGTTCCATGTGTCAAATTTATTGCAACGATTGGAGCAGCAACTTCCGGAGTAAATTTGAATTCATAAATATCATTTGCATTCTTATCAGGATATTTTAACAAGATTGCAACAGATTTACCGGCATCTGTTGGAGAACCGCCACCAATTGCGATAACAGCTTTTGCGCCAAAATCTTTTGCAATTTTAGCAGCTTCGTTTACTGCTGTAGTAGTTGGGTTTGGAGTTACACCATCATAGTTTACATAAGCAATACCGTTTTCTTGTAAAGCTTTTTCAACAACAGCCCAAGCACCAGTTGCTTTATAAGCGTTTTTACCGCTCATTACAATAACCTTATCTAAACCTTTTGATTTAAAATCTTTTGCTATGTCGTCGATTTTGTTAATAGCGCCACAACCAAAAAATACAGAAGTTCTTGTTCTAATTTCACGAACTTCATTAATATCAATATCTTTTTGCCACATAAAAATTCTCCTTTCTTAACACTACAAGATAATTATAGCCCAATAAATCAAAATGTAAAGTTTTATTAAGTTTCGTTACAAAAAAGCTCAAAATGTAGCAATATTGTAAAATTTAGCAAAAAGCATGGTTTTACCCCTTGCAAAATTTAACACAAAGTGTATAATAGGATGTATGAAATACGTAGAACCTAGTGTTCAAGCGTATAAGAGAGTAAGAGTGTATAGGAGATTTATCATGAACAAAGAAGAATTAGTAAAAGAAATTTCAAAGAAGACTAAACTTTCTCAAAAAGTTTCTTCAGATGTACTTTCTGCTACATTAGAAATTATTCAAAAAACAGTTGCTAAAGGCAAAAAAGTTACTTTAGTTGGTTTTGGTACTTGGGAAGCTCGTAAGAGAGCTGCTAGAGTAGGTAGAAACCCTCAAACTGGTAAAGAATTGAAAATTGCTGCTAAGACAGTTCCAGCTTTCTCAGCAGGTAAAAGCTTTAAAGAACTTGTAAAATAGTTTTTAAGTTTTATTTAAAATGTCGTGTGAAAAAATTTCACACGACATTTTTTATTTGTTAATAAAAAATTAGGTGAGAATATTTGCATATTCTCACCTAAAATTTTGGTTTATTGTTCTTTCTTACTTGGAATTCTCATTGCATAGAATGAACGAACAACAAATACAAGTGCAACTATCAAAATCACAGCACCGGCTAATTTAGCGTGTTCTTTGAATGTTGGGTTAATTGCAATTTCCATTGCTAACAAACCAAACAAAGTTGTGAACTTGATAATTGGGTTCATCGCAACTGATGAAGTATCTTTGAACGGGTCGCCAACCGTATCCCCAACAACTGTTGCTGCGTGTAAGTCAGTACCTTTTTCTGCCATATCAACTTCAACTATTTTCTTTGCGTTATCCCAGCATCCGCCTGCGTTTGCCATAAATACAGCTTGGAATAAGCCGAATACAGCGATTGCAATCAAGTAGCTTACAAAGAATGAAACAGGTGCTGAATCATCACCAACCGGCGCAGACAAGCAAGCTAGAGCAAGCGCAAAACCGAACAATGCAATAAAGATATTATACATACCTTTTTGAGCGTATTGAGTACAAATCTTAACAACTTCTTTTGAGTTAGAAAGATTTGCGCATTTATCATCAGCTTCGCCTAATTTGATATTGTCTTTAATATATTCTGTTGCAGAATAAGCACCTGTTGTAACAGCTTGCATAGAAGCACCTGAGAACCAATAAATTACAGCACCACCGGCAATAAACCCAAGCAATGTGTAAGGATTTAACAAGTTCAAAATCATTTCAGGCTGTATACCTAGAGTTTCTTTGATTACAAGAATCAATGAGAAAATCATTGTTGTAGCACCAACTACAGCTGTACCTATAAGAACAGGTTTAGAAGTTGCTTTAAATGTGTTACCTGCACCATCATTTTCTTCCAAATATTTTTTAGCATTTTCAAAATCAGGTTTGAAACCGTAGTATTTTTCTATGCCTTCAGCAACATTCGGAATTTCTTCTATTAAAGATAATTCATAAACTGATTGAGCGTTATCAGTTACAGGACCGTAACTGTCAACCGCGATTGTAACAGGCCCCATTCCTAAGAAGCCGAACGCTACAAGACCAAACGCGAATACTGACGGATAAATCATTACATCGTTTGGAATGTATTGGCTTGCAAAATAAGCTAATCCCATTAACAATACTACGATTGCACCAATCCAGAAACCTGAGAAGTTTCCTGAAACTATGCCTGATAGGATTGTAAGTGAAGCGCCACCTTCTTTAGACGCTACAACAACTTCATGGGTGTGTTTAGCTTTAGGACTTGTAAATACTTTAGTTGCTTCCGGAATAAGAGCTGCACCCAAAGTACCGCAAGAAATTATGATAGATAGAACTAACCATAAGTTTTCACCCATATCTTTTAGTAAATAATTACTTACACCAAATGTCATAATGATTGATAAAATTGAAGTTATCCAAACAAGACTTGTTAGAGGAGCTTCAAAATCGAATTTCTTAACGTTTGCCATAAAAGCTTTTGTTAAGAAATTATTGAAAGCATAAGCGATTACTGATGTAATAATCATTAAAAATCTCATTGTAAAAATCCAAGCCAATAATTGAACTTGATAATCTTTAAATACGCCTAACAAAATGAAGCTTACAAGAGCAACGCCTGTTACACCGTATGTTTCAAATCCGTCAGCAGTAGGCCCTATTGAGTCGCCTGCGTTATCACCGGTACAATCTGCGATTACACCAGGGTTACGAGGGTCGTCTTCTTTAATACCGAATTGAATTTTCATCAAGTCAGAACCAATATCGGCAATTTTTGTAAAAATACCACCTGCTACACGAAGTGCAGATGCACCAAGAGATTCACCGATTGCAAAACCAATAAAGCAAGCGCCCGCAAGTTCACCCGGAACAAATAATAGAATTACAAGCATCATGATTAATTCTATTGATACAAGCAAAACACCAATGCTCATACCTGCTTGAAGCGGAATGTTTAAAATATTTAGCGGTTTGCCTTTTAAAGCGGTAAATGCAGTTCTTGAGTTTGCTAAAGTATTCATTCTGATACCAAACCAAGCTACCAAATATGAACCTAAAATACCTAAAACAGACCAACCTAAAATGATTAATACTGATTTAAGTGGCATTGCTTGAAGATACCAAAAATAAAAAGCAATACATAAACCAATTAGCACTTCTAGCGCTAAAAGGAATTTACCTTGCTGAACAAGATAAGTCTTACACGTTTCAAAAATTGTGTTACCAACGGCGTTCATTGCTTGATGAACATCAACTTTTTTAACTTCTCTGAACATCCATAGCCCAAAAAGCACACCAAAAATTGAAACCCCTAAGCCAATAAGCAAAAGCGTATAGCTTTGAGGGTTTTCAAGTCTGATATTTGGAACTACAAGAGAAGCTTCTCCGGCAAATGCCGGCGTAATCATTGTTAGCAATGCTGCAAACAATGACAAGGCTTGTTTTTTCAACATAACTCTCTCCTTCTTTTGTGAACTCTAGTTAAACACTAATATAGATATTATATATAATTTTTAGAGATTTTACAATAGTAAGTTTAATTAGTATGTTTCAACAAAACATAAATAGGATGATAAGTTAGTGTTGGGAATTTTGAGCAAAAATTGTTATAACCGTTTTCAAACTTTTGCATATCAGATTTTGTCCAAGAAACCATTTCAAGAGCATTAACTCCTGTTGATTTAATGTGTTTTAGGATGTCTTTTGGTGTTTGAAACGCCATAACATGCATTTCCTGCTCAATTTTTTTGTCATAATTTTTCAGCATTTCATCTAACTCATTAACCGAATAATATGGCAAAGTTTTACCGAGTACGAAATTCACTTCTCTAAAGTTTTCCGGGCCAAAGGTTGAAAACAAAAGAATTCCACCTGTATTTAATTTTGACACTAATAAATTAATAAAACTTTCTAGATTCTCAACCCATTGAAAAGCTGCGTTAGAAATAATTAAATCATATTTTTTATCGCTGTTCTTTACTGCAAGTTCAATATCATCTGCAATAAAATCAATATTTGGATTTATTTCTTTTATATATTTTTCGCAATCAGGTACAATATCGTTTGCTGTATACTTTTCAAATTTAAAATTTTTATTCAGTAAAGAAGTTAAAAAACCGGTTCCACAACCGATTTCAAGAATTGATGAGAATTCTTTTTTATCTAAAAACGACAAAAGCCTTTCTGCCATGCGTTTTTGAATTTTTGCGTTGTCATTATATGTATCTAAATTTTTCGCAAATCTTTTTTGAATCAAATCTTTATTCATAAAAATTCGCTCCAATTCTTGAATAATTTAAATGGGCAATGACCGCTATGCAAATTTGACTTTTTACCCCAAAAAGCTTCTTGATTTTTTGTAGGAATAATTTTGTCATTATCACTGATAAAAATTTTGTCGTATTTAAAATCCATATTGGCTTGATAATTCTTTAATGCTGAGAGTTCAGATTTTTGTTCTTCAAATTCACGATTTACAATCGGCAAATCATCAGGCTTATCGAACATGCTATTTATAAAACGCTCTCTACCTTTTAAATTAAAGCCTCTTACTGTTAAATCGTAGATTCTATTTGGAATGCCAAACTCGTTATCAATAGGTTTTAGTGTTCCGTTAATGGCTGTAGCACTTACTACATCCAAATTAAATAGAGTTGCACACATCACCCCCATTGACCATGCAACAATATGTTTTTTAGAATAGTTTGAAATAATACTCCAATCAAATTCAAGATTATTGTAATCATAGAGCATGATAATATCATAATTTTCCGGATTTAAGTAATTTACAACACTTTCATCCATGCCCCAACCGTTAAAAAATATAATCAACTCTTCGTTATTTTGTTTATTAAGCCATTTATACTTCATATAAATATTTTAGCACGAAAAACGATATAGAAATTCCCCCTTTTAAATTTCTTTGGTATAATAAAAGAAAAAAATAAAGGGAAGTCATGATTATTAAACTTACGCAAGCACATATTATAGGAGCATTTATTTCATATTTAATTGGAGTTTTCATTGTTCCTTTCGTTATAGAGTTTTCTCAAAAAGAAGGTTTGGTAGATTTACCAAATGCAAGAAAAATCCATAAAGTTCCAATATCAAGATTGGGCGGTATTGCAATTTGGTCAAGTGCAATGCTAACGTTTCTTTTCTTGGTCTTGCTAAGCTATTATCCTTACGGAAGCTTACTTTCCGGCATTCTATTAGGCGGTTCATTAATGTTCTTATTAGGACTTGTTGATGATGTTTATAATCTTGATGCAAAATTCAAATTAGTAATTCAATTATCAATCGCTACGATAGTTTATTTACTTGGCGTTCAGATTGATACGATATTTAATCCGTTCGGTGGTGTAATACATTTGGGAATTTTCTCATATCCGATAACACTTCTTTGGATTGTAGGAATTTCAAATGCAGTAAACTTTATTGACGGCGTAGACGGGCTTGCAGGTTCTGTTATCACAGTTAGCTCAATTACTTTAGCTTTAATTGCGGTTGCAATCACTCCGGCTCAACCAATTACTGCGCTAATCGCGTTTATTTTAGCAGGTTCAATGCTTGCATTTCTTACATTCAACTTTAATCCTGCAAAAATTTTCATGGGCGATTCCGGCGCATTATTTTCCGGATTTTTGCTTGCGACTCTTTCAATTGCCGGCGTAATGAAAGGTGCGGCTTTAGCGGTATTATTGCCATTCTTAGTATTAGCTGTTCCGATTATGGATATTACTTATTCAAGCTTACGAAGAATTATGAAAGGCAAATCTCCATTTGTGGCTGATGCTGAGCACATTCACCATAAGCTTTTAAAAGCAGGCTTTTCTCAGAAGAAAACTGTTGCAATTTTGACTTCTATTGCTATTGTTGGTGGTGCAGTTGCGACATATTTTACAGGAACATTAAAAAATTATTTTATCTATATCGCAGTTCTAATTTTGATTATGGTTGCATTAAGTATAATTAGCGTAATGACAAAACCGCAACCGATTAATCCTCACGAAGATAGAGATGAATAAGTTAATGGTGCAAAAAATTGCACCCTACATTTCAATAAGCCCCCACCCGAATTTCTAAGTTTCGCACAGCTCAACTTGAAATTCATCCCTCCCCCATGGAGAGGGATGTGTGCACAAATGTAGGGTGCAATTTTTTGCACCATTAATATAAAAAAAGCGGCGTGCCGTAGGCACGTCGCTTTTTAAATTCTATAAGATAATCCTACTTGCTTTCAACAACAGCTTGAGCTGCAGCCAATTTAGCTTGTGGAATTCTGAATGGTGAGCAAGAAACGTAGTTCAAGCCAATTCTATGACAGAATTTAACTGAATCAGGATCGCCACCGTGTTCACCACAAACACCGCCAACAAGTTTAGAATTAACCTTATGACCTAATTTCATAGACATTTCGATTAATTGTCCAACGCCTTTTTGGTCTAGTGTTGCAAACGGATTAGCTGGAAGGATTTTTTGATCAACATATCTGTTCAAGAATTTTCCTTCTGCGTCATCTCTTGAATAGCCAAATGTCATTTGAGTCAAGTCGTTTGTACCGAATGAGAAGAATTCTGCGTATTCAGCAATTTCATCAGCTGTAAGTGCTGCACGAGGAATTTCAATCATTGTGCCGAACTTGTATTCAACCTTAATGCCTTTTTCAAGCATAACGATTTCAGCAACTTTTTCCAAGATTTCTTTTGCTACTCTTAATTCGTTTACATGACCGATTAGAGGAATCATAACCCAAGGTTTAACGTCAACACCTTCTTTTTTAACGTCGCAAGCTGCTTCAAAAATTGCTCTTACTTGCATTTCATTAATTTCAGGGTAAGTTAAACCAAGTCTACAACCTCTCAAGCCCATCATAGGGTTAGATTCAGAAAGTCCTTCTACGATATGTAAAAGTTCTTCTTTTTCAGTCGCATCTTGATTTAGAGCTTTAAGCGTTGCAACTTCCTTAATCAATTCTTCCTTAGAAGGTAAGAATTCGTGAAGAGGTGGGTCAAGAAGTCTTACTGTCATTGGCTTATCACCGATAGCTTTGAACATAGCATAGAAGTCAGAATATTGCATTGGCAATAATTTGTCTAAAGCTTCACGTCTAGCTTCCGGAGTACCTGCAATAATCATTTTTTGAACCCAAGGAAGTCTGTCAGGATCCATAAACATGTGTTCTGTTCTGCAAAGACCAACACCTTCAGCGCCGAATTTTAAAGCGTTTTCGATATCTTTTGGAGTATCAGCGTTAGCTTCTACGTGGATTTCTCTGATTTCATCAACCCAGTTGAAGAATGTATTCCAGTTGTCATCAATCTTAGCATCAACTAATTTAACAGCACCAGCCATAACAACACCTTTTCCACCGTCAAGAGAAATTACTTCATCTTTGTGGTAAACAGTACCGTCAGCACCAGTCAATGTTTCGTTAGCAAGGTCGATTTTCATATCTTCGCAACCAGAAACGCAAGGTTTACCCATACCTTTAGCAACTACAGCTGCGTGAGAAGTAGCACCGCCTCTTAGTGTTAAAACACCTTGAGCAACAGCCATACCGTGAATATCGTCTGGGCAAGTTTCTACACGAACTAAGATAACTTTTTCACCGGCTTCGCCTCTTTGAGCAGCTTCTTCTGTATCAAATACGATTTTACCGACAGCTGCACCTGGAGATGCGTTTACACCGTGAGCAATCTTTGTTGCTTCTTCCATAGCTTTAGCATCGAAGCAAGGAAGCAAGATTTGGTTTACTGAATAAGGGTCAACCAATTGGATTGCACGTTCTTTAGAGATAATGCCTTCTTTGCACATATCAACGGCAATTTTTACAGCTGCAGCAGCAGTTCTTTTACCGTTACGAGTTTGAAGGATGTATAATTTACCTTTTTCGATTGTGAATTCCATATCTTGAACATCTTTGTAACCAAGTTCAAGTTTTTTAGCGATATCAACGTATTGTCTGTACAAGTCAGGCATTTCAGTTTCCAATTCGCAAATAGGTTTTGGAGTTCTGATACCTGCTACAACGTCTTCGCCTTGAGCGTTTGTCAAGTATTCGCCGTAGAATTTGTTTTCACCTGTTGCAGGGTTACGAGTGAATGAAACACCTGTTGCACAATCGTCGCCCATGTTACCGAATACCATTGTTTGAACGTTAACAGCAGTACCAAAGTTGTGGTCGATTTTGTTCATGTTTCTGTAAGCTACTGCACGAGGAATGTTCCAAGAACGGAATACAGCTTCAATTGCTTCTTGAAGTTGTACATACGGATCTTGAGGAAAATCCTTGCCTGTAACTTCTTTGATAACGTTTTTATAAACAGGAATAAGAGATTTCCAGCCTTCTGCAGAAATTTCTGTATCAGACTTAACGCCTTCTCTTTCCTTAACTTTTTCAACTTCTGATTCAAAATATTTTTGTCTGTCCATTTCCCAAGCTACAGAACCGAACATTGTTAAAAATCTTCTGTATGAATCATAGCAGAATCTAGGATTGTTAGTTAATTTAATCATAGCTTCTACTGTTTCATCGTTTAAACCTAAGTTCAAGATAGTTTCCATCATACCTGGCATAGAAACTCTTGCACCTGAACGAACAGAAACTAAAAGTGGGTTAGTTGAATCGCCAAACTTTTTGCCAGTTTGAGTTTCAACATCTGCCAAAGCCTTTTTAACGTCATCCATAAGACCTTCTGGCATTTTATTACCGTTATTAATGTAATCCATACAAGTTTCAGTTGTGATAGTAAGTCCCGGTGGTACAGGCAAACCTAAGTTTGTCATTTCAGCAAGGTTAGCACCTTTACCGCCTAATAGGTTGCGCATATCTGCATTACCTTCACGGAACAGCCATACTCTTTTTTGAGTCATTAGTTTCTCCTTTTTTAAATAAGTAATACGCTCTTTAAATTTTCTTTTTCAGTAATACTAGAGTAACATGAAGAAAACTCTATGTATATAAGAATATGTTAAGATTTTTACAAATTTTGGTGTGCAGGTATGCGCACACTACTTTTTCGATTGTAACAAAGATGTTTTGCTACTTGTCCGAATTGATTTTTCCTGCTAAAATAAACTTGCTATGAAAAAATTAATTATATCTTTATTAACAACACTTTTGTTGTTCGGACAGGCAAATGCCGCTAACATTGATGTTTTACCTACAATGCAGAGTAAAACAAACGTACAAGATCGAGTTTGGGTCGGAACATTCCAAATTGTATGGAACGACTTTATAGACAAAATCGTTCATACACCGGTAAAATTTCCGGAAGGAACGCCAGCAATTGTAAACGAATTAAATAAACAAGAGTTTACGGTTAACGAATTAAGTGAAAACTGCTATTATCGTTATATTGGCAAAATTAAGAAAAACACAAAGAAAACAATAGCAAAGGCTATCAAGAGAAAATTCCATGAATCTAGCGATTTGTTGGATAAATTGGATTTAACTCCGTCTAAAGACAGATTTATTGTTTACGCTATGTTGAAAAAAGATTTTCAATTCGCAACAATTTTTGATAAACTTGGTAAATCTGATTTTAGAGGCGAACAAGCTGAATTCTTTGGTATAAACAATCAGTCTGATGAAAGCTTAGACAAAGCTGTAAGCGTTTTGTTCTACAACAACCCTTCTGATTTTGCTGTTAAATTAGATACAGTCGGTAAAGATGAAGTATTTTTATACAAAACTCCGACAACCAAAGCTTTTAACTATATTTATTCAGACATGCTAAAGAAACAAGCTGCTTATGAAGGTGAAAGCGAATTTAACAAAGTTGATGAGCTAAGAGTTCCAAACTTAAAATTCTTTGAAGAAAAATCTTTTGATGAAGTTTGCGGAAAGAGAATAAAAGGAACTAATCTTGTAATTGATGATGCAATGGAAACTATAAAGTTTGAAATGGATAATACAGGTGTTAAATTAAAAAGTGAAGCTGCTTTGACAATTATGAAAATGTCATTGGAACCTGAAAAAGAACCTAGAATGTTTAATTTTGATGATACATTCGTATTATTCTTAAAAGAAAAAGGAAAGAACACACCTTATTTCGCATTGAGAGTTCATAATATTTCAAACTTTCAATAAGATTTAACAAAATAATAGATTTAATGAAGGATGGTTTTTATACCATCCTTTTTTATTGTGCTTAAATTTTGTGCATTCTTTTTATTTTTTTGAATTTTTAAGCTCGATAAATCATCCAACACAAATATTTCGCTAGATAAAATGTAATTTTTTATTACAGAATTTTGTTTTTGCATGTTTCTATATTAAAATATAAGTATTAGAAAAGACCTTGGTCTTTTGTTTTGGGAAAGAGTTTAATTATTAGTTGGGATAAATTTGAATGAGAAGAAGAAAAAAGTATGATTTGTATATAGTGGTTTTCTTAGCTCTATTTACAATCGGATATTTTGTATACAATCACACATCATCGGAAGTCAGGGGCGTTGAGAACTATTCTGTAGCACTGGAAGATTATAAAGCAAGTGATTATGAAAAAGCGTATCAAGAGTTTGGCAAAGTTCCGAGCGGTTCGACATTAAAACCTTCTGCCCTTTTTAGGCAAGCAAGATGTGCCACTAATATGGGCAAAAAAGAACTAGCCATAAAAAAATATAATCGAATTGTTCGCAACGGTTCAAAATCATCAATTGCGCCAATAAGTGAATACAATATGGCGAATTTGATGTATGAAAGTAACGACAAGGATGCAAAAGCTCATTTCAAAAAAATTATCAAAAAATACCCGACAAGCGATTATGCAATAGCTTCTGAATACTATCTTGGAATGATAGAAATCGCTAATCCGCCCAAAAGTCCAAAAAGGCTAGCGAAATCTCAAGATAAAGCACTTAATCATTTTAAAAATTATTTAGAAAAAGCTCCAGACGGACGCTTTGCATTAAAATCCATTGAAGAAATAGTTAAACTTAACAGACCACTTTCTAATTACGATAATTTACTGATTGCTAAAGGTTATTACGCGAATGGCGAATTCGAAAAATCGAAATTGTTTTTAAATAAGACTACGCTATCAGAAAGCTGGTCAGATTTTGCAAAAAACGAATACAAACTCGGAAATAAAGAAAAAGGAAATTATTACACAGAGTTAGGTTTAAAAGAACATGCGATAAATACCGCAACAGAAGATGTTTATGAGGTTATCGATAATTATGTTGCAGCTGCTACCACAAGAAAAGATGGTATAAATAAGCTTGTAGAACTTGGCGTAAAATCTACAGGTGCAGATTACATCGCATATCTGAATTGTAATGAAGTTGTTGAATCGAATGTTAAAGAAGCTTGTTTTAGAACTCTTTATGAAAAATACCCTAACGGGCAATTTTCTGCAGATTCTTTGTACAATTTGTTTATGACTAAGTATTTACAGAAAAAATACTTGGACGCGCAAAGACTCGGTTTTTTGCACCTAAAAAAATTCCCGAATGTAAAATCTAGCCCTGCGGTTACTTATTTTATGGGAAAAATAGCTTACAAACTTAAGCATTATGAAAATGCAAACAGTTATTATAAACAAGTTATAAACTCATATCCTGATTCATATTACGCATTTAGAGCAAATTATAATTTGTATAAGGATGATGGTTTATATCCATTTTTAGAATTAAATGTTAAACCTGTCGTTTTTCCGTACAAAAAATCACTTGATAATAATTTAGTGGTAAATCTTGCATATCTTAAAGATTATGATTTAGTAGAAGAATTATGTAAACACGATAAATTTATACAAAGTTGGATTGCTTATCAAAAAGGAAACTATACAATGTCTGCGTTTCTTGCGAGAAATGGTATGGAAGAATTGAATGTAAAACCTTCTTTTGATGATTTGAGGTGGAGATTAGTTTATCCAACGCATTATTATGATGTTGTTGATAAAGTTAAGGGGGATAATAATCCAATTATTTTAGAATCTATTATCAAAGAAGAAAGTCATTTTAATCCGTTTGTAAAAAGCTCTGTTGGCGCAGTTGGACTAATGCAGCTCATGCCGGATACTTACAATGAAGTTGTAGCAAAACACAATCTTCCTACAAACTTGAATGTGGAAACATCAAATATAACCGCAGGAAGTTTATATTATTCCAGCTTGAAGAAGGTTTTAGGCAACAAAGATTTGTATGCAATAACTGCTTACAACGGCGGAATCGGCTCTGTTACAAATTGGTTCTCGAAATTAATTTACAATGATACCGACGAATTTGTAGAACAAATTCCTTATCCGGAAACTAAAAACTATGTAAAAAAAGTTTTGAGAACATATTGGGTTTACGGCAATGTTTATTAATCACAATGGAAAATTGTTTATAATAACAATCTCATTTGTCCTTTGTTTGGTTATACTAAAATGCTATGCATTTGCGAATTTTTCACTTATCGCAACAAGCGATAAAGATTTGCAGGCTAAACTTAATTTTTTGGATAAACTTGATATTTGTGAGAAACACAAATACCAAGAAGACGGTGTTGGTTCTTATGAAATTTTTGGCAAGCAAAATAAAGCCTGCAAAGTTAAATGGACGCTTGTTGATTGTTATTTCCCAGAAGGAGTTTATCAAGAATTTTCACAAGTGCAGAAAAAACGCGTTATTGAAAGATATAACAACCGCCTTGATAAGCATTATATCGAAGTCGAAGATAAAAACTACAGATATATTGTAAATACGGGAAATCTATATTGCCAGAACCGATATTAAGCTGTTGAATTAACAGGGACAAATACAGCACTTGGCTGTTTTAGATTTCGGGTAATACCGTCTGATACAGCCCTACCGTCTCCTGTCGTAATTTCTACGTGTCCGTATTTTTTGTTATACCCTTGCGCTCCTCTGTCGAACACTAAAACGCATCCTGCAGGAAGTGAATTTACATTATATTCGGTTGGTGAAATTTCTTTGAAGTTTTTATTTCGTCGCATAATACTAGCCATTTGATAACCATGACCGTATTCATATTTGCCTAATCCTGCTTGAACAATTGCATTTTTGACATACTTAGCACATTGAGATTTCCAACCGATTTTATTTCTTAATGCAATTTTAGCTAAGCGTTCGCCTGCATTAGCATCATACCCCTTCATAGAGAATGTTGTTTTATTTTTATTAGTCAATGTAAAACTATCACCGATTGAACTTGTATTACGATTCCAATTTCCACTACTGAAATTAACTCCGAAAGTTGAAAAATTGTTCCAGCTTGGAGTATCCCAAATATTATTTGCAGAAAGATTTGAATTAGAAAAAATATTATTCTCAAATACTGACGGCATTGTAAAAGTTGACATTGGTGAAGGAGCACCATAGCTCGTTAGATTAAAATTGTTAAATAACGATTCACCCCAACTGCTAAAAGAAGGCAAGTTCCAATTAGAAGGCATAAAGGCGCTAAAATTTATGAAGGATGGCATAAATGAACACGAAAACATTGGAGTGAACCAACTGTTCATTCCAAACATAAAATTGCCCATATTCAGATTTTGGAAGGGGTTAAAAAACGTCATGACTATAATATCCTTTAAATATATAAAGTATACACTCAAGGAATAATTGCCTTTTTATTACAAAAACGTTACATTTCAATAACATTTTCCGGAGCTTCACGTTTCCAGACAATGTCTTTTTTTATGACTTTAGCAGGATTTCCTGCAATTATAGAGTTACTTCCTAAAAAATCTTTTGTTACCAATGATTGCATTCCAATTATACAACCTTCTGCTATTTTAACCCCTTTTAGAATTTTAGAATGCGCGCCAATCCAGACATGATCTCCAATCTCAACATCTTGACCATAATTACAAGGTTTGGTTTCATTTGAATTAAAAATTGCATGTCCGTCTCCACTCCAAAATTCTACACCATAAGAAAACATACAATCATTACCGATTTTTATTGATTTATTATTGCCATATAAGAAAAATCGTGCATTGCAAGCGGTAACATTAGCACCAAGTTTAAATAAGTTATTATTGCCGCGAATTACTAAATGAGCATTATGAAATATTGCAGAATCGTCAATTTCAATTACATTATTCTCGCCATAAATTTCGACTGTAATACCTTCTCTAATTATTTTGTGAACGCTTTTTTCTCCATTATTAAATCTATAAAAATAATTATTCTTCGGACAAACTTGACCTAATAATTTTGTTTGTCGAAGTTTTTTTCTTACTTCTTTGCGTGGAATAAAAGCTGTTAAAAATCTAATTATTAAATTATATAAACTAATTAATAATTTCAAAATGCCCCTTTGGATACATTATATACTATGCAACATGAGTAGTATACTGCACTATTCATGATAAGTCAACTTTATCTGCGTTGTATAGTAACTAAATTGTGGACTATTCTCTCTTGTTTGAAACGAACAAATAAAAGATAATTTTATTATGAAATCTGAAAGAAATAAAATTTTAGCATCAAATATAAAGGCAGAGAGAAATCGCAAAAATCTTTCACAATTTAAACTTGCTGAAATGATAAATGTTAGCAACAGCACTATCGGACTAATCGAACGCGGCATTCAAACTCCGTCTATATTTTTAGTTTTGAACATTGCTAAGGTTTTAAATATCGACATCAATGTTCTTTTAGAAGGAATCGAATAGTCTATTTATAAATTATCGTTATTATCTTCCTAGGCGATACAAATTTTTAGCAAAGAAAATACAATTTTTCTGTGAGGAGAGATTATGTTTTCTAAGAAAAAATTTATTTCGTTTGTTTTATTATTTTTGCTTATATTTAATTATAATTCAGCAATAATAGCAGCTGCCAAAACTGATATTCAAGCTGTTCAAACCGAAAATTGCAAATATCCTGATTATGCTACAATGTACGTCGGCGAAGATAAGTATGAAAAGTTTAACCGAAAAATGTTTAATCTTAACTCTCGTCTGAATAAGTATTTCGCGAGACCTGTTCATATTCTTTGGGCGTCTGTAATGCCAAAATATGGAATGGACAGAATTAAAAGTGCATATAATAACATTGAATACCCCAAAAGACTTGCAAGTTGTATTCTTCAACGCGACGGAGAAGCCATAAAAAAAGAAACCGCAAGATTTTTAACAAACTCTACTATCGGCTTAGGTGGTTTATTTGATCCGGCCGATAAACTTTTTAAGATTAAACCGACTAATGAAAATATGGAGCAGGCGCTTTGCAAGTGCAAAATGAAATCGGGACACTACATGGTTATGCCTGTCTTAAATGCCTGTACCCCGCGTTCACTCTGTGGAAGAGCGTTAGAAGCAGCACTAGACCCATCTGTATATTTAGCAACACCACTTACCAGTATAATCAAATTTGGGCTAATGGTTAATAGGACATCATACATGCAACCTCTTGCAAAAATGATTGAAACAACTTATGCAGACCCTTACGATATTCAGAAGAAATTGTACGGTTTGGAAAACTATATTAGAAATTCTAATCTGGATAGGCAAGATTTGTTGGAGACAGAAGCCGAATTGGTTAAAGAAGGGCAATCAGCTCTAGCAGAAGAAATGATTGCTCAAATTGGTGATAAAGAAGCAGAAATTGCAAATGAAGGTGCTACCGGCCTGGCTACAGATGTAGCTGAAAATCTTGCAAAAGACTTTGAAATAATCAAAAAACCAAAACTGGAGCCCGACATAGTTATAAACGATTATAATCCGCAAACACCTGTTGTGGATTCAATGCGAACAGCTCTATTTGAAGATAAATCAGTAAATAAATCAATGTGGAACGAACTTTCTATTTGGAACAGAAGTTTTGCGAAAAGAATTAAAACTGCATCAATCAGCATTGATACAACTCGTGCTCCTTACCAATATCGATACATTTTACAAAAGGATAAAACAGCACCGCTGGTAATATTGTATCCCTCTATTGGCGAAGGTTCAAACGCTCACCACTCTGTTATATTTGCAAAATTATTTTATGATGCGGGATATTCTGTCGTAATTCAAGGCAGCCATTTCCATTGGGAATTTGTCAGAAGCATGCCGGAAGGTTACTGTCCGGGAATTCCTGCAAACGATGCAGACTATATAAAACTTGTAACTTCTAAAATAATGGAGTCATTATGCGCTAAACATGGTTGCGAATTCCGAGAAAAAGTTGTAGTAGGAACTTCTTTTGGTGCAATGGCTACTCTTTTTGTTGCAGCAAAAGAAAGTAAAAACAACACATTAGGTATTAATAAGTTTATTGCAATAAGTCCCCCAATTGAGCTTGTTTATGCGCTTGAGCAATTGGATAAAAATGGAGAAGAATTTGATAAAAATTCTGATGAAGTTAAGCATAAAACAGCGATTACAGCAGCAAAAATTCTTCAACTTACACAATTAAAGGAAAATTCTGATTTTAAGATTGATACTTTGCCGTTTTCAGACGAGGAAGGCAAACTAATAACGACATTCATTTTGCGCCAAAAACTATCAGATATAATATTTACGATAGAAAACATTGCAAAAGGCGACAAGACTGATATTTATCAAACAATCAATAACATGAGTTATCGTGATTATGCTGAAAAATACCTGCTCAAAAACGGCATGCTTACCTTGGATGATTTAAGACACGAAACAGGGTTGTATTCGCTTGCAGAATATTTAACACACAATGATAACTATAAAATTTATCATTCTCTAGATGATTATTTTACAAACAAAGACCAAATAGCGCGACTTAAAACTTTAACAGGTAAACACCTCGTTTGTCTAAATTGCGGTGCACATTTAGGTTTTCTTTATAGAAAAGAATTTATAGACTCCTTGAAGAACGATATTGATAACGGAGGATAATATTAGCTCATAGCCATTAGCAGTTCTCTAATAACCTTTGTTGCAACGGCAGTAGAAGCTCCGCTTGCGTCGTAATCAGGTGCTAATTCAACAACATCAGCGCCTACGATATTGAATTTAGACAAATATTTGAACCAGCCAACAAGCTCATTGAAATTTAAGCCACCAACTTCAGGAGTTCCTGTTCCAGGCATGATTGAAGTATCTAGAACATCCAAATCAACTGTTACAAAAATATTTTTATCCTTTAAACAATCGAGTTCTGAATATTCATGAATCAATGTATTATGTTTTTTCATTAGCTCAAATTCTTCTTTCATACCGGATCTGATACCGATTTGTTTAAGGTTCTCAAAACCCACTATGTCAGCAGAATGTCTTATTACGGCTGAATGAGAAAGTGCTTCTCCTAAATATTCTTCTCTTAAATCCGTATGTGCATCAAAATGAACAATTGCCAAATTGTCATAGAATTTAGAAACAGCTTTTATTTCCGGCAAAGTAACTAAATGTTCCCCACCAATTCCAAAAACTTTTTTGCCGTCTTTATAGATTTCTTCTACGTTTTTTTCAATAACTTCAAGCGATTTCTCTGTATTACCCAATGGAAATTCCAAATCGCCAGCGTCATGGAAATTACAATCTTCTAAATGTTTGTCAAAATAAGGAGAGTACTCTTCCAAACCCCAGCTTGCAAGTCTAATTTGTTCCGGTGCAAATCTTGACCCCGGACGATAAGATACAGTTCCGTCAAACGGCATTCCAAGCATTACGATATCAGATTTATTGTAATCTTTGTTTTCTGCCATCCAATTTCTGTCTAAAAATGGTCCTGTTAACATAGTTTCTCCTTTTTTCACCTCACCCTAACCCTCTCCTGTAAGGAGAGGGAATACGCACTATACGTTCAATAGGATTATTCGCCTCTGAATGACAATTCAGGCATGTTCTTTTTCAAAACTGCTCTTACATTTGCCATTTGAGTTTCAATCATTTCATCAGTCATTGTAGAATTAGCTTCTTGCATTCTAATTCTAAACGCAACGGACTTGAATCCTTCTTGTACGTGCTCACCTTGGTATACGTCAAAGACTTCGCAACCTGCAAAAATCTTGTTATCTACGCCTTTTTTAACAACTTTTTCCAATTCTTCCCAAGTAGTTTTAGCAGGAATTATAACCGCCAAATCTCTTTGAACTTCAGGGAATTGAGAAAGTTTTTTATATCTTACAACAGATTCATTTACACCCGAAATTAACATATCTAAATCCAACTTAAACAAAAATGCGTTTTGATTTAATTTTAATTTGTTTTTAAGTTCAGGATGAAGTTCTCCATAATATCCGATAATTTCCGGTTTCTTACCCAACATAGTTAAAACTGCAGTTTTGTATGGGTGCAAACATTTGTGAGTATCAGCTAAAGGAGAATCGGCAAGCAATGAGAACTTAATACGTCTTGTCAAACCAAATTCTTCCAATACTTTGTCTACAATACCTTTAACAGTATAGAAATCAACTTCGCCGGTTGTTTGCCATAAAGAGTTTTGAACATTACCCGTAATAATACCTGCTAATGTTTGAGTTTCCTTAATACCTGTTTCTTTTTCGGTTGTTTCACCAACCTTCAAATAACTGCGGCCGATTTCATAACCCCAAAAGTCTTTTTGTCCGTTATCGTAATTGTATTTCATACAATTCAAAAGACTTGCTATAAGCGTTTGTCTAAGCATTGCAAAATCTTCTGACGCAGGATTTTCAACAAAAATAGCATTTTCTTTGTCATAAGACATATTGAATTGTTTAAGTAATGGCTCACCGATTAGTGATGAAGTTTGCATTTCATTAAGTCCTGCAGCTCTCATTAAATCGTGAACTTTATTGATAACTTTTTCAGCAAGGCTGATTTCCGGAGTGCCGGCTCTATTTGGAAGAGTCGGTGTAATTTTATCATAACCGTTAATTCTAGCTATTTCTTCAATTAAATCACACTCTCTTGTAACATCTCCCGCGCGGAAAGAAGGAACTTGAACTTTGCAAGCCATTTCATTTTTACCTAAAACTGTAAAACCAAGCTTTTCTAAAATTGCTAAGCATTTAGAAGCTTCAATTTCACAACCCAACATTCTTTTAATTTGTGGATATCTTAGAGTGATTTCAATTGGTTCAAGCTTATTTTCACCGGCTTCTGCAATACCTTCGAATTTAGCATCAGCGTATTTTTCTAATAATTCAACGGCTCTTAATAAACCTGATTTAACAGCTTCAATATCAATGCCTCTTTCAAATCTAGAGCAAGCATCTGATTTATATCCTACACTACGAGAACTTTTTCTGTTAGCTTGAGGTGTAAAGTAAGCTGCTTCTAAAGCTAAGTTCTTAGAATTATCATCAATTTCAGAATTAGCGCCGCCAAATACACCGCCTAAGCATACAGGTTGTTCTTTTGTTGCGATAACTACTGTATCGTGGTGAAGTTGTCTTTCTACTTCGTCAAGAGTTACAAGCTTTTCGCCTTCTTCAGCACGTCTTACGCACAAATAACCGTTCAATTTATCCAAATCAAAAGCGTGAAGCGGTGTTCCGTATTCTAACATAACGTAATTTGTAATATCGACAACGTTATTAATAGCTCTAATACCAGAAGAAATTAATCTTTTTTGCATCCAATCAGGAGAAGGTTTAATGGTAATGCCTTTCAAAACACCGATTGAATAATATTTACAAACATCGTTATCTTTAATTTCAACTTCAAAATCCGGGTTCTTCCCCGCCCCTTGAGGGAGGGGATTGAGGGGTGGGGTATTCAAAGGTCTATCAAATAGAGCAGAAAGTTCTCTTGCAATACCGATTACAGACATTTGATCGCCTCTGTTTGCTGTTGGTGCAGTATGTAAAACATAATCTTTTTCAAAACCTAAAACATTTTCTACATCCAAACCTAAGCCAACATTAGGGAAAATTCTATTTAATACAAGAATACCATCTTCTTCTTGATAATTTCTGTCAGAAACGCCCAGTTCATCGTCTGAACATAACATACCTTGAGATTCGACCCCTCTGATTGTTGCAGGAGTAAGTTCAAATTGTTCGCCAGACTTGCGGTCTAGAACTTTGCTTCCAACTGATGCGTAAGGAATTACTTGCCCAACTTGTATGTTTTGCGCACCACAAACTACTGTTTTTAATCCTGAACCTGTATTAACGGTTACAAGGTGTAAATGATCTGAATTTGGGTGGTTATCTATTTTTTCAATTCTTGCTGTAATTATATTTGTAAATTTTGGTCTTAATTCTTCTATTTCTTCAACTTCTAAACCGCTCATAGTAAGTTCGTGAGCAATTTGTTTAACGTCAACATCTTTAAGGTCAACTAATTCATTTAACCAATTTAGTGAAACTTCCATACTTTCCTACCTCTCTATTTTTCTTTATTATACAACAAACATTTCATTGTGCTTGTTTATAGTATCGCAGTTTTTATCAAGTTTTACTTTATGCTAAAATATACTTATGGATTTATTTACACAACTGGAAGAAATCAATAAACAAACACCTTTAGCAGAAATACTCCGCCCTAAAACTTTGGATGAATTTTTAGGACAGTCAAATGTTGTTGCGCCAAATTCTCCACTTTTAAATCTTTTGAAAACGCAAAGGCTTTTTTCTTTGATTTTGTGGGGAACTCCAGGTTGTGGAAAAACAACTTTAGCAAGATTAATTGCTACAAAAGTAAATGCTCAATTTATTGAGCTTTCAGCTGTAACTTCCGGCATAAAAGAAATCAAAGAGACTGTTGAGCAAGCACGACAAGCATTAAGAGCAGGTCAAAAAACGATTTTATTTATAGATGAAATTCATCGCTATTCAAAAACTCAGCAGGATGCTTTACTTCCGCATGTAGAAAACGGTACTATATTTTTAATTGGTTCAACAACAGAAAATCCTTCATTTCAGGTTGTTCCTGCCTTACTTTCCAGAGTTCAAGTAATTAGGCTTAATCCAATTAATGATGTAAGCATGGCAAAAATTATAAATCGTGGATTTGAATATTTGGAAAAACACTATCAACCGATACAGTTTGATGAAGAAGTTACAAAATTTATAGTTAACAATGCAAGAGGTGATGCAAGATGTGCATTAAATCTTGTTGAAAACTCTTATTTTGCAAGCAATTTTTCAAATGATACAAGATTATTAAGTGTCGATATTTTAGAAAGTATTACACAAAAAAGAAATACGAGATATTCAACTCAAGAACATTATGATTGTGCATCAGCTTTTCAGAAAAGTTTAAGAGGTTCTGATGCGAATGCGGCAATTTATTATTTAGCAAAAATGATAGAAGCAGGTGAAGATCCGAGATTTATTGCAAGACGCTTGATTGTTTGCGCAGCAGAAGATGTTGGACTAGCAGATCCAAACGCAATGAATATAGCTGTTAATGCTTATCGTGCAGTTGAAATAATCGGACTTCCGGAAGGGCGTATACCACTTGCTAATGCGGTTGTTTATGTAGCGAATGCACCTAAGTCGAATAAAATTATTATGGCAATAGATAAGGCTCTTGCTGATATTGAATCCGGTAAAGATTTTCCACCTCCTATGCATTTAAGAGATGCCCATTATAAAGATGCTAAAAAATATGGTTTTGGAGAAGGGTACGTTTATACTCATGCCGCGCCGGATGTTGAACAACAGTTCTTGCCAAACGAACTTATCGGAGTAAAATATTTAGAAGAATAAAAAAAGAACTTTAGAAATTCTAAAGTTCTTTTTTTTAATACTTGAATTAACTAATTACTTAGCTAATTTTTTGATAGCAAGAACAAGTCTTGATTTCTTTCTTGCAGCTGTATTTTTATGTAAAATACCTTTTGAAACAGCTTTATCACATAGTTGATAAACTTTAGAAACTGCGCTGTTCAAAGCTTCTTTATCTTCACCTGTTGCCAAAGCTAAAGCTTTTTTTACAGCAGTTTTGATAGATGTTTTGAATGCTACGTTTCTAACTCTGTTTGCTTCTGCAATTAGAACTCTTTTCTTTGCTGACTTAATGTTTGCCATTTTAATTTTCCTTTCACTTTTGGCACTTTATTAATGTTAATGACTCAATAATAAAATGCCTATCACTTGAGGATAGTGAGTAATTACATTTTAATAATAAAAAACTTGTTTGTAAAGATTAATATTAAGTTTTAATAATTTTATTTTTATGCTATGCTTTATACTTGGAATAAAGTAGTCGGGTAATTGCGCTCAACTAGAGTGAGGAAAGTCCGTGCATCTAAGGACAGACTGCCGGAGAAACTCCGGACGGCGTGAGCCGGTGGAAAGTGGCACAGGAAAAATACTGCCGATGGATTTATAATCACAGGCGATGGTGCAACGGTGAGTTAAGAGCTTCACCAGCGATATCGGAAGGTATCGGCTAGCTAAACCCCAGTCGGATGCAAGATTGAATTAGGCGTTTTAAAGGTGTCCGCCAAGTCTAGAGAAATCGCTTGAGATTGGAAGCAATTCCAATACCAGATAGATAATTACCTTAAAACAGAACACGGCTTATGAGCTACTTTATTCTTTTTAATATCGCTTTAAAGCTTTATTATACATAAAATCAATTCTAGTATTTTAGGAGTTTTCAATGTCTTTATTTATAACTTTTGAAGGCGCAGACGGTTGCGGTAAAACTACACAAATTGAACTTTTGGATAAATATTTAAAAGAAAAAGGATTTAAAACTCTTGTAACTCGTGAACCCGGAGCAAAAGGTTTAGGTGAAAAATTAAGAGAAATTTTATTAAATTATGACGGAGAAGTATCTCCTAATTGTGAGTCCTTTTTATTTTTAGCCGATAGAGCACAGCACGTAGATTGCGTAATAAAACCGGCATTAAAAAAAGGTATCATTGTGCTTTGTGATAGACATACCGATTCAACAGTTGCGTATCAAGGTTATGGAAGACAACTTGATATTGAGCAAATAAAAAATTTAAATAAAATTGCTGTAAACGGTTTAAAACCAGATTTGACAATTGTTTTTGATATTGATATAGAAACTTCAATGCAAAGAGTTGGGAAAACAAAGGATAGAATGGAATCCGCCGGCTCAGAATTTTTTAATCGAGTAAGAAACGGATATTTAGCTATTGCTAAAGAAGAACCAAATAGGGTTAAGGTAATTAATTCTGCCGATTCAATTGAGAATATTCATAAACAAGTAGTTGGATTGGTTAAAAAGTCAGTAGGTGAATAGGTAAATAAGTGAATATGTTCATTTTAGATGTTTTACATATAGAGCATTGCATAATATTGAATATATTTAATAAAAACTTATTCACATAAAAAAGAAAGAATGTAATGAACTTACAAGAACTTGAACAAAGTATAAATAACAACAAAAAGAACATAGATTTTGACGCGCTAAAAACAGAACTAAAAGATTTAGAAGCTAAACTTCAAAGCCCTGAAGTTTGGTCTAATCAGAATTTAGCATCAGAACTCGGACAAAAATCTCGAGAAATTAAAGATACTTTAGAGATGTTTTCGCGTTGGGATACCATTATAGAAGACGCTAAAACAGCTCAAGAAATTGGAGACAACGAACTTATTCAAGAAAGCGAAAACGAACTAAAAAGTCTTGAGAAAGAGCTCGGCAAATATGAAATTCAAAAAATGCTTTCAGGCGAGTACGATGAAGCAGATGCATTTCTTTCAATAAATGCCGGTGCTGGTGGAACAGACGCTCAAGATTGGGCAAGTATGCTTTTAAGAATGTACACCCGTTGGGCTGAATCAAGAGGTTGGAAAGTCGAATTGGTTGATAAATCAGACGGTGAAGAAGCAGGAATTAAGTCAGCAACAATAAAAATTAGCGGTAAATATGCTTATGGATACGCAAAAGCCGAAAAAGGCGTTCATAGACTTGTAAGAATTTCACCGTTTAACGCAAACGGCAAAAGACAAACAAGTTTTGCGTCTTGTGAAGTATCTCCGATAATTCCTGATTATGAAAAAACAATTCACATTCCGCCTGAAGATATTGAAGTCGATACAATGCGCTCTGGTGGTGCTGGCGGACAAAACGTAAACAAAGTAGAAACAGCGGTTAGGATTTTGCATAAACCAACAGGAATTGTGATTAAATGCCAACAAGAACGATCACAATTGCAAAACAAAGAAAATGCAATGCAAATGTTAGCGTCTAAACTTTTAGAACTTCGTCAAAGAGAACACGAAAAAAAGCTCGCAGAACTTAAAGGCGAAAATTTTGATATTAATTTCGGTTCTCAAATTCGTTCTTACGTGTTCCATCCGTATAAAATGGTTAAAGACCATAGAACAGGGTTTGAAATGGGCAATGTTGATGCTGTCATGGATGGAGAACTTGACGGCTTTATAGAAGCTTATTTAAAGTCTTTATGATAATAGATTCTATTTAAACGTCAATAGCGCCGAGAGCGTTTTTCATTATATGGAGTTAAGAATACCCTCTCCACGGGGGAGGGTAGAATTTCAAGTTGAGCTTTGCGAAACTTAGAAATTCGGGTGGGGGCTTTTTTAGTTGATAGTTAATTTTTACCTCACCCTAACCCTTTCCTGTAAGGAGAGGGAATGTGCTTACGACTTTCAAGTGGTAAGTCGTGTTCAATGAAAATGGTGAACACGACCTACTATTACTTTCTTTATCAAGAGTAATTGAACATCAATCGCACCGCGAGCGGTTTTTAGCGAGCGTAAAAATGCGGGTTCACCCGCTACATCCATTTTGTCCACAACCGCAAGGTTGTAGAAAACGATTAAAGTTTCTTCTTTTTTGTTACTTTTTTCTTCTTGCTTTTTCAAAGAAGAAAAAAGTAAGAGGCAATTTTTGTTGAAATGTCCTTTTCTTTCTCTTTTGTTACGAATAAAAAGAAGAATTTAATATAATTTAACCCTTACGGGGAAACACCTCACCCTAACCCTCTCCTGTAAGGAGAGGGAATGACCATCACAAGAATTTTCACTCAAAATTTCTCAGATTTTTCTACTTTATTTCTCTTTTTTCGCGTGATAAAATGAACGAAATACGGAGAGAAAACATGAATACAGCCGAATATTTAGTAAAAAAATTAGAAGAACTTGGAGTTAATGATTTTTTTGGACTCCCTGGAGATTATAACTTTAATATTTTATACGCAGTAGAAAATAATCCGAATACAAATTGGATTGGTTGCACAAACGAATTAAATGCAGGCTACGCTGCTGACGGTTACGCCAGAATGCGCGGTTTTGGTGCAATTATAACAACCTATGGTGTAGGCGAATTAAGTGCTATAAACGCAATCGCAGGAAGCTACGCAGAAAATGTGCCGGTTATAAGTATTGTTGGTGTACCTGCTACAAAATGCATTGATGCAAAAACTTGTGTTCATCACAACTTCCAAGATGTAAATTATTACGCTTGTTATGAAGCACACAAACAAGTTACAGCAGCTGCAGCTTATTTGACTCGCGATAACGCAAAAATTGAAATTGATAGAGTTTTAAAAACTTTTGTAAAAGAAAGAAAACCTGTCTATATCGCGATTCCGCTAGATATAGCTAAAATGGAAATTTCAGACAAAGAAGTGAATTACGATTGGACAAGTGATGAAGAAAATTTAAAACTCGTAACTTCTAAAATAGTTTCAAAAATTAACAATTCTAAAAAACCTGTTATTTTAGGTGATTTATTAGTAAAAAGATTTGATGCAAAAATTGAGTTTAAAGAATTTGTAGAAAAAACTGGAATCCCTGTAACAAACTTTTTAATGGGCACTAACCTTATTGATATGGATTATGAGAAATATATTGGCGGTTATTACGCAAAATTCAAAAATTCTATAGCTGAAAAATATGTAAATGAAACAGATTGTTTAATTGCGGTTGGTGCGGTCTACACAGATTTAAACGCATTTGGATTCAATATTCCTTATTCAATAAATAATCATATTGCGATTTATGGAACATATACTTTTGTAGACGGAGTAAAATATGAAAACGTTAAAATGGCAGATGTTTTAGACTCCGTAACAAAACTTGTTGATAAAAAAGAAATGTTTGTTGAAAAACATCCGATTGGATACGAACATGTTGCAGCTACACAAGAAGCTTTGACTTCTAAATATATTTATCCAAGATTACAAGAGTTTATTAAAGAAAATAACATTGTTGTTGCGGAAACAGGTATCGTTCCACACGGTGTTGCTCCAATGAAATTCCCAAATAATGTTGAATTGCAAACTCAAACTCTTTGGGGTTCAATCGGTTGGGCAACTCCGGCGACATTGGGCGTATGTTTGGCAAAACCTAAATCAAGAGTTATTTTAATTACCGGCGAAGGCTCTCATCAGCTTACAGCAATGGAGTTAGGAAATATGCTTAGACGTGGCATAAAACCTATTGTTATTGTTTTAAACAACAAAGGCTACACAATCGAAAGAGTGCTTTCCGATAGTCCTGACGATAAGTTTAATGACATTATGCAGATGAATTACGCTAAATTTGCGCGTGTTTTTGACGGTGATGTTTGGTCTACAAAAGTTACAACTGCCGATGATTTCGATAAAGCTCTTAAAGTTACGCAAATCATGAACAAGTTATGCTATATAGAAATCTGTACAGAAGCAATGGATATGCCGCAGCTTACAGAAGATTTGATTGCAAACTTTAGAAAGAATACACAAAAGGCTGAAACATCAACAGCCGCTCAGTATTGCGAACAAGAGCAAATTAAAGAAAAAAATGAAGAAAAAGAAATTTTTGAACTAAAATCTGATACTAATGTAAGTTTTAATTATGAAACTGTTGTACACAAAGGCTTGGAGGGTTTAGAATAATATGAAAAAATTATTTGTAATTTCAGGTTCGTCAGGAGTTGGAAAAGGTACTGTAATCAAAGAATTTTTGCGCAGACATCCGGATTTTCGACTCTCAATTTCTTGTACAACAAGAGGTAAGCGAGAAGGCGAAGAGCATGGAGTTAATTATTTTTTCTTAACCCAAGACGAATTTAAAAATTGTATTGCTAATGATGAATTTCTTGAATGGGCAGAGTTTTCAGGGAATCATTACGGAACTAAAAAAGCTTTTGTAGAAGAATGTTTAAACAATGGTGAAAATTTAATTTTAGAAATTGACACAAAAGGCGCATTAAATGTCAAAAGTATTATGCCGGAAGCAGAATTGATTTTTATAGCTCCACCTTCAGTAGAAGAATTGGAAGCTAGACTTAGAGGTCGCCATACTGAAACAGAAGAAGCTATTCAGAAACGACTGGCGTCTATCAAATTAGAAATGGAAAACTCTAAAAAATTCGACCACAAAGTTGTTAATGATACAGTCGAAAATGCAGTTAAACAACTTGAAGATATTATTGGATTATAAAACAAAATAACAGAAAGTTGCTTAAAAGAGCTATTTTAGATAAAAATAGTTTGTTCTCTATCTGGTCCAACACTAATAATACCAATTGGAGCGCCAATTAAATCTTCAACCTTTGCAATATATTTTTTTGCATTTTCAGGCAAATCTTCATATTTTCTTATGTCGCTCAACGATGTTTTCCATCCTGGCATTGTTTCATAAATTGGCTCTAGATACTTATGAATAAATACATCCGTAGGATATGAAGTGTAAACCTTATCGTTTCTGCAATCTTTATAAGCTGTGCAAATTTTGATTTCATCAAAAGTGTCAAACACGTCAATTTTAGTTAGCGCAACTTTTGTAATTCCGCCAACAAGCACGGCGTATTTCATAATTACAGAATCAAACCAGCCACATCTTCTTGGACGTCCTGTTGTAACTCCAAATTCGTGTCCGATATCTTGAATACGTTTTCCAGTTTCATCCGTAAGTTCACTTACAAAAGGACCTTCGCCAACTCTTGTTACATAAGCTTTTGAAACGCCTACTACTTCATCAATCATAGTCGGCCCATAACCGCTTCCTGTCGCAGCGCCACCGCCAATTGGATTTGAACTTGTTACAAACGGATATGTACCGTAATCTATATCAAGCATTACCCCTTGTGCGCCTTCGTAAAGAACGGTTTTGTCTTTGTATCTGTTGAGCATATCCTGCCAATCAAAAGCAACATAAGGTTTAAATAATTCTGCATAAGTTCCACACAAAGACATGATGCAATCTTTTGTGTATTCTTCCAAACCGTAAACCTTTTTAAGCATTTTATTCTTAATAGGAAGAATCATGTCTAATTTTTCACTTAAAGCTTCATAAGAATACAAATCTTGAATTTTCAAGCCGATTCTAGCCATTTTGTCTGTATAAGTTGGTCCGATACCTCTTTTTGTCGTACCGATTTTGCCTTTACCTGCAGTTGATTCTGAGTAACCGTCAATTTCAATATGGTAAGGCATCGTAATAGAAGCTAGTGGAGATATTTTAAGATTCTTGAAGTTAACACCTTCGGCTTTAAGTTCTTCGACTTCTTTCTTAAAAGATTCAGGATGAATAACAGTTCCTGCACCGATAAAACAAACAGCTTTGTCATACAAAATACCGGATGGGATTAAATGAAATTTATAGGTTTTGCCATTCGCAACAACGGTATGTCCTGCATTACAGCCACCTTGGTATCTGATAATTAAATCTGCTTTTTGAGCAAGCAAATCTGTAATCTTGGCTTTGCCCTCATCACCCCATTGAGCACCAATTACTACTGTATTATTCATCTTCATTCTCCCATTACAAAAGGAGCGTTTCTGAAAAAGATACTCCGCTCCCTCACCTCTGCGCAGAGCGAGGAATTTAAATCTATTGTTAACCGTTGTTATGTTGTGCTTGTCTAGCTTTTGCTTGTTTTGCCTGTACATCCAACATAGAATTATGCGCCATCATGTAAACAGAGCAAATTTTATAATTTTTCAAATACCATGCACAATTTTCTTGCATACAAACAATTTCAACCTGTGAGCCAACGCTCATAAGTGGGCATAAAGGTATTGATTTTTCTTGATCACGAGGTGCCATTTCTATCTCCTATATTATTTAGCCATTTTTAACAAATTACAATTTTCTGAACGCTTGCGTTCTTGGTCTTTATAAATCTTAGTTCTGTTGATAACTTCATCAAAATCGATTTTGTGAGCGTCAAAATCAGGCCCGTCAACACATGCAAATTTGGTTTCACCACCAACCGTAACTCTGCAAGCTCCGCACATGCCAGTCCCATCAACCATAATCGGATTCATACTAGCTTCTGTATAAATTCCCTTATCTCTAGTCATATTCGCAACAGCTCTCATCATAGGCATTGGACCAACAGCGATTGCATAATCAACTTTTTCATTATTCATAATACGTTCTAAAACTTGCGTTACAAAACCCTTTTCGCCTAATGTTCCATCGTCTGTTGTGATAAATAATTCTGTACAAGCATCTTTCATTTTGTCTTGCCAGAAAATCAACTCTTTTGTTCTTGCGCCCATAATCATGTAAACTTTGTTACCTGCTTCTTTAAAAGCTTTTGCAATCAAATAACATGGAGCAGCGCCATAACCACCAGCTAAGCAAACAACAGTACCATATTTTTTAATATGTGTAGGTTGTCCTAATGGCCCAACGATATCAACAAGCTCATCTCCAACTTCTAAAGTTGCAAGTTTTTTTGTAGAATAACCAACCGCCATAAATACAAGAGTTAATGCTCCTGTTTCTTTATTAACATCAGCAATTGTAAGAGGTACTCTTTCGCCGTCTTCTTCTGCTCTAAATATAATAAATTGACCAGCCTTAGCGTTTCTAACTACATAAGGCGCATCAACAGTAATCTCAAATTGGTTTGGACAAAGCTCTTTCTTTGATAAAATTTTGTAACCCATATTCTTAGCTCCTCAATTCAGCTACATCATATCACAAATATCTTATACACTCAATATGTAAAGTTTACTTTCCGAATACAGGAGGTGGTTGGATATAAAGTGGTTTTAGCTTGCGCCAGTTAGCATCTTCATTATTTATCGCTTTTTCATAAGCCAATTTTGCTAAAATTTCTCCCAACGGATAATCTGAAACCTGATAAGAAACAGCTTTATCAGTATATTGGCTAAATCTTTCAAGCAAGCTATTATCAGTAATTAAAGTGCGCCCCTTTACTAGCTCATCTACTTGTTCCAATTCAATTGCACCTTTAATATCACCGTCATAAATATAAGCTTTATTTTTTCTTGCATCAAGTGCAACCAAATCGTTTCCACCTAAAATTTTAGAAAGAATTTCAAGAGAAGAAACACCGATAGCCTTGATATCAAGTTGTTGCGCAAGCACTCTTGCAACAGTTGTACATGCTCTAATTCCCGTAAAACTTCCTGGACCGATGTCTGTTGCTATCATATCAATATCTTTTGGCGTCAAATTCAATTCTTTCAACACTTTAACAATAGTTGATATCAAATACGCAGAGTGATAGTTTTGTCCGTCAGAAACAATTGTTTCGCTTTTCAAAACCTTATCATCCTCTGCTAAAGTTATGTATGTCTTATCCAAGCAAGTGTCAAACGCTAATATTTTCAATCTTTTAATCCTTCTAAAATTTTATCTTTTCCAATAGATTTAAACTCGTAAATTCTGCTATCGTCAGAATCATCATAAGTTACGTTTATTTCAAGTCTTTCAAACGGTAATTCGCCTTGAGAAAATTC
>CAKVLH010000014.1 GCA_934757245.1 uncultured Candidatus Melainabacteria bacterium
CTCCTAAGGAGAGAGTTTCCAATTGCAAAATAAATTAACCAGAGATGTAACACAATGTATATTGTGTTACATCTCTGGTTAATATTCTTTACACAAGGAGAGCTCGATGAAAAAATTTGGATTTACGCTGGCGGAATTATTAATAGCCCTAGGTATAGTAGGAGTTATATCAGCGTTACTTGCAACCGCGCTTATAACCCTTCAACCGGATCAGCAGAAAGCTATATATCTAAAAAACTATGATGCACTTTCAAAAGCTGTCAAGGAGCTTGCACATAATAATAGACTATTTCCTATATGCCAAGATAATCTTAATTGTCAAGAGCATCCGCTTTTTAATACTTCAAATGGTGTTGGTGGGCGCTTTGTAGCAATAGGCGAGGGCAATGGCAAACTTTGCAGAGGTCTTTCATATGTTTTCAACGGTCAAATGCTTCCAAATTTGAATTGCGATAATCAACCCCTTACTTATGAAGACGGAGATTGGACTCCTTCATTTCGAACTTATCGTACAGAGTGGCTGGTTTCTACATTACGTGAGCTGAGTGGGAGCTCCGCAACTTACCAGAGCGATGTTTATTTTGACTTGAATGGTCCAGCAGCTCCAAATTGTGTTTACGGTGATAATTGCAAAAATCCAGACCGCTTCAAATTTTTGGTAGCCGCAAACGGAACAGTAATTCCGGCTGACCCAATTGGACAAGAATATATCAAAACCCGTAAAAATTGGCGTAAATCTAATTTGAATATTTCAGAAGACCGCTCCACTAAAGAAACCCTGCTTGCAGACCTCCGAAGCTTCATCCTAAATCCGTGTGCTAGTGAAAGTGGCGGCAATGGTGCTGGTGGAGGTGGTGCTACCGGTGGAGAAGGTGATAATGACGGAGAATTATTATATTTTATAACAAGAATACCTTGCGGATTTGAATATAATGGCAGAATTATTAATTGTTTTTCTACAAGATTTTATTTCAATCAAGAGACTAATATAAAATATACTGAAGTTTCAAATTATCCATATCCAGCATTATTTAATCCAATTACTTTCGAATTCGATTATCCTGTTGCAAGTAATATAACTTTTGATGCTGACATTACATGTCCATTTATTTCTGATACTGGCGAACTTGGCGGTAGTGGACGCACAAGTAATATATTTCCTAGCAAATGTCCTAAGGCGCGCTGTACAATTGTTCAAGGCAGTACGAAATGTACTCAAAATTATTTTTATGAATGTGGTAAAGAATCAGTTTCGTTGAAATATCCGTCAAATATTACAGAAGTTTTAAATAATAGAAAAAATAATCGTGAATATTGGGGCAATGGGCGAAACATGGAAGTAAGAGATGATAATTATTTAACTTTTAGAGGAGGTGCTGGTCTCTGGTTTGGAATAGTAAATTCTAGTTTATATTTACCTAACGGGGATTATGAACCTTATCTTGACAGTAAGTATATATATTTACCTTCTAATTTACATAATCCAGTATATGAACCGTTTGCTAGTGGTATGGATTCAGATATAGTTAACGGACAAAAATTTACACATCAATCACAAGGGCTTATGTACATTGCTTACGGTTATACTTTTAATACTAAAGTAAATGATACCGAAGCTGCTGCTTGGCACAATTATTGGTGGAATTTGGACAATGCATATACAATAAAATTTCGTCCTATAATTAAGCAAGCTATACAAGAAGGAAAAAATGTTTATGTTTGTAATGGTGGACACTATCCTGCTCAATGTATCCAAGCTAAAAAATTAACATTAAAATAAGACACTTGCTTTTTGTACACATTTAGTCTTGATGAACTCAATCTTGTTTACGCTCGAATTTCGTGGAACATTACAATTAAGAGAATATTTATTTGGTCATATCGTTCTAAGTTCTACCTCCAATATACTTATGCTGCGCGTTGTATTTTTGCTACAAATAGTGTATTATATTCTTTATATGGAGAGAGTTTAGATGGAATCATTATTTAATTCAGAATTTATTATAAGGCTGTTAATGGCGCTTGTTTTAGGCTTTGCACTTGGTTTAGAAAGAGAACTTACAAATAAATACGCAGGTCTCAGAACACACATTCTGGTAACTCTTGGTGCGTGCATTTTTACAATAATTTCAATTTACGGCTTCCCGACATTTGCGCAAGGCGATAATGTAATATTGCATCAGGCGACAGGTATCAGAGATACATCTCGTGTAGCCGCACAAATCGTTACCGGTATTGGTTTTATCGGTGCCGGAACTGTTTTAAGAAATGGTCCGATGGTATTCGGTTTAACAACAGCTGCAACTTTGTGGATAGCTGCAAGTATTGGAATGGCTTGCGGTGCCGGAATGTATGGTATTTCAATTTTCGCGACAGTTTTGAGTGTTGCAGTATTAACTCTTATCAGAATTTTTGAAAAACAATTCTTACCTTCAAGTTCAAAACAATCCAAAAGATGCAGAATTATTATTCATTGTGCAGGTGATGATGTAAAAAAAATTCACGATTACTTAGGTTCAAAAGTAGATTGTATGTACGAATTTACATCTAAAAAGTTAATTGAAAATCCTATTAAATCAAAAATTTCTTCAACATTTGAAGTTGGTCATAAAAAAGTAGTGAAAGAGCTTTATGATAATCTAAACGTGTTGGCAGATTTAGATTCTATAACTATTCAGGAGCTAAATGATTAAAGAAGGCAAAAAAAGTAAATACGTAAAAACTAAGCAGCAAATCCTTATGGAATATTTAAGGACAATAGGTTTTTCATTTTCTTTTGCACTTGTTTTTACCGTTGTTTTAGCAATTCATGCCAGAAGCGAGATGATTCGCAATCTCTATATTAATCCTGAAGAAAAGTTTAAAATGGATGAAGCTGTGGCACGCCAAATTATTGCGCAATCTGATTTGTTGAAGGATTTAAAGAACAAAAAATACGCTATTTGCATGCAAGTCGGCAATCTTTATGAAACAATCCACGATTATCAAAATGCCCAGTTTGCTTATGAATTGGCGCTCGAAAGAGCTAATAGCGGAAATTATACTCCATACTATAAATTGGCAGTTGTACTTATTGCACAAGAAAAATTTGACGAAGCGAATGCTTTAATTAACTCTGTAGAAGATGTACAAAACAAAAAGCTTATTAAATTTAAATCTCGTTCATACATTGTTATGGGTGATAAATATTACTCAATCGGCAAATTTTTAAGCGCAGCTAAGAGTTATGAGAAAGCAAAATATTATTACGATAAATTTGCCAAAAAAGACAAAGTTGTAGATAAGGCTATTCTTGAGAGAGTTGTAAATGCTTATGTTCAAACTGCGGATGTGTTAGTTAAGCGAGGACAAAATTCGGATGCTGTGCGTTTCTTAGAAAAAGCAGAAAAATACAGACCGGACGATTTTATAATCAAATATAAACTTGCGATTATTTATTCGGATTTGGATCCTCAAAAATCGGTTAAGTATTTTGAACCTTTATTGGAAGAAAAACCGCAGGATATTGATTATGGTGTGTTTAATAAAGCGCTTATGAAATCCGCAAACATTGCTGATTTAGAAGGAAATAAAATCCAAGCAAAATATTATAGATATAAAATTCATTCGGTTGATATTTTTGTTAACCAAAAAGTTGTTTACAAAAATGATATAGATGTATTGTTAGATTCATTTAAAGTACGTAAAATATTTTTTAAATACAAATTAAAATCTAAGTTTAAACTCAAGAATGTTTCTAACAATGATATAAGAACATTGAGAGCCGATTTTATTCTAAAGCAAGATAATAAAATTTTGGAATCCGTTAGTAAGACTTTTGCTGACAAATCCAAACCGCTTTATTCAAACGGTGGCGAAACTCCAGAAGTTGAAGTCGTCTTTGGTAAAAATATTTTTACCCGTTCAGAATTAGAACGCTACAGTATTGATATCTATTTATACAAAGACGAAAAGTTCAAAACGCTTGTAACTACCATGCCTGTATCTGAGCTCTATTCTTCTAAATAAAGCATATCACCCCATTTGTAGAGTTTGTCGCCTGCAACAAACATTTCTTCATCTAAGATGCTTGCGTTAACTCGTTTTTCGCTACCCATAATTCTGAAATCTGCTTCACTATCATCAATATAGTTGCTTTTTTTCTCGTTATCACCCCAGAAAGAAGCAACGTCCGGTTTTTGCGGTTCTTCTTTGAGTTTGTTAAGCTCTTCTTTTAAAACAAGCATTTCATTTAACATAGCTTGCATAACAATGTTATCAGAATTTTGTGCACAAATTTCTTCAATTTCATCGTTTTTTGGAGCTTCATAAAAACCGGCTAAGCATTCTTGAATTTCATCTTCGTTGATATCTGTGTTTTCATCATTTTGTTCATCTTGAGCCTTATCTTCTGCAATAGTATCAACTTCTGTTTCTGCATTTGCTTCAGCTTTTACAGGCAATTCTTCAAGTGCTTCAATTTTTTCTTCTTTTAAGCCTTCGATTTCAATATTTTCGATATTTATTGTATTAATAGTATCATCACTTTCGGAACAATCATTTTCAACGGAGTCTGTTTCTTTAGCTTCTTCTGTGAAAGTTGGTTCTTCAAATTTATCTTCAAAAACAGGTTCTTCTACTGTATCATTTATCTCTGTATCCGATTCAACAGCAGAAGTTTTAGATGTATCGCCGGAAATAACTTCATCTGCTTCTCCTATTTTATATTCGGTTTCTAGATTTTCCTGAGTAGCCGTTTGTGAAACTGTTTGAGCATTTTGTTCTGCTATTTCTTGTTGTGCAGATACTTGCTGAGCCGGTGCTTGAATAACTTGTATTTGAACCGGCGGAACTTTTTGTGCATTTTTTGCCAAATCATTTACGAGCATAGAAATTGCATCTTGCGTTTTTGCAAGAGTTTCTGTCATATTCTCAGCTGGGGCTTGTTCCGTTTCTTCTACATGTGATTCTTCTTTTGCTTCGTATAAATCAGCAATCGCATCTTCCGGATTTTCCTCAATATTTTCTTCTGAAGCTTCAATTTCGTCTTCAATTTCTGCAACTTCAGTCTCATCTGATGTTTCAGCATCGCTAATTACATTATCTTGTTTTACTTCTACTGTTTCAGTCGGCAATTCTTCTAAAGTTTCTTCGCCCTCTTCACATTCTTCTTCAATAACTTTTGTCGCAACTTCTTCAACTGGAGAATTTGGTGCAAAGAATGTAAGATTTTTGTCTGTCAATTCCGGAATTCCGTTGTGCAAACGAAAATACAAATCTGCCATGCCGTCAATTTGAGAATTTGTAAACTCAATTTCTATACTGTTGTTGTCTAAAAAATTGAATTTTTTAATAGCAACAGCTTCGTCTAATTTATCTATTTGATTAATTAACTTAACAAATTCAAGCATTACAAATGGCGCCATGGAACTTATTGTTCTAAACATTCCGTTCACAACGACATTTTCACCTAACCATTCGCCATTAATAGTAATTCCTTTTAATTTTCTCATAGTTTATCCTTAGTTATCTTACAATCTAACTATCGGCATTTTTTTGAAAAACTTTAGAGTTTAGAAACAAATTTTTACAAATCGTTACATTGCATTTGCAAATTGCTTCATTGTCTAAAAGGTTTGTATTAAATTTTTCATAAGAGTATTATTAAATATATATATTAGCAATTAAGATAGGATAAAAAAATGAAATTAATACTTGCGTCAAACTCACCAAGACGAAAGCAAATCTTAAAAGATATGGGTTTGAATTTTGAAATAATACCTTCTAATTATGATGAAAAATTATCGGATGATATTTTCACTTATGAAAAAATCGAAGATTTGGCAACACAAAAATGTCTAGATGTGGTAAGGCGTGTAAAAGACGGTGAAACTGTTATAGCTGCGGATACCGTAGTTGTTTTGCATAATAAAATTTTGGGCAAGCCACATTCCAAAAAAGAAGCTTTTGACATGTTAAAAGCTTTGTCTGGTGCAACGCACTCTGTAGTAACTGCTATTTGCGGTATTAATACTAAAACAAATCGTGCAGCTTTATTATCAACGACAAGTTATGTGAGATTTACCGAGTGGACAGACGAGATGATTCATTATTATATTGATGAATTTAATCCGCTGGACAAAGCCGGAAGCTATGGTATACAGGAACTTCCTCCGAATTATTTAGATAAATATGAAGGAAGCTTTGAAAATATTGTAGGTTTAGCACCTGAAAGTGTTACAGCCGTGCTTGATAAGATTAAATAAAAACTCCAACGTTTTTCTTCTTTGTTAATTTTACATAGAGAGATTGCCAAAGACTGGTACGACTGTTCATTCCCTTGGAGAGAGAACTAATCCAATTTATAGACTTTTACTTTTGTGCTACAATATTATTACTATGGCAAATTCATTTGAAGATGTTATTTCACAAATTAAAGACCGGCTGGATATAGTAGATGTAGTTTCTCAATACGTAGTGCTTAAAAAAAGCGGTGCTAACTATTGGGGAATTTGTCCTTTTCATAACGACAAAAAGCCTTCTATGTCAGTAAGCCCATCTCGCGGAATTTTTAAATGTTTTTCTTGCGGTGCTGGCGGAGATGCTTTAGCATTCCTTGTAAAAATCCAAAACAGAGAATACAAAGACGTAATTTTAGAACTTGCCGACAAATATGGAATTGAACTTCCTAAGAAATATAGCGCATCATCTGAAACAAAAAGCCTAAAAAAAGATATGATAAAAGCATGCACCAAAGCTGCAAAATTTTATCACATACAACTTAGAAGTGCCGATGATGCAAACAAAGCAATGACAGCTCTTCGCAAACGTAATGTAGACGACAATGTTATTGATAAATTTACTCTGGGTTGGGCGCCAAACAAGTATGATACTTTGTATAAAGAACTCAAAAGAGAATTCAAAGATGAAATTTTAGAAAAAGCCGGACTTATTCTAAAATCAAATTCCGGCGGATATATTGACAGGTTCAGAAATAGAATTATTATTCCTATCCAAAACGAAAACAGAGAATATGTAGCATTTGGGGCACGTGCGGTTGATGAAGGACAAAATCCCAAATATTTAAATTCTTCCGATTCTTTGATTTACAACAAAAGCAAATTATTGTTTGGTCTAAATTCTGCTCAAGATGCGATTAAAGCAGAAGATGGCGTTGTAATTATGGAAGGATATTTTGACGTAATTTCAGCTCAAGCACATGGAGTTGAAAACGCAGTCGCATCTTGCGGAACAGCTTTAACACCAGATCACGTTAAATTATTGTCCAGATACACAAAATCAAGAAGAATTTTTCTATCTTTCGATACTGATAAAGCCGGAGTTAACGCAACGACAAAAGGAAGCAATGTTATTAAAGAAACATTATCAACATTGGGTGATGTTAAGCAGTTTGACGAAAGCCATATAGCTTCTGCCGTTGATAACAAATACGCTTGCGAAATCCGTGTAGTTTCTCCTCCACAAGGCAAAGACCCTGATGAATTTATACGCACAATGGGCGGAGATGTTTTTAAAGAATATATTAAAAATGCACCACTTTTAATTGATTTTCTTTTAAATAATATTTTGAGAGAAAAGAATTCTGCACAAACTCCACAAGAAAAAGCAGAATTAGTTGAAAAAATTATTGAAATTCTAAAAGATGTAAACAACAAAATTATTCAATCAGAATATGTAAAAATGGTTTCAACAGTTTTAGAAATCGACGAAGAAGCCATCCTAAAAGAGCTTGCGCGTCATGAAAGACAAGGCGCATTAATCGAAAGAAATTTGAATACAAAAAAAGTTGTAACAAATTCTTCACAATTCGAAATAAAAGCGCAAAAAAATTTATTGAGTGTTTTTTTAGCAAATGACAGTTCGTTAACTTTCAACCAAATAAACGAAATGTTACCCGAAAATATCATTCGAGATGAAACGTTAATAATTGTAAAAAATACAATTGACAAATTAGCATGTACAATAAATAATGTTAAGGAATTGACCAAAAGCTTATTTACGGAATTCATCGAGGATGAGAATTTGACCCAAATAATTACAGATTTAGTAGAACTTTCGGAAGCCTTTAACGGGCTTGAACCCGATGAGTTTGAAAGCGCTGTAAGGGAAAACATCATAAGATTAAAAAGATGTTACCAAGAAAAAGAAGCCGAAAAACTTCGTCAACAATACAAGCAGGTCAACGATGACGAAATAGAAGCCTTAAAAATTCAAATGCAGCTTAGAGATAAAATTAAATTAAGGACTGGAGATAAATAAATGACCCAAAAAAGAAACTCACATTCATCAGTAATCAGCGTAGAAGACGAAAACATGGATTTGTTGGACTACGATTCTGAAAAAGAAGAAGATGATTACATTGAAACTGATTTAGGTACTGATAATATTGAAGATATTATTACTTCATCTAAACTAAGCGGTGTAAAGAGCGATGATTTTTATATGATGGATTCAAGCGATTCTCATCATGAAACAACAGAAGTAGAAGCACCAAAAGGTGTTGCAGTAGAAGATCCTGTAAGACTTTATTTAAGAGAAATCGGTCGTATTAAATTATTGTCAACAAGTGAAGAAATCGAATTAGCACGTAAGATTATGCAAGGCGGAACTCCGGGTGCTATCGCTAAAAGAAAATTAGTTCAAGCAAACTTAAGATTGGTTGTAAGTATTGCTAAAAAATATGTAGGTCGTGGCATGCTTTTCTTAGACCTTATTCAAGAAGGTAACTTAGGTTTAATTAGAGCAGCTGAAAAATTTGACCACGAAAGAGGATTTAAATTCTCAACTTATGCAACATGGTGGATTAGACAAGCTATTACAAGAGCTATTGCAGACCAAGCGAGAACAATTCGTATTCCTGTTCACATGGTTGAAACAATTAATAAACTTAAGAAAGTTACAAGAAGATTGGCTCAAGAGCTTTCTAGAAAACCGACCGAAGATGAGTTGGCAGCAGAAATGGGCGTTTCTATTTCTAAATTGAGAGAAATCGTTAAAATTGCTCAAGAACCACTTTCTTTAGAAACTCCAATCGGTAAAGAAGAAGATTCAAGATTAGGCGATTTTATCGAAGATAAAGAAGCTGATGCGCCAATCAAGACTGTTGCTTCTGAACTTCTTAGAGAAGATTTGGCGGAAGTTCTTTGCACACTTTCTCCTCGTGAAAGAGATGTATTGAGATTACGTTTCGGTATGGACGACGGTCGTCAAAGAACATTGGAAGAAGTTGGTCAATTGTTCGGCGTAACTCGTGAACGTATCAGACAAATCGAAGCTAAAGCTTTGAGAAAATTGCGTCATCCAAATCGTAGCAAACGATTAAGAGAATATGTAGAAAACTAAAAAATCAAAACGGACAATTGAAAAGATTCAATTGTCCGTTTATTTTTAAAAGTTATTGGTGCAAAAAATTGCACCCTACCATCTTTCAATGGAAAATTGAAAGTGGAAAATGGAAAATTGTATTAAATAATTTTCAATTGTCCATTTTTCATTTTCAATTTAGAAAAGTAGGGTGCAATTTTTTGCACCAATAACTACCCATTTTTAAATTTAACAAAACATAACAAACCATTGGACTTTAAGCATGTTTAAAATATAATTGTTCTTGAAGTAAACCTATGAGGGAGTAACAATATGCCGAATAACGAAAGTGTTGGGAAAAAGATTGTAGAAGCTTTGAAAAAACAAGCTGAAACTATGGATATACAAGAAGAACAAATGGATAGTTTTTCTTCAAATTCTGATGATGTTTTTACATCATCAGCACCAGTGCAAGAAGAAGATGATTTCTTTGCAGAACCTGTAAAACCTGCAAAAACAACAAATTTCTTTGATGATATTGAAGAAGAAAAAGACCCATTCTTTGCAGAGCCAAAAACCGTAAGTTCACCAATCACAGAACCTGTAAGTGAACAATTTGAAATGCCTGCAAATATTACAGTTTTGAAAAAGTTAATTTCTCAATTGCCAAGTGGTGTTTCAAGACACACAGGTGCTCAAATCATTAAACAAACTATGGAAGCTTTAGGAATTTCTATGAAGAGTGTTTTACAAGATGCTCAACAAGTTCAAGAAAACTTAAAAGTTTCTGCAAGAGAATGCCAAGCTTCAATTCAAGAATACAAAAAACAAATTTTGACTCTTGAAAAACAATCTCAAAGCTATCAAAAACAATATTCAGCTTTGAATGATTTGATTAGCTTGTTTATTCAAACTACGAAGTAATTAAAAATAAAAATTTATAATAAAAAAAACATTGAAGATAAGCTCTTCAATGTTTTTTTATTTGTTTTTAAAACTTAAATTCCTTCATCACTGGAAGCATCATCCTCACTTGTTGTCGGTGTCGCAACTTTTACTCCCATTGATTCTAAGGCTGCGCGAGCTTTAGGTGCTAATGCCGTATCAGAAAAGTTTTCCAAAATGGTTTGATAACATTCAATGGCTTCAGGTTTCATTTCGCGTAATTTATAAATATTACCGGCCTTGTAATAAAGCGGCGCAAGCTCAGTAGAAGATGATACAAGCATTTGGTTATCCAATTTGATTTTAATTCCAATCAATGTTTCATTATCTTGTGGAGATAATAACGCACGACCATAAATCTTTTCGGTTAATTTGTCTATATTGTCTGACATTTCAGCTATAGTTTCTTTAGAAAGTTTTGAAGATTTTTTTGCAGCAGATACATCTAACGAAATTGCTGATAATAGCAAAAATCCCACTAATATTGATAACAAAATTCTTTTCATTTTATACTCCAATGATATTATTATATCCTATTTCCTTTTTGCTTGCAATGAAAGCAAATTCCTCCATATTAATTATAATAAAAAGTTGATTTTTGTGTTCAATTAAATGTATGATTGTTTTATGAAAAAATTAGTTTATCAAATGTTTATTTTAGGAACAGGTGAAGCTTTAGATGAAGCTTTAAAAAAAGGTTTAGGCGGAGTTATTTTTTTCACTAAAGATATTCAATCAAGAGAGCAATTTAAAAATTTAGTTAGTGGTATTAAGTCTAAATCACTAATTCCGCCATTTTTATCAATTGATCAAGAAGGCGGACGCGTAGAAAGAACCGAAAATATTCACCCGCGTTATTTATCGCCAAGATTTGCATTCCAAGAAGGTGAAGACTTTTTGCATGAACAGAGCGAAAAAATCGCGTTGGAGTTAAAAGATTACGGATTGAATTTAAACTTTGCGCCTTGTGCGGATGTTAATACTAATCCGAATAATCCGATTATTGGCGAACGCTCGTTTTCATCCAACACAGATGATGTTATAAAGGGCATCAATATTGTATCAGAAGAATTTAGAAAAAATGGAATTATTCCATGTCTAAAACATTTCCCAGGACATGGTGATGCGGATAAAGACAGTCATTTAACGCTCCCTTGTATTGATTTGCCACTAAACGAAATGGAAGAAATACATATTCGTCCATTTAAAGAAAAAGCTGATATGATTATGGTTGCTCATTTGCATTGTACTTGTTTTGATAAGAATGTGATTCCTGCCTCATTAAGCAAAAATGCTGTAGGTTATTTAAGAAACAATATTGGCTATAATGGCGTTGTTATAACTGATGACATGGTAATGAAAGGTGTTCAAAATTTTGGTGCAGTTGAAGCGTGCATAATGGCAATTGAAGCCGGTGTTGATATGTTTATATATAGAAACGCCAATAAAGAAACTATCGGAATTATAGAAGAAGTTATTAAGAGAGTGGAAAATAGTGAGAGTCTAAAAGAGCGTGTCTTGGCTTCAAATAAACGAATTGCGGAATTAAAAAGTAAATTTTTGTAAATTTTTATCCGTCAACTAGCAAAAAAATTTATTTACGCGTTTTAGAACAAATGGATGGTTGATAAATTCTAAAATATGATATAATTAATAAATAAAAGCGAGGTAAAACATGAGTGAAATTAATGGTCCAAAATTTAGTGTTAATCAAGTAAATTTTAGTGGAGTTCAAAAGCCTCAAGTTGATGTTCCACAACAAGCTCCTGTAGAAGCTGATGCCCCAAAAATTAGTGATTTTTCTGATCCGAAAGCAGAAGCTCTAGGTCGTTCAATGTTGTTTAAGGGTGCTGATGATACACAACATGATTTAAAAGTTTTATTAGATAACCCACAAATTGCAGAAAATTCAGATGACACATTTGAAACAGCTTTGAAAGTTGCTCAAGATGCCGGTGTTGCAAATCCATACGAAGAAGCTACAAGCTTTGCAACTACATCTATGAACTAATAAAAATTTAAAACAAAAATTGTACTCTACAATAAAAAAATAAAATATATTCTGTTTTGAGCATATTTTATTAGAACTTGTAGAGTACAATTTTTGTTTCATTATTATCATTCTCTTTGCCCAAATTATAATTATATGCTATTATGAATAAAAAATATCAATGGAGAAATAGGGGAATATGGAAAATAACAACAAGCCGGTGGTTAATTTAATTTCTAAGCCGGAGAATATGTTAAAGACTATTTATACAGCAGCTAGAACTTGTTATAGTGCTGATACACCGTTTAACATTTACAATAGCACCGATGACGAAGAAAAAATGCTTAAGCTTATTGAAAGAGTAATTTCTTCAGGTCATTATTCTGTTATTGAGCACATTCAAGTTACATTTGCAATATCAAATGTTTCAAGAGCTTGTACTCACCAATTCGTACGCCATCGCCACATGTCGTTTTCTCAAAAATCTCAAAGATATGTTAAAGAAAAAGGACAATTTGATTATTTGATTCCACCTACAATTGCGCGTGATGAAGAATTGAAAGCAAAATTTGAAAACTTTATGGAAGAAATTTCTAAAAAATATTTGGAATTCACAGAAGCTGGAATTCCGGCTGAAGACGCAAGAGCGGTTCTTCCTAACGCAGCTTCTACTTCTATAGTTGCAAGTTTAAACTTGAGAGAAATGATACATTTGGCAAATTTAAGACTTTGCACACGTGCTCAGTATGAAATCCGTTCTATGATTAAAATGATGTGCGACGAATTAATTAAGGAAGAAGCATGGCTTAAACCTTATTTAGTTCCAAAATGCGAACGCTTAGGTTATTGTGATGAAGACAAATCTTGCGGAAGGATGCCAAAATTAGGACAATGAGAGCTTTAGGAATTTTACTTTCAATATTATTTTTAATACTTGTTGCTGTTTATTTCATATTTATTAAACCGGAAAAATATGAAGATGCAGATTTGTATGATGAAATTCTACACAGAGGAAAGTTAAAAGTCGGCATTAACACTGATTCTAAACCTTTTGGCTTTATGGACAAAGATTGGAAAATCGTCGGATATGACGCAGATTTGGCACATTACATGGCTCAATATATTTTAAAAAATCCGGATGCGGTTGAATTTTATCCTGTAACTCCTGCTAATAGAATGTTAAAAGTTTCAACAGGCGAATTGGATATGGTAATTGCGACAGTTACAATAACTCCGCAAAGACAGGAAATCATTAATTTTTCAGTACCGTATGATTACGCAGGACAAGCGCTTTTAGTACGTTCTAATAGCAAAATTACATCACTTGCAGATTTATCAGGTCAAAATGTTGGTGTTGTTTTTGGAACGACCGCGGAAAAAAACATGCTCGCACTAGCACCTGATGCCACAGTTATTGGGTTTAGAAACTACCGTACTGCATACGAAGCCTTAAAAGCCGGCAAAATCGACGCATTAACATCTGACGATACGATTTTGAGTGCATTTGCATTTGAAGATAATTCGGTTAGACTTCTGCCTAAAAGATATACCAGAGAACCTTATGGAATTGCGATAAGAAAAGGCAAAGGCACAGTTAGGTTGAAAGAAAATGTTGATTTTGCGATTGGTGATATGAAACAAAAAAACGTAATAGTTCGCATGCGTCGCAAATGGGGCTTGAAATAGGTTTTCGGAGAATTAATTATGAATATCAAATATTTAGGTCATAGCGCTTTTGAAATTGAAACTTCAAATAGAAAAAAGATTTTAATAGACCCTTTTTTAGTTGTAGCGCCAAATTATAAACCACAAAATATCAGCGATATTTTTGTAACACATGCGCATGGCGACCACTTGGGCAGTGCAATTGAGATTGCAAAATCAAACGGTGCAACAATTACAGCGGTTTTTGAGTTAGCAAATTATGCAGCAAAACATGGCGCTAAAACCATTGATATGGGCTTAGGTGCTTGGAGAGAATATGATTGGGGCAGAGTCATTTTAACTCCGGCATTTCATTCAAGTTCTTTCGCGGATGGTAGTTATGGCGGATGTCCTTGTGGGTTTGTATTTGAAATTGATGGTCAAACAATTTACCATGCCGGCGATACTTGCTTGAATTCCGAAATGAAGATGATTGGCGAACTTTATCAACCGGATATTGCAATGCTTCCAATTGGTGGCAAATACACAATGGATATTGAACACGCCGTTAAAGCCTCTGAATGGCTTGGAGTAAGCGAAGTTATCCCAATGCATTACAACACTTTCGAGGCCATAAGAGTTGATATTTCTGAGTTTGAACGCCAGATTAGAGAAGTCGGTAAAATTCCAAGAGTGTTACCAATTGAAGATTAGCTAAAAACTTAATTTATAAATTCTGCTAATATCACATTACTAAGCAAAAAGCCTTTCAGATTGAATTTAAAACCTTGTGGTGTGCGCTCAAAAAACTCGGCATACTTTTGCAAAACATTTATATAACGAGCTTCAAAATCAACATTAAAGCGTTCTTTTATGCGTGCGCAATTAATTCCTTCTGTCTTTCTAAACCCCAAAAAGATTTCTTCTTCCAATTTTTCTTCTTCTGACAAAATATGTCCAATTTCATGTGTGGAAGGTTTTTCCATATATTCTTCAAGCGTTGTAAAATTCGAATACCTAGCTCCGTCCAAATACCCATGCGCAGCTACACCAAAACCATAATATTCATTATTATCCCAATAATTCAAATTATGACGCGATTCAAAACCTTTTTGCGCAAAATTACTTACTTCATAACGGTAAAAGCCGTTTTGTTCCAATTTTTGATTAATTAATTCATACATATCTGCTTGAATATCATCATCAGGAACATTAGGTGGATTTTTACCCCAAAAAGAATTTGTTTCTATTTTTAAACCGTAAGTTGAAATATGTTGAATGCCAAGTTCTAAAAATTTCTCTAAATCAGAAGATAGTTTTTCTAAAGTTTGAGTAGGCAAACCATAAATTAAATCAACGCTTATATTTTCAAAACCAGGTTGTTTTGCAAGATTAACTGTTTCTACGATTTGCGCAGAATTATGCCGTCTGCCAATTAATTTTAAAATCTCATCATCAAAAGTTTGTGAACCGATACTCAAACGGTTTATACCAATTTGTTTTAAACCTGCTAAATACTCTTGCGTCGCATCATCCGGATTGAGTTCAAGTGTTACTTCTGCGTTTTGAGCCAGTTTAAATTTATTGATAACTTTTTTAAGTAGTTCTATTGGAACAAGAGAAGGTGTGCCTCCGCCAAAATAAAGCGTTCTAAGTTGTTCGCCCTTATAATTATCAGAAATATCTTTAAGCAATGCAAAAATATAACCTGTTATTAATTCGGGGCAATTAAACGACACGAAAGAACAATATTTGCATTTTGATTTACAAAACGGGATGTGAATATAAGCGCTACCTGCCATGATTACTCATCCAATTTTATATAATTAGAATCCCAACGCAAATCAACATATTTAACTTTTTTGTTAAGCATTTTTACTTGCGGAAGCAAAGACGGTAATCTGTGAATTTTGTCATAAGTTCCGGCATTAAAACTTCCCAGTCTTATATTAACCGTTGGTATTTTCACATAAACATCTTGAGGATTTCTATAATCAATGTATTCAACAGTTTCTCCTGATGCCATTTCAACAGTCATAGCAAGCTTTTTAAAATTATTGATTTTAGTTTTATCCCAATTTCGATAATCATCACCGCGTCCAAAAGTAAGAACGCGCACAGTTTTAAATTCATTACTTAATGGCATATAATCATGTCCGATTAATTTGCCGTCAGATGAAAAGAATGCAATCGGTGCTACTTTTTCATCCGGCGCAATCGTGATTACAGGAGTTCTTTCAATTATAATAATTTGCATTCTTGCCGGAAACCAAAAACGCCTTATATAAACATCTTGAATTGGGTCAAGTTGCATAATGCTCTTTTTGAGGTTATCAGTCTTAACCATAAAAATAGGTTTTAGCGGAACTTGATTGCGTCTTAGCGCTGAAAGAATTTTTTGCGAAGGTACAATCCTATTATTTACAATCTCCAAAGCAGGACTGTTTAAGCTGTCAAAAGCGTTTGAGTGCAAACGCCATTGAGGCATTTTTAGAATAAAAATGCCAACGCATATCAAGCCAATTGTAATAAACAATTTCCACAAAGCGCGCAACTGATTAAGTCGTCTTTGCGACTTTCTAACTTGACGTTGCATTTTTGCTTGCTGTAAACGTCTATTCTGGTGATATCTAGGATGTTCTTGTCCTTCGTTTGACATTATTTATTTAATCCTACGCTATTAAGTATCATTAAAACAAGATTGTCATAATCTATTCCACAAACCTTCGCTTGTGCCGGTAAATCACTTGTATCCGTCATACCCGGGTTTGTATTAATCTCCAAGAAATAAGGTTTATCGTCTTTTACCATAAAATCAACTCTTGAAACCCCAGAACAACCTGCTGTTTCGTGTGCTTCAACTGCGATTTTCTTTGTTAATTCAGTTGCTTCTTTTGATAAGCCTGTTGCCGGAACGATAAATTCTGACAAGCCTTTTGTATATTTTGCATCAAAATCATACCATTCAGTTTTCGTTCTAATTTCAAGAATTTCTGTCGCAAAAGCTTTACCGTCTTTTTCTAAAACGCCAACTGTTATAAAACAGCCATCAATAAATTCTTCAATCAAAACATCATCGTTATATTTTATAGCTTCGTCATAAGCAGCTTGTAATTCTTCCGGCTTATTAACTTTTGTCATACCAAAGCTTGAACCTTCTGAAACAGGTTTTGTAATTAAAGGATATTGAAGTCCTTCAACCGCCTTCATCAAATCCTCTCCTTTTCTTACAAAAGCGGATTTAATAAGAGGAATATTTTTGTTTGTAGAAAGAACTTTCTTTGTGTATTCTTTGTTCATACAAATTGCACTTGCCATTACGCCACAACCTGTATAAGGGATTTTCATTATTTCTAAAACACCTTGAATACAGCCGTCTTCACCATATTTACCATGAAGAGTATTGTAAGCGTATTCAAATCCTTTTAAATCGTTCATAACGTTTGGTGAAACATCTACTATTTCAGCGTTTTTATAACCTAATCTGTGCAACGCGCCTAAGCAGTTTTTGCCGGAACGTAATGAAACTTCACGTTCTGATGACATACCGCCACATAAAACTGCTATTTTTGCGTCTTTGTTTTGTATAGTATATTGCATAATTCTTCCTCTTTTTTCGTTTTATCGCCGATAAAAATAATTTCCGGCTTTAATTCTATTGTATAAATATCTTTAACAGCTTGATACATTTTGACCATAAGTTCAAGCACATCTTCTGATGTCGCACCGCCCTTATTCACGATAAAATTTGCGTGCTTATCCCAAACTCTAACCGTATCAGTTTCAAAACTTTTTACACCTGCTTTATCTAAAAGTCTGCCAGCAGAATCGTTTTCAGGGTTTTTAAAAACACTTCCTGCATTTGGATCTTTTAGTGATGGTTGAATATTTTTTCTAAATGTCAAATTCCTTTCCATTAATTCTTTGATTTCTTCTTGTGGAAGTTTTTTTAGTTCAAATTCGGCAGAAAGTAAAATATAACGACCTTCATGCAAAATTGAATGTCTGTAAGAAAAATTCATTTCTGATTTTTGTTTAAAAACAACTTCTTTAGTTTCTTTATCAAATAAACAGCAAGAAACAATTACATCTGCAATGCATTGACCATGCGCGCCTGCATTCATATAAACCGCACCACCGATAGTCCCGGGCAATCCAATCAAAAATTCTAAACCACTCAAAGAAACATCCGCAACTTTTTGAGATAAAAGCGGATCTTTAACACCGCAATCAGCATAAACTTTCGTACCGCGTATTTCAAAATTTTTCATCTCAGTCGTTAAAATAATATTTCCTTTATAACCGTTTGATGAAAACAAAACATCAGAGCAACTGCCAAGAACTATATAATTATCCAATTCTCTTAGCAAATTAGTAAATTCTTCCAATGTTTCAGGAAGGTAAAGTTTTGCGACTTGACCACCAATTTTAAATGTTGTTAAATTTTTGATTTCGAAATTTTCTTTTATTTGCATAATTTTTTCCTTAAGTGAATAGGTGAATAAGGTAATAAGTGAATAAGTTCGTTTTAGATATTTAATTTGGTGTGTTGCGTTTTTCTTTTGGGGGATAAGCCCCCACCCTAGCCCTCCCCCGAGGAGAGGGAATAACCGAGACGCGTTTTTTAATTGTAGGTTAGGCTTTCAGCCCAACAATAACTAATTACTTATTCGCCTTTTCCAATTCTTTCCCCAACGCCGTAATTGTACCTGCACCCAAACCAATTACGATGTTGCCGTTTTCAAGCGTCGGTAATAATTTTTCTGCAACTTCCTGCATATTACCGCCAATATATTCTGCGCCTAAATCTTTTGCGAAAGCTTGTCCGCTTATACCTTCAATCGGGTCTTCTGACGCTGCATAAACATCTGTTACAACAACTCTACCGGCTTCTGAAAATGCATTCTTAAACTCTTTCCACAAAGATTTAAGCCTTGTATATCTGTGCGGTTGGAATACCGCAACAATATTTTCTTGCCCAAATTTAGAAGCTGCAGCATCCAATGTAGCCTTGATTTCAGTAGGATGATGCGCATAATCATCATAAACTTCTACGCCATTAATTTCACAAACCTTTTGAAAACGTCTTCCCATGCCGGTAAATTCAACAAAATAATCGGCAATAGCTCTAACGTTTACACCGGCTTCGTTTAAAGCTGAAACAACAGCCAAAGTGTTGTAAACATTATGAATTCCGGCTAATTGAATTTTCATGTTAGTTAAGAAGTTATTATGATGATAGATTTCAAAAGATGTACCACCTCTTGAAAACTCAAGATTTTTAGCTACGTAGTCCGCATCATCAAGCCCGAATGTGATGAATTCTCCGCTCAATTCTTGAATGCCGGCATTATCATTATTCACAATAACCTTTTTTGCTTGAGAAATCGCTTGATTGAAGGTTTTAACCAAATCCTTCATGCCATTTTTATAAAAGTCCAAGTGGTCTTCTTCTAAGTTATTAATAACTAAAATATCAGGATGATACTTAATAATTGTTCCGTCGCTTTCATCAAGTTCTGCAACAAATTGCTTACCACTTTTGTGTTGAGCATTTGTGTTTAATTCGGGAATAATTCCACCATCTACAAAAGACGGATTTAAACTTCCTTTATCAAGCACAAACGAAGCTAAACCGCTTGTTGTAGTTTTGCCGTGAGTGCCTGAAAAACCGATAAAGCATTTTCCGTTTTCTTGCGCAGTCTTAGCAATTTCTGCAAGCAAATCTGAACGGTGATAAATTGGCAAACCTAATTCTTTTGCTCTTACAACTTCAGGATTATTATCTCGAATTGCTGTACTTTTAATTATAATTGCGTCATTAGACACATTTTCAGCTTTTTGTCCGATAAAAATTTCTGCGCCTAATTCTCTTAATTTTTCTACATATTTTGAATCTACAATATCAGAACCGGAAACAGTATGCCCGTCTTCCAATAAATACTTGGCTAAACCGCTCATTCCGATTCCGCCTATTGCTATAAAATGATATCTTCCCATAATCTCTCCAATTCTAGATTAATTATATTATAAAGAAGTTATTATTTACAAGAGATTTTTATTGATATCTTTTTTGTGGTATTCTTTTAACTATAAAACACTAGTGAGGATTTTTTATGACAGAAACTAAAATAAAAGTAGAAGATTTACCTACTGTTTATGACGCAAAGTCAACAGAAGAAAAAATGTATAAATTTTGGGAAGACGGCGAGTATTTTAAAGCTGATGCTCATTCTAAAAAACCGCCTTTCACAATTGTTATTCCGCCACCAAACGTAACCGGCGTTTTACACATGGGACACGCGCTTGACGGAACTTTACAAGATATTTTAACTCGTTACCACAGAATGAGCGGATACGAAGCTCTTTGGGTACCGGGTACTGACCACGCAGGTATTGCAACTCAAGCTGTTGTTGAAAAACAATTAAGAAAAGAAGGTTTAACTCGCCACGATTTAGGACGCGAAGAATTCTTAAAAAGAACTTGGGCTTGGGCAAATGAACACAAATCTGCAATCCTAAACCAATTTAAACGTTTAGGCGCGTCTTTTGACCGTTCAAGAGAAAGATTTACATTTGACGAAGGTTGTTCAGAAGCAGTTAAAGAAGTTTTTGTAACTCTTTACAACAAAGGCTTAATTTACAAAGGCGCGTACATTGTAAACTGGTGTCCTCGCTGTCAATCAGCTATTTCCGATATCGAAACAGAATACGAAACAGAACAAGGACATTTGTGGGAAATTTCTTATCCGCTTGTAGGTGAATCAGGCGCAATTATTGTTGCAACAACTCGTCCGGAAACTATGTTTGGTGATGTTGCAATCGCAGTAAACCCATCCGATAAAAAATATTCAGAATTAATCGGCAAAACTGTTATGATTCCGTTATCAGGACGTCAAATTCCTATTATTGCGGATGAATACGTTGATAAATCATTCGGTACAGGTGCTGTTAAAATTACTCCTGCGCACGACCCTAACGATTACGAAGTAGGCAAACGTCATAACTTCAAACCAATTTGGGTTATTGACGAAGAAGGTAAGATGAAATCTTGCGCAGAAGTTCCTCTTGATTATCAAGGTTTAGACAGATACGAAGCTCGTAAAAAAGTTGTTGATATGCTTAGCTACAACAATTTCTTATTGAGAGTAAAAGACCACGAACACAACGTTGGTAAGTGTCAAAGATGTAATACAACCATTGAACCATTGCTTTCAGAACAATGGTTTGTAAAAATGGGACCTTTGGCAAAAGAAGCTATCGCAGCAGTTAAAGACGGCAGAATAGAATTTATCCCTGAACGTTGGGAAAAGAACTACTTAGGCTGGATGGAAAACATTCGCGATTGGTGTATTTCTCGTCAATTATGGTGGGGACACCAAATTCCTGCATATTATCATAAACAAACAGGTGAAATGGTTGTAGCTAAAGAAAATCCTGATCCTGAAAATTACGTACAAGACACTGACTGTCTTGATACTTGGTTCTCATCAGGTTTGTGGCCATTCTCAACAATGGGATTCCCAAACGCTGAAACGGATGACTATAAGAAATTCTATCCAACATCAGTTCTTGTAACAGGTTTTGATATTATCTTCTTCTGGGTTGCAAGAATGATTACAATGGGTCTAGAATTCACAGGAAAAGCACCATTCTCTAAAGTTTATATCCACGGTTTGATTAGAGATGAAAAAGGTCAAAAGATGTCAAAATCTAAAGGCAACACAATCGACCCTGTTCAAATCATCGACAAATACGGATGTGATGCTTTAAGATTTACAATGACTTCACTTTGTACTTACGGTGGACAAGATATCAAGGTTTCTGACGAAAGATTTGAATACGGTAGAAATTTTGCAAACAAAATTTGGAACGCATCAAGATTTGTTATGATGAACCTTGAAGGTGTTGATAATAAAGCAATTGATAAATCTAAATTGACTCTTGTAGACAAATGGATTTTGAACCAATTGAACGAAACCGCTAAAATTGTAAACGACAATATGAAGGAATACAGAATTGGTGAAATTGCTCACACATTATATGATTTCTTCCGTAGTGAATATTGCGATTGGTACGTTGAAATTGCTAAGATTCAACTTCAAGACCCAGAATTAAAAGCTAATACTCAAAGAGTTTTGAGATATGTTCTTGATATGTCATTAAGAATGCTTCATCCGATTATGCCACATATTACAGAAGAAATTTGGCAAGATATTAAAGCAATCAGCGGATTTGGTGCTGATGAAGATGTGCCAAGCGCTTTAATTATTGCTAATTTCCCTAAATATGATAAAGAATGGGCATTCCCTAAAGAAGCAGAAGAAATGAATTTGGTATTTGAAACAATTAAGTCTTTGAGAAACGTAAGACAAAGTTTCAATATTCCAACTTCAGCAACTGTTGATGTAGAAATTAGAGCTGAAGGCAAAGAAAAAGAAATATTTGGTGAAATAGAAGCTTATATTCACAGACTTGCAAAAGTTAATAATATAACTTATGCAGCTATTGATGCGCCTGTTCCTCCAAAATCAGCAACCGCAGTTGTTTCAACTTCTAAGTTAATCGTACCGCTTGCAGATTTGATTGATTTAGAAGCGGAAGTTAAACGTCAAGAAAAGAAATTGGAAAAATTGACAAACGAAAAGAATTCTTTAATGGGCAGAATGAAAAACGAAAAATTTGTTGCAAATGCACCAAAAGAACTCGTTGAACAAACAAATGCAAGAATTGAAGAAATTACTGCTCAAGAAGGTGTTATTAAAGATTTGATTGAATCTTTAAAATAATTAAAATTGTTTTTATATGGCGCGCCTTAAAAGGCGCGCCATATTTTTTACTAAAAAATCCGCAACCCCCTATTGCGAAAAAAAGAAAATATCTCTATAATATCAATAGAAGCACAAGTTTGTGTTAGCGGGGCGTTAATATGAGAAAAAAAGTAGTTGGTGGAATCGTTTTAGGAGCAGTCATTTTAGCTTGTTGCGCAGTTTTAGTTTTAACCAAAGAAACAAAACAAGAAGACGAGATTATTGAAAAAGAAATCAAGAAAATTGAAAAACCTACAAATTCGCAAACTCAAAAAACTTCTAAACCTCAACAAGTAAAAAAAGTTAAAAAAGAACTTGGAATAAAAACTGATTTATATAAAGGAGTACCTGATAATCTGTTACCATTATCAGCAATTAGTGAAATCGCGAACTTAAATGGCGGAGTTCATAAAACAATAAAAGAATTGGTTGATAATTCTACCGGAGTTTTATATGCAAAACGCAGTGGCAACAAGCTTATTATGGTTGTAGAGAATCCTGATGATAACAGGCATGGACTAGAATTTATAGAAATTTCAGCGGACGGAAAGCACGAAAAAACAAGTTTTCTTCTATCAAAGTATTCAGAATCTGATACAGAAAATGATACCTGGGAATATGAAGAAACTGAAGATGTCAAACGTCCGATTAAGCACATGAAGCATAATTCTAATGGAGAAATTGAGTTTACTGAAACTTGGAATTATTCATCAGATGAGCCTATTAAATACGAACTTAAAAACAAAGATGACAAAGTCGTTTCAATTTTGAAAGAAACAATAGATGATAATAACAGCATGCGCCAAGAACACTTAATCTATGACAAAGAAGGTAAAACAAAAGTAAATCTAACCGTTAATTATGACGGTGCGGATTTGACCAGATTTACTTATTATAATGCTGACAAACAAGATGAAAGCGGTAGTGTATTCAGCGAATATCAAGACGGAGTAAAAACTAAAGAAACAGTCTACACTTCTGATTACAAAGTAAAAAATGTTTATCAACCACAATACAAAGACGGCGAACGTTCTGAAATCAAAGTTTTTGATAATGAGAACAAAGAAATCGAAAAGTTAATATCAAACTAAATTTTAACCTTCGTCATAATATGCTAAAATGATATTATGCTAGATATAAAAACAGGAGAACAAATCGAAGCCCTTTATAAAATGGTTCAAATAAAGGGTGGACAACGGATTGAGAAATTTAAGACGACAGATATTAAACGCGCCTTGAAATTTCATAAATGGTATGTGGCAAAATATAAGCAAGGTTTGCTTATGGAGATTTTGCCACAGAAAAAGAACTACAATTGGAAAGAAAAAACCGTAACTTATACGTTTGAATAAATTATGACAAATCAAAAATATATAGCATTAATAGATTGTGATAGTTTTTTTGTTTCGTGCGAAAGAAAACTGAATCCGGAATTGAAAAGTTTGCCGGTATCTGTTGTATCTGGCGAACGCGGATGTGTTATTGCTCGTTCAAGAGAAGCTAAAGCACTCGGAATTCCTATGGGGATTCCACTTTTTCAAGCTGTCGAAAAACATCCTGAGTGTATTTATATAACAGCAAATCATTATGCTTACACAAAGATTTCTGCAATGGTAATGCTAATTTTAAAAGAATACAGCCCTAATGTGCAGGTTTATTCAATTGATGAAGCTTTTGTTGATTTTACAGGACTTACGAAATTGTATAAGAAAAACTATTTTAAACTAGCTTATGAAATTCAACAAAGAATTCTAAAAGAAGTTGATATTCCGGTATCAATTGGTATCGGTAAAACAAAGACCATTGCAAAATTGGCGTCAGATAAATCGAAAAATACCAGCACGCATATTTCTCTTGTTGGCAAATCTAAATTAACGGAAGTCTTACACCACACAGATATTCAAGAAGTTTGGGGTATTGGACGAAAACTCGGAGTTAAACTTCGTGGATTAGGAGTAAGAACCGCTTATGATTATGTTATGCGTGATGATAGTTGGATAAAAGCCCGATTTGGCAAAAATGGACTTGCAATAAAATCGGAACTTTTAGGAATAATGGTTTCACCGATATCAAACGAAATTGAACTTCCAAAATCAATTAGTGATACAAAATCGTTTTTGGAGTTTACATCAGATTTGCAATTTTTAAAAAATGAACTTTCTATCCATATCCATGATGTATGCACAAGGCTTAGAAAAATTAATTGCAAAGCATCTACAATTGGTGTAATTTTAAAAACAAAAGATTTTAGAACTCTTTATTCTAAAGTCCAAGTTGCTGTTCCTATTAATTTTGAATTTGAAATTTCAAAGTACGCGTTTCCTGTTTTAGAAAAAATGTTTTCTTCGGACACTTTATACAGAAGCGTTGGAATTGTATTAGAGGATTTTAACCTCTGCTCGCAAGAACAACTGATACTTTTTGATACTGATACTAAACGTGAACAAAAAGAAAAATTAGGTAAAAGCCTTGATAAATTAGAACAAAAATTTGGACGTAATATTGTAAGAACAGGTTTTACTAATAAAGATGTTCCATTTTCTCAAGGATTTTTGACAACGCCTAAAGACATATAATCTTTGAGCTTTATTTATGGTAAAATTAATGGCAACAAGAGGAGAATTTTGATGTCTATTATTATAATGATTTTGCTATTGAGCTTACTGATTCTTGTACACGAAGCCGGACACTTTCTGGCAGCACGCGCTTGCGGAATTAAAGTCGATAAATTTGGTTTTGGTTTGCCAATTGGGCCAACATTATTCAAGACAAAAATAGGTGATGTTGAAGTTTTAGTACATGCATTCTTATTAGGTGGATATGTTTCATTTCCTGATGATGAAAAAGATTGCGATTTACCTAAAGATTCTCCTGAAAGATTTGCCAATAAGCCTGCATGGCAACGCGCAATTGTAGTATCAGCCGGCGTTATTGCAAATGTAATTTGCGCAATTGCTTTAGTAATTTTAGTTGCTGTAGTTTCTCACAAATTACCTTCAGGTAATTACGAAATCTATGCCGGAGAGATTAGCGCTCCTAAAGAAGCCAGCATTTGGAATTCCGGCTTGCAAAAGGGCGATAGAATTCTAAAAGTCAACAATTGTGAGATTAATAATGTATATTCTTTTATTACAATTGTTAAAAATAGTGCTAAAGATAACGGCATTGTTACGGAAGCTACTGTTGATAAGAATTTTACAAGACTAAAAGAACTTAACCCAGGACTTGCAAAAGATGAAATCATACCTGATGGAATCGCAATAAGACTTCCTGAACAATTGGATGAAGATGTTGTAACAATGGATAAATATGCGCTCAAAGGCGCAAAATACTTCAAAAAAGAAGGTTTCCAAATTGATGATAATTTGAAAGCACTTGCAAAAGTTGTAAAAGGTAAAACCGTTTACAACTCAAATGGACAATTTACAATGTATGATGTTGCAAAAGTTCTTTCAAACGGAGTTCACCCGATTAATTTATTGGTAGAGAGAAATGGACAACAAATTAAACTTAATCCGATTTATCCTGATGAAAAAGGAATTATAGGAATTGGTTTAGGTGCAAAACAAACAATGATTGAGACAACAACTCCTGTAAGCATTGTTAAAGAAAGTTGTACATATCTTTGGGACAATACGTACATGATGATGTACTCTTTAGGTCAATTATTTACCGGAAATATTCCGCTTAAAGATATGCATGGAGTAGTTGCAATTACAAAAATCGGTGGAGATATGATTGATAAAAGCGGTAAATCTTCCGGTATTTTGCTTGCTGCATTAATTTCTATGAACCTTGCAATTTTAAACTTTTTGCCAATTCCGGCACTTGACGGCGGACATATAATGTTTTTAATCATAGAAAAAATAATGGGCAAACCGCTTAACGAAAAAGTTATTGAAGTAATATCTACAGTCTTTTTCTCATTGTTAATTATTTTAATGATTTTTGTTGTGTTTAATGACATTACGCTTATCGTGAGAAAATAGGAATTAACTGTGGTTGATATCAAAAAATTTCTATTCTCACTTCTAGATTTGATTTATAGAAAGAAGTGCTATTTTTGCTCTTCTTCCAAATATTCTGTAAAAATGTGCCCCAAATGCTATGACGAACTTTCGTTTTGCGATATTCGCGCGCAAAGAATCATTAATGGCGTTAATATTTTTTGCGCAGGAACTTATGACAAAAATTTGCAAAAACTTATTAGGGGTTTAAAATATCATAACCAAAAAGAATTGGCGTATTATCTTGCAAAATTTCTTTATGAATATTGGGAAAAACTTGAAGATGAACGCAAATTTCAAGTTGTTGCCGTTCCTTTACACGTAAATAGGATTAAAAAAAGAAAATATAATCACATGGAACTTGTTGTTGAAGAATTTTGTAAAATGACAAAGTTAACTCCGAATTCTGAATTAATAAAAAGAATAAAAGACACAAAACCACAGTACAAATTGACGCGCAAAGAAAGATTGGTTAATTTGGCTGAAGCGTTTGAGGTTGATAAGAGTAAGGATTTAGGTATGCCGGTTTTGATACTGGATGATATTTGCACAACAGGTACTACGTTTGAAGAAATAATAAAATGTTTAAAAAATTGTGGAATAAATGAGATAGTTTGTATGGCATCTTCGTCGCCAATATGTTAAAATAAGAATGGTTGAGCATTACCCTCCCCTTGAGGGAGGGTCGAAATCTTTGATTTCGGGGTGGGGTTTTCACCTACATTAGCAAAGCTCACAAACAACAGCTTCCTCTCGCTATTGGGACGAAGAAATAAAAAACAAGGAGAGCAATGTTTAACAAAAAACCAAAAACAAACATGGAATTAGAAATCGCAGAACAAGCAAAAATCATTCCTTACATATTAATGAAATACATAAATTCAGAAACAGGCGAAATCAAACTTGATTTACCGCAAAATATCACAAAAATCGTTTTGGTTGCAAGCGGTTCTTCTTATCATTGTGCAAGATTTGCTGTTGATTTATTAGAAAAAATTTCTAAAATTGAATCAAGAGCAATTTACTCCAGCGAATTTTTACTTAAAAACGTTATTCCGCATGATGAAAATACGCTTTATATTTTTATCACCCAATCAGGGGAAACCAGCGATACTCTCAAATCAGTAGAAAAAGTAAAATCGTTATCAAATTTACCAACTCTTTGTATTACAAACAATGAAAACTCAACCATTTGGAAAATGTGCGATTACAAAGTTGCTTGTTTTGCCGGTACAGAACAAGGAATCGCGGCAACAAAATCTTTTACCTCTCAAATGCTTTGCTTGATTTTAATTTCATTAAAGTTGGTTGAGAATGTACATGGTATCGAAGCCATAGAAAATTACAAAAAATCGCTTTTTGATTTACCAATAATAATTGAAAAAGCGCTTGCAAGACGCGACGATATAAAAGAACTTGCGCATATTTTATCTAAAGAAAATTTGATTGTTATTACGGCTGACGGAATTTCGTATTCTTTGGCAAAAGAAGCTGCACTTAAAATAAAAGAAACTTCTTATAAGAATATTAGCGCCGCGATTTTGGGCGAGTTTATGCATGGACATGTTGCTGTTTTTAATAATAAAGGCGCATTAATCTATATTGCAGTCGACAAAATTTCTAAACGCTCAGTCGCAAATCTTGAAAAAATTAAAGCTGATTATAATCCAAGACTTGTAATTATTGGTCCAAGCGCTGAAGAATTACGTCCAAATTTTCATATAAATATTACTTGCGAAAATGAAATTCAACAATTATTTGCAAATGTCTTAATTTGCCAACAACTTGCGCTTGAAATAGCTTTAAAACTTAAACGTAATGTTGATAATCCTCGGGGCTTACATAAAGTTGTAGTTGATAAAAACATTTAAAACAATAATGGTGCAATTTCTTGCACCATTATTATTTATCCGTTTATAACTTCAAATAAAGCGTTTACAACTACAGGATCCCACTTGATACCTGCTTCGTTCTTAATTACAGTTAAAGCTTCGTCTTTATCCATTGCTTTTCTATAAGAACGGTCAGAAGTCATGGCTGTGTAAGCATCCGCAACAGCTATAATTCTCGAACCGAACGGGATTGAATTGCCTTTCAAACCTTCCGGTTCGCCACCACCATCCCAGCGTTCTTTATGGTAATGGATGTAAGGAATAACTTCTGATAAGAAATTAATGTTCATAAGTAAATTTACACCAACATTCGGGTGGTTTTGCAATTTTTCCCATTCTTCTTTTGAAAGTTTACCTTTATTTGTAAATAATGATTCCGGAAGAGTGATTTTACCGATATTCTGTAACAAACCTGCGTAGTAAACTAAATCTGTTGTCTTTTCATTCAAACCAAGTTGACGACAAAGTTTGCGTGAAAGTTCTGCTGTGTTTTGAGAATGAGCAACTTTGTATTGACCTTTTTCGTCAACCGCTTTTGCTAATTTTTCTACAAACGCTTGTTGCTGAACACCTAAATCACCAATTAAAGCAGTTAATTCAGCTCTTTGGTGCTGTAATTCTTCTGCTGTAACATTTTCATCTTTGATTAAACCATTTACTTCATCAATAGTTTTTTGCAAATGCATAGAAGTTCCAAATAATCTTCCGATTGTTTCAAGAAGATTCATGTATGCGCGCTTAATAGTCTTTTCTTTATAATTTTCAATTACAATAACACCAACTACGTGTGCATTATTATGCATTGGAACAATTGCCAATGACTTTACATCAAATTCTTTTAATTCGTATTTTGGCGTAAAATTATCAATATTTGTAACATCTTTTATTTGTACTGTTTCAAGAGTTTTAAATGCTTTAACAACTATTGATTTGTCATCATCTGCGTAACTCAATTTCTTAGCGTAAATATCTTCATCAAATTCGATAGATGAACCAGCAAGGCCTAGAATTTTATCTTCAATATTCAAACCTTTTGTGAATTCTTTTGTAAGATAAATATGGCATGCGTCAACATCAAGAATTTGCGTTAAAGTCTTTGCAATTGAATTGTAGACTACGTATTCGTCTTGAGAATTGAAACCTAAAACGCAAAGTGTGTTATCCAAAGAATAAATTGAAACAAGCTCTTGTAGCTGAGATTTAAGCTTTGTTGTTTTATCTTTAACATCCTTACCGATTTTATTAGCCAAATCTTCTGAAATCAGGTACTCGGAAATAAAATCACCCAAGTTTAGAGCGAAAATTTCTTCAAGCGGATCATCTTCCATTAAGTCAATTGAACGGCTGAAGAGTGATGCACCTAATTCTTCTTTATCTGTCATAATATTCCTTCCTACAAAATAAAATTCTTCTTATGTCATGTATAACGGCACAAATTTTAAAAACTTTAATGTTTTTTGAAAAAATTATACTTTAGTTGTAGATTAATTATACTAAATGCCGAAAATAGAGAGTTTGAGGTGTTTACAAAAGTTAATATTTTCTTTGTTGAACGGTTGTGAACTTAAAGAAAATCGATTTTTTACCAATAAACATGACAGTATTTACTTTAATAAAATCATCCTTAATAAATATACAGGCGAGTAATTTTTTTAGTTATTGAGAGTTTAATAATAAGCGTATGAAAAAATTATTAAGTATATTTATTATTTCATCTTTTTTGCTACCGGCAATTTCACCTGTCATTGGAGCAACGTTTCAGGGTGGAGTTGCAGAGCAAGGAACCGGGAATTCCAGCAGAATTATTGATAAACAAACCGGTGAAGGTATCGGTGGCGCAAATATTACCCTGCCAAAACAACGATATTCAACCAAAACAGATAAAGACGGCTTTTTTGAATTAAATACTCAAATCGACGGAACGAGTATCATGTCAGTACAAAAGGATAACTATAAACCTTTTAGCATGACAATTAATGATAGAACGCTTAGTGCACCAATTGTTGTTGGCATTGAAAAATCCAACGCTTCAGGTCAAGCAATTGATACGAACATGTACCATTTAGGAGACGGAAATTTTTCAGATTTGTCCGCAAATGCTGGCGAATTTAACATGCAAACAATTGGACCTTTTTATACCAAACGTTTTACTTTGAAGAATATAAATATCGCAAAACCTGTTTACCTTGTAATCGGCTCAATTATCGGAATTGACACTGCTATGGCGCGTTCTATGGGACAGAATAAAATTCCAAACGCGTTTGCTTCACCTCCGGAAGTTTATTTTAACGGCAATAAAATTTCAGAAATCCAGCTTAATGGCGACGGACAAAGAATTAAGCTACCTTCCGGGCTTATACGTAAAAATCAAGTTAACGAAATTACGATTAAAACTGGCAGAAATCTTATGCAAACAGCCTATATCGACTATGACGATATAGAATTCATGAATCTTATTATAGAAAACTAGTGTGGGGAAAAATGAAGAAATTTCTCATTTTAATTTTAGGTGCAATTCTCGGAATTGCAGGTTTTACATTTGTCGTACATAATCTTTTTAACATGCACATAACTGCTGTGTTTGAAGATTTGGAACCATTTCCCAAAAATCTTAATGTTTATTATAAAGGTTTTAAACTAGGAAGAACTGTTCGAGTGCATCCTTCAAAAGATTTTACAAACACGCACGTTGAAATGATTCTGAATGCAAAAGACTTGAGTCTTCCTGATAACACAACCGCAAAAATGAAAACCAAAAATAAAAAGGACTATATTGAACTTGAATATCCCACTGCACCTTCGATTACATATTTAAAAAATCATTCAATGATTTATGGTAAAAAAAGCTTGAATATCGGTGATTACATTGACAAACAAGCTGAAGCAGGTGGCTTAGACGAAATCAAAGAGAATTTAAACAATACAGTTGCATCCGCAGGCGACACATTAGATGCTTTAACAGAATTATTCGGAACAGCAAATGATATTCTAAAAGATTTGCGTCCTTCTCTTAAAATTACAGGTGAAAATTTAGCCACAACAAGTCAAAATCTAGCCGAAACATCCGCTGAACTTAATCAATCTGTAAGACCGAAAAGGCTACATAATTCGTTTGCAAATATCGAACAGACAACCAAAAACATAGAGCGCACAACTAAAAATCTTGAGCAAGCCAGCCAAAATATTTCTAACGTAACAGCGCACGTTAACAATAATACAATTACGATTATGGACTGCGTAATTGCAAACTCTAATACAATTATTGATAATATCAATAAAATTTTAGCTAATACAAATGATATCGTTAACGGGTTTAAAGTAACATTGTCTAAGCGTTTTGGTGGCATGAAAATAATGTTTGGCAAACCAATTTCTTAGGTGAAAATTAAACTAATGCAATAAACAAAAGCAACACTAACGAAATAATTGAAGCAACACTAACGAAAATCCAAAATGCCGAAATTCGACCTTTTTCTTTTGTCTTAGCGGGTTTCATTGTATATGATTGTTTAACCGTTGTTTTTTTAGGCGCATTTTTAGAAGATGTTTTGCTTTCTGATTTACGCGTAGATTCTTTTCGCTCTTGATATTTTTCACTCAAACCGCGTTTTCCCGTAACAAGCAATTCAACATCATAATGTTTTTTCAAAATAGTTTTACTGCCTTTTTTATAAAACACAGCATAATTAATTGCAGCTTCAAACGCTCTTTGCAAACATTCTAAAGCTGTCATGCCATCATGTTTTACAGTCGAAGAATGCACAGAAAGATTACCCTGCTTTTTCAAAAAATACAAATCGTCAATAAATTCTTTTTCCGGAAGTGTTGTTGCTTGGTCTTTCAGAGTTGCAAGCATTTCATCAAAACTTCCGTCAAACTGTCTTCTGTCAGCTAAAATTGCTTTACACATCTGCTCTCCAAACCTTCTGGTCTGTCCCATGCATTGTTCAAAGAATTCAGATGCATAAAGTTTTTCAGCTTCCGCAACTATTTCATACAAATTGGAATCAATCTTCTTTAGAAAATCAAAATTTGTCATATTTAATTTTCTACAACCTCAACTCCGTCATCAGAAACGAATTGTATGCCAAATTTCGCTCTGAATAAGTATCTTACAGTATTGCTTTGAATTTCAAACATCATTTTATTGAATAAATCGTAAGCCTCTTTTTTATATTCAATCAACGGGTCTTTTTGACCGTAAGCACGCAAGCCGATGCCATCTTTCAACATATCAATATTGTGCAAGTGGTCAATCCATTGATTATCAACAACTCTCAAAAGAATATCTCTTTCTAAAGAGCGCATAATATTGTCAGAAGAGAATAATTCTTGTTTTACAAAAGACGGGTCATATTGTTCTGAAATCGAATTGTAAAATCCTATAATTTCTTCTTCATGTTCTTTGTAAGCCTTTTGTGCAGCATCCTTTAGAGAATCGTAAATTCTATTAAATCTTTGACCTTTAATATCATCAATTGTAATATAAGACATTTGCGGAATTGTTGCATGCAATTCTTTAATAAGAGTTTCCAAATCTTCTTGGATGTATTCTTCAGGATTCATTTCAGGCGCAATATAGCTTTTTAGAAGTCTGTCAATTTCTTTATCTATCATAAATTCAATATCACTTCTCAAATCTTTGCCTTCAAGCACTTTGCGTCTTTGGGCATAGAATTTTTCTCTCTGAATATTCATAACATCGTCATATTGAAGCACGTTTTTACGAATATCAAAGTGATATGTTTCAACTTTTTTCTGTGCGGATTGAATTTGACGAGTAATCAAAGAAGATTCAATCGCCATATTTTCTTCTACATTAAGCATGTTCATTAAGCCTGTAATCTTATCACCGCCGAAAATTCTCATCAAATTATCTTCCAATGATAAGAAAAATCTTGTAGAACCAGGATCGCCTTGACGAGCTGCACGACCTCTTAACTGGTTATCAATTCTTCGAGATTCGTGTCGTTCTGTACCAATTACGTGAAGTCCGCCTAATTCAATTACTTTTGCATGTTCTTTTTCAGTAATGGCGCGAGCGTTAGCGAGCGCTTCATTTTTTAAAGCTTCGTAATTTTCATCATCCTGTGAAACTCCGCGTCTTTCTAGTTCTTCTTTTGCCAAGAATTCAGCGTTACCACCTAACAGGATATCTGTACCACGACCGGCCATGTTTGTTGCGATTGTAACTGCGCCGACACGACCTGCTTGAGCGATAATATAAGCTTCGCGTTCGTGCTGTTTAGCGTTCAATACGTTGTGTTTAATACCTTTTCTATTTAAAAGTGCTGAAATGTATTCGGATTTTTCAATACTAACCGTACCAACCAGAACAGGACGTCCGAGTTTGTTTTGTTCAATAATATCTTCAACAACGGCATCATATTTTGCTTTTTCTGTTTTATAAATAACGTCAGGATAATTTATTCTGATATCAGGTTTGTTTGTAGGAATTACAGTTACTTCCAAGTTGTAAATTTTGCCGAATTCGGCTTCTTCTGTCATTGCAGTACCTGTCATGCCTGATAATTTCGGATAAAGTCTGAATAAGTTTTGGAACGTAATACTTGCCAAAGTTTGAGTTTCGTCTTGAATATCTACACCTTCTTTCGCCTCGATTGCTTGGTGCAAACCGTCTGACCAGCGTCTACCAGGCATTAAACGACCGGTGAACTCGTCAACAATCATAATTTCGCCGTCTTTAACAACGTAATCAGTATCGCGAGTAAATAATTCTTTAGCTTTTAATGCGTTCAACAAATCGTGCGCGTATTGGTTATTTATATCAAATAAATCTTTGCAACCAATTATGTCTTGCGCTTTATCAATACCTTCTTCCGTTAAAATAACGTTTTTGTTCTTTTCATCAACTTCATAATCTGTATTTTTTTCTAATTGCGGTGCAACTTTTGCCATTAATGTATAAGTGTCAGCAGATTTTTCAACACGACCGCTAATGATAAGAGGAGTTCTTGCTTCGTCAATTAAAATACTGTCAACTTCGTCGATAATCGCGTAGTTGAAAGGTCTTTGCACAAGCATTTCTTTAGAAGCTGCCATATTATCACGCAAATAATCGAAACCGAATTCGTTATTTGTACCGTAAGTGATATCGCAATTGTAAGCTGCACGCTTGCGGTTAAATTCTTCCGCGTCGTGCTGATTGGAAAGAATTACACCAACTGATAGACCTAAGAATTTGTAAATTTTACCCATCCACTCGCTATCACGTTTTGCAAGGTAATCGTTAACGGTTACAACGTGAACACCTTTTCCTGTAAGTGCGTTTAAGTACGCAGCAAGAGTTGCAACAAGAGTTTTACCTTCACCGGTTCTCATTTCGGCAATGTGTCCGTTGTGCAAAAAGTATGCACCTATTAACTGAACGTCAAAATGGCGCATGTTCAAAACACGTTTGCCTGCTTCTCTTACTACCGCAAAAGCTTCCGGTAAGATTTTATCTAATGCTTCTTTTTCTAAAATCTTATCTGCTTTTTCATTGTCAGAAGTCGGACGAGCGTCTAAAATCTTTTTGAATTCGGCAGTTTTACCTCTAAGCTCTTCGTCTGAAAGCTTTTCGAGTTCTGGCTCAAGTGCGTTTATATGGTCAATAATCCCTAGTATTTTTTTAACTTTTTTTTCGTTCGGGTCGCCTAATAGTTTTAATAAAAAATTAATCATAGTAATCCTCTCCAATTACAATAATGGTAGCATAAACAAGGAAAAATGAAAAATTCGACAGTTGTGGGATAGAGTTTTAGCAGGAAGACACCTCACCCTAGCCCTCTCCTGTAAGGAGAGGGAATGACCGAGACTTGCTAACTTATATAAAATTAAAAGTTAAAGCGAACATCTTTAGCATTTTCCCTCTCCTTACAGGAGAGGGCTAGGGTGAGGTGAAGACAAAAAAAATAAACATTAAGAAAACATTGCGTCAATCAACAAAAAATGTTAAACTTTCAATATGGATAAACAATTCCAAATAGCTCGAAAATTACGTAAAAATTCAACTAAAGAAGAACGCATACTATGGCAACTTTTAAGAAATCGGCAATTTTTGGGACTTAAATTCAAACGTCAATTTCCCATTGGAAATTATGTAGTAGATTTCGTTTGCGAAGAAAAAAAATTAATAATAGAACTTGACGGTGGACAACATAATGAGGCGAAGAATATACATTTAGACCGCGTTAGAACTGAATTTTTAGAAAGCAAAGGTTATACCGTTGTTAGATTTTGGAACAAAGATATTAATCTTAATATAAGTGGTGTGTATAGCTATTTATTAGATTTCGTTGAGAAGTTAAAGTAAAAATAGAATCTTCACCTCACCCTAACCCTCTCCTGTAAGGAGAGGGAAGGTGTACAACTATTTTGCTTTTTTCTCAATTTTTGTTAAGCGTTTTTCGAACTCAGCGTTTTGAGCTTGCAATTCTTCTATCAATTTTTGTTGTGCCTCTATCACTTGTTGTTGCTCATCAACTTTCCTTGATAAAGAAGTTACATTCTCAACAATTTCTGCAATCTTAGTATCAAGTTCCTTGACTGCATTGATTACCGCATAAAACATATCTTCCATACGGATTCTCAAATATCCGTCTTCACCTTTTGTTACAGCATCTGGAAATACTTTTTGCAAATCTTGCGCCATAACACCGACATGTGGAGTTTTTGCTTCGTCTTTTTTAAATGTGTAATGGAAGAAATCTAGCTTCTTAAGCTCGTCCAAACCCGCGGTATATACTTCGCCAACATTCTTCAAACGACGGTCAGATATAACAGTTTTATTGAAGTAATTATCACGACTGTACGACACAATTAAAGAGGGAAACTTCCCTGCACCATTATTTTGAGCAGTGATATACCCAGAGTTTGCTCCTGCCGTTGTCCAAAGAGCATCCTTTCCAAGACGTCTTGTTCCTATAGCTGCAATATTTCCAACAATTAAATTTCCCGGAATATACACGGTAGTGCTATCATCTCCGAGAACAATCTGATTACTTTCAGTAGCCGTGGCATTATATCCTATTGCAACAGAGTGGGAGCCTGTTGCTTGAGTACGATCTCCAATCGCGATAGCATTACCACTAAGGGCACTCGCATACGCAGAAGAACCTATGGCAATCGCACCAGCACTTCCTACCGAAGATTTAGCAGTTGCATTGTGGCCGATTGCAATATTATATCCGTCAGCGAGGGATGGTCGAGAATTTCTTTCAGTAGAAGCACCACTACCAATTGCAATACTGCCGTCTTTACCAGCAGTAGCTACGCCTATTACAATAGAATTATTTGCAGTAGCAGTAGCACCTTTACCTATAGCAACAATACTGTCTAAAGTATCAGTTATATTTTGTTCAGAACCAAACGCCACAGAGTTGTTTGGAACTGTCTGATTTGATATACCGATTCTACCATTTGCTGGGTCGGCTGTGATGCCTAATGGAACTGCATTTCCATTACCAAAAGCTATATGAGAAGCAGTATTACCGGAATCAATAAAAAGTCTGGTTGGAGCGGTTAAAGACGCAGGAGTCGAGGTTGCACCAATAATTACAGGCGCATTGTCATTCCCGTTTAAGTTATAAGCAATACTGCTATTCAAACCTGTAAACACCCAAGGACTGTCGCCGTTTCCTGCACTGCGCGCCATTTTCTTGGTTACCATTGGAGCTGTTGCAGCTGCCAAAATCGCAACGATTAGCAATACAACCATCATTTCCATAAGTGAAAATGCATTTTTAAAATCTTTATATCTTTCAATCCTCGCCCAATTGCTATTCACAGGCTTCCTCGCTTTCTTATTAATTCGGACATACATTATAGTTTAATAATATCATATTTTGCAACCTTTGTGAAGTAGGATAAGAGAAATTCACCTCATCCTAGCCTTGTCTTATTCGAGCGAGGGAATGAAATTGGCGACGAAGCACTTCAGAATACAAATGAGGAGTTAATAAAACCCTCTCCCGCCTTCGGCACCCTCTCCATGTCAAATGGATAAAAGGAGAGGGAGTAGCATGCGTTTTATTGAACGTCGCAAGCGTGTCCCCTCTCCCTTGGGGGAGTTTTCTGCTTCACTTCCAAGCTAGTAGTTGTGCTTACTCATTTGGAAGTGTAGTGTAAAGGGAGAGGGTTTTATTAACATACACCTCATCCTATATATAACAAAAACGAGAGCAACATTTGTCGCTCTCGTTTTACACTTTCGATTTAAATCAAAACTATCTTAATTTTACAGTTACTGATTTAGCTTTTTGAGTGTATTCTAATTTATCTTCTCTTGATAACCAGCCTAAACCCATTTCAGCAAAGTTTTCGTTCAAGCTAAGGTCTTTTTTCATCTTATTGATTGAAACTTCACCTTTGTTTGAAAGGTAGTTGTAAATTTGTCCAGCTGATTCAATAATTTGTTCTTGGATACCTTTTCTTTCTTCTTTAACTCTTGCCATTTTAAATCTCCTTCTTAAATAGTGTCGTCTGTAAAAACTTACTCCTCAATTGTAGTAAAAATTTTCTTTTTTGGCAATACTTTTGAACTGTATTTGTGATAAAATAGTCCATAAGGAGTATGTTATTAAATTTTATTAAAGTCGATTTTCGCACTAAAATTTTAGTCGATAAATATTTAGAGCTTATATCTGTCGGTGTAAAACCGTCAGAAATACTGGTGCTTGTCCAAAATTCAACTCTAAAAAAACAATTTAGCGACAAAGTTTTAGAAAAAATTAGTGTTAACGCTATCGAAAAATTAAACATACATTCTTTTTTTTCAATCGTCTATAATACACTGATTGAAAATTGGTGTTTTATAGAAAATGCAATTCCTGCAGATAAACATTTTATCCTCCCAAACCTTGTTGGTTTAGAAGTTTCACAATTTTTGTTAAAAGATATTTTAAAGAAAGTTGAAGTAAAAGGTTATAATTCAAAAAAATCATTGCTTCACCAAATTTTTAGAAGATATTCGCTAATCGTTCAGAATAATTTAACAAATGATGAGGTTAGAGAGCGTTCAAAAGTTTTGAAAGAATCGTTTGCTGATGATGCGGAAATTATTATAAAAAGATTATTGTCTTCAACTCTAAAAAGCAGAAGTTTAGACTATTTGAGACAAACGCTTATTTTTAATCATGTTTATAAACACACGGATTATTTTAAGAATATTAAATATTTGCTTGTTGATGATGCGGATGAAATGACGCCGGTTTGTTTTGATTTTATCAAATATTTAAAACCGCAACTGAATGATTGGATTATTTGTTTTGACTCCCTCGGTTCAAGCAGGTGTGGGTATTTGAGTGCGGATACGTCGATTGAGTGTAAGTTGAAGAGTGTGTTTGAGGAAGGTGTTATCAATGATTATAAAACCCTCTCCCAAGGAGAGGGAACGTGCGAGGACGTTCAATTAACTTCGCAATCTTCACCTCACCCTAACCCTCTCCTCAAAGGAGAGGGAATGCGCGAAGGCGTTCTTTCCGATACTACCCCACCCCCTAACCCCCTCCCTCAAGGGGCGGGGGAACGCGCTTTCGATGTTCAAGATTTGCAAAATACTTTTCCGCAAGGTGAAATTATTTTCTCCAACATATTAGAAAACAAACATGAAAGATTGGAAAATTTTACATTAACCTCTCTATCCAAACGTGCGGAAATACTGGATTACACGATTGAAAAGATACAAAATTTATTCAAAAAAAACATCTTGCCAAAAGATATTACGATAATAACTCCACTACAAGATGACATGCTTCATTTTACTTTGAGAGAAAATCTAAAATGCAATCTTCTTTTTCTATCAGGCAGCGAAAAACTTATTGATAATCAACTCGTAAAAGCAAGTTTGAACATCCTGAAACTTATGCTGGGCTTGGAAATTACAGAGATGGATTTGCGCGTAATTTTATCAGATTATGTTGGAATTCCGATTAAATATTGCCACAAGATTTTAGAAGTTTACAAACAATCAGGACTTCTTCCTGTCATGAAACTCGATTTTTATGATGATAAGTATCAAAAATTTTATGAAGCATTTGAAAGCGTAAAAGAAAAAGTTGAAAACGGCAAATGCAAATTATCAAATGCAGTCTATACAATGTTCTATAGCGTTGTAAGTTACGTTGATGAAACAAAGATTAACAAGTTTAATTTCTTCATCAAACAATTGAAAGATTTTGAAAGTGTTTTGGGTTGGAAAAACGTAATAGAACGCGCTAATGAAATTATTATTCAAATTGAAAATTCAATTATTGCAGAAAAACCAAGTTCCACTTTAGATATTAAAGATGATGATTTAATCGTTGCAACACCTCAAAAAATTATTGATAATAAGATTTCAACTAAATATCAATTTTGGCTGGATGTTTCTCACTCAGATTGGGTTAAAAACGATACCGGACCTTTGTATAATGCTTGGGTAATGCAAGCAGATTGGACAAAAGACGAATACACAATTGAAGATGATATCTTTTTATCAAAACAAAAAACTGCAAGAATTTTGAGAAAGTTATTATTGCTTGCTGAAAATCATATTTGGGCTTGTTCAAGTTTATTTGACCCAACCGGTGCTGAAAATTTAGGCGGAATTGAAGATTATTTAGCAGGTGGCGATGATAACGAACCAATCGAAGATAAAAAAGTTTTCAAAATTATTCCGCGTGATGATCAAAAACCGGTTTTAGAATATAAAAAAGGCTCAATGGCAATTTCTGCTGTCCCCGGGGCAGGAAAAACCACAATTTTACTTGCACTTATTATAAAGCTTATTAATCGTGGAGTTGTTCCAACAAATATTTTTGTTTTAACTTATATGGACTCTGCTGCCAGAAACTTTAGAGAGCGTATCAAAAACATGTGTCCAAATTCAACGCTTTTGCCAAACATAAGCACTATTCACGGACTGGCTTTAAAAATTTTGAAAGAAAATTCAAATTATGAAAGATTAAATTTGTCGTCTGATTTTGACATTTGCGATGATACGCAAAGAATGAGAATAATTAAAGGAATTGTGGGTAAATTTACGAAAACCGAAATGGAAGAATTTGACTGCGCAATTTCCGTTCTTAAGCTACAAGAAGGTAATATTGACACACCGTCTTCCGATAAAAAAATTGAAAAATTTAAAACATTTTTTAAAGAATATCAAGCTCAATTGAGAGAAGGAAATTTGATTGATTATGATGATATTTTGATTATGTCAGTTAAATTGCTTGAACAAAATTCTGATATATTAGAATACTATCAAAATATTTGCGAATATATTATTGAAGACGAAGCGCAAGACTCTTCAGGAGTTCAACAAAAATTAATCGGACTTTTAAGCGGAAAACATAAAAATTTGATTCGTTGCGGTGATATTAACCAAGCAATTACTACAACTTTTTCTAACGCAGACGTGGAAGGTTTTAGAGCGTTTATTAAAAACGCAGATACAACAGTAGAAATGAACCACTCTCAGCGTTGTACGCAAGATGTAATGACTTTAGCAAATAATCTTGTAGATTTCGGAAACGGAATTTTACCGAAAGCATTTTTCACAAGTTATATGCAAGGAGTTAAAGGTAAAAATCCTGAAAGTGAAAATGCAATTTATTCTAAAATTTTTGAAAACGCGTTTGCAGAAAGAAATTTTGTATTAAAAGAAATAAAAAATATTTTGACAAGAAATAAAGATGCGACTATCGGAATTTTATTGAGGAACAATTTTCAAGTTGCGAATTGGACGCATTTTATTAATGATGCCGGTTTAAAAACTATCACCAGAAGCGAATCTTTAGGTCAAAAAGGAGTGTTTAATACAATTTATTCAATCCTTAAATTTATTCAAAATCCTTTTGATAACGAAGTTTTGGTTTCAACTTATGAAACACTTTCAGACTTAGGATTTTATCGTCAAAGATTGCAGTTGGAAATCAGAAATTCTGAAACTCCGTTTATTGAAAAAGATGGTGATGATATAGAATCAACAAGCCTTTCGCAATTTTTGTGGGATATGCAATATTGGCTAAACTCATCAACACTTCCATTAGAAGAATTAGTTATAAGAATTGGGTTATTTTATTACACAAGTGATATTGAAAAATCAAACGTGTATTTAATTGCAACGCTTGTAAAACGACTTAACGCCAGCGGGAAATTCGATTTAACATTGCAAAGATTAGAAGAACTATCTAAAAAGCCGTCTTTAAGCGGTTTTAAATTCTTCTCGGAAGAAGAGGATAAAGACGCCGCAAAAGGCAAAGTTCAAATAATGACTCTGCATAAATCTAAGGGTGATGAGTTTGAATATGTATTTTTACCTGAGATGGCTGAAAAAAATCTTTCAATTGACGTAAATCAAGCAAAACTCAAAGCCTCATCTTTATTTATGGAAGAAGTTAAAGCGTTTAATCCAAAATACAAGCGCAAATCAGAATTAGAGCTCAAAGAATTTAATTCTGAAGAAAGCTTAAGACTTTTGTATGTTGCGATTACTCGTGCGCAAAAGAAATTGTTTATCACAACATCAGCAAAAGCTAAAGGTTGGGGAAATAAAGAAGTCGAACAAACTCCAAGCGTTGTGTTTACTGGTGTGTTGTAGATTGTTTGCAATATTATAGATAAAAGTGTAATTTTTAAGGACTTGCTGGGGTAAAATCCAACCTACTACTCAATTTTTAGTAATCAATTCTTTCAATTTTAAAAATTACAGGACGTGTTCCGTCAGAACAACAAGTAATCATTGTGTTCTCGTTTTTCATCCAACCCTTCATTATTGAACCGCCTTGCAATCCTGTATAAATATATCGAGAAATCGCATCCCAAGCTTCTGAACAATGCGGAAGTTTTGGCCCACCGGCTACAGTATCAGGATTTGCAGAAGTTTTAACAAGCGTATTTAAGCCCATGTGCCAAAAATCATCTTTGCCATCTTCGCGTTCAAAAATGAATTCATCACCGACATTATAACAAGGACAAGCTCCGGAATTAGGTTCAGCACAATATTCTTGTTGAAGTTCCGGATATAATTTTTTGTCAATTACAGTTAATTTAACTTTGTGTTTCATTAGGTCTCCTTTATTATACACAGTCTAAACTTTTAAAAGTAATTGTAATTCCCAAAGCTTTCAAAATTTTTGATAAAGTATCAAAACGAGGACTTATCTTGTTAGAAAAAATTCTATACAAATTTTGACGATTTAATTGTGTTGTTTCTGCTAATTTTGAAATTCCACCTCTTGCTTCTGCAACTCTTTGAATTGCAAGCATTAGTGCTTTTGTGTTGCCATCCTTTTGATAATCTTCTAATGCCAGTTCAAGATAAGCAACAGCTTCGTTACAATCGCTTAAAGTTGTATCCATATAGCTGTCCCAAGAAATTTGATTTTTATTTTTTGTCATTATGAACTTCTTTGTAAGAAAGCAAATAAGCTTTTGCTTTTTCAATATCTTTAGTTTGTATCGACTTATCTCCACCACTAAACAGTATTACTAAATGTTCATCTTCTATTGTGTAATAAACTCGATAACCCGCTAAAAGAATTTAACCAATCTGGAAAAGGGCTTTTGCCATCATTTGTTACAAAAATAGAAATTTTAAATTCTTTCATGTTATTATTGTAGCATTTATGCGACAAAATTTCAATTATATTATTTTCTTAAAATTTAACAGCCAATATCCCATCAAGCTTTTTAAAAATTTCTTTTAAATCGTTCATCAAAACCAGTTCACCCCTCAATCTTGATGCACCTTGGAAACCATTTACATAATAAGGGTAAAATTTTCTGCAGAATTTTACACCAATATCTTCTCCACGAAATTCAACTTCTTTGTTTAAATGTTTCTTTAATGTTGTAATTTTTTCTTCCAAAGTTGGTGGAGCGATATATTCTCCACAATTAATATATTTTTCTACTCGATATAAAAGTGAAGGGTCGCCCAATGCTCCGCGTCCGATTGCAACTCCGTCCGCTTGAGATTCTTCTAAACATTGAACGGCTGTTTCAATCGAAATCACATCACCGTTTGCAAAAACAGGAATATCAACATTTCGTTTAAGCTCTGCAATCTTTTTCCAATCAGCTTTTCCGCCATACATTTGAGAGCGAGTTCTTCCATGGATTGTAATAAAATCCGCGCCGGCTTCTTGCATTTTCTGACCGTATTCAACAAAATTTAATTCATCAAACGTATAGCCCAAACGGAATTTTACGCTCAAAGGAATTGTAATGTTAGCTTTCGTTGTGCAAACAATTTCTTGCGCTAATTCTACATTTCTCATCAATGCACAGCCGTCAGTTCCTTTAACAACCTTATTTACAGGACAGCCCATATTTATATCTATCATATCAGCGTATTTTTGAAGATAATTTGCGCATTCTGCAATCATTTTTGGCTTATGTCCGCTCAACTGATAAGATATAGGTGAATGGTCTTCGCCTCGTGCCACAATATCCGTGTCTTTAACTTGTGTCAAAGCTTCTGAACTTATCATCTCAGTTGTTAAAAGACAGTTTTTTGAATATTCACGCACAAGAGAGCGTAAAACATAGTCGGTAATTCCTGCCATTGGCGCAAGCGAAACCCTGCTTGATATTAGTGCTTGAACCTTGTTTTTATCCTGCATAAGCCTTTAATTCACCCATTCTTGTTTTTGCATATTTTAAATATTCATCATCCGTTGTGTAGCTTGAAATAAACTTTTGATAATATTTATAAGCTTCTTTATAATTGTTCAAGCTGTCATAATCAACCGCAACCATGTAATTTGTAATCGGAAATTCGTTTGAATATTTAAGTACATTCAAATAATCATTAATCGCAAGTTTTGGTTGTTTTTGCTCATCATAAATCAAAGCTCTATAATAATATGCATACGCATTTTGCGCATCTTTTTTAATTACATCATTAAACTTTAACATAGCTGTTTGAAAATTGTTTTTTTCAAACAAATCAATACCTTCATTTAAAATTCCAACAGAACCATTTTGCACAACATAAGTCAACAAATCTTTTGCGTCAGAATTAGGATTAAGTCCGACAGCTTTTTTTAGATACGTTTCAGCAAGCGACCAATTTTGTTGTTCGGAATACAAATACCCGATATAGTAAGGAATTTCTGCATTCTTAGGATTAATTTGTTCTGCTTTTTTGTAGTATTCGATAGCACTGTTGAAATCGTTTAAAGCCTGATAAGATGATGCAACACCGAGCATAGAATCTTCTGTTGCAGGACTAATTGCCAAATACTGCTGAATAGCTTTTTTGTAATCCTTGTTATCAAAACTTGAAGATGCTGCTGCAAGTTTTGTTGAAACAGAGTCATTTTGAACGCTTTGCAAAGTTTTAAGTACTAAATTGTTTGTTGGGAACTTTGTTTTAGCTGCATTTAGTGTGCTTATTGCGTTGTTGTAATCTTCTTTTGACGCATAACAAATCGCCAAATTTACATAAGCATCAATATTTGAGGCATTTTTTGAAATAACAGCCTTATATCCGCTGATTGCATCATCAATTTTATTATCTTGGTGCAATTTGTATGCGTATTCGTAAATTTCTTCATCTGTACCGTTTTGATTAAGGTATGCGATGTATTCGGATGGTGAAAGCGCATCCTTCATTGCTCCTGAAATTTCAGCCTTCGCACCTGCATTATTAGGGTCGATAGCAAGAATGCGTTTATATAAATTTAAAGCAGTTTTATTATCACCCATTTCTTTAAACACTTGTGCTTTATACAAAAGAGCTTGAGTGTTATTCGGATATAAAGTCAAAACAGAATCATACGACTGAATTGCTTTTTGATATTCTTTTCTTTGCTGAAAAAGAGTTCCGACATTCAAACGTGTTGTAATGTTAGAAGGATTAATTTGTTCAGCTTTTCCGTAATAACTTAAAGCCGTTTCATAATCGCCTTGTGCTTGTTTAATTGCGCCTAAGTTTGCGTTAAGCTCAGCGTCTGAAGGAGTTACGGCAAGTTTCTTTAAATAAATTCTTTCTAAGGCATACAAAACTTCCATATCACCCTTAGAGTTTGCTAAAGCTTCATTATACTGAGTTACAGCCTCATCATAATTACCCAATTTATCGAGCGTTCTTGCGTATTTCATTCTAAGCACGCCGTTATTTGGATTTAAATCAAGTGCGATTTTGTAATAATCAGCAGAACGAGGTTCGTTTCCTAAAAGTTTAAGCAAATCTGCAACTTGCATGTTCGCGTCAGACGCCATTTTTTCGCCTTCCGTAGCTCTTGAAAACTCATAAGCAGCAGCGGATAAATTACCCATTGCTCGCAATTCTTCACCGCGCTTATATCTTCCGCTAGGAGTTGTATCAGCACCAACGACCTTTAAACATTGGCTCAAATTTCCTGTCGCTGAAGAAATCATGCCGGCTGAATTTTGAACGTTTTGTTCTTTGTTTGGATAAATTTTGAGATAAAAAAGCGCACTTCTAAAATCATTAGCAGCTTTATCATAGTTTTTTTCTTGATTTGCATAAAACGTAGCTCTTGCAAGATAAGCGTTAATAAGCCCAATTCTTGCAGAGTTATCAAGATAATTAATCCTTAAAGCCTTTCTAAATTCAACAATTGATGATGAATATTGACTTGACATCAAATAATTCTGCCCTGCATTATAATGTTCTGTAAATGCTCCGTTTGGCGCAGCAAAAATCTGATTTTGCCCTAAAACTGCACATATAGCTAAACAACAAATTAAAAGTTTTCTTTTCATATCAATATATTACTATAAGTTATGTTGAAAGTGAATAAGAAAACAGGATAAGTTAAAATCTGTTAATAATTATAATTATGCATTCGCAATAATTTTAGCAGACTCGTCAAGATTACGCATTAATTCATCTCTACCTTTATCCAACCCGCGTTGTCTCAATGCGGTTGCAACTGCATTGGCAAAGTTTGGTGCTTTACCTTCTGCTGCTGCTTTATAATAATCTTCCTCGAAATTTTCACCCAATCTTAAAGACCAATTGCCGGTACTAGTTCCAGGGCGGTTATAAGTTTTTGCAATTCCGAAAAAGTCTGTAAAGAAAATTTGAACACGTTTTGCAGGACTTGTAAATAATTCCGCAAAACTTGCTGCAACAAAACTACGTTTATCTTTTCTAATATTTTCTCTATATTCCTTAATTTCTTTAGTAGTTGCATCTTTTGGTGCTGTATCTCTAGCCAATAGTCTTGTTTTTCTCAAAAAACCTTTGTCTTTAACATTTCTAAATTTAGCTTCTACATATTCTAAGAATGACTGGTTATCATGTGAGCCAATCATAATAGTATTTTTAGCAGGAGTAGTAGCACCTCTATGATCAAATTGTGTTACAGAAATGCCGGATAACTCTAATTTCTTCATTATTTCTTGAACAGGCTTTGTTGCATCACCCAAATCTTCGCAAATTAGTGAAGATTTATCTAATCCATATTTTTCAGCCGCAGGCATAATGATTTTTGTGAAAAGCATAGCATATTCATCCAAGCTATGTTTCTTGTATTTGCCTTCAATTGAATAAATTCTACCTGAATTTTGTGGCGTCATTTTTTTAGAAGCTGTTGTGTAAATAAACGGATCAATCAAACCAATAACGTGGTCTATTCTGATTCCTCCGGGGAAGCTTGCAAAATATTCTTCATATTTTTGTTTCAAGACTTCACCAGCTTCTCCTAAAGAGCCGTCTTTATTGAAAATCTTTTCCGGATCATAATACTTAAATCCCCAACGCTGACCATTTTTAGAAAAATAATCAGGAGGACAACCAATTGCTTTACCTTTTAAAAACAAATTTTTATGAACCCACTCGTCAACTGCTGTTTGCGCAACAGGAGAATCACCAATAATTTTCAATCCTGTTTCTTGTGCTAATTTATTTGATTTTTCATTTTCTTTTTCTAAAATCATTTGGTTGAAGATAAAAAAGTCATAGTCATTTTTGTATTGAGTTTTAATTTCTGCAATTCTTGTCGCAGCTTTCTTCTTATCTGCTGTAGAATATAAACCCAAATCTAAGGCTGACCATTTTTTGCCATCATTTACTGTGCTTAAGATATGAAAAATCGCACTTTGCTCATATTTAGCTTCTTTTTGAGCTTTAAAATCCAAAAATTCTTTAGATTCTTTTGCATTATTAAAAGCTTCTTTTAATGCAATATCATAAGCGCTTCTTACGTAATCATAATCTACATTTTTTTTGTCAGGATTGTTTGCAACAATTTTTTCAAAAGTTTCTTTAGATAAAATATTACCGTATTCTTTAGAAGCCAATTTTTCTAAAGGAATCATAAGAATATTTTTCGCGCTTGATTCAGGAGCATAAGGCGAATTATCCTTCGCTTTTCTTAATCCGTTCGGCTCTTGTTGAACTCCGGAAATCCCATGCTCTTTTAAAAATGGAAAAAGTTTTTTAACAGAAGTCTTTGAAAATAGTGAACCTATACCAACATTTTCAGCTTTAACAGAAGGTGCTGAAGCGTTATGCAAAATAATATCAACTTGCTTACCCAAAAGTTCTAAACCTTGATTAAGTGAACTTGTATAAACTTGCATTTCTTTAGCATTTGGTTTTCTTCCAAATGCAGGAGTTTGTCCGATAGCATTGATTTTCATTTTCTTCTCCAAATATACACACATAACCTAGCGATATACGCCTTATATCGAGATTGTACTACATCAAGATATATTTGCAAGAAAATTGAATTGTGCAAACTCATCTACAGGATTAAATTTATATTATAAGACCTTTTCTAGTTGTAATTGACTTGAATGATAATAGCCAAAATAGTATTCTTTTGCAAATCCTGTTTTTTAGAGTTTAAAAGGATGCACTATAAATTTATGTCGTAACAAAACGAAGTTTATCATTGTTAGATAAACTTCGTTTCATTCCTATGGTTGGAATTGCTTACACTTTTTGAAATAGAGACTTAGCCAGCCTGCGTTTCTAAAACTTATTTAATAGATCATTAAGTCATACCAATTCTATTGACTATTTGTAAGTTCTTGCAATATTGCATCCATATCTCTAACGCCTCGCTCGGTATGATGAACGATAGTAACTTTACCGCTAGGTGATATAACCTCAATATCACTTGTTACAGAGTCATCACGTGTTTCACGACCATGTACTACAATTTCATAGCCTTTTTTTGCTAAAAGCTCTAATCTTACAGCTACCCAAGGCTCTATTATTGCGTTTGCAGCACTGTAATCGGCAAATTTAATAGCTTTTGACTTAGTGTAGTCATTTGGATAACAATAAAAATCTCTTCGTTCAGCAAAATTACCAGCCAATGATGTTTTAGGGTTAAAGTTATTGTCAAACCATTCAGCTGCTTCATTTCTTATCTGAATTGGCATTTCTTTAATTACACGATTTTTATAATCAGATTGGAATTTTTTTGCATAGATTTTTTCTGCCAAAGAAAATTGTTGTGTGTTAAATTTTGTCCCCCAAGTAGGTTCAACTCCTTCATATGCTACTTTTACAGCTGTAGCAATTTCACCTTTATCAAGATTACCGCAATCAAAGACTTCATTACCAATTTTCACTTTGTTGTCTCGCAAAACATCAATATCCAATCCATATTGTTCTTTTACGAACTTAACATCTGCTCTAGCTTGTTTGTTAATTACAGTGTTTTTCCAGATAGGTTTTTCAAATGCAGAAGATGCTATATCTTCTTTTGAAGCAAGTTCTGTTGTACTTACTTCAGGTTTTACATAAGTTTTCTTAGTTGACACTGTAGATGTTTGTTGATATGTTTTTGCGCTAGGTTTTGTAGCATTACCACTAATAGCAATTTGTGATTCTGGTACAGGTTCTCCATTTTTCAATCTAGCATATAACGCTTCTGATTCTGCATCACCTTTCAGAGGTTCTTGGCGTTTCAAGAAATTCTTCTTAGGCATTACATAAGGGTCGCCATCAGTATCATATACAACTATTTCATCTGGTTGTACTACTCTTGGTCCTTCTTTTGTTTGAATTTCAGTTCCAGGTTTTACAATTTTGTATGCGGATGGAACTTGGTCTTTTACGATATCTATTGCATTGCTTTTGCCCGGTTTTGCGCTATATAATGGATCCAATTCGCCTGTTACAGGATTTTTGTATGTTGAAGCAATTGTCGTTGGATCGCCTACTGCAAAATCGCCACCAGCTTCATCATAAACCATGATTACAGATGCAGGTTTGCCGTCAGCACCGGTGCTTACTTCATATGGATGTTCTGGGTCCCATTTGTTTGGAACATACATTTTTCCGTCTTTGCCTTGGTAAACAATTCCATCCGGTTGACCGTCTGTTGTATACGCAGTTGCTTTGCCAGCTTTACTTAAAGATTGATGAGCATCAGTCGGGAAGTTTGCTCTTGTTTTTGAATAATCCGGAGTTGGTAATTTTGCTCGATACGTAGACGGACTACTTTGGACAACAGGAGCATTAGGTGTTTTTGTACTTACAGTTGGCATATTCTCACCGGCAGACGCTTTTGGTTCTGCTGTAGAAGCAGTAGTTATTGCAAGTGTGCCACCTTTTAGTTCTTTCAATAATAAACTTGCGGCATCATTGATATTTTGCATAGCTTCTACTGAT
>CAKVLH010000015.1 GCA_934757245.1 uncultured Candidatus Melainabacteria bacterium
AAATATTTCATCAGAAATTTTTAATGGTAAACTAGCTGGTAATATAGATTTTAATTTGAAAGATGAAAACTTCAATTCAAGAATCCAAGCAAGGGGCGTTAGCGCAGCACCAATTTTTGATATTGTTTCAACAAGAAAAGATACAATAAGCGGTGTTATGGATTTTGATGCTAATATGCAGGGTAATTTAAGTTCTAAACAATCGCTAGACGGTGATTTGAAGTTTATTATTCATAATGGCAGAATGGGAACTTTAGGAAAATTAGAACATTTGTTATATGCTCAAAACGTTATCGCTGATAGCATGCTCAGAACTTCTTTGAGCGTTGTAACTAAGGCTGTAACGCTTAAAGATACAGGCTTGTTCAAATACTTGAGAGGCGATATCACAATGAAGAACGGTATCGCGAACGTTAAAATGCTTCAATCTCAAGGTCCTTTAATGACATTGTTTATCAAAGGTCAATATAATCCTGTTACAGATTACGCAAAACTTGTTGTTCTCGGAAGATTGTCTGATGAAGTAGTGTCAGGACTTGGCGCGTTTGGTGATTTTTCGTTCAATAAATTAATGGTAATGCTAACGGGCGAAGATACTAAATACAACTTATTGCCGGAAGATTTTGAAAAACTTCCTCCGCTTCCTACAAAGAACACAAAAGAATTTAGAAGTGTTATTAATGGTATTGTAGACAAACCAAGTTCAGTATTGTTGTTCAACTGGATATCATACACGCAAAAATCTTACAGACAAAAAGATGTACCGATGACGGATGTTAAGGTTCCTGATTTCATAGAAAGCTTGCCATATTAAAATCCGCTCAAATTTTGCCGAAAAATATTATACAAATCGGCTAAAACCTTTTGACTAGACTTATTCGGTATTAGTATCATTGAAAAAAGATTATGATATATTAGAATTAGATATATAGACTAGACGGGAGTTGGGTTTTATGAAAATTGATAAAAAGAAATTAACGGTACAAATTCTTGCTATTGTGGGATTGTTGCTTTCTATAAAACTGGCATGCATTTATTATGTAGCAAATTATGAGAAATACGCATTATCAAGTTTTTGTTCAATAAATGAATTTGTAGATTGCGACGGAGCTGCAAGATCAACTGTTTCTCAGTTTTGGGGAATTCCGCTTGCTTATTGGGGAATTTTCTTTTACTTAACGGTTCTTTTCTTAACGGTTGTTGATTGGTTTAAAAAAATCCGCTTATTAAAATTTTTAGAAGTTTTTAAAAATCCTATGTCTTATGTTTCTACACTTGGAACTGTTGCATTTGCGTGTTCAATGGTATTAGCAGGATTGAGTGTATTTAAAATACATAAATTATGTATTTTATGTTTTATTACATATTTTATAGATTTATTCATAGCGCTTGTAGCTTCTTCCGGAGAATTAAAAAAACTTGTTGAAGCTTTTAAAACTACTTTTGTAGATTTTATAGCCGGTGCTAAGCAGTATACAAAAACATTTATCGTACTTGTTATTATGGCGACAGCATTCCTTGTTTATAGTGGAACTACATACAATTTTGTACCACACGTGAAGAAACAGAAAGCTATTTTAAAATACCGCGACATCAAATTTAACCCTTATAGAGTTAAAGGAAATGTTTTGGGTGCAGAAGACGGAGATGTTGTAATTGAACTATATTCGGACTATGTTTGCCCAATTTGCTACATGGAAAATATAATGTTGCATGAAGCGGTTAAAGATTTTTCTAATATCAAAATTGTGCACCACAATGTTCCGTTCGACAAAGAGTGCAATCCTTATATTTCAATAAATATGCATCCAAATGCTTGCTTTATGGCAAAAGGCGCGATAGCAGCAGGTAAACAAGGTAATTATTGGGAAATGAGTTCTCTATTGTATGAAAATCAGCCTAAAAATATGGAACAAATGTTGAAACTGGCAGACCAGTTGGGCTTTGATAAAGATAAATTCATTAACGATTTAGAATCAGAAGCAACTGCTAATGAAATTGAAGTTGAACTGAAAAAATCTGACGATTTGCAGATTGATAGCACTCCTACGATTTTTATTAACGGTGATGAAATTGTGGGTATTAAGCCTTATTACGAGCTAAAGGATATATTAGTTGAGCATGGAGCAAAACCAAGAAAATAAAATACTTATCCACGCGTGTTGCGGAATTTGTTCGGGATATCCTATTTCTTTACTAAAAGAGATGGGATATTCGCCTGTGGTTTATTTTTGCAATCCTAATATTGATACGGAGGATGAATTCAATAAACGCCTTGAAGCTCAAAAAATTGTTTGTATGTATCATTGGGTTGATTTGGTTGTGGATGATTATAACCACGAAGAATATTTGCAGAAAATTAAAGGGTTGGAGAACTCTCCGGAACGTGGCGCAAGATGTGTTGAGTGTATAAGGTTAAGATTACAAAAAACAGCACAGAAAGCTCGAGAACTTGGAATAAAGCAATTTACGACATCACTTCCAATTAGCCCGCACAAGAATTTTGAAATGATTTCAGAATTAGGTGATGAACTAGCAGGGGATTTAGAGTTTGTTGCGATTGATTTTAAGAAAAAAGATGGCTTCTTAAAAACTAATAAGCTTTCTAAAGAGTTGGGAATTTATAGACAGAATTATTGCGGATGTGAATTTGCAAAAGGACATTTGAAGAAGGATTAGAAATATGGAATGTAAAAGAGAAGATAATTTGCAGGAATGCACTTGTTCTGCAACTAAATGCAAAAATAGAGGAATCTGTTGCGAATGCGTGAGACATCATAGAGAAAATGGTCAAATTCCGGGATGCTTTTTCCCAAAAAGTGCAGAATTGAAACATGACCGCTCGATTGAATATTTTGTGGAAGTTTATTCTAATATAAAAAATAGCAGTTTATAGTCTTCACTGTATTGAATAGGCACATCTTCCTAGCTTTGTCTTGGATTATTCGGTGTGGTGGTGAGTAATGTCCAATCTCCACTTTGCGGGCTTGCTTGCTTACACTAGACATCGCCTTACTGTAAAGTCGCTATCTTCTAAGTAGAAAGAATTCCCCATACTTATTCTACGCTACAAAACTAAATTATTAATTAAACATTAAAAAAGGTTGATTTTTTCAAAAACGAATTAAAATATAATTATACGGAGTAAGATATTATGATTGATTTTGAAAAATTTACAAACTATTCTCAAGAAATAATTTTTGCAGCTAATGCGAAAAAAGATTTCTATAAGAATTCGGAAGTTCAACCTGAACACATAATTATGGCTATGATTGAGGATAAAGGAATTGCGAAAGATTATCTTCAAGAACTTAAACTTTTAAATCAAAACTTTATTAATGCTATTGTAGCTAAGATTAAAGAATATCCGACAATTTCTGGTGTAAGTGGTTCTCAACAAGTGTTCTTATCTCGTGATACGAATGCTTTATTGGAAATCGCAACTCAAGAAGCTGAAAGCTTGAAGGATGATTTTATTGGAATTGAATGTATATTAATTGCGATGACAAAATTAGAAAACTCTTTCATTAAAGACTTGTTGAAACGCAACGGCGTTGATACAAATTCAATTTTGAGCGCAATGAAAAAAATAAGAGGTAACAAAAAAGTGGATAATAAAAATGCAGAAGAAAATATGAAGGCTCTTGAAAAATATTCAACTGACCTTACAGAACGTGCAAGAAAAGGCAAACTAGATCCTGTAATCGGACGTGATGAAGAAGTTAGAAGAATTATTCAAGTCTTAAACAGAAGAACAAAAAACAACCCTGTTCTAATTGGTGAACCGGGTGTTGGTAAAACTGCAATTGTTGAAGGTTTGGCACAAAGAATAATCAGAGGTGATGTTCCTGAAAGCTTGAAGGACGTCAAACTAATCTCTTTAGACTTGGGTGCATTAGTTGCTGGTGCTAAATTCAGAGGTGAATTTGAAGAACGTTTGAAAGCTGTATTAAAAGAAGTTCAAGAATCAAACGGTGAAATCGTTATGTTTATTGATGAATTGCATACGGTAGTAGGCGCAGGCGCAACAGAAGGTTCTATGGATGCGGGTAATTTATTAAAACCAATGCTTGCAAGAGGTGAATTGAGAACAATCGGCGCTACAACAATTAATGAATATCGTAAGTATATCGAAAAAGACCCTGCTCTTGAACGTCGTTTTCAACCTGTTATGGTTGATGAACCATCTGTTGAAGATACAATTTCTATCTTGAGAGGTTTGAAAGAAAAATACGAAGTTCACCACGGAGTTAGAATACTTGATAGCGCATTGATTGCAGCCGCGCAACTTTCTGACAGATACATTACAGACAGATTCTTGCCTGATAAAGCAATTGATTTGATTGATGAAGCAGCATCAGCTTTACGTATTGAAATTGATTCAATGCCTGAAGAAATTGATGTTATGATGCGTCAAAAAATTCAACTTGAAATCGAACGTGAAGCTTTGAAGAAAGAAACTTCTCCTGAATGCATTGCTAAGATTGATAAATTAACTTCTGAAATTGATGATTTAGAAGGCAAGATTTCTAAATTAAAAGCTCAATGGGAAATCGAAAAAAATTCAATCCAAGGTGAAGCAGGAATTAAAGATGAAATCGACAAAGTTAAAACAAAAATTGCAGAAGCTGAACGTAACACAGATTTACAAACAGCTGCCGAACTTAAATATGGCAAGTTGATGGAATTGGAAAAGAAGCTTCAATCAATTCAAGGTAAAGAAAAAAATGAAAATAAACTTCTTAAAGAAGAAATTGACGGCGAAGATATCGCAGAAATCGTAAGTAAATGGACAGGTGTTCCGGTAAACAGACTTATGGAATCTGAAATGCAAAAACTTTTAAGAATGGAAGATGTTTTGCACAAACGTTTAATCGGTCAAGATGAAGCTGTAAATACTGTTTCTGATGCAATCAGACGTGCTCGTTCAGGCTTGAAAGATCCTAAACGTCCAATTGGTACGTTTATATTCTTAGGTCCGACAGGTGTTGGTAAAACAGAACTTGCTAAAACTCTTGCAGAATTCTTGTTCAATGATGAAGATGCGATTATCAGAATTGATATGTCTGAATATATGGAAAAACATAACGTTGCGAGATTAGTTGGTGCTCCTCCAGGATACGTTGGTTACGAAGAAGGTGGACAATTAACCGAAGCTGTTAGACGTAAACCTTATTCAGTAGTATTGTTTGATGAAATCGAAAAAGCACACCCTGATGTATTCAATTTGATGTTGCAAATCTTTGATGACGGTCGTTTGACGGACTCTAAAGGTAGAACAGTTGACTTCAAAAACACCGTAATCATTATGACAAGTAATATCGGTAGTGAAATCATTTTGGAAGATTCTATTAACAATGCAGGTAAAGCAAACTTTGACGAAACAAAAGAAAAAGTTATGGCTGTAATGAGAGAACGTTTCAAACCTGAATTCTTGAACAGAGTTGATGAAACAATCTTCTTTAAGGCTTTGTCATTGCAACAATTGTCTGCAATCGTTGATATTCAAATGAACCATTTGAGAGATTTATTGGCTCAACAAAATATCTCATTTGAAATTACGGATGAAGCTAAAGAATTGCTTGCAAGACGTGGCTTTAATCCGATTTATGGTGCAAGACCATTGAAGAGGGTAATAAGACAAATGGTTGAAAACCCATTATCAAAATTGTTATTAGCTCAAAAATTCATTGACGGTGATACTATTAAAATCGGCGTTAAAGATGACGAAATTGAGTTTAGTAAATAATTTGCACTAAAAAAGCTCCTTTTTTAAAAGGAGCTTTTTTATTTTTTGTATTATTTTTATTATGCCTAGATTCTATCGAATCCGGTGTATTTTCTCAAAACTTCAGGAATAATAATTGTTCCGTCTTCTTGTTGGAAGTTTTCTACAATCGCTGCAAATGTTCTACCAACTGCTAAACCGGAACCGTTAATTGTGTGAACAAATCTGATTTGACCGTCTTTAGTTCTGTATCTTGTATTACTTCTTCTTGCTTGGAAATCACCGTAGTTTGAACAGCTTGAAATTTCTTTATATGCATTGTAAGAAGGTAACCAAACTTCTAAGTCAAAACATTTGTTAGCGCTGAAACCGATATCAGCAGAGCATAAAGCCACTCTTCTGTATGGCAAGCCTAATTTTTCTAAACAAATTTCTGCATCACGAGTTAATTTTTCGTGTTCTTCAGGGCTTGATTCAGGTGTTGTTAATTTCACCATTTCAACTTTGTTGAATTGGTGAACTCGGATTAAACCTCTCGTGTCTTTACCAGCAGAGCCTGCTTCACGTCTAAAACAAGGTGTATAAGCTGTCATATATTTAGGCAAATCATCTTCGCTTAAAATTTCACCGGAATAAATGTTTGTAACAGGAACTTCGGCAGTAGGGATTAAGTACAAATCTTCGTCAACGCATTTGTACATATCTTCTGCAAATTTAGGCAATTGACCTGTACCTGTCATTGTTGCCGCATTTGCCATAAATGGAGGTAAGATTTCTTCGTAGCCATGTTCTTCTGTATGCAAATCTAAGAAAAATTGGATAATGGCACGTTCTAATCTTGCACCTTTACCTCTATAAAGAGTAAATCTTGATTGAGAAATTTTTACTCCGCGTTCAAAATCAACAAGATTTTTTTCTTCGCAAATATCCCAGTGAGCTTTTGCTTCAAAATTAAATTTTGTAGGTTCACCCCAATACTTAACAGGAATATTATCATCTTCAGAAGTTCCTATTGGTGTTGATTCATCCGGCGTGTTAGGTGTTCTTAAAAGCATATCTCTTTGAATATTATCCAATTCAACTTGTTTTTCTTCCAGAGCCTTAACTTCATCGCCTAATTTACGCACTTCTTCTTGAATAGCATCTGTGTTTTCACCATTCTTTTTCATCATGCCGATTTTTTGTGATTCAGATTTTCTCTTTGCTCGAAGTTCATCTGCTTGGGCTTGAACTTTTCTTCTGTCTGCATCAATTGCAATAATAGTATCAATTGATAATTCAGGATTTCTACGTTTTAAAAGTTCATTGATTTTTTCAGGATTTTCTCTAATTAATTTAATGTCTAACATAATATTCCCTCTTATTAAGTCTATAAGTTTAGTTTATCACAAAAAATAAAAGTCGATTAAAACTCTTAACAAAAATGAATATTCAGTTAGTTGTGATACTTAAATAAGGTATAATAAAAGAGAGCCTTAAGGCTCTCTGGAATTAAGAATAGCTGGAAGTATGAAAAAGATTTAATAATTATATTAAAACCGAACCTTTATAAAAAAACTATTAGATAGGTGGGGAATATTTTTGAAATAAAACGTTACATTTTGCTTGTAATAAAAATATTGTCATGCTAATATAAAACAGTCGGACTACTAAAAAACGCTTTTATTGAGCAAAAATTAATTTAGCAAGCGACGAGTACAAGGGGCGGAATGAACCGTCAAAGGGTACAAAAGGTGGACTGAAGAAGCAATAAATTCTGAAAATAGGTTGCTTTATCAGCAAGACAGCTCATAAGGAAGAAATTCCAACCTACAAGGCTCTTTGATAAGAAATTCCAAGCCACAAGGAAAAAGGATAAGTAAAATGAACACAGATCCAATAGCAGATATGCTAACAAGAATCAGAAACGCTAATTTAGTTTCTCACCCATCAGTAGAAATGCCATCTTCTAAATTAAAAGTAGCTTTGGCTAAGCTTTTAAAATCTGAAGGTTTCATTACTGATTACTCAGAAAGAGCAGAAGGACACTTCAAATACTTAACAATCGAATTGAAGTATGACGAAGCTAACAAGCCTGTTATTTCTAACTTACAAAGAGTTTCTAAACCAGGTCTTAGAAACTACTGCAAAGCTAAAAACCTTCCACAAGTTTTGGGCGGTATGGGTATCGCAGTTGTTTCTACTAGCAAAGGTCTTTTAACTGACAGAAAAGCTAGAAAAGAAAACTTAGGTGGCGAAGTTCTTTGCTACGTATACTAGTGCTACACACGTAGACATTTGAAAATGTAGGTCAGGCACTGCCTGACAAATACTCAAAACAGGTTCAATTGACAGAAAAGCCTGTTCAAACAAAAAGGAGAAAATTAATATGTCAAGAATTGGTAAAAAGCCTATTGAAATTCCTTCAGGCGTAGAAGTAAAAATTGAAGGAAATGTTATAACTGTAAAAGGCGCTAAAGGTACTGAATCAGTTACTTTTAGAGATGAAGTAAAAGTTTCTGTTGCTGATAATCACATTATTGTTGAGCCAAATTCAGACGATAGAAAAACTGGCGCTCTTCACGGTTTATTCAGAACTCTTATTGCAAACGCTGTTCACGGTGTTTCTCAAGGTTTTGAAAAAAAATTAGAAATCGTTGGTGTTGGTTATCGTGCAGCTATGGAAGGTACTAAACTTAACATGGCTCTTGGTTACTCTCACCCTGTAATTATTGAACCACCTGCTGGTATCACAATTGCTGTAGAAGCTAACACTAAAATCTCTGTAAAAGGTTCAAACAAACAAGCTGTTGGTGATGTTGCGGCATTCATCAGAAGCAAACGTCCACCTGAAGTTTACAAAGGAAAAGGTGTTAAATACGAAGGCGAATACATCAGACGTAAAGCTGGTAAAGCAGGTAAGAAATAACGTCGTTAAGACGTTAAGTCTGAAAGTCTTTAGGTTCATTTATAAAATAATTTATAACGAACTTAACGCCTTAACGACCTAACAACTTAAAGACTAAACACATCGCCCACATAAATCCTTGAGTGGTATCAAGCAGATTTGGGCAAAGAAAGGAAAACCAAAATGATTAAACAAGAAATTAGAAAACCAAAAGTACAAAAAAGACACCAAGCATTAAGAGTTAAGTTGGCTGGTACAACTGAATTCCCAAGATTGGCTGTTTATAGAAGTACAAAACACATCTACGCTCAATTAATTGATGATGAAAAACATGTAACTGTATGTTCTGCATCTTCAGTTGATAAAGACCTTAAAGAAAAATTGGCTCACGGTGGTAATATCGAAGCTGCTAAGGTTGTTGGTGAAGCTATCGCTAAGAAAGCTTTGGCTAAAGGCGTTGAATGCGTAGTATTCGATAGAGGCGGTTTCTTATATCACGGAAGAGTTGCTGCTTTAGCAGATGCTGCTAGAGAAGCTGGCTTGATGTTCTAAGAAACAACTTATAAGTAAATAAAAGTGGCGGTTTTTTAGAAGTCAAAAACCCGCCACTTTTATAAAATAAATTTACCCAACCAATTCATTTTCTTTAATTTGATTCATCGGATTCCAGTTATCATTAAGATTATTTTCAATCAGATTTCTGTAATGTTCTTCTTTATAGTTCAAAAGCGCTAACTGATTTTTTAATTCATCCATTTGTTTTAAAGCTTTTTCTTTTGTTGTCTTTATAATTTCATAACGCTCCGGAATAGTAGTATCTCCAATTATACACAAGTCAATATAGCGTTTTACTAATTTAGTTTCAGTACCAATTGAGCGCAAACACTTTACGATTCTAACCCAGTTTAAATCATCATCAGAAAACTGTCTGATGTTATTTTGATTTCTGGTAATAAAAGGGAAGAATCCATTTTTTGCCCAAAATCTAAGTGTATGTTCAGATACTTCCATTTTTTCTGCGACTTCTTTAATCGTATACATAAGAAAACTCCTATTCTACTCTTTTGTTTACCATATAATACTTGTATTGTTTATAAAAAAAAGGATACACATGCGTGTGTATCCTTTTTTAGTTTTATTGCCTATTAAAATTATTTGCCTAATTGGCTCATAACTTCATCAGCAAAGTTGTCGTTTCTCTTTTCAAGACCTTCGCCAAGAACGAATCTATCGAATTTAACGATGTTGAATTTACCAGAGATTAATTGTTCAATTGTTTGTTCTGGATTTTTAACAAATGGTTGTTCAACCAAGCATCTGTGAGCCATTAATTTGTTAACTCTGCCTTCAACAATCTTAGCTCTGATTTGTTCAGGTTTTTTAGCTAAGTCTTCTTTACCCATTTCAATTCTTGTTTCTTCTTCAATTACGTGAGCAGGAATGTCTTTTCTTGAAACGAATTCAGGAGCTGAAGATGCGATGTGTAAGCAAACATCTTTTGCCAAAACTTCATCTTTAGCATCTGTATTAAGAAGAACACCGATTTTACCGTTGTGGATGTATGTTGCAACATTGCCTTCGTATCTAACAAATCTTCTAACAGTGATTTTTTCACCGATTGAAGCGATTTTTTCTTTAATAACATCCGCAACCGGTTTGTTGCATTTAGGGCAAACTGAAGCTAATAAAGCATCAACGTCAGCAGGATTAGTTTCTGCAACCATTTGAGCTAAACCGTTTGTTAATTCGATGAATTCAGCGTTTTTAGCAACGAAGTCTGTTTCGCAGTTAACTTCAATCATAGCGCCGGCTGTTTCATTAACGAAAGAACCGATTCTACCTTCAGCAGCGATTCTACCCATTTTCTTATCAGCAGAAGCCATACCTTTTTGACGTAGTACTTCCATTGCTTTTTCCATATCGCCATCAACTTCAACTAATGCTTTTTTTGCATCCATCATACCAGCACCAGTTTTATCACGAAGTTCTTTTACCATTGTAGCTGTAATATTCATGTTAATTTTCTCCTTATTTTATTGAGTTGAAATGTTTAACAGTTGAAAAGTTGAATGGTTCGTTTTATTCGCTACCGCTCATTTTCACCTGTATAAATAACTATAAAAAAGGTTAAAAAGTTTATAAGTTCTTACTGTTACTGATATGAACGAAGTAAATAAAATGAACCTTTCAACTTTTCAACCTTTCAACTTAAAGTCTTAATTAAACGTTTGCAGTTTCTTCAACGCCAGCATCAGCTGCTGTAACAGCTTCTACTTTGCCTTTAGAATTTGCATTGTTTTCTCTTAATTGTTTACCTTCTAATACTGCATCAGCTAATTTAGAAGTAATCAATTTGATTGAACGGATAGCGTCATCATTACCAGGGATGATGTAGTTGATTCCGTCCGGATTAGCATTTGTATCAGCTAAACAAATAACAGGGATGTTTAATTTGTTAGCTTCTGCAATAGCGATATCTTCTTTAGCTTGGTCTACAACGAAGATAATGTCTGGCAAACCGCGCATTTCTTTAATACCGCCTAAAGTCTTGCTCAATTTTGCTAATTGTCTGTTTAATTGAGCTTGTTCTTTTTTAGGTAATTTTTCAGCATGACCTGAAGCGATAAAATCTTCAAGTTCTCTTAATTTGTTAACTCTGCCTCTGATTGTTTCAAAGTTTGTTAACATACCGCCTAACCATCTTCTGTTAATGAAGTATGCGCCAGAACGTTTTGCTTCTTCTGCAACTACTTCTGCAGCTTGTTTTTTAGTACCAACAAAAAGAACGTTTCTTCCTTTTGCAGCGTAATCTCTAACTGCATCATAAGCAGCGTCTAACAATGTAGTAGTTTTTCTTAAATCAAGAATATAGATACCGTTTCTTGCACCATAAATATATGGTTTCATTTTTGGGTTCCAGTGTTGTGTTTGGTGTCCGAAGTGAACGCCAGCTTCTAATAATTCGATAAGTGATGCTACTGACATCTTGTGTCTCCTTTTTTTCTCTAACTTGTTTTACTACGGGCTAAACCGCTCCATCTACAAGGATTCTGAGGATTGTTTCTTACGACACCCCCCTTTATCCAAGGACTAGGGCGAAACCTATCGACCGGTGTAACCACTAAAATCGTATTACAAACATAGTTTTCTCGCAAGTAAAATCGTTACAAATTACTTATTTTGTTACGTTTTCTTCTTGAACTCATTTTAGCGTAGTTTGTAAATTTTTGTAACAAAATATAAAAAAGGCCTAAAGTTTTTCCCAATTGTGCCGTTAATATATTAGGAAGGAAATAAAGTAAGATGGGCTTCGGCGATTACAATATACAACAAGGCAATGGACGCAAGGAAAAACTTGGCGATATAAAGCAGGGTGTTCGCCGAGAACAAATTGATGCAAAATTGCAGAATTTATTTGATACTTATGATGATAACAAGGATGGTTGTCTTGAAAAATCTGAACTTGATACCATCTTTCAACATTTAGCCGATTTTGCCGGAGAAGACAAAACTCTTGATTCTGTTGAAAACGGACAAATCAATTCTCAATTTAAAGAAAAAATGAATATTGAGAATGCGGATTTTATGGGTTTTGTAAAATCCGTTTCAACCGCATCTGCTGATATTATTGAAACTAAAGAGAAACAAACTCCTGACGGCGGAAAAGAAGTAACTACGACGTATAATGACGGAACCGTAGAAACAATTTCATACTATCCGGATGGAGAGTTTAAATTCAAGAAAATTGTTAAAAATTCAGTAAGTGTTTTATCCGAAACTCAAAAAACTAATGCTTCTCAAGCTCTTGGTAATACACCAACTGTAACTGTAGTTGCAAGTAAAAAAGCTAGAGCCAAAATCCCTAATATTGAAAATGCGATAAAAGAATTAATCGAAGACGGAGCTGCAGCAGCTGATGTTGCCAAAAAATACAAGATAGATAAAAACAAATTATTAGAATATTATAATAGTTTACTAGCACCGGTATCAGATGACATGCTTACTTTTTATGGTGATGAAGCAACATTCAAAAAGCTAAGAAAATACGTTGCAAACAATGCAGAAATTACAGTAGCTACATTGAATAATGAAAATCCTGAACAACAAGTAACAATAGTTAGTCATAAAACAAAAAACGGTAATTTTTATAGAGCATATGACAAATATGGTGATGCTATTACTACAAAAGATTTACACGATGTTTTTGGAATTACAGATGTAAGAGCAACCGAAGATGGTGCGTTTAGGTTTGTTACTGATAATAGCGGAAGTGTTAAAATCAGCCAAGCAGCTACAAGACAAGGTAATGCAGTAGTTTATAGCACTACGCTTAAGGATTACTTGAATACTCAGGCTCCACAAGTTTCAGTAGCAGTTTCAAAGAAAGTTGGTCCGGTAGAATTTTCTCAAAGAGCACAGGCTGAAATAGAAATTAAACAAGCAATATTACAGCATTTTGTAGATTCAAGACAAGAAGTTCAAGAATATTTAAAATCAATGGGTATTTTGGATGATATAGGAGCATCTATTAATGTTGTATTTGGTGGAAATATTTTAGAGCTACTAAAAAAATATCAAAATACAGCATCTCAAGCTTTGAGATTGAATGCCGCAAAATCTCAAATGGATGCAGATAATTCTTTATATTTGAATGATTTTAAAGAAACAACAGGTTTAAATGCATCTACAGAAGCGTGTACAAAATTCTATAATACGATTATGCAATACCAAAATGCAACAATTTTGAAAGACCGTATTGAAATCTTGGACAAGGCAATGTTAGAAATTAATGCGTATCAAGATGATGTTAAATTGCAAAAGCAAGTAGGACGCCAAGCTCAAGGTTTAAATACAGAAAACCATATTGCTAATGCAAAAGCACTATTGCTTCAATATTTTGGTGGAGATCAAAAAGCTGTAAACATGCTTGTAGATAATAATCAACCGGAAGCTGTGATTGAAACAATAAAAGGTATAAAAGCAGACACTGATAAACAATATCAATCAGTATTGGCTGGTAAAAAGTATGATGATGTAAAAGCTGATTACCAAAATCAATACAAATCTATTTATGGAACCGATTTTGTGCCGGATGACCTGACCGACAAAGTTATGGATGCAAAAGCTACAGGTAGCTTTGTAAAACTTGCCGCTATTACTATTGTTTCTATTTTAATTACACGTAGCCCTGCAATGGCACAAATTAATGGTGCAATTGCAGGAAGCGCAGAAGCAACCGGCGCAGCAGCTAATTTAATGAGAACATTGGTTGCGAGATATGGTCAAACAGCCGTTGCACAAGGTGTTAAATTTGCGATGACAAGCGGAACATTGGCTACAGATGTCGGCTTGACTCTTTTGAACCAAGTAACCAGTGAACGCGGTTTTAATGGTGAAGAACTTTGGGAAAGCACAAAGGCTTCAGCTAAATTCATTTATTTCGGTGCTTACGTAGGTGGCCCTCTTGCTCAAGCTGTATCTCAACGACTTGGTAAAATAGGTGTAACTGCAAAAATGTTTAAAGGCGGTGCAAAATCCGCTAATGGCGCAATGCAAACAACTACAATTGCGGGTGACAAACTTATGCAAAACTTGGTGAAGGGTGGAAACCAAATTTTGACAAAAGGTGGAGCATTCTTGACAGATGTAGCAGCATTTACAGGTTTAGAAGTTGTAACTGACGGAGCTGATTTATTAGCTGCTGGAAAAGAACAATTAGAATTCTTACCAAAATTAAAGATTATGAACGGCATTATAGAATATGTGCTAGGTGGCAGAGTTCATGCCGGAATGGTAAAAGCTAAAATGGATGCTGCTATTGAACAATCCGGAGTTAAGAATTGGACTATTAAAGAGATAAAGACTCCAACAAAGACTATGTATGAAGTAGAGGTTGCAAAAGGAATGCCAAAAGCACGTTTTGCAAACTCAAACGACCTTGCAACAGCAATGTTAGAAGCCGTTGCCGGCAAATACGAAAAATTATTTAATGCTGCAATAGGTGAAAAACAAAAAGCCGATACTACCCCTCACCATAACCCTCTTCCACAAGGGGCGAGGGAACAAAGTGGTGCAAGAGAACAAAGAAAAGTGCGTGAAAAAGGTGTAAAAGTTCTTGAAGGTGGGGTTACTGCTGATGAATTAACAGAAGTTGCGCCATTTGCAAGACATTTAGAAGATAGAGTAACAGATCCAATTGCAATTTTAGGTTCTGATATGGCATCAAGAGCATCAAAGCAAAGCTTTGATTTGTCAAAATACGAACAAACCGGTTTGCCTTTAAAGTATTCACGTAGAGAATTCACACAAAAGTTAAAAGATTTAGTAAATAATATGCCTATTGAAGAGCAACAAGCTATATTAAAGAAATTTAATATAGAACTAATCTATACAGGGAATTCTTTTGAATTGGCAGATATTCCTAAACTTCCAAAAAATAGTGAATTAAAAACTTCTCTTGAACGTCAAATAAAAGTAGAAATTGAGAATTTTGTAAAGAATAATGAATTTCAGATTGATAATGCTGAAATGAAAGCCTTTTTAGATGATTTTATCAAAGTTGCACCAGAATTTTTACTGACTGTTGGCAAAAAACAACATGCAACACATGAATATACTTTAGATGTTCATACGTTAAAAGTTTTACAAAATACGATGGAACATCCCGAATACAAAAATTTATCTTCAGAAGAAAAGCTAATTTTGAATATGGCAACGATGCTTCATGATATTGGTAAACGCTTTATTGACCCAAAAACTCCAGATCAAACTCATGCAAGTAATAGCCAAAAATATGCAATTTCATTACTTGATAGATTTAATTTAGATTCTAATATGAAACAAAGAATTGTTAAATTAATTGAAAATCATGAATTTTTTAAAGATTACAATCAAGTTTATACTGCATATATAGCAGAACAAGAGTATAATACAAAAAACGAACAAAGCGCTAAAGAAAATGGTTGGTCTTATACTCCACGTCAAGAATGGGAAAAAATATTTAAAGATAGGGTAAAATATCATGCAGGACAATTTGCTAATTTGCAAGATGCTAGATTGGCAAAAATCTTAACTTTTGCAGATTTGAAATCTGTAAATCCTGATGGAAAATTTACCAAAACCGAGTTTGACAAAAGCAATAATAACGTAGAAGTCGAATATAACGGTTTTGAAAAAATGGTAACAAGTACGCATTCTAATAAGGAATTTCAAGATTACATCGACAAATCAATCTCATTTATAGAAACAGAACTTGCATCAAATAAAGATGGTAAAATTGGTGATGAATTAGTTTATGCTACAGAATTAAAAAATACTAGCAAGAAATTGTTTGGAACTGATGATTTCTTTGAAAGAATAGCTTGTGAAAGAAATAAACAATATGGTGTTCACAGAAGCGATTATGAATATATATTAAACGTTCGTCAACAATTATTAGATGCTGGAGTTAAAGCAAAGGATATAAGTAATCTTTTGTCTAAAATTATCAAATATGATAATCATTTCAGCATTGAAAAAACTGATGCTTTCTTAAAAACATACTTAAATAATAAGGATTTTATTGCATCTTATGATAAAAGCTCTAGAAGAAGATATAGTAGCGTAATAGATAGGTTTAGAAACGCTGAAGAGTTGCAAGCTTTTATTGATTTAGAAACTCAACAAGCAACATTAGGTAAAACTTTTGATGAATTTGGTATTAAAGATTCTAATGATCAGAAGCTATTAACGAATGCTTTGTATACAGAACAAAAAGGTGGACAAAAAGTTTTTAATAAAGATGCTCATTCTGCAATGGTAGAATTGTTAAAAACTAAAAAGTATTCAACTAGAGAAGTTTATTCTATTATTACCAATTCTTATTCATTAAACTATCACAGATGGAATTTGAGAAGCAATGATAATGCGCATTCTGAATTTAATAAACAACTTCATAACACTATATTGGAGTTTGCAAAAGAAGAATCGGTAGATAGGGCTATAAATGATGCACAATTATGCTTTGTAAGTGCAACGCCAGAAAGCGGCTGGGTTTTAGCACCGGAGTTGTTAAATGCGGTAAAAGAATTTAACAAAATGGGAATTACTAATAAAAAATTTATTAGTGATTTATTTGACTACAATTATAAAGATGGCAAAAATCAACATGCTCAAACAAGAGAACTTGAAAGTATTACAAAAAATGAAAAATATGATCGTGCCAAAGAATTTGCAAAACAAGGTTTTGAAGGACACAAATTGCAAATTATTGTGAACACTTGTGAATTTATTAATGATAAAGCTGTTTACTCAAAAGAAGTGCAACAAAAAATTGCTGAATTAGTAAAACGAGGTGTTTATGAAGAATTTTCTTCTTGCCAAAGAATTATAGAAAATTTATTTGATTACTCTTACGAAGGTTTTGGAGGGCAAGTAAGAGAACGCAAGTTTAATAATGATAATTATAATTTCTTTATAAAAATGCTTGATACAGGTGTTGATGCAAAAACATTAGAAAATATTGTTATTGCCGCTTATAGTAGACCTTCATATGCAGAGGATGCTGCGCCTAGTAAAATGTTAGAAACTGGTCGTTTTTCAAAACGCAAAGTTGAAGGTCTTGTAAATTTCTTTAAGGAAGTTGGTTTTGATAAAATTCCATACAATTATTATGAATCCTTAAATAATATTGCAGAAAGTTTTATGGATATTGTTGAACTAACGCCAGAAGAAAGTGCAAAAATGGTAGACTATTCTTTTACAGCTGGTATTGAATTTAAATTAGGCAAAATGGACGATGGTATGGCACCATTCTTGTATGTAAACAAAGATAAATATGCCAAAGCTCTTGATTATTACAAAAAAGGTGTAAATTTAGATGCAATAAAAGAACTTACTCAAAATTCTAGTTTATATGATAATCTAAAATCAGAAAAAGATTTATCTTACATAAAAACTCAAGGCGATGCGCTTCTGGTTGCCAATTTCTGGAACTTAAAAGATGTCAAATCAATAGAAGAATTATCAAATTCTGAAAAAATGAATTTGATGACAGAAATGATGATTAACAAAAGCGCTTTTGAAAATAATAATGTTTCTGACAGAATTCAACTTCTTCCTAAAACAAGCGAAGGTTATGCTGCAATGATGAAAAATCTTGCACATTCTTTTGGCTTCGACAAACCTGCTTATTCTGCACAAGAACGTACAGCTATTGATACACAGATTTCAAACGTAACAAATCATTTAAAAAATGTAAAACCTTCTGCGTTAGATAATGATGTAGCTGTTGCAAATTTTGTTAATACGATTAAAACTCTTATTCCTGAAATAACAGATGTGAATGTAAAAACATTATATAGAGTAACAAATTCAGCTGAATTTGCAGAATTATCATCAAATGACAAAAAGATTGTTGTGTTGGCTACTTTATTTTCTAATACCGCATCAACAGTACGAGATACTGCAATCAGTGCAAGCGTTTGTGCAAAACGACTTGGATTTAGTGATAAAGATGCAACAAATATTTATACTATTGTAAAAAACTCATTCTTAGTTGATGATTTTATGTCTCATAAGAAAAGCATAAAACAAAATGATTCAAGACGTTATGCGACAATTCTTAGCAGTGAGTTGGATGAAACCTTTGAAACAGCAGCTATGGAATTGAAAAATTATGATAATTATAAAATGGCAAAAATCATTTATACGGCTAATGAAAACTTTATTAGTGTAGATATGTTAAAAGAGTATGCACCAGAGTTATATAGAGAGTTTTTATCTCTTAGACAAAGTGGTGCAAGTCTTGAAGATGCTTTAATGAAAATAAATAATAATCCTAAAAATGTTGACATATTAGAAGATATAAAAATTAAAGCAGCCGATAAATTTGCTCCAAGCAGACGTATGAATGCAGCATTAGAAGCCGAAATTCAAAGAATTAAATCTTCTGATGTTGTACTACCACAGACAGATATTCAAGAGTTTGTTTCAAAACAAACTCCAGAATGGAGAACTGAACATACAAAACTTGTTAATGGTAGAAAAGTTTTAGTAATCACTTCTGATGAAATTCCTAACTTCTTCCACTTATCTCATACAACTCAAGCCTATGCTATAACCGGTAGAGCTGATGCAACAACAAACATATCCAATTTTGAAGGTTTTGCAATGCTGTTTGATAATAAAACTGTATGTTGTTCTTACAGTGGTACCGGAAAAGTCGCTTTTGTTGGTGATACTGCGTTGTTAGTAAAAGCAAACAATACATCTCAATATATTGCGCGTGGAACAGATATTTCATCAATTGCAAAGGATGTACCAACAATGATTTCGGAATATATTTCTACAAGAGCTTCTATTGAACAAAAAGGTTTTCAATCAAAAACGACTAAAGATTTTGATAGACAGTATTTTGCATCAATGATAAAAGAAGAATTGCAAGCCGGGTATAGAGAGCTTCTAGGAAAGAAATTAAATTTAGAAGAACAAATACGCAATGGTAATGAAAATGTTAAAACCGAGCTAATGGCAGTGAATAAGCAAATGGAAAAAATTGATAATATTTACGCAAACAGGCTTGATGCATTAGTAAAAAAAGCAAATGGCAAAGTAATAGATTTTCAATTTATTAGAGAAAATGACCCTGTTTTAGCAAATGCGTATGAAAAAGTTTTGTCATATATTAATACAGAACATCGCGGAAATGACGGTTTAATGAGAACTGAATATCATAACGAAGTTTTAGCCAGCAATTTAAAACCGGTAGGTATTACGGTAAAATCTGAAAAAGCACTGTATGAATTAACTGATGATTATCTAAAAAAAGCTGAAGATGAAAATTGGCCTATTGTGATTTTAAAATAAAAAAGATAGGCGCGAGCGAAGCTCGCGCCTTTGGATTATTTTTAATTGATTATTTTATATCCTAAAAAGGTTTTGTTTGGTTTAATTTAGCTCTCAACTCTCTAAATCTTGCGATATCTTCTTGAGTTTTTGGAGTTTCTCTAAACAAAGCTTGAGATGTCGGGTGAACCATGCGGATTGAATCCATGTGGATTTCTAAGAATTCATATCTTTTTGGTGGTTGATTAGAATTCTTTGCATAAATTTCAACATTTGTTACCGCTAAAAATCTTCTGTCAGAATTATTCAAAAGTTCTGTCAATTGTCTGTTTGCAGCAACTGCGCTTGAAACATACACAGTACCTTTAATATCATCTGTATCTGTTAAAATAATTACTTCTACTGGTATCATATCTTTGTTTGGCATTGATTTTCCTCTCTTATTATTTACAATTTTATAATAATTTATTCATTCTGTCTAGTGGGAAGATTGAAATCGTTTAAGCTTTATACCTTTCTTCTTACAATACGGTACGCAAGTGTACACATCCTACGGTGCGTTATACTTTTCAGCGTGCTGTTATTGCGAAGCTCGTTTTTACTTAAATTCTTTTGCCAAATGTGGTATAATCTTAGTATGAAAAAGTTTTTAGTTTTATTATCATTAATTACATTGCCAATTTTTGCCGGTGAAATTTCAAATTCTCAAACTACCTCAAAGCAGATAGAAAATTTAAATCAGTATTTTGAATACTTACCAAATGCTGTTCACAAGAATTGGACACCATACAAAGCAAATGAGGATTACGAAGTAACTGTTCAGTTCAGAGTTATGAAAAATGGAACAATTACAGAACCGTTTATAGTTAATTCTACAAACAAAAATGCAAATCCAGCAGTTTTGAATGCTGTAAAATCAGGCGCTCCATATCTGCCATTGCCTGCTAAATACCTCGGAGAAAGTGTAAATACCCAAGTTCTGCTAAAATACATGAAATAACATCAAAAAAGTGCTTGTTCTGATATCTTTTACTTCAAATTGAAAATCTTTTGCTCTTTACTTTTTATCCTTTTTGTAGTAATTTCAAGGGTATAAATCAATATAAAATTATTTAGAAATAGGGAGCTCGAAGAAGATTTAACTTATACAAGGGCGAAATTCCAAAAAGCTCCAAATGTTAGAAAAGGAGAACTCACATGAGTGAAAGAAAATTAGTAGGAACAGGCGAAATGTTCAAAAAAGCATTAGCTGGCGGATACGCTATCGGTGCTTACAACGTTAACAACATGGAAATTTTGCAAGGTATTGCAGAAGCTGCTGAAGAAACAAGATCACCAATCATTCTTCAAGTTTCAGCTGGTGCTAGAAAATATGCTAACCAAACTTACCTTATCAAATTGGTAGAAGCTGCTCTAGCTACAACTACAGTTCCTATAGCTCTTCACCTTGACCACGGTGCAGATTTCGAAATTTGTAAAGCTTGTATCGACGGTGGTTTCTCATCAGTTATGATTGACGGTTCAAGATTCCCATTCGAAGAAAACGTAGCTTTGACTAAGAAAGTTGTTGAATACGCTCACGAAAGAGGAGTTTCAGTTGAAGCTGAACTTGGTAAACTTGCTGGTGTTGAAGATGACGTTAACGTTGATGCTAAAGATGCTAAGTACACTAACGTTCACGAAGCTGTTGAATTCGTTAAACAAACTGGTTGCGATTCTCTAGCTATCGCTATCGGTACTTCTCACGGTGCTTACAAATTCAAAGGTGAAGCTAAATTAGACTTCGATAGATTAAAAGAAATTAAAGATGCTTTGAAAGAAGCTGGTTTCGGCGATTACCCAATCGTTCTTCACGGTTCATCTTCAGTTCCTGCTGAATTCGTTGCTAAATGTAACAAATACGGCGGTAACTTACCAGATGCTCAAGGTGTTCCAGAAGATATGCTTAACTATGCTTCTAAACACGGTGTAGCTAAAATTAACATCGATACAGACTTGAGATTAGCTATGACTTCTACTATCAGAGAATTCTTTATAGAACATCCAGAAAAATTTGACCCACGTGAATACATGGGACCTGGTAGAACTGCTGTTAAAGAAATGGTTATGCACAAAATGCGTGACGTTCTTGGTACAGCTGGCCACGCTGATGACTAATCAGTTATACGCGTTTTAGAAAAGGCAGAGGATGATATTAAATCATCCTCTGTTTTTTTTTGTGTAGCATGTTATTTTATTTAAAAATTGTGTTAAGAATTGTTAAGAAAATCATACGTATTGATGATTTTATTTCAGAAAACAACTGCTAATATATATCTATACTCCTTAAAAAACGACGATACACATATCCCTAATCAACAGCTATGCACGATAAAAAGTTCATAGCTTTTTTTTTGCGGTGCTACGCACGTAGGCATTGGGGCGGATGACAAAAGCTAAACGACTAGCTTAATTTAGACCTACAGGTCATCCTTAAGGCAAAGGCTATAAGTTGTGCGTGTTTTATAATGCTACGCACGTAGACATTGGGACGGATGACAAAAGGTAAACGACTAGCTTAATTTAGACCTACAGGTCATCCTTTAGGTAAAGACTATGAGTTGGACGTATTATTATACGGTGCTACGCACGTAGTAGGCTGAGCGGAGGACAAGGCATGAGACTACTGATTATTTAAACAAGTCTCGGTCATTCCCTCTCCTTACAGGAGAGGGTTAGGGAGAGGTGAAAGCAAGTAAAAATTAAGGTAAAGATTTTTAATTCACTCCTAAACCCGTAAGTATGTTTACTAATCAAAAGCATTTACCCCCCGGTTTATTCGTGCTATCATAAAAGCAGAGAATAACTGGAGGATATGATGTTAAAAGAATCAGCATTTGGCAAAAATGATATTAGAGGAATATACGGCGACGATATTACAGAAGAATTATTCTATTATACAGGTCGTGGATTTGTTCAATTTTTAGCGAAAGAAACAAAGAAACAGCCTTCTGAAATCTGGATAAGTGTTTGCCGAGATGCGAGACTTCATTCTCCTGCTTTGTCTAAAGCTTTAATTGAAGGTGTACGTTCTTGTGGCGCTAATGTTGTTGATATGGGCTTAGCACCAACTCCAATCGGATATTATTCAGAAGTAGTTGGGCTTCCACCATTTATTACAAAATACATGCCGGTTACAGGCGCAATGATTATTACTGCGAGTCATAATCCAAGTCAATATAACGGTCTAAAAATGACTTATGCAAAACAATCTTTAAACGAAGAACAAATTAAAGTTGTAAAAGATTTAACAATGGAAGAATATAAGCTTGCAATTCCGCCTGTTCCATTCGGAATTCTAAACGAGTATGATTTAATTCCTGATTACATTGAAGATATGACAAAGCGCTTCGGGCGTGTAGGCGAAGGAATTAAAGTTGTTGTAGATAGTGCAAACGCTACTGGTGGGGTAGTTGCACCTAAATTATACAGAGCTTTGGGTTGTGAAGTCGTAGAACTTTATTCAATGCCTGACGGTCGTTTTCCGCACCACCATCCAAATCCTAGTGATGAAAAAACTTTGAACGATATAAAAAAAGCTGTTGTCGCTAATAAAGCTGATATCGGAATTGCGTTCGACGGTGACAGCGACAGAATAGGTGTAATTGATTCTGACGGCAATTCAATGACTGGTGATAAATTACTTTTAATCTACGCGGAAGAAGTTATCAAAGAATATAATGAAAAAGGTATTAAGCCTGTAATTGTATCAGAAGTTAAATGCTCTCAAGCGTTGTACGATACGATTAATGAAACCGGTGGTGTTGCAGTTATGTGTAAAACAGGGCATGGTTATATCAAATCAAAAATGAAAGAAACCGGTGCTGTATTAGCGGGAGAAATGAGCGGACACACGTTCTTTAAAGATAAATATTACGGATTTGATGACGCGGTTTATGCAGGTTGCAGAATTATAGAAATTGTTGCCAAGAAGAAAAAAGAAAATCCTAATTTCAAGATTCGCGAGCTTTTAGCACCATTTGATGCTCTATATTGTTCTTCAGAAGTTCGCTTACCTTGCCCAAATTCTTTGAAGGCGCAAACTTTGGAAGAATTTAAGAAGGTTATTGCAGAAACTCCGGATTTCTTTGGCACTACAATCAAAGATATTATTACTCTTGATGGTATGAGAATTGTATTTGAAAAAGGCTTTGCTCTAATTCGTCAAAGTAATACCGAACCTGTGTTTACTTTGAGATTTGAAGCAGATTCTAAAGATAATGCGCAAAAATATGAAGATTTAATGGTTAATAAGCTTTTAGAAATTATTAAAGAAATTTCTAAAGCATAAGATTTGTGTAATTAAATATCAAAAGGGCAATTGATTTTTCAGTTGCTCTTTTTTTGTTAGCCTTCTGCTGGAGGGGCGATTGTACCTAGTAAATACGCATAAACGTATAATGAATATAAGTATTGTAAATAAGAAATTGTGAGATATACAAGCAATTTTATAATATTTAGCATACTCATTTGGTTTGCAATATCTCGAATTCCTAACGCTGTTGCAATTAAAGATAATAAAAATGAAGTAGTTGCATAAAATAATACATACAGCAATGTATTCCAGATATATTTGCCGGTATAATTCCCCATAATGTGAACAGCTTTTCTTATATTCCAAACGGCAAATATGGAATCTCTAGCTGCGTAATTCCACAGCAGTGCAGGAATAAACATTAGTATAAATACATAAAATACAATAATTGTTTGTGGAGGTAAATTCGATAAAGTAGTAGTCCAAGTGCTTCCTGCTAAAATCAATCCAAATGGCAATACCATCATTGTTGTTGCGACACAAGAGGCTATTCCTCGCCAAATAAACTTTCCTGTATTTAATTCCGGAAACTCTACCTTAAATACTTCTTTAATTTTTCCATTAAAAACTGTTGCGGATGTAATATCCCATTCTCTAGAAATAATGTTTGCTGTAACATTCCAGAAATAGCCTTGTGCGCACAGAAATGGAATTATAAAAAGTATAATTGCAATGCTTGGTAGAACTACTGTCCAAACAGAATTGCTTAATAGATATTCAGAAGTAAGAAGCAAAGCTATTCCTAAAAGATAAAACTTTACAAATATAAAGAATAAGTACTTAACTTGTTCTTTAAAATTTTCTGTTGTGAACATCCAGCTAAAAGGTTTGAACATGTGTTTGTCTTTCTTTTTTGGGGGAATAAGGTAATGAGGGAATAAGAGATTTTAGAAATATATTTAATTAAATGCCTTAATTTAACGTAATATATAAATAACAAATTTGAAAACCATTTATTCCCTTATTACCCTATTTCCTCATCACCTTGAGTTTACCTCGCAAGCGAAATACTTGTAACACCTACATTTCTTGCGCTATCCATCAACTTAACCACAGTTCCATGGTCTGCGTTATCATCAACCTGTATCAAAAGTCCGTCCGGAAAATCTTTTACATGAGCAGAAACAGTTGATTCTAAATCCGCTGCCGCAATTTCTTGTCCGTCAAACAAATATTTATTATCATCTGTTACACTAAAATTCATAATTTTAGCATCTTTTGCAATCTGTTCTTGATTAACAACCTCAGGCACAGCAAGATTTAAACCTTGTTGGTCAAGAAGTGGTGCAATAACCATCATGATTATTAAAAGCACCAAGAAAATATCTGTTAACGGTGTAATATTTATTTCATTAAAACTATCACGCATTATTCACTCCAATTCTCATACTGATTATCAGTAGGCAAAGCTGTTGTTGCTTCATTCATTGTATTATTGGAAGTGTAATTTGAAGTGCTTTCTTCCAACTTTTGCTGTTCTTTTTTGTTCAAAGGCTCACCGGCTACAATAAGTTTTTTATAATGCGCATCTTGAGCTGCGTCCATAATGTCCATAATTATTGCACTCTTAGCCTGAGCATCAGCCTTAACTACAACCTCAGGATTTTCATTATCACCTTTAGCGTTTTCTAAATCCGCGGTCAACATTCCAATTGAAGAACGTTTTGAGTCAACATAAATTGTGCCGTCTTTTGTAACGGCAACGGTTATTTTACCCTGCTCAATTGATGTTCCGCTGTTAACTTCCGGCACATTTATTGAATTATCAACTGATTGAAACGTAGGCGCAACAACCATCATGATAATCAATAACACCAAGAAAATATCCGTTAGCGGTGTAATATTGATTTCTGTAAATAATGCTTTTTTACCTGATTTTATAGCCATACTAACTCTTTCTCCCTCTCCTTTTTTTAACATTCTACTAGATATTAGTCATATATCTGGTTAAAATATTTACCCCGAGAGGGCAGGGATGAGGTGTCAACCATCTCCCAAATTGTGCAAATTAACTACAATGCCACACTATTAGATTGTGATTTCAACTGATTTTCTTCTTCTGAATCTACGAAGCTTAAGAACAATAACTTGATTAATTGGAAATCGTCTTCAAATCTTCTAACAGTAGATTGGAAAGTGTTGTAGCAAACAACTGCGATAATCGCAACGCCCAAACCAAATGCAGTAGCAATCAATGCAGAACCGATACCCATAGCAACCGCTGCTGATTGGTTACCTTGCGATGCCAAATCTTGGAATGTATACAAAATTCTAACAACTGTACCGAACAAACCTAAGAAAGGTGCAACACCACCGATTGTACCAAGAATTGTTAATCTGTGTTCAAGTTTTCTTGTTGCTAGAGCTGCTGCGATATCAAAAGAACGAGAAAAACCTTTCTTTTGTTCTGATAAGATTCTTACAGCTTCTTCTGTAACTTCACCAATGATACCGCCGTATTGAACAGCTAAGTTTTGCGCACCCATTAAGTTGTTTTTAGTTAATTCTTTTTGTAATTTTGGAATAAACTCGATAACGTTTCTTTTGTTCGCGTTGTAAAAAGCAGCTCTATCAATAGCTACTGCAACTGTCAAAATTGCGCACACAAGAATTGGCAACAATACCGGCCAGTCTAATTGAATTGAATGTAATAATAGTTCCATTTTTATATCCTCTTTTACTCTATTTTTCTTATTTTATTTTTTGTCCCCTCTCCTTGGGAGAGGGTTAGGGAGAGGGTTTTATTAACCTTCCCTTAATACCTTGACGCATTGAATACGTTGTAATCGAATGTAAACTGAATATCAATGCTTTGTCCTTTAAAGTCAGCCGGCAACGGTCTAAATGGTGCAGTTAATTCTACTGCTTTTAATGCTGCTTGGTCTGCTGATGGCATGCCGGAAGATTTATGAATTCTGCATGATAACAATCTGCCGTCTTTTGCAATCTTGAATAAAAGAACTACACGTTTGCTTTCATTTCCTTTTGGAGGATCCCAATTCAACTTAATTCTACGTTGCAATTCTCTCATGTATGGACCAAAGTCAGGTTCTCTTAGAGCGTCAATACCAGGTGCGCCACCGCCACCTCCCGGGTTGCCGTAATTACCGCTTCCACCGCCGGAGCCTGTTCCTCTGGATAATTGACCGCTACCGCCGCCTGCTGACGGTGATAATGACGGTCTTGGGGCATAAGCACTGCCGTGTGAACCGGAACCTGTACTTCCGCCTGATTTAGCGCCGGAACGTGCACCCGTTCCGCCAACAGGGCCTGTTGAAAGTGTTTTACCGACAGGCGCACCTTTTGGTGCAGGAACAGTAAATGGTGAAGACGGTTTCGCAACAGGTGTTGGAGCTGAAACAGGTCTTGCACTTGGTCTTGCTGTAGGTGGTGCCGGTTTGGCAGTCGAAGGCCTATTCGCTGACGTTTGATTTTTACTTGGCGCTTGCGCCTTAGGCTGTTGTTTTACAGGTTGTGGTTTATGTTGAACAGCTTGTTTTTGAGCCTGCTGTTGTTGTTTTTTTATAAGTTTATTCGCGCTTAGTGCCGCTGCTGACGGTTTAGAAGCTTTTTTAGGAGCAGGTGATGGCATAGAAACTTTACGCTTAGGGTCATTTATACCGCCACTTCTTGAATTCATATCAGAACGATTTTTTGTATTAGGATTTCTTGGAGTTGCTTCTTTATCAACCAAAACAAACTCGATATCCTTTTTTAATTGAGCTTCAGGTTTTTTGAACAGACTTAAATTAATTCCCATTAAAGCTAAAGCAATTGTAATTAACCAAATCAATAGAACAACTGCGGGATGTAAAGCCGTAGAAATCGCTAAAGATTTCTTAAACGGAATTACTTCGGGTTTGCTCGTAACAATGGATGGTAGAGTATATGGCTCTACATTATTATCCTCGTCCTCGTCTAGTATAAAACTTCTTTTACTAATAATTGACACTTTACTTTTCTCTCTAATATTACCTTTTTAGAATAATTAGTTAGAAGGTAAATTAAATTAACCTACTTACTAATTTTCGTAACTATAACTTGATGCCGATGTTGTAATCGGTTGAGTCAATAACAAGTCTACAGTTGCGTTTGCAGGAATTTCTACATCATTTCCCTTATCAAAAGCTGATTTAACCAAACCACCACCGGCACCGACTGCAGTACCAAGAGCAGCGCCTTTACCAACGCTACCGCCTGCTAGAGCACCAAATACGAGACCTGATAAAGCACCTGTTGCAGCGCCAACTCCCATGTCTTTGGCATAATCTTTTGTTACATCAAGTTTTGTTCCACCAACCAAAACCCCTGAAGAATCATCTGTTTTAATCACAGCTGATATTGGTATTTGAGTTCCGTATGGTGTATATATTTGTGTAAATCTTACACAAAGTTTACCGTTCATGCTTCCTCTTTTAGCTTTGGAAGCTTCAATTACAGTACCGTAAATTGTGCTTCCTACAGGAGCAATAAGTTTATTGTTATAATAATAATCTGAACCAAGCAACATACTTACACTTTGCCCTACTGTTGTGTTAGCAGATGATAAAGGTGATGTTAAAGTTGCAGGAACACAAGCACCTGCCGGAACCATTACAACATTACCTTTTAACGGTTGTTTTGCAGAATATTGCATTGGTTGTTGATAATATTGTCCGCTTGGTTGTGGTTGGGCTTGTTGATAATTAAAATTAGACGCCGCTAAAGTTGCGTTAAAAGAACATAGTGATAACAACATAAAAGATGAAACAATTTTTTTATTCATAATTACAATCCCTCCCTTATAATATTTTATTATTAATTGAGATTTTGTCAATTGTAAAGCTTTACAATATGGATTTGTTAACATAATAAAAGAACCGATTTAATCGGTTCTTTTATGGTTTATTTAATGTTCGTCATTTACTTTTTGTTTGTAAACGTGTCCTTTTCTATCTTCTTCAATATTTGGAGTATCAATTTCAAATACATAAGCGTCAGCCGGAGCTAAGTTAACTTTCATTTCGCTAGCGTCAACTTGAAATTCGCTCTTTTCGCCGTATTCAGGAACCATATTTACAAGTTTTTGGTCTGCCTTTAATCCTGGGATTTCGATAATTCCTGATACATTTCTGTTTGGATTTTTGTTAGCTACAACAAGAATAGTTCTTCCGTTATTGTGTCTTGCGAAAGTTATAATTTGGTCGTTTTTGTCTTCACGTTTATCGAATTCAATAAAGCTACTGTTTCTGTTAGCCAAAACATCTAAATTTTTGGCTCTCATTTCCATAGCACCTTTCATTACTCTTTCGATATCAGGGCAATCTCCGCCCGGTTGTCTAGAAATGTTGAATAATGCTAATCTGTAACGGTGTTCGTTCATGTCATATTTTGGAACTTGTTCACCTGTTATAGAATCAGCTTTAGTAGTCCAAGTTTCTACGTTATCTTTATTTCTGTATTGGTAATCGTAGTAATCACCTGTTTGGAAACCATCAATATAATATGGATTGCACATTGGAATTGTGGCTTGCAAAATTGTTGTTAATTTGCAGAAATTTTCACCCCCATGAATCATTGATGAGCTGTCATCGTGAGTTAAAAATGAACCGATTACACTTTTACCTGCCGGTAATTTGTGTGAAAGGTCTAAATTGAATTTAATGTAATCGTTGAATTCACTTGCATTTTTCCAATCGTGGAAAATATGATATTGACCATAATAATCGTCAAAGCCTGCTTTTAACAAATCTTCAGGTCTATCGTAAGGCATATTGACCATAGGAGAAGCGCATTCATAAGTGTAGCTTTCTGCTAACCATGCAAATTCAGGGTCTTTTTTGTGTGAATAAGAAATTAATTCATCCCAAAATTCAGTAGGTTTCGCTCTTGCAACGTCGGCTCTGATACCGTCAATGCCTAAATCAATACAAGCATCTACGTATTGTTTGTGCATTTCGAGTAATGCAGGATTCAATGTCCTTTCAGCTTCATCTGCCCAAGGTTCAAACATTCTGATGTCGGTCCAACCTTGAGGAGTTTTTTCTTCGCCGTTTCTTCCGTAAGCCATTAATTCAGGTTCAGCTTCAAACATATCTACTGATGCGCAACTAGGAAGGTCTAGCATAACTTTAATATTACGTTTGTGGCATTCGTCAATTAAAGCCTTAAACTGTTCATCCGGAGTTCTTGGGTCATTTTTGTCAATCAACATTGGATCAATTGCCAAATGACCGTCGTCTGTTACAAATTTTTCAGGTGCGTAACAAGAACCTGCTGTTCCTTGCGCATTCTTTTTTCCTGGTGGGTGAATCGGAATAATGTGAATTGTATTGATTCCGTCATCTTTAAGTTCATCTAATCTTTCTATAGCACTCAAAAATGTACCATTCTTTTCACCGTCTTTAAGAGTAATTTTATCATCACCGTTCAAGTCTTTTGCTGTGAATGTTCTTGGAATAATCGCCATCATAACAGACTCATTATTTTGAATCATTGTTCTTAAATTATTTTTATAAGGTTGTTGAGCACTAGAATTCAAATCAACTTTCTTAACGCCTGCTGCATTCATCATAGCAAGGTTTTGAAGATATTTATTTGTAACCTCTTTATCCTGAACATTATATTCTTTTGTATCAGGTTTAATTGGGGTTTGATAATTTGCTGCTGCTCTGAAATTAACAGCTGAAATATTAGTTATTGCTGCCATCTTCTACCTTCTTTTCTATGTTATGCGGATTTCTGATTTTGCCGAAACAAAGTTGTGCTGCAATTGTTACGGCAGCAACAGTTCCAAAAATTGCTCCTGCAGTTCTAGCCCATTTTTGATTACCGTATCTTCTTTCAGCGGCATTTTTTACAAATTCAACAGGGTTTTGTGCTACTAAATTGAAAGTTGCCATTCTTGTTTTTGAACCTTTTTGGTAACCCTTTAATATATCTACGTTAAAATTATGTTCAGGTTTTGTGAAATCAATTGTGTTATTTCCAACAACATTTTTAAATCTTCCGATGTAATGTTGTAAACGTTCTTTAATTGATGCATTGCCAATAGCTTTATCAGTAGCTTCTGTAATATAACCCTTTGCTTTTAATTCATTAGGGTTGCCATCAATTCTCCATGTTGTTTGAACGATATCTTTATATAATTCAGGATTATTAACAGTATTAAGTTTTAATGTTTGATTTGCAGAAGTAGCACCCAATAATGCATCTTTACCCATTTTTACAAGGTCTTGACAATATTTGTCAGCAGGAATTCCGCGTTTGTACATATCCATTGTGTGCAAAATTCTGTTGAACGAATTATTTACACCTTGGTATCTGTCAATAATTCTTGAAATTACATCATGTTTTGCAGAGCCAACACCTTTTGCGAATTCTTTAGCTCTTTCTACACCTGTTTTGCCGTCTACAGTATTTTTAGCTAATCCGTCCAGCAAATCAAACAATTCTTCTTTTGAATTAATTGAATTAGAAAGTGTTTTAACATCTTCTTTTACTAATTTGTCGATTGTGTTTTTGAAGCTTCCTAATCCGTCTAAACGTTTTGCAGTATTATTGAAATTGTTTTCAACGCCGGTAATTAAATCTTTTAATGCGTCTTTATTACCATTTAGAGTATGATCCATTTCTGCCATAACTTTGGATAATTTAGAGATAGCTTTGTTATAAGCTTCTTCGTTCTTAGTAAGTTCTGTTAATTTTTTATCTAAAAATTCTTTTGTAAGTTCATCTGACTGACGCATTTGTTTCAAATCTTTGTGTTTGAAGCCTAAGATATCTAACAATGCACTTTCAAATTTTGCGTATTCATGTGCTAAAACCGTTTGTGGAGCGTGTTCTACTTTAAAGTTTTTGCACTTATCCAACGCTTTATTGTTAGCCTTAAATTCACCGATTACTTTAGCAAAGTTTTCAACTGATTTTATTTGATTTTCTTTAACCAATCTTGAAGGATTTTTTTGAATTGATTTAGAAATGTTTTCAATTACAGTGTTTTCATAAGCCTTCAAATATGATTTTTGCATGCCGGTTTCTTGGGCAATTTTTTCTGCGAATAATTTTTTCAATTCGCCTTTGATTTGATACAATCTGTCTTGAGAAATTTCTTTTGATTCGCCTAAAATCTTTGAAATTTCTTCTTTTGTTGGAACAAAAACTTTTTCCAAAGTCGCTTTATTTCTGTTTGGAATACTGTTTTTGATGTTCGCAATAATTTCTTCCGCCGTTTTATCATTTACGGCATAAGATTTTCCGGATTTTTCAAACATGTTTGTTAAATCTTCTTTAATGCCTTCAGAAACTTTTGAATCCAAGTTCTTTGATAACATTTCAACAAGATTGTCTAATTCTGCTTTTGGAAGTTCTTGACCTTTGTAGTTATTTAAAATTTTACCAACTTCTTTGCTTAATTTATTAGCAGGAATTTCATCGGCTTTGAGTGTCATTCCGGCAGTTTCTTTAGCAAGATGAGAAATCTTAGAATCGTATCTCATGTTTCTTGCCTTTTCCATAGCAGGAGCAATAACTTTTTCTAATCCGCAACAAATTAAAGCTGTCATAACCGGAGTTGCAAAACCTGCAGTTAACATCCATAATGTATTATCCTGAGTTGCTACTTTTCTCATTTGTTCTTTGATTAAGTCGTTACGGTTTTTAATTCCTCTAGGAATTCCCATTCTGTCGCCGATTACATCCAAATCTTCCCCAGGGAATTCGCCTCTGTACATATCCATAGGAATATAGTTGCTATCTTGGAATACAGATTTTTTTCTGCCTTGGTCATCAATGTATTCTTTACCAACAGAGAATCCGTGTGTAATTCTTGATGGAACATTGATAAACGCTTTAGGGAATAAAGACATAGAAGTTAAGAATGCGCCTAAACCCAAGTATTCCATTGTTCTAGCCATCGGATTAGTTGTTCTTGATGCTAAATATGTTGCGATACCGATACCACCAACTTTTAAACCTACGTCATTAAGTCTGCCTAATTGGTGATCGTTAGCTTTACCTTGGAAGCCGTCTTTAACAGCTTTTATATCATAGGCTATGTCTTTCAAGAAATATTGAGGAACTGACAACAAAGTATCATGTACTAAGTGTCCTTGCGGTGGAAGCGGTTTTATGTCGCTATCTGTTTTGATAACGCCTTTAGCTTCTCTGTAAGGAAGTTTAGTATTGTCTATATTTGGTTGTACCGGAGTTATTGCCATACTAAATCACCGTACTTTCTTTGTCTTTATCCATAATATCTTTGTTTGCAAGCTTACCCATGCTTTTCGCTTTTAATATTACATTTGCAACACTACCAACAGTTAGAGCGGTTGAGAATAAAATCCAAGCTTTGCCGGCATGCTTCATAAAGCCAGTAGTCCCTTCTTTGCCTGTCCATAAAGTTTTGCATGCTTTTGTGAATGATTTACCGAATGTTTTTGAAATATCTACAAAATTTTCGCCTGCGTTTTTCATTCTTGCAGCCATTTTTGTACCAAATCCTTCGTTTGGTTTTGCTATATGACGTTTTCTATTCGCAATTGCATCAAAGAAATTGCTCCAACTGTCTTGTACTGCAAGTCCTACTGCTGCACCTGCCCAGGCATAAGATGCTAAACTTTTTGCTGTTTTTGTAGATGATACAATGCCTTGAATGATAGGAGTTGTTTCAGTTACTGAATCATTCAAGTTTTCGCCCATGTCTAATTTCTTAGCGATATTGTCGTAATAAGAAACGCCTATATCTTTTTGAATCAAGTCTTTTCTAAAGAACTCAACGCTGTCGTAAACTTTTCTGTGCTGACGCATTGGATAAATATTTGCATTTTCACCAGCTTCTTTTGGAAGAGGATATGAGATGTTTCTATAAGGCATTTCAATATCAACACCTGTTCCCCAGTAAACAGGGCGAGTAACGACATCGTTTGCTAAAGTTTTTCCTAAACCGTAAAGTACAACGCCAAGTGCCATATTTTTGCCGTTAAGTCCGGCAATTTTTTGTGATTTCGGTTTTAAATCATGCAACAAATTAAACATTGCCATGAACATACCGCTACCAACTAGGTAAGGAATTATGCCCATAGACAAAAATTCGTAGAAATCTGAGTTTACATCTCCTAACAAACCTTTTTTAGGGTACTCAGTTAAAGCACTCGTTGTCTTATCATATTTCTGTAAAACTCTTGTACGCAAAGTATTTGGAAGCAATGTTGACTCGTCGTCAATCTTTTGCTTTTCTTCAGCTTTCGCTTTGAATTTTATGTTATTGTCTGAAAAATTTACCGGTCTAATCATACAAATAATCCCATTTGGTACCCTATATATATAAAGTCCTTAAAAAAATATAATTTGCTAGTTTAAGTGCATGAACTTAACATATTTTTACAATGGTTAAAAATACAACACACACCATATAAATTAACAAAAACAAACTTATTTTGCAATAACTGAGCAGAAATAAAATGTGCAATTTTTGCACCAACTTTACGAAAAAATAAAACAAGTCTCGCTCATTCCCTCCCCTTGGGGGAGGGCTAGGGAGAGGGTTTTATTTTCTTGTAAAACTTCGTAACGGCAATTTACTTAAATTTTTAATCTAACATCCGAATTTTCTTGGCGCAACACCTTTACGCCAGTTTGATTCGATTTGTTCCAAAGAAATTCCTTTTGTTTCCGGCACAAAGAAATAAACAAAAATTATACACAATAATGAAACAAATCCGAACATCCAAAACGTCCAGGCTCCGCCAATTCTATGTAACAGAATCGGAAAACTTCCTACCACAAAGAAGTTGAATGCAAAGTTTGAAACAGTACAAATGCTCATTGCAACACCTCTTATTTTTAGAGGGAAAACTTCTGATACCAATATCCAACCTATTGGACCAAGGCTCATTGCAAAACAGATTATATAAGTTACCAAACTGCCAACAGCAACCCATTTCAAACTTGAACCGAGAACACCTGCAAACGCAAATGAAGTTCCGAGGGCAAACAAACTTAGCATTACTCCGATTAAACCAAAATATAGCAAAGGTTTTCTGCCAAGTCTGTCTGTAAAGAATACGGCTACGATTGTCATAACAAAATTAACAACGCCAATTCCTGTTGTTGCATAAATTGCAGTAAGATTGCTATCAAAACCTGCTGTTTTAAAGATTGTTGGTGCGTAATAAATTATTGTATTTATACCTGTACAAATTTGTGCAAACATAATTCCAACGCCGACAACAAAAGGCATAATCATCCATTTTTTGAATTTGAATTTTTTATCTTGACCTTCAGAATTTAATGTTGTTTTAATATCTTGAATTTCTTTATCAGAATCAACATCCGGCTCGATTTTCTTAAATACAGCCTTTGCTTCTTTATCTCTGTTTTTGCTAACCAACCAACGAGGAGTGTCTGACATCAAGCACATTCCGACAAACAGTATTAATCCCGGTAATACGCCTGCAAAAAGCATCCAACGCCAATTATAAACCGCCTGAGCGAATGCTGCATTTATAAAATATGAAAATAAAATACCGGAAGTTATCGCCCATTGATAAAGCGATACTAGTGTTCCACGAAGGTTCTTAGGAGAAATTTCTGAAAGATAAAGTGGAACAACAAAATTAACAATACCGACTGCAAATCCGACAAAAATCCTTGAAATAATCAGCACATAAACATTTGGAGCAAATGCGCACATTATTGAGCCGATTATAAAGATTACAGCGGTTGCCATAATAATCTTTTTACGCCCAAACATATCAGCAAGAACACCATTTGTAGCGGCTCCGATTACTGCGCCAATAAGAACTGAGCTTACAAGAAATCCTTGCAATGTATCTGGCAAGAGCCAAGTTTCATTAATAAAAAGTAGTGCTCCTGAAATTACTCCTGTATCGTAACCTGATAAAAGTCCGCCTAAAGACGCTACAATTGCCACAACATAAAGCCAAATGTATTTCATGTAAATACCTCTATAATAAACACTCTATTTATATTATAGCAGATGTTTTTTATGTTTAAAGTCCTAAAAATTAATTAATTTAAAATAAACTATTCTATCAGAGAATGTATTTTCTAAAGATTTTGTTTAATATCCTCATGCGAAAAATCGCAGAAAGGAATAATATGAGTTTTAATCCATTGAAAGAAAAAGGTATGCCAATAGAAAAACAAATCAGAAATTGGCATCAGATAGTAGGAAAACCTTACAATAAAACAGAAGTAGACTGTTACACAAGAACACGTCAGATTTTGATGAATGGGATAGAAGTCGAAGCTTGGGGTTTTAAGCATCAACTAAACAGATTTATGCCAAATAACAATGAAAAGCAGTTAATTGCATTAATTAGCAGAGTTGAAGATTCACAGCAAGCGACTGCGAATTGGATGGGGCCTGCCGACCAATCAGTTTTAGAAACAACATTGGCTTATGAACAAGTTGCTGTAGATTTAACAGCTTGGATGGCGCAAAATGAACCTGATGAATATGTTAAAGAAACTTTTGATTTCGGTTTGTTAGAAGATTTTGACCACTTGTACAGATACAGTCAATTTGCCTATATGGAAGAAGGAATTGAACCAAATGACATTGTTCAAAATCAAACTGACGTAATAGTTGGACGTCCGACTCAGCATCATCATAATGATAACGGCTTAAGAATTCGAAAACATTATGATAAAACAAAAGCGCATCCGCAGACAAAAGTGAACATTTTAACACTCTTATCGGGTGAACAACAAACACATAATTACTACGCAGAACATGGATTTATGTACGGAAACCATGTTCTAAGAGAAACTTATGCAGAAATTAAAGATGTTGAAGAAGAACACGTTACAATGTACGAATCTTTAATTGACCCGAATGAAACCTTGTGGGAAAAATTCCTTATCCACGAATTCACGGAGGTTTGTAACTACTACACTTGTATGGAAGACGAAACAGACAAAGATATTAAAAAGGTTTGGGAATTATTTTTAGATATTGAACTCGGACACCTTCAAGTTGCAGCAAATTTATTCCAAACATATGAACATCGTGATGCGGAAGAAATTATTGGCTCTGAAATCGTAATTCCTTGTCGATTTAAAAGCCAAAAAGCTTATGTACAGAAAGTTTTGGAATCAGAAGTTGACAAGCGCCTTGAATCAGAAGGCAAGTTTACAACAATAGATAATTTAGCAAAAGATTGGCCAAGTTATAAAGTTCAAAGTAAGCAAAATGAATTAAGCTCTCCTAGTGAAAACGCTATAAGATTAGCATTCTTGCATAAAAAACGCGATATTATTTCTGTGGACAAGGATTTAGCGGATAAAGAAACAAAAATCCTAAAAAAGGGACTTCAAACAGAACTTGTTGCAAATAACACAGTCATGCCGGACGAATTAGAAAAAATGATTAAAGAACATGAAAAATTGAAAGATAAAAAAGAAAAGTTGATATAAAAGTAAAACTGCCTTCGCTATTGCGAAGGCAGTTTTGGTATATTTATTTTTGCTTCCAAATCGCAGCTCTTAGTGAATTCAAAATCGCAATGATTGAAACTCCGACATCTGCAAAGACTGCGCCCCACATTGAAACAAAACCTAAACCGCCCAAGATTAAGAATACAAGTTTTATGCCAATTGCAAAAACGATATTTTCTTTTACAATTGTCATAGTCTTTTTCGCTATCTTAATAGCAGATGCTACTTTTGATGGTTTATCATCCATAATTACCACATCGGCAGCTTCAATTGCAGCGTCTGAACCTAAACCGCCCATTGCAATTCCGACATCAGCTCTGGTTAAAACAGGTGCGTCATTGATTCCGTCGCCTATAAACGCCACAGCGCCTTTAGTTTGTGCAATTGCGTCTTCCAATTTTTCAACTTTGTTGGCAGGTAAAAGTTCTGCGTAGAATTTATCCAGACCGAGTTCTGCGCTTGCAGCTTCCGCTGTTCTATAAGAATCACCCGTAAGCATTTCTGTTTGAATTTTTAAGCGTTTCAACTCGTCAATTGCCGTTTTTGAATCCTTTTTTATTTCATCTGTAATTACAATATAGCCTTCAAGTTTGCCGTTAATTGCGACATAAACGACTGTTCCGTAAGTTTTTATCGGCTCAACATCAACAAGTTTCGCGTTGCCAATCAAAACTTCTTTATCACCAATAATTGCTTTAATTCCATGACCCGCGATTTCTTGGATATCACTTGGTGTAAGTAATTCACCTTGATAAGCTGTTCTAATAGCCTTCGCAATAGGATGAAAAGAAGCGGATTCCGCAGAAGCCACGTATTTTAGCAAATCTTGATTTTTAGAATTGATTTCAACAACTTTGAAATTGCCTTTTGTCAACGTTCCTGTTTTATCAAAAACAGTCGTTTTTACTTTTGATAGCGCTTCCAAGTAGCTACTACCTTTTACGAGAATGCCGTTAGCAGAAGCACCGCCAATTCCAGCAAAAAACGTTAACGGAATTGAGATTACGAGTGCGCAAGGGCAAGAAATTACCAAAAATGTCAACGCTCTTTCTATATAAAATGGCGGAATAAGTGCTATTATACAAGCAATAATCACAACTGCCGGAGTGTAATATCGCGCAAATTTCGTTATAAAGTTTTCGGCTTTAGCTTTTTTTGAAGAAGCGTTTTCAACTAATTCTAAAATCTTAGAAACAGTTGATTCCCCAAACGGTTTTGTAACTCGTATTTCTAATAAGCCATCAAGGTTAATACTTCCGCTAACGATTTCATCTCCTGATTTTACGCTTCGTGGTAAAGATTCGCCTGTTAATGCGGATGTATCAATCGAAGCTCTGCCTTTTGTTACAATTCCGTCTAATGGAACTTTTTCGCCTGTTTTTACTGTTATTATATCGCCAATTTTTACTTCTTCCGGAGCAATTTTCTGCCCGTTTAAATTTGCATAATCAGGGCGGATATTCATCAGAGCGGTTATTGTGTCGCGAGATTTATCAACGGCTTTGTCCTGCATATATTCGCCGATTTGGTACAAAATCATTACCATTACGGCTTCGGGGAACTCTTTTATACAAATCGCGCCAACTGTTGCAAGCGCCATTAAAAAATTCTCATCAAAAACTCGTCCTCTTATAATATTTTTCAGCGCTTTAATAAAAATGTCATATCCTATAACAAAATACGCTATTAAAAATAAAGGTTTAAACGTGTATCCTAAACTAAATAGGATAAGCGCGATTACAAGCCTAGGAATAACATATGTTTTAGCATCTTCTTCGTGTTCGCACATAATTTGTTCCTTTTCTTTTATTATAGTTGAACAACTATTCAACTGTCAATATAATAACAAAAATTTGTTGCATTTCTTAATACAATTTGACATTTGAACAAGTATTCAACTATAATGAACAAATGGAAGCTATTAATACAGATATTATTGAAAAAGTTAAACCTAACATGCCTGACATGACGCTTCTTTATGATTTGTCTGATTTTTTTAAACTTATGGGCGATAGCACCAGAATCCAATTATTATGGGCATTAGAAGAGAATGAAATGTGCGTTGGTGATTTGGCTTGTTTATTGAATATGACTAAATCGGCGGTTTCGCATCAGCTAAAGATTTTGAGAAGTGCAAAACTTGTTAAGGCTGAAAAGCGCGGAAAGAATGTTTTTTATTCTCTAAGTGATAATCACGTAAGAACTGTGCTCGAAATGGCATTGGAACATATAGGGGAATAGAGTATCTAAAAACAGATGTGCTTAGATGTTCTATTGAATGTCGCCCCACCCCTTGAGGGAGGGTCGAAATCTTTGATTTCGGGGTGGGGTTCTTTTAATTAGTTTATAACACCCTCTCCCGCCTTCGGCACCCTCTCCATGTAGAATTGAAAAAGGAGAGGGGAGCGAGACTTGCTTGTTTG
>CAKVLH010000016.1 GCA_934757245.1 uncultured Candidatus Melainabacteria bacterium
GTTGAATATTATTTGACGGATATTGGCTATACTCTTCGTCCGGTTCTCGATTCTATGCAACAATGGGGCAAAGAATATAAACGCTTTAGAAAGTTGCAAGAGAAGTATAAAAATTATTAAATTTCTCTTCGCATTTTTTAGACGATAAATTTAAAAAGCTGGATTGCTTTAGGCTAAACATTTTTGCAATGGCGAGAAAATCGCTAGATTTTCGTGGCAGTCCAGTTTTTATAAACGGTTTTCTTTAACTAATTTATAACACCCTCTCCCGCCTTCGGCACCCTCTCCATGTAGAATTGAAAAAAGGAGAGGGGCGCGAGACACGTTTGCGTGGATGTCGTAAGCTCAATCCCCTCTAACGGACATATTCCACATCACCCCCTCTCTCAGCACTGTTATCCATGATAATTTTGATAAAATTAAAATAGTTATTATAAAGCTGGATTGTTTCGGTTCTAACGAACCTCACAATGACGCCCAACAAGTAGTCCCACGCCATGTCATTGCGAAGGCGATTTTATACTTCACTTCCTTACTAGTAGTGATACTTTTTCGAGCGCTTTTGCATATCTTCTCTGATTTTCTTCATTTCCTTTACGCAATTGTTCGGATAATTCTTTATCGGCTTTATTTGCAGTATATTGTTTTTTTAGCTTACTGAACAAACATTCCCCGCTTACTTCTGAATCAGCCATATCTCCTACTAAATATGCCTCTTTTTCCACAAAACGAGTCCGATAAAGCATTAAAACAAATTTGGTTGTCTATAAAATTAATAAAACATTTCCGGTGCATCTGTTTTTTTTACCATTTTGCCGTCTACAAACAATTTATCTTGTGGTGCGATTTTAATTTCCTCAAAACTTTTTTTGAGCTCGTCTAGTGTCAAGACGTCCTTTCGTACCATTGGAGTTTTAACATCAACCGGCTTGGTAAGGTTTATAAACCAAGTATCAGTTTGTTTATCATAGCCTATATCACTTTCAGCATATATGCTTTTATAAATTTTGAAATAACTTGGATTTACAACCTCTTTTATTTTGTCTAGCACAGTATATATGAGTTGAATTGAATTCTTTGTTAATCTTTTTCCACCGATGAGAAGAGCAGATTTAGTTTGATAATTTTCTTTCTGGATAATTGAAATTAAGTCTTTTTTTACTTTTTCAATTGTTTCTTCGCAATTAAAAAAGTGAAAGCCGAGAGCTCCTTTATTATCGACTAATCCTCCACCGGAGCAGGTTCTAATGCTTTGCGTCCAAATATCGGCACCTTTTCGCATTGAATCCATAAGCGGTTTTTTAGCACTGCAATAGAAATAGCTTCTAAACATCTGTTTATCAAAATTTGGGGATGAGACAAAATGTATGTTTGATTTAAAATTTAAACTGTTATAATTTTGGACGTTCATACCATAATTAAAACTTCTAAAAAATAAATTTGCTAGGTTAAATTTTAAGTAGGAATTTGAAAGGATTTGCTATATATAGAACTAAAAAGGTGCGCCATTTGGCGCACCTTTTATAATCTAAAATTTTATATTATTAAATTATCCTTGCTTATTAAATTATCCTTGCTCAATCCAGCTTCTGATTTTTTCACCGGCTTCGCCTTCATCTACACCGTCAAATTCACGTTTTAATTCTCTTAAAGCATCGCGAATCTCTGCTCCTGAAGTCGGAATTGCAACAGGTTTATTTTGCTGTTCCAACAAGCCTTGTTGAAGTTGGGATTGTTTTTGAATCATATCGGCGGCATTAACGCTTAAATCTTTAATTTGTTTTTCTTGTGCTTCATTCATTTCTCTCAAGCGCATCAATTCTTCTTCTTGAGCTGCTTTTGCAGCGTTAATCTTTTGAGTTAAAGCTTTATGACCAAAGAATAAACCAAATGCAAGGAGTGCAATTGCCAACCACCAAGGATTACCGTGTTCAGCCTTAATTGGTGCTTTAACGTTCTTATCACCAGCCATAAACGGATCTAAAGAATCCGCAAAAGCGATAGTTACGTTTTCAGGATCTGCCTTAGGGCTTGCGGCGTGTGCAACTAATTCTTTCAATTCTTCCAAAGTTAATTCTACAGGCAACGCGTCTTTTTCCAAAGTTACCGCAATTGAAATTTCTTCCAAAGTTCCCGGAGACATATATTCATTCGTTTGAACTTTAGTTACGCCATATTGAGTTTCACGCGCTGTTCTTGAATAGCTTCTATTCTGAGTTGAATCTGAACTTCCTGCAGGTAAACCGTTTGGAAGATAAACACTTACAGCATTTGTATTCTTGTTAACGTCTTGTGTTTGATCGCCCAATCCTTCTGAGAAAGTTTGTTCATTAACAGCAGCTTTCTTTTCTGGATCATAAGCAATTGTAAATTTTTCAACAGGCGCTTGTTTTAAGAAGGTACTAACCGTTGCAACGTATTTACCTTGACCGATTAATCTGTTCAATTGAGTTTGAACTTTCTCTTGCATGTATTTGTCGTTTTCTTGAAGTTTAGCAAGCATTTCTGATTGAGCGTCAATCATACTGTTATAAACATGTCCATTTGTATCTGTAATTGAAATGTTTTCAGCTTTCAAACCTGAAACACTGCCTAACAACAAGTTAGAAACAGCTTTGATTGTACCCATATTAAGAGTTTGTCCAACTGCAACTTGAAGTTGAACGGTTGCAGTAATTGGTTTTTGCATAGAAGAAAACATTGTTTGTTCCGGAATAGAAATAAATACAGAAGCGTTTTCAATTCCGTCAATTCTTCTGATTAAACGAGCAAGTTCGCCATCCATTGCACGAACTAATCTAATTCTTTTATCTTCTTTAGTTGAAGTAAAATCACCTTTATCAAAGATTTCCAAACCAACGTTTTGGTCATACAAACCGCTTTCAACGATTACCATAATCGCTCTATCACGTTGTTCGGTTGTACATTTTTTCATCCCCGGAGTGCAGTCGCCTTTTTTAAGTCTTAAAACAGACTTTGTACCGTCAACCGCACGAGCTGCTACAATATTGTTTCTTGCTAATAGGGCTTGAATTTCAAGAGCTTTACCTAAATTGTCGGTAGTAAGTAAATCAACGTCTTCTTTCAAAGGTTCTTTACTTACATCAATTTGTTCATCTTTAGATTTGTTAGACATTGCGAGTGAACCGCAAATAATAAAAATTACCAACAAAAGAACGATACCACCGGCAACGGAGGCTAAAAGCACTTTATTCTCTAATAATTTTTTGAAATCCATATTCCTACCCTATATTATTATACACATATATATCAAATATGAGAAGCCTAAATCTGAATTTGCATTATTTTATCATACGCTTGGATGATTTTTCCTGTCGCAGTTGTTGCAACGTTAACCGCGATTTCTGCTTTTGACATTGCAACCATAACGTCGTGAATATCAACATTTTCAGAACCCATCATAGCGTCTTTCAACAAGTTATCAGGTGCATTCATCGATGTATTAAGGTTTTCAACAAGTCCAGACATTACGCTTTGAAAATCTGCGCCTGCCGGTTCTTCAACACGATTCATTCTAGCCGATGGCATATCGCCCCAGCTATCGAGCTTTGTGTGTTGAATTCTAGCTTCTAAATCGTATCTTGGATAAAAACCGTTAAACATATTGTTCACCTCTTTTTTTTATTGTTATCGGTTGGATTTTGGTTTAGTTGAGATTTTTTATAAGAAATCGTTCGTTTGGTGGAGGGGAGAGGAGTCAATAAGTGAATAGGTGAATAGGTGAATAAGTTCGTATTAAATATGTTCAATGTAAAACTAGCTTTAATATTGAAAATAAACTAAAATGAACTTATTCACTTATTGACTTATTCACCTATTCACTTTCTTCAATTCATCCATTCATACTATTTTTTTAATAATCCTTCAAGAAAAGTCAATATTTGCCGTTTTATATAGTATGAATTTACATGAAGAATGCTTATTAAAATACTTATTAAACCCTTTAGATTTACTCAAATCAACGGAGTTGTTAAAGATTAATAACACGCTAATAGAAAAAACTGTTTGCGTAGACAAGCTCCTTGCGAAAAAAACTGAGATTCACTACACTAGGGCTTAAGTGTTTTTACTAAGCTTAGGAGAGGGAATTTTGAAAAATCTGATTAAAACTAAGTGGTTTATTTTTGGAACTTATTTGTTGCTTGTTTTGGCAACTCTTTTGATTGGTTTTGTTTTATTACAAAATAATAGTACGCTAAGACATGGATTGATTGAATTTTTTGAGGTAGCTGAAAATAGGACTTTTGACTACAGACAAGTAATTCAAGTTGCACATAAACGCCCAGTTCCAAACAAAGATATCGTAATTCTTGCAATTGATGATGCAAGCTTGGAATCACTTTGGGACAAATATGGAGAATGGCCTATTCCGAGAAATGTTTATGCGGATATGATAAACTACATAGAAGCTCAAAAACCTCAAGCAATCATGTTTGATTTAATGTTTTTGAAATCTGTTCGTTCAGAAGCGGAAGCTGATAAAAGTTTGGCTGACGCAATGAATAAATATCCAAATGTCTATACTGCGATGAATTTTGATAGTAGCGATAGCGACGTAAGACTTCCTATCGATTTACCAAAAAGATTAGAAGTAAATATTGATAACCAAGCGAAAGTTAATCTAAAATGGGATGATATCAAAAATTGCCGTCCGATTTTAGCTTCGCTATTAAACGGCAAAGTTAATGTCGGAATTATTAATATAAAAAGAAACCGCGACGGTATTACTCGTAGTATTTCACCAATTCTTACATACAAAGATAAGACATATCCGTTTATGTCATTTATAGCCGGTGCAGATTATTTGAATGCCAACAAACAAAAAGATTTCACTATTGATAAGAATTCTAATCTTCTTGTAAGTACAACAAAAATTCCTCTTACAAAAAATGGTGAAGCAATTTTGAATTGGTATGGAAGTGCAGAGACTTATACAACAATTCCAATGTACAAATTGATTAATGAGATGCAAGGCGGTGCAAAAATTGATTATGACTTTAGAGATAAAATTATTTTAATCGGCACAACTGCTGTATCGTTGCACGATGCGAAAAGTGTGCCAATAGAAAATGGTACTTATCCGGGCGTAGAAATTCATGCAACATTCTTTAATAATATGTTAGATGATAATTTCATTTATAAAACAGGAATTTTTACTAACCTTTTAATTTTAGTTGGTTCAATTACAGCAATTGGTGCAATAGTAATGCTTTCATCTTCAACATTGTTTGCATTTTTATCAACTGTATTATTTGGTATAGCTTATTTATTTGTTTCTTACTACGCAATGGAATTATACAATTTGTGGATTCCGATTGTACTACCTGTAATCTCTATGATGGTGTCGTTTGCGCTTTCATTCTTAGCAAAATATTTAATGAAAGCAAAAGATTTCGAATACCAATATAAATTGGCAACAATAGACGGGTTGACAGAACTTTATAATCACAGATATTTTCAAGACACTTTGAGAAAGCAAATGGATATTGCAAGAAGATACAACCAGCCATTCTCATTGATTATTGCAGATATTGATTTCTTCAAAAAGTTTAACGATACTTACGGGCATCAAGCCGGAGATGCGGTTTTAAGACAAGTTGCACATTTGCTTAAAACAAATTCCAGAACAACTGACTATGTTTGCAGATACGGTGGTGAAGAAATGAGCATAATTTTGCCAAACACTTCTGCAGAAGAAGCTATGAATCACGCAAACAGATTATGCAAAGCTATTTCTGAAAAACCGTTCCATTTAACCCCTGTTGATACAGCATCAGTAACAATCAGCCTTGGCGTTGCAACATTCCCGGAAAATGCTCAAACTCCACAAGATTTGATTGAATGGGCAGATAAAGGTTTGTATTACGCAAAAGAACACGGCAGAAATCAGGTTGGAAGATACTGATAAAATGGACAATTGAAAATGGAAAGTGGAAAATTGTTTTAAATGCAAGATGACAAGGCGTATAACTTTAAGCTTAGAACGTCATTCTGAAGCCGATTTTACACTTCACTTCCTTGTTAGTAGTGATACCTACAAGCTCGGAAGTGTATTGTAAAATGAAGAATCCAGCCTTTTATCAACCTGCCAAAATCAAAACCGCGCGACTTTAATAGCAGAGAAAATACTCGAGTTTCTATAAAATAAGTTAATGGTACAATTTTTGCACCATTAACTTTTATATGCTAAAATGAATTACAAATTTATGGGAGTATAATTCATGCAAGAAATCAAGTGTCCAAAGTGTGGCGAAGTTTTTCAGGTTGACGAATCTGGCTATGCAGCAATTGTTAAGCAGGTTAGGGATAAAGAATTTTCTAAAGAAATTCAAAGCAGAGAAACTCAATTTGAATCTGAAAAAGATAATGCAGTTCAACTTGCAAGACTGGAAGCAGAAAAAGCTTTCAACGAAAAATTGAGTCAAAAAGAAGCGGAATTAAACCAGACAGAAATCTTAAAAGACAAAGAAATTGCTGATTTAAAAAATCAATTAGCAACATTTGATAAAGATAAAGAACTTGAAATTCACAAACTTGTTACAAAATTGAATACTGAGCTTACGGAAAAAGATAATCACATTGCGATGCTAAAAGGCGAAAAAGCTTTGACAGAAAAAGAATGTCAATTAAAAGAGCAATCTTTGAAAGATCAGTATGAAGAAAAATTGCGTTTTAAAGATGAAGAAATAGCGCGTTATAAAGATTTTAAATCAAAACTTTCTACAAAAATGGTCGGAGAAAGTCTTGAACAACATTGCGAAATCGAGTTTAATCAATTGCGCGCAACAGGATTTAAGAATGCGTATTTTGAGAAAGATAATGATGCTAAAACAGGTAGTAAAGGTGATTATATTTTTCGCGATAAGGATGAAAACGGGATTGAATTTATTTCAATTATGTTTGAAATGAAAAACGAAATGGATACGACTTCCACAAAAAAGAAAAATGAAGATTTTTTGAAAGAGTTAGATAAAGACAGACGTGAAAAGAATTGTGAATATGCGGTTTTGGTGTCATTATTGGAACCTGAAAGTGAACTTTATAATAGCGGTATTGTTGATATGTCGCACCGTTATCCTAAAATGTATGTAATAAGACCGCAATTTTTTATTCCGATAATTACACTTTTAAGAAATGCGGCAGGAAATTCTTTGGAATATAGAAAAGAGCTTGAAATAATTAAAGCTCAAAATATTGATATTTCAAATTTTGAATCAGAAATGAACGATTTTAAGGACAAATTTTCAAGAAACTTTAGACTTGCAAGTGAAAAATTTCAAAAAGCTATTGATGAAATTGATAAAACTATTGATCATTTGCAAAAAACAAAAGAAGCTTTATTGTCATCAGAAAATAATTTAAGACTTGCTAATAGCAAAGCTGAAGATTTGAGCATTAAACGTTTGACAAAAAATAATCCGACAATGGAAGCAAAATTTGCTGCGTTAAAACTTGAAAATGGTGATAAGTAGATAATTCTACGGCATATTTTTGTAAAATTTTGTAAAATTTGTGTTGCATAATAGCAAATTTGTTTGCTTTCATATTTTTATATATACAGAAGGAATGTGTTTTAATGTCTACTTTTGGTGATTACAAATCATATAAAAAATATGAACCTGCTTATGCAAACTGGAAAAATAAGCGTGATATTCAAGAATCAAAGCGCATGGCATACTTAAAGCAAAATCCAAACGAAATGTCAAAAGAAGACATACAACGTGGGCAGGCACTTGTTCGTGCGATTGATATTATGGATGAATATTCACAGAAACGCGCACAAGATGTAGAAGTTGCAACTCAATCTGTTGTCTCAATGGCGCTAGAATTTATGATATTTGCCGGCATGGGGTTAGGTGCACTTGTTGGTAAATTAAAACCTGTTAATAATTTGATTTCCAAGCATATAAAAAATAAAAAACATGCATCCTTTTTAAGTACGATTATTCCTGTTGCTATTGGTGGTGCATTAGGTACAATTGCATCCTTCCCTTTACAGGCTTGGGGTGCGAAAGCAGAAGTTTCGGCATCAAGACGCGGACGTTTTGAAGCAATGCGTAACGAATTAAAAAATCCGAATGGATTTGCGGTTCTTACTGATGAACAAATTGCAGAAGCTCGTAAAAACTCAAAAGACATTGTTCTAGATGAAGACAAGAAAACAAATAAAATGACCGCCAAGCTTTCAGAAGCTTTTGGTATTGGAACGCTAAAATCTATGGCGCTGGATGGCGGTGAATATAAAAAGCAAAGAAAAGCGTTTGAACTCGAACTTGCCAGTGATAATGCTCATATAAATGATAAAATGAGCCCAAAAGACATTGAAAAGGCTAAAAAAGACCAGCAACTTTTAACAAAACTTGTAGAAAAAATTGATATTGCATCACAAGATTATGCAGAAAATGCTGAACTTGCAGCAGGTACGTTTGTAACCGGTGTAATGGCATTATCATTCTTAGGCGATTTAGCGGTATCTAAGTTGATGAAAATGTGTAAAGTGCAATCTGCGCAAAAGATTTCTGTAGCGACAAAAATTGCAGGATTAGTTGCTTCCATAGGTGCTGCGATTTGGACTTCTCAAATTACTAAACAAGCTTCAAGAGTGGGCAGGTACAAAGTTAAACAAGAATTAATGCAAAATCCGGAAGCATTCGTCTATGTTGATGATAAAAAAGCTAACGAAGTAAAAGATTTTGAAATTAATACAACCAAAAAGCAAAGCTTGATTGAATTCTTAAAATCTGCTTATAAAAATAATAAGGAATACGAAAAACATCAAAAAGCAACTGCAAAAGACGAAAAACGTTTTTATAAAGCAATTGAAGATTTGGAACTTAGTGAAGAACAAATAAAAGATGCAAAACAATTACAAAAGAATGCATTTAGAACATTTAATAAAGTCGATGATAATTCACAAAAATATTCTGAAAGCGTAGAAGCTCTCGGTCAAGCAAGCATGTTCCCAATTAATTTGATTTGTACAGGTATTGGTATGGCAATTGGAATACCATTATTATTAAAGAAATCAAAAACTTCTTTGCAGGAAGCTGAGAAGTTTGCAAAATACTTCGGGATTACGCTATTAAGCTCTATGCCGGCAGTTTTAGCCAATGCATATATTACTAAACAACAAAAGAAAGCTTCTCGAGTTGCGGACATGCTTGCTATAAATGAAATGCAAGATTACCGTAACTTTAAGTAGATTTGTTAAAAACTTTTTCGTACTATAATAAATATAGAATTTATAAGGAGCGAGATATGGCAAAATTAGATGCGTTAGAAGCTGCAAAAAAAATTAAAATGCTTGTGTTTGATTGTGATGGCGTTATGACTGACGGAAGTGTTACTTATGATGAAAATGGTGTTGAGTATAAGACATTTAATGTTAAAGACGGGCATGGAATAGTAAGAATGAATAAATCCGGTTTTATTACTGCAATTATTACTGCAAGAAATAACGGAACTGTTGCGCATAGAGCAAAAAATCTTAATTTTACAGAAGTTTATCAAGGTAGGCAGTACAAGCTTCCTGCGCTAGAAGAACTTATGGAAAAATATAATTTGAGCTATGAAAATGTTTCTTACATGGGTGATGATTTGCCGGATGTTTGCATTTTGGAAAAAGTCGGTTTAGCTTGTTGTCCGGCAGACGCGGTTAAAGAAGTCCAAGAAATTTGTAATTTTAAGTCCTCTATTAATGGCGGACGTGGTGCAGTTCGTGAGCTTTGCGACTTTATACTTGACGCTCAAGGTATTGAGAAACAATACATTGTTTCTGAAGGTGCCGGCAGATAAAATTAGTAGGTAGTTCTTCTTAAAATAACTTCAGACTTTGTGTTATATAAATTATGTTTGTACCAAACTCCTTCAAAATCGCCTTTAGGAGTAAATAGATACTGGCAATCTTTTGATACAAAATAGATTGCGCTAACAGGAGTGCCTGTAATCTTGTATTGGATTGAATAATATGGGTAATCCGGATATTCACCATACATAAAATCGACGTACTTTAAGTGTCCCAGTGCATCATAATAATATGCTTTTGAAACATCTTTTTTATCTTGTAAAGCATACATATAAAGGCTCTTAAGTCGTTTGAAATAAAAAGCTGAAATGTTATTGCCTTTATATTCTTTGTAGCCGGCAGAAGCGGCCATATAGTTCTCGAGATAATTTTTATCTTTTAGTCTGTCTTTAAATTGAGAACGAAAATCTTTTTGTTTTACAACCGGATTTTCAAAAATAATATCTTTTACTTCGGAAATGATGGCTTCTTTCTCAACTTCGGATTTGTTAATCCAATCATAAGTTATATCCGCAATATAGATGTCATTGTAATTTGCAAATGCTGCAGTTTGAGTTAACAGTAAAATTGTAAAAAAGATTTTCTTGAACATAATTTTCTCCAACTATAAGTATACAAAAAATTTGATACTACGTCTAGGTTGAATGCTGATTTAATTTTGTTACGATACATTGCAAAATTTGAAAAATTTTAAACTCTTTGTTACAATTCTTAATAAAACAAGTCAAAAAAGGCAATTTTTTATGAGTTAAATACTTTATATATACATAAGAGATATTTAAACATAAGAGAGGCATAAGAAATGACAACTGAACAAAAGAGATTTACAGTAATTACTAATAAAGAATTTGTTAATCACAATGAGGAACGACATCGAACTTATCAGACAAACCCATTAAAAGAAAAGTTGATGAAGTTCACAAACGAAGAAGCAGGAAAGAAATTTGGAATTGAAGACTTGCTAAAATGGTAAAAGTTGTTGGTGCAAAACACACTGCACAACAGAACCTAAGCGAAAGTGGCTAAGCGGAAAAGGAAAAAGAAAAACAGAGGAAATGGTTTAAATGTACCAGATTAAAAACAGAATATACCCCGACTTTGATAAAACACAAAAAAGCGGGGTATGTAATTATTTAAGGGCGTTAGTGAAACAGAATTTAGGTTTAACTTATTCAGATATATTGGATAAGTTTCTTGAGGATGAAAAATATTATCTTGCGCAACACGCATCACGATTTCCATTTTTGGAAAAAGTGATTGATGATAGGGATTTTTTGCATGATACAGAAGAATATATCAAAGAGTGCATTAAATATTATGAGTATAAAGAACGTCAACGCCCAATAATTGAAGCTAACAAAGAATTTGAACGCAAGAAACGTAAATTTTTGCAGGAAGTAAAGATGTCAAAAGAAAAACCTACAAAAAAACAACTTTACTATTATGATAGATTATGTAAAAAATATTCTATAGAAAAAAAGAATGTGGAAGAGCTGTCTAAGCTTGATATAAGAGATGAGATTGAGAGAATTTTAAATGAACATTCAGACGATTACAAAAACCTTGATTGATGCCGGAATTGAGCCAAATGAGGCAAAAAGAGAAATAAAAATGTTGCTTGAATATTTTTGCAATTATACAGAACTTGATAAGTGCAAAGGCGTTGAATTAACTGACGAACAATTAGAAATTCTTAATGAAAAAGTAGAAAAACGTGCAAATACAAGATTACCTATTCAATATATTATTGGTGAAGCGTATTTTATGGGTGATTTTTTTAAAGTTACGCCGGACGTTCTTATTCCACGCGATGAAACTGAAATTCTGGTAACAAAAGCGATTGAATTAATTAAACAAAATAGTTTTGAAAATGCTTTGGATATCGGCACAGGTTCCGGTTGCATTGCTTGTACAATCGCAAAAAAAACTAAGGCTACTGTTTTAGGAGTTGATATATCTTCTGATGCTCTAAGAATCGCGCTTGATAATGTAACAAGATTAGGTATTAACAATCGAGCGGTTTTTAGAAAATCTGATTTATTTTCGAAAGTGCGTGATGAAGAAAAATTTGATATGATAATTTCAAATCCACCTTATATTCCACTTGGAACAATACTTTCAGATGAAGTTAATTATGAACCGCAAATTGCTTTATTTGCGGATGAAAATGGCTTAAGATTTTATAGAGAAATTGTTGCTCATGCGCCGGAATATTTAAAACCAAACGGTTATCTACTGTTTGAGCTTGGCATTGGCGAATCTGAATCAGTAAAAGAATTTATGGAAAAAGATTTTACGGATATTGCTGTAGAAAAAGATTTGGCGGGTATTGATAGAATAATTTACGGCAGATTGAAGTAATTTTGAATAAATGTTTGACTTATGGATTATTTTATATTAAGATAAATTCTGTTGATGTTTGTGTCAACGAAAGCGAAATGACAACTAAATAATCTGCTTGCCCTTGTGGCACTCTGCCGAACAAAAGTTGACTAAATGTCAAGTTTTGTGAGAGGGGAGGTAGACTAGTCTACCGATTCCACCGCAGAGGAAAATGACAGTTAAATAATCCGCTTGCCCTTGTGGCGGAATCGGTAGACGCGTTGGACTTAAAATCCAATCGGGGTTCACCCTCGGTGCCAGTTCAAGTCTGGCCAAGGGCAATTTAAAAAAAGACTTTCCATTTTGGGAAGTCTTTTTTGTGTTGTTTTATATACTAATGCAAATTGTAAATTCTTAAAAACATGATATAATAAGAATATCTAGGATGATATTTGTGTTCGCGTAAATACAAAGGTGTACAATTAAAAGGATTTAATATTATGCAAAACAACATCTCCAATAATGCCGGTTTTGGTTTGCAATCAAATTTTCTAAAAACGAATAATGTAAACATCAATAAAGTGCATTCTAAATCTGGTTCGGCATATTATGCCAAAAAAGGTGAACCTATGTATATGAAGGAAATGGACGCTGATGAAGACGGCGTTGTTTCGTTTGAAGAATTTAGAGATTACTGCGATGAAAAAGGTATTTCAGTTGCAGAAAGAATTAAAATGACGCAATTGGCATCATCGTATCGTACTATGCAAGCTCAAAAGAATGCATCTGAGAAAGTAAAAAAAGAAAGTCAAACTGAAAAACAGACAGAAACTGATAATAAATCAGGAAACGAAGATTCTGCTGTTTATGCAAAACGTGGCGACGGCAAGTATGATGAGCTTATGGATGCAAATAATGATGATAAAATAACTTACAAAGAGTATATAGAATATTGTAGAGAACATTCAAAACCGCAAGAAGAAAAGGCTAACACAAAAGCTGAAACAACTGAAGACGGCGAGTTTAAGACAACAAGTTCCGGCAAGGCAATAAATGCGTATGCCCAACAAGAATTTCAGCCTGCTGAAGGCAAAGTTGATGATGAAGGTTAGTTTTATTTAATTTTGCATGAAAATGCGGAACTTTCGCCCCTTTACTTTACTCCTGTTCATGGTAGCATGGTTTCATAAGGAGAAATATTATTATGAAAAATTATGAATTATTAGCGGTTTTGAAACCAAGTCTTGATTCAGAAGAATTAGATAAAGTTGTGGATAAAATTTCTGAAGAAATTAAATCTTACCAAGGTTCTGTTGCTTCTGTTGACAAAATGGGACGCAAAAAATTAGCTTACGATGTACAAGGATACAGAGATGGTTTCTTCACAACTATGGTTGTATCACTTCCTGCTGAATCTATCGTTGAATTCAAGAAAAACTTGAAGCTTAACGAAAATGTTTTAAGATTCATGTTTATGGAAGTTGCTAAGAAAGCACAAACAGTTTAATTTAAGAGGTAATTATGGCATTCGCAAAAGCAGTTGTTACAGGCACAGTATTTAGAGCTCCGGAAAAACGTTTTACACAAAACAATGTTCCGGTATCATCATTTGTTCTAAATATTGGTGAAAAAGAAGAAATGCTAATCAGAGTTATCGCAGGTCGTACAGCTCTTGATGAAGTTGTTTCTGGTATTTCACAAAATGATAGAGTTCTTGTGGAAGGCGCACTTCAAATTACAACTGTAAAAAATGACAGCGGTGCTGAAAGAAGAATTTTCGAAATCGACGCAAGTACAATTGAAATGATGGGTGGCTCAGTTCCGGCTTCATCAGCTTCAAATAGTGGCGAAGATATCGTTAAATTCTCTCAAGAAGAATTCTCTGATGAGCTAATCGGAGAAGACGAAATTCCATTCTAGGTGCTACGCACGTAGGCATTGGGTCGGCTTTCACAAGTTGATAGTGGAAAGTTGAAAATTGAAAGTTATTTAATAACAACAAATAGAAAAATGGCTAGAAAGGCAAATAAAACAATGGCAAAACAAGATGCACAAGATAGAAAAAAACGTAAGACTTGCTCATTCTGTGCAGATCACGTAGAATCTATCGATTACAAAGATGCAGCAAAATTGAAAAGATACTTAACTGAAGCAGGAAAAATTATTCCTCGTAGAGTAACAGGCAACTGTGCTAAACATCAAAGAATGATTACAACTGCTATTAAAAGAGCTAGAGAAGCTGCAATCATCAATTATGTATTTGACTAATTTAAAAAAGTCAGTATAATTATTTTAAAGGAATGGCGGATTTATTTTGCCATTCCTTGTTTAACACTATAGTAAGAAGGATTAAACTATGAACAATCAAATCACAATCAGATCAGACAGAAAAGACGATTACACTTTTCAGTACAAAGGCGAAGATGTAACTTTAAGAGCCGGAAGCATTATTAGCATTGCAGACGGTTTAAATGAAGTTGTTCTTCCAACTTGTGCAATGAAAATTGTTAAAAACTTGATTGTAATTAAGGAAGATGTGAAGTAGTTAGATATTTATTATAATTATTTAGAGAATGGCGGGATTTTCGTTAACGAAAATCCCGCCATTTCTGTAATTTTTAATTGGAATCAAACGATGTTTTAACTGCAAGCTAATCCTTTTTTTTGCCTGTTATTTTATCTTCAATATCACTGCCTATTTTTCCTCCGGCAAGTCCGCCACCCAATACTGCAGCTCCACCTGCTAAGGCTGGTAATGCTAAACCACCGGTTATAGCTCCGATACCAATTGTTAGTAGGGCTAATGTTAATCCGCCGCCAGTTCCGATTAGCCAACCATCGCCACCTTTAAATGAAGGGACATTTTTGGGTTCTTGTGGTACTTCGTGGAGAACTTTGCGTGAGTTTTTGTTTGATAAACCTTTTGTTTGATAATTAACTTGACCTTGAATAGCTGAAATACGCATAAATACACCTCCTATTTTTTATTTAAAACATATTAATGCAAAATAATATTTAATGCAATACTTAAAATCTTGAGATTGCCGATAATCATGCTACAACGATTGACATTAATTATTTATAGACTAGAATTATAATATAACTTAGTATAGTAAGTTAACGTAGTATATTTAATCAAAGAAGGAGATTAATCTCATGGCACGTGAAAAGTATGAACGTACAAAACCGCACGTTAACATTGGTACAATCGGCCACGTTGACCACGGTAAAACAACATTGACAGCAGCTATTACAGGTGTTATGGCTGCAGCTGGTAAAGCACAAGCTAGAAAATTCGATGAAATCGATGCTGCTCCAGAAGAAAAAGCAAGAGGTATAACCATCTCTACTGCTCACGTAGAATATGAAACAGATGCTAGACACTACGCACACGTAGACTGCCCAGGCCACGCTGACTATGTTAAAAACATGATCACAGGTGCTGCTCAAATGGACGGTGCAATTCTTGTAGTTGCTGCTACTGACGGTGCTATGCCTCAAACTCGTGAACACATCTTGTTAGCAAGACAAGTTGGTGTTCCTAACCTAGTTGTATTCTTAAACAAATGCGATATGGTTGACGATCCAGAATTATTAGAATTAGTTGAAATGGAAGTTAGAGAACTTCTTTCTTCATACGAATTCGATGGCGACAACATTCCATTCATCCACGGTTCTGCATTAAAGGCATTGGAAGCTGTTCAAGCTAATCCAAACATTCAACGTGGTGAAGATAAATGGGTTGACAAAATTTGGGAATTGATGGATGCAGTTGATAGCTACTTCCCAACTCCAGAACGTGATTTGGACAAACCATTCTTGATGCCAGTTGAAGACGTATTCTCAATCACTGGTCGTGGTACAGTTGCTACAGGTAGAGTAGAACGTGGTATCGTTAAAGTTGGTGATGAAGTTGAATTAGTTGGTTTAGGCGAAACTAAGAAAACAACTGTAACTGGTGTTGAAATGTTCAGAAAACAACTTGATCAAGGTCAAGCTGGTGATAACATTGGTGCTTTGTTAAGAGGTATTGATAAGACTGAAATTCAACGTGGTCAAGTTCTTGCAAAACCTGGTTCAATTCACCCACACACTAAATTCACAGCTAACGTTTACGTTCTAACTAAGGATGAAGGCGGACGTCACACTCCATTCTTCCCTGGTTACAGACCACAATTCTACATCAGAACAACTGACGTTACTGGTTCAATCAAATTCGATGGCGAAATGGTAATGCCTGGTGATAACGTAGTTATGGAAGTTGAACTTATCGCTCCAGTAGCTATTGAAGAAGGTATGAGATTCGCTATCCGTGAAGGTGGTAGAACAGTTGGTGCCGGTGTTGTAGATAAAATTATTGAATAATTGATTTAAAATTATCTATAATATAAATAACTCGATTTCTTTTGAAGTCGAGTTATTTTTTTATCAATGCTAGAACGACAGTCGCGCCGCGAGCGTTTTTTAGCGAGCGTGAAAGTGCAAGCTCTGCTTGCTACATCCATTTTGTCAACGCTCGTAAGAGCGTAGAAAACTATGACGTATTTTCTCTTTCTTTTGGTTCTTTTCTTTCTCTTTTTTTCGCAACAAAAGAGAAAGAAAAGGACATTAAAAAAACTTTTTCATAATTTAAAATAATTCTTACTTTTTTCTTCTTTGAAAAAGCAAGAAGAAAAAAGTAACAAAAAAGAAGAAACTTTAATCGTTTCCTACAACCTTACGGTTGTGGTTCAAATGGATGTAGCGGGTTTACCCGCTCTCTCACGCTCGCTAAAAAACGCTCGCGGCACGAATGCCGTTCAATTTTAGTCTTGGCTCAATATTTGCAACATAACTATATTTGTCTTTCGAAGAATCCAGCTTTCTATAAACTTCGATTTTGTCTTTAAGGCGACGAAGCAAACTAGTTTGTACAATAAAAACTTTAAGCGACTTGTTGTTTTTTTGCAGCTTCTGCTTTTCTCTTTTTATCAAGCATGTTTGTTACATAAATATTTAAGTTTGGAATACCAAGACCTAAAACAAGACCAGAAACCATATAACCTGCAACTTGTGCAACATTCAATGTTCTTAAACGTTTTCTAACAAGTTTTTTCACTTCCGGTTTATTTTCCAAATCCTTTAACATTTCATTGAATTTTTTATTAAACAATTTGCCGTTTTCAGTTTTAGTTGTTGAAATACCTTCTTTTGCAAGTGCTTCAACTAAAACTTCATCTCTTGTTTTTAGGCTGCCATTGAATGTACGCTTGAATTTACCTGCATCTTTAGAATCTGCTCTATAGTTCATAGTAGTTTTATCCATAGAATCAGCAACAAGTTTATTTACGATATCACCAAGAACAAGCCAGCTTAAATAACCTAAGAAGTCTTTAGTTAAGCTTTCACGAAGCTCGTCTTTATCACGAGTAGAGAAAATTCTTGAAATAATTGTTAAACCATATAAACCTTTTAATTGGTTGATAGTAGGCATTTTGCCGTTGAATGACATTTTATCCATGAATTTTCCAGGTGATTTAATGAATTTTATAGGAGACATTTTTAATGTTGCTAAAATCATTGAAAAGAATGCAGCTGCACTAACAGCTTTCATAGCTTTAAATCCGGCACTTTTATCTTTAGAACGACCTTCTACGCCAACAAAACCGTCAGAACCTGTTTTTAATTTAGTTAAATACATATTAATAGGCTGAACTGATAAGCCAATCGCGGTTGCAATTCCAAATCCCAACGCAGAACGAGTTTTCATGAATTTAGAAACACCTTTAATAAAACTATTTTCTTGAACCATTTTACCAGCTTTAATTTGCTCTGCGAATGCTTCTTTAACATTGTTTTTGTTGAATGAATCAGAAACAATGAACATGTCGTTCAATAATGATTTCAAGTTAGTCTTACTAACAGTTTTTTTATTTGCAGATTCTAAAATATATTCAGATTGAGCACCTGTGCTTTCTGTAATTTTATTGATTAAAACTTGTCTTGAAGATGCTGTTTTGTCTTTTGTCCAATCATTGAATTTTACATTTCCATTCAATGATTCATCCAAAATCTTTGCAACTTCGTCAATTTTTTCTTTTGAAATTCTAGTGTAACCGTCTTTATCGGCATTTTTTGCGTCCGGATTAAAAGCTTTTACATTTTCTAGAGTTGATTTGATATAATCTAATTGCGATTTGTTGTCTTTTATTTGTTGAGCTTTGTTTTCTGCAAGGATGTTTAGAGTTTCAGGTGCTGTAAACATGTCATTTACGTTGAGCCCAAATTTTTTATTAATGCTTTTTGCAATCAACCAACCGGCGCCTGCGCCAAATAAACCAATACAAGAATCGTTAATTGTCCCCATAACTTCACGTCTACCGGTTTCTAAACCAGCTGCAGGACCACGTTTAACAAAGTCAGTAGTAGTTCTTGGTGCAACCATAAAGCAAAAGTCAACGCCATTTGCGCCAACTGCTTGATTCGTAGCCAAAAATCTAAGACCTGTGTCTACCGGGCCTTTAAATTGTGGGTGATAGTTCTTTTGTTGTTGATTAAATTGTACTTTCATTATTACCTTGCTATTTATTATCAGCTCTAAAGCCTGTTGTTAATTTTGAATATTTAATATTCATAGGCGTAACTGATGGTTCATCTTTTTTAGTTTCAATGTTTTGGGCATTTTCTTGAGCAAGCTTTAGTGCTTGTTCATGTTTTTTCTTCGTTTTATGTCTGGTATAAAGTGGAACGATAATCCCTAATAATGCTAATGATACACCAAGGTTGGTTACTTGGCAAGCAGAACGCAAGTTTTTAGCATGTTTTATTTCTTTTTCTATAATTTTTGCTTGTGCTTCTGTTGGTTTAGCTCCATTTAGACTTTGTTGAGTTTTACTTACAACTTCTTCTGAAGATTTAATATTTACATCTTTAACCCAATGCCAAGCTTTTTTAAATACATTTTCATCACCTTTAAGAGGTTTTGTATCGTTTAATAATGTAATACCTGTATTCTTTTGGATTACAGTTGCAGCTCCTTTAGCAGCATAATCTCCCAAGAAATATAAGCCTGAGAATGTTGCAATATCTCTTACAGTAGCTTCTGCAAGTTCGTTTTTATCATCAGCAGCTGCCATACGAGACGCGAATGTTGTTGTTGAAATTACACGTGCTTGATCCATTGTTGGGAACATTCCCTTAAATTCAAGCATATTCATACTTGGACGTTTCATCATTGACAATAACGAAATTCCAATCATTGAAGAAATTGAAATAATCTTTTGTTTCAACAAACCTTCTTTTGCTTTAGAAGTTTCTTCTACATTATCTTTTTCTTTTCCAAAATCATCGTAAATTGGAGCACCTTTAACACCGGAAATTTTGCCTGTAATCCAGCGGTTAATGTATTGCATAGAAGCAGCTAGTGGAAGAATTACAGCTAAACCTGCTAAACTCTTAGTTTTCACAAGTTTTTTACTCTTTTTAGCAAATTCTTCAATGCCAACACCTGATTTTTGGAATTCTTTGAAGTATTTAACGGAATCTTCCAGCATAGAATTTACAGAAGATGCGTTAACTGTTTTGTTACTATCTGCAATTTTAATATTTTCAGCAACATGAACTTTTCCAACTATTTCATTTGCAAGTTTTTTAATTTCTTTTCTTACATTTTTATCAGTATCACCAGAACGTGATAGCTCTGCAAGTTTTTTAGAATATTTTTCAATTTCTTCCGGTGTTAAGGCTTCATTAAATTTAACAAAGTTTTTGCCTTCATAACCTTGAATATTTTCTAAAATATTCTTTAATGATTCTTTAACTTTGTCGTCAGAGCCTGCACTCTTATAATATTCAGAAGCTTTATCTATCAATGAACTATCAGCCCAACATCTTGACATGTTTACACCTTTTGGCATCATTGCAGGGTTTATACATTTAGCAATGCCAAGTGTTATAAGACTTGGAATTAAACAGTTTACAACAAGACCTGAAGATTCTCTTCTAAAAGCTTCAAAACCTGCAAACCAGTTTGTCATTGATTCAACAACAGTTCTAGGTAAAATAGCAGATAACATGTCAATAACCGTAACGTTCACCATAGGCATTCTTTCGCATGCTTGAATTCCTGCCAAAGCAATCGCTCCAACACCTTTAAAGTTTGGATTTTGTTTGCTCTGTTCTTTGTTATGAACGTTATTGCTATTAAATCTGCTAGTAGTATCTACACTAATTTTGTTTATCATACACATTTACTTCTGGGATTCACCCTACGATATAAGTCAATTATATCAACTTACATATATATTTAAAAGCGGGGCAAAATAAAAATTGCCATGTTTTTTGCTTTTGTTAAGGAAATGTAAAGATGAATTTTTGAGTATTTTTTTTAGGTAAGGAATGTTTGATAAAATCGTATAAATATTGGATGTTATGATACCCTAACATTTAAAATTAGGTTAAAATAAGCAAGAATTTGCTATAAAAATAATTGTAAAGTTTTGTAACAATTTTAATAGGTCGTGCTGTTTTTGAGCTAATCTCTTAATTTTACACCGGTAACCTTTGAAATACCTTTTTCTTTTTGAGTTACACCAATTGTTCTGTTAGCTGATTCAATCATAGGTTTTCTGTGGCTTACAACGATAAATTGCGTTGTTTCGGCTTGTGATTGAACGATATGTGCAAGTTTTTCTACATTTATACCGTCAAGGCTGGCGTCAACTTCGTCAAAAGCGTAGAATGGTGCAGGCATGTATTTTTGAATAGCAAATACAAATGATAGTGCTGTTAAAGCCTTTTCACCACCTGACATACCTGCTAGACGCTGTTTTTTCTTGTCTCTAGGCTGTGCCTCAATATCAAGTCCGCCTTCAAACGGTTTTTCTTCGTTTTCTAAAATCAAAGTACCTTCACCGTCAGAAAGTCTATGGAAAATATCTTTGAAGTTTTCGTTAAGCACGTTATAAGTTTTTAAGAAAGTTTCTTTTTTCAAATCTTCATAACCGCGCATACGTTCGAGAATTTGCTCTCTTTCAGAGCTTAATGTTTCGATTTGATTTTGCAATTCTTGTTGACGCGCAAGCACTTTTTCATAATCTTCTAGCGCCTTCATGTTAACAGCGCCCAAATCGTCCATGCGTCTTTGCAATCTTTGAATACGGCTTGTAATCTCTTCGATTGACATTTCAATTGGCGCAAGTCCATTCGTATTAACACCTGATTCTGTCAAAAGTTTGCGAGTTTCTTCTAATTGAGGTTCTAATTCGCGTCTGCGTGCTTTAAATGACTCTATTTGCTCTGCAATTTTTTCAATATCAGAAGCTTTTAAATTACGTTGAGTTTCAATATCAACCAAATCTTTATTGATGTCATCTCTTTGTTTAAGAAGTTCGCCCAACTTATCTGTAATTTCTTTAATCTGCACATTTAAAACTTCAAGCTGTTCGTTTAAACCTTTGATTTCTTCTGTGAATTTAGCTTTATCAAGTTCCAAATCTTTATTTGTATTCAAAGAACGCGCAATAGTTTCATTGTGAGTATTGATTGTTGTTGTGAAAAAGTCAATTTGTTGGTGCAAGCCATCAATATCATTTTGAGCGTTCGCCATATTTTTTTCGTAGCGTTTTATTTCGGCTTCAACACCTGCTGTTTTTTCTTTCAAATCCTTCAAATCAGAGTCATTCATAAGTTTTTCAACTTCTGAAATTGAAGTCTGAACATCTGTCATTTTTTCGGAAAGAATGATGTGTTCTTCTTCCATTTTATCAAGATTTTTTTCTAAAGCAGTAATTTCAGGTTCTGTAACCTTGATTAATTCTTGTTTTTCATCAATATTTTTCTGAGTATTTGCAAAATTTGTTTCCAAGCTTGTTAATTCTAATTTCGCTTTATTAAATTCTGTCGTTGAAGCTGAATATTTACTTCTGACATCTTCCATTTTTGATTCTAAATTTGAGCGTTTAGATACCAAAGACGCATATTTGCTTTCCATTTCACGAAGTCTGGCTTTGAATGTATCTAATTCGCTATCAGAATTTTGTGAGAATTTTAAGCCTGTTTTTCTGATAGCACCACCGGTAATTGAACCTGATTTTTCAAACAAATCGCCAGATAGTGTTACCATTCTGTATTTGCCGATAAGCTTGTTTGCAACGCTTCTATCTTCAACAACAAGCGTATCGCCTACTGCATAATAGAAAGCGTTTAAATATTCATCATCAAAATCAATAAGGTTGATAGCAAAATCTATTACACCTTTTTCTTTTGGTAAATTCAAACTGCGTGGACATTTTACGATTTTATTCAAAGGCACAAATGTTGCACGTCCTGCGTTTGCAGATTTTAGAAGCTCAATACAAGTAGAAGCTACGTGTTCGTCTTCAACAACAATATGCGACATTCTTCCACCAACAGCAATTTCCATTGCTGTTGAAAACTCTTCATCAACCTGACCAAGTTTTACAAGTGGTGCGTGTACGCCTTGAATATTAGCATTTACAACGGTATCAACAGCACGTCCGAGGTTAGCTTCTTCGCTTGCGTTTTTAATCGCCTCAAGCTTGTAAATCTTGTTGCGTGCTGTCTGAACGTCGTAGTCCATGTCCGAGATTTCGTTTTTAGTTTTATCCAAATCATTTAATGTATTTTTAAGGATGATTTTGAAATCGTCAAGCTCTTTGCCTAATTGTTCTATTAAAAGTTCTTTTGAAGACTTTGTTTCAGAAAAATTCGCTTTAAACGCTTCCAATTCACCAAGTTTCGCTTTTGCATCCTCTAATGCTTTCTTTTTAGTGGATAAATCAGCTTCCATTGGAGCTTGTTTTTGAATAAGCTTAGTTTCTTTATCTTGTAATTCTTCAAGTTCTTTTCTTAAAGTATTTCTTCTTTCGATATGCTTTTCAGCGGTTTCGTTTAAACCTGACATATCTTCCAAAATCTTATGCAAGATAGCTTTTTGTTCTTCAATATTTTTTTCAATTCCTTTAATTTCGTCTTGCTTAAGAGAAATTTTTAATTCGGAATCTTTAATTTTGCCTTGTTGAACTTCAATACCGTTTTTTGTGTTTTCAATTGTTTTTAAATTATCTTGAATTTGTTTATCCGCAAAAACAATTGAAGAATTTTTTCTTGAGATTGAACCTTTTAATTCTTCGGCTTTTTGTTTAAGTTCTAGTTGATGACCTTCGCCTTTTTCAGTAATTGTTTTTGAAATCTCGTCATATTTTTCTTTGATAAGTTTCAAACGTTCTTCGAGGTCTTTTGATTTTAATTCTTCTTCTTTTTTACGTTTAGTGAATTCTAAAATGTTTTCGTGCGCTTTTTCCAAATTACGTCTTAAATCAAAAAACTTAACAGTATTAATTTGGCTTTCTAATCCTGTTTTTTCTTCTTTAAGTTTTTGATATTTTAGCGCAACTTCTCTTTCTTCGTTAAGTTGTTCAAGACGAGTATTAACTTCATTCAAAATCAATGTCGAATTAACAACGCGCTTTTCAACCGTTTCAAGTTCGTTTGTTGCTTGGTCTATTCTTCTGTCAAAATCTGCAACTCCGGCGATTTCGTCAATTATTTTACGGCGTTCATTCGGAGTACAGTTTGTAATGCTCATAACGTCGCCTTGCATCATTACGTTGTAGCTGTTTGGCGTAATGTTATATTTTTCTAATCGAGCGTGAATATCAGATAATGTTGCAATTTTGTCATCAAGATAATAAATACTTACAAAACCTTGAGAGGATTTTCTGATTCTTCTTGCAACTGAAAAATCACCGTCCTCAGTTTCACCAAATGTTACTTTTACAAAAGCTTCATTTCTTTTGTTGTAGGTTGAAATTAAGTGGAAAAGTTTTTCTGCACGCAAAGTTCTGCTTGTAGAAAGCCCGAGAGCAAAAAGAATACTGTCGATAATATTACTTTTCCCGGAACCGTTTGGTCCTGAAATAGTTGTAAAACCTTTCAGCATAGGGATATCAACTTTGTTAGCAAAAGATTTAAAGTTATCAATCTCAAGCTGTTTTATGAACATAAATTCCCCTTCTTAATACTCCTCTATTCATTAAAATTACATTAAAAATCGGCTCATGTCAACTTTTTATAATAGTTTAACAAGTTTAAAATAAACCTCAACTGTTATAAAAATGCGCTTATGCTAAAATAATAAAAAAGGAGATTAATTGTGAGTATAAAATTTGGAACAGACGGCTGGAGAGCTATTTTAGATAAAGATTTTACAGAAGAAAATGTTAAGCGCACAACACTTGCTATAGGTAAGTATGTTGCAGATAATTTTGGTTTTTCAAAACCAATTATTGTAGGTTATGATCCTCGTAGAATGGCTGATGAATATTCTTTGCTTTGTGCAGAAATCTTAAAAGACAAAGGCTTTACGGTTTTCTATTCTAGCAGAGTTGTGCCAACGCCGATTCTTGCCTATAATGCACTTGTTAAAAATGCGTGTGCGATTATGTTTACGGCATCCCACAATCCTCCTGAATATTTGGGTATGAAATTTATTCCGGACTATGCAGGCCCTGCTACAGCAGAAATTACGGATGAAATCGTTTCAAATTTGGATAAATATTATGAAAAATCTGCAAATTCAGGAGTTTTACATAAAGTTGATTTAGCTCCAAAATATTACGAGCATTTGAATTCATTAATTGATTTTGAAGTTTTTAAAAATTTAAAAACAAATATAATTTTTGACGGACTTTATTCTGCATCAATCGGATATTTTGACGAAATTTTGAAAAACAAAGGCATAAAATTTGATTCTATGCACATGTTCCACGATACAAATTTTGGTGGTGGAATGCCTGATCCTAAACCTAGATTTTTGAAAGAATTAATTGAAAAAATCAAGAATTCAAAAAATACTATCGGGTTAGCAAATGACGGCGACGCCGACAGATTTGGTGTTGTAGATGAGAATGGTGAATATGTTTCTCCGAACGAAATTATCGCAATTCTTTTAAAACATCTTATTGAACGCGGGTTTGAAGGCGCAGTTGTAAAAACTGTCGGCTCAAGCTTATTAATTGATTGTGTAGCTAAAAAACTTGGTGTAGAAGTAATTGAAACGGCTGTTGGGTTTAAGCATGTTGGCGAAGCTATGCGAAAAAACAAAGTTATTATTGGTGGTGAAGAATCAGGCGGTTTAAGTATCTTAGGACATATTCCAGAAAAAGACGGACTTGTTGCAAACTTGCTTATCTTGGAAGCTATGGCTGCTAGTGGCAAAAGCTTAGTAGAATTACAAAAAGAATTGTACGATTTAGCAGGTGCAAAATTCTATACAGACAGAATTGACTTGAAGCTTGATAACCAAGAAGAAATTAAACCGATTTTAGCGAAGGCAAAAGAAATTAAAGAAATAGGCGAATACAAAGTAACCTCAATTGATACAAAAGATGGTGTAAAATTAATGTTGGGTGATAAAACAAAAATTCTTGTTCGTCCGAGCGGAACAGAGCCATTGCTTAGAATTTATTTCGAAACAGATAGTGTTGAAAAGCTTGAAGAATTAAAGAAAAAATTGGAGCTTTAATATTGCTTAGAAGTCATGCTATAATAAATTTATAGACTACAAAAAGGAGAAAACAATGTCTTTAAGAAATGAACGAGTTAGAAAAGAATTAATGCGCGATATCTCTGATATTTTTAGAAAAGAAGTTAGAGGGCTTGAAGGTGTTGTTTCAATCGTTGACGTGGAAGTCTCTCACGATAATTCTTACGCCAAAGTTTTTTATAGCGTTTTGGGTTCACCTGAACAAATCGAAAAAGACAAAAATATTATCGAGAAAAATACAGGTAAAGTTAGATTTGAAATTGGAAAACGCATTAGACTTCGCGTTACTCCTGAAATTAAATTTATATACTCTGACGGCTTAGAACAGGGTTCTCGCGTTCTTGATTTAATCGAAAAAATCTCAAGAGGTGAGATTAAGTAGTGTTCGGCTTTCTTAATATCTACAAACCTAAAGGCAAAACATCTCATGATGTTGTTGCTATTTTAAGGCGCATAACAAAAGTCAAACAAATCGGACACACCGGAACGCTTGATCCGTTCGCAGAAGGTGTTTTGCCAATTTGTATCGGAAAAGCAACGCGTTTAATCGAATACTTGAAAGATGATAAAGCTTATGTTGCTACTGTTCAATTTGGCTCTGCGACTGATACTTATGATTTGGAAGGTGAGACGACAAAATCTTCTGATTTAATTCCGTCTTTGGATGAAATAGAAGCAAAATTGGACGATTTTAGAGGAGAAATTGAACAAACTCCGCCAATTTATTCTGCAATAAAAGTTAATGGCAAAAAACTCTATGAATATGCAAGAGCCGGTGAACAAGTAGAAGTTAAAACACGCAAAGTTTGTATTAGTGAATTAAAATTGCTTGAATATAATCAAGAAACCAGAACTTTAGAACTTTATATTGCGTGCTCTAAAGGTACTTATATCCGCTCTATTGCAAATGATTTGGGCGAAAAGTTAGGATGCTTCGGACATTTGATTAAACTCGTTAGAGTACAAGCTGGCGATTTTGTGGTGGAAGATGCAATTAAGCTTGAAGATTTGCAGTCAAAAGATGATGTTGAAAAGCAATTAATTTATCCGTTACAAAAATTGAATTATCAAGCTTATTCTTTAGATGAAATTGAGAAAGAAAAGATTTCGCATGGCATGCAGATTTTTGCAAAAAATGATTTAGAAAATGGAATTGTAATTTTGACATACGAAGACACACTAATTGCGGTTGCAGAATCAAACGCAAACAAGATTACATGCAAAAAAGTGTTTATCTAGTTCGCAACTTCTCGATTTTTGTTTTATTTCAAGAAGTTTTCCAATGTTTCTATTGCACGTTTTGCAAGTAATTCATTTTTAAGTTTTTTGTTCTTACGTTCGCCTTTTGGTAATTCAATTGGAGGTAAAATTCCCCAGTTTGAATTGATAGGTTGAGGCGGAAGGTATCTCAGTGAATTATCGCGGGAAGATATATGCTCCAGATGCGCTTTATCAGTTATATAGAAGGTAATGGCGCCAAGCATTGTTTCTCGTGGTAAAACTAATTCTTCGTCGCCTGCAAGTTTTTTGGCCATGTTAATTCCGGCAAGCATTCCTGTCGCAATTGATTCTGTATAACCCTCTGTACCTGTGATTTGACCTGCAAAAAACAAGCCTTTACGCTCTTTAGTTTCCAAGGTTGGATTAAGCACTTGTGAACTATTAATAAAAGTATTTCTGTGCATAACTCCATATCGCACAATATTAGCGTTTTCTAAACCGGGGATAGAGTGTACTAATTCTTTTTGTGCACCCCATTTTAAATTAGTTTGAAAACCTACAAGGTTAAATAGAGTTTTTGCTGAATTGTCTTGTCTCAATTGAACAACAGCATAGTTTTCTACTCCTGTTCTTTTGTCAATAAGCCCAACAGGCTTCATCGGTCCAAATCGAAGCGTGTCAACGCCACGAGAAGCCAAGACTTCAACAGGGAGACAAGATTCAAAATATTTAGAATTCTTATCCACTTGATGTTGTTCTATTCGAGGAGCGTTTGTTAGAATGTTATAAAAGTTTTCATACTCATCTTTGTTCATCGGGCAATTTATATAAGAAGCTTCCCCTTTATCGTATCTTGATGCCCAAAAAGCTTTATCAAAATTGATAGAATCAACTTCTACGATTGGTGCAATTGCGTCAAAAAAATGCAAATGTTCGCTTTTGGTAAATTCTTGGATTGCGTCAGCAAATTTATCACTGGTAAGTGGGCCAGAGGCTATAATAACATTACCTTCAGGAATTTCTGTAATTTCCTCGCGGATTAATTCAATGTTTGGATTATTTTTGATTTTTTCTGTTACGGCTTTTGCAAAATCTTCTCTTGCAATCGCTAGAGCATTACCCGCGGGAACCGCGTTTTCGTAAGCTATTTTTAGAAGTTCTGAACCAAGAAGTTCCATTTCCTTTTTTAAAAGTCCGCTTGCGTTAGAAATATCAGCAGAGCCGAGACTGTTAGAGCAAACAAATTCCGCGCAATCTTCCGTTACGTGTGCGCCTGTAGTTTTATTTGGACGCATTTCATATAATTTAACTTTAATTCCCTTTTTTGAAAGCTGTAGAGCTGCTTCCGAGCCGGCTAATCCGGCACCAATGATTTTTACTTCTTGCATGGTATTCCTTATTTTGGTGCGCTAGTGAGCGCACCCTACTTTTATTTGATTAATTTTATGTATTGAAAATTCTATCACCGGCATCGCCCATTCCCGGTACGATATAGCCGCGTTCGTTTAAATGGTCATCAACGGCAGCTACAATCAACGTTATATCTGGAAAATTATTAAACACAGCTTCAATGCCGACAGGAGAAGATATCATACAAACACAGCAAATATTGGATTGTGGAATGCCTTTATCAACGTAAAGTCTGATAGCTTCAATGAGCGAGTTTCCTGTTGCAAGCATTGGGTCTGTAATATAAACGTAATAATTGTCCGGATTATCAACAGGCATTGGAACTTTGTTATAATACCAAACCGGTTTCAATGTTTTTTCATCACGATACATGCCAATATGGCGAATGGTTGCTTGTGGCAAAATATCAACTGCTTCGTCTGTAAAAATTAAACCGGCTCTCAAAATTGGAGAAATGATAATCGTAATATCCGGGTTAATCGTCTTAGTAACAAATTTTGTTAACGGAGTTTCGATTTCAACATCCTTTTGAGGCAAGTTTTTAGTCGCTTCGTACAAAAGAATTCTTGTAAGCTTTCTGGCAGCCAATCTTACTCCTTGCGTGTCAGTATCTTTATTGCGCATTGTACACAAGCTCTGATTTACAATCGGATTTGATATTATTTTTAAATTATTTCTTTCCATTATTGTTTACTCCATTTAATTTTTTACCCAAATCGTTCGCCTTTTTATTTGCGTCATTAACCATTTGATCTGCAAAATCCAAAAATTCTTCGGCGTTTTGTTCGTTACCGGCAGGCAAATCCAAATCTTTAACTTTTTCACCAAAAGAAGTTGAAGTGTAGAAAATCGCATTTAATTTATCAAACATTTCATTCAATAAGCCCATGGCATCATGCAATCTCTTTGGAGGATTTACCGCCAAAATTGGCACATTATTATTGATATAAGTGTTTTTATTTGGTAAATATAATTCCAATGACTTAGACCCTGCCATTCCGCTGAATTCAACCGTAGCAACCGTTCCTTGCGGAAGCTGAATTGAACTGTCTGTTATTATAAATTTTACAAAAACTTCTTCATTTGTTGGTTTGATTTTAGTAATATGACCGACTTCTATCCCCATCATTCTAACAGGCGAACCGACAATCAATCCGTCTACATCCGGCATGTAAATGCTGAAAGTGTTGTCATTTTTAACCTTGTTCATGTAAAAAAAAGTAGAAAACGCAATAACAACGAGGATTACAATAAGCCAAATCAGTAATTCACCGCTATGCGTGATATAAATCGTGTTTTTTTCTTTCTTTTCCTTGGTCATATTAGGTTTATTATATAAAAAATTTTCTAATTGCACAAGAATAGACCGAAAAAATTATCATAGAAACATAAAATGATTATAAAAAGTAAAAGTTGCGCAACCTACTTTTCTAAATAGTTAATAAAACCCTCTCCCCCGCCCCTCCCCCGAGGGAGGGGATGCGCTAAAGACATCTAAACAAGCAAGTCTCACTCCCCTCTCCTTTTTCAATTCTACATGGAAAGGGAAACGAGAAGGCGGGAGAGGGTATTATTAATATAAGATTTATAAAAGAAGAATGTAGGTTGCGCATACTTGCGCAACAACAACTTTGTAAAAAACGAGTAAATTTAAAAAAGTATGTAAAGAAATGTAACAATATAGAACGTATAGTGAAATTCTAGAAAAGAAATATACTTTATATATATGTAAGTCGAAACAAAGAAAACCGACAAGCATTAAATAAACACGAGACCTAAAAAGAAACACATAACACAAACCTTTCATACAACCTACACACTAACCTTCTACACATGAGGAATTATTAAAAAAGATTCCAATCCTTTCTTAAATTAAAGAAAGGATTTTTTTTGTGCTACGCACGTAGACATTGGGACGGGGAACATTCCATAGAACTACTGATTATAAGCACTTTTCTAAGTTCCCCTTAATACCTAACTCCAACATTTTACGTTCTTTTCGGTGCTACGCACGTAGGAAATTGGACGGATGACATAAGTTGGACAACTAGACCTTTTTCAGCTTCCAAGTCATCCTTTTGGTTGGACTATCGGTATAAAGCAAAGCTCGATGCTACGCACGTAGGAAATTGGACGGATGACATAAGTTGGACAACTAGACCTTTTTCAGCTTCCAAGTCATCCTTTTGGTTGGACTATCGGTATAAAGCAAAGCTCGATGCTACGCACGTAGGAAATTGGACGGATGACATAAGTTGGACTACTAGACCACTTTCTGTTTCCAAGTCATCCTTTGGGTTGGACTACAGGTACAAAGCAACACTATGTGCTACGCACATAGATATCGTGTAGATGAGAAAAGTCAGACTAGAACCTCTTGTTGACAAAAATTATAACATTTTGAAGCAATGACATACTGAGAAATGGGGCTTTTTATTAAAAGCCTCGTTTATTATGCTTTAATGAAAAATTGCAAAATAAAAAGGGTGCAAATGCACCCTGAAAATCCAACTATCACAAATCAATATATTATAAAAATTTCATACTTCATTTTGACTATCTGTCAAAATTCTTTAAACGAGTAATTTCATCTTTGAGGCAGACTTGGCAAATTGCTTAAAACCGGTAGTTTTTCTAATGTCTGCCGACAGGATTCATTTACCCCTAAAGTGGTTTATTCCACAAAGATTCAGCAAATTTGCTTTGAACAGCGCCATTTTCAACTGACAATGAAACATTGCTTGGAGTGAAAATGAATACCATGTCGCTGATTTTTTGAGCAGTACCGCTTAAAGCGTGTGAAGCACCACAAACAAAGTCAATTGTTCTTTGAGATTGTTCTTTATCTAACAAATCTAAATGAAGGATAACAGTCTTTTTATCAATTAATTTCTTAACAATTTGAGCAGATTCTGAGAATGAACGTGGTTCAATAACTGTAACTTCACTTGATTTATATGAATTTGGATGAGAAACTACTTTTGATTCTCTTTCAAAAGAACGTTCAGGTTTTGAATTAACTCTTGTGCCGTACATACTGTCAATATCTCTATTAATAGCTAAAGTACCGTCTGTTTCATACTCGCCATCATTGTCTACTAAATCCATGAAAGCGTCTTCGCTTTCTCCATCGTTAAAACTTTTAGCAAAAAAGTTTACAAACCCTTTTAATCCTTCTGATAATGCCATTTCTCCTCCAATTTATATTTTTAACTAAATAACTTTCTACCTACTCTAATAATTGTTGCACCTTCTCTAATCGCAATTTTGTAGTCGTTGCTCATTCCCATTGATAGTTCCGGAAGTTTTATGTCGAATTCCCGTTCAAGCTCATCTCTAAATAAACGGATATCTTTGAATAATCCTTCCAATTCATTATCATTTAAATTAAGCGGTGCAATATTCATCAAACCGATTATCTCAAGCCCTTCCAAATTAAGAAGTTCTTGCATATCAGTTTTCAAAACATCTTTTGCATAACCAAATTTCTGTTCTTCTTCTGCGTTATTGACTTGTAATAAAACCTTCTCTCTCTTATTTAATTGACAAGCCACATTTGATATAGCTTTTGCAACTTTTAATGAATCCACTGAGTGAATTACATCAAAATGTTTTACAACTTTTTCGACCTTATTCGTTTGTAAGTGTCCGATAAAATGGAATGTTGAATTCTGTTTGATTTCCTCCGGCAAAGCTTCAATCTTGTTGATTGCATCAATTGCTCTAGATTCGCCAAAATCTCTTATTCCAACCTCGTAACCTGCTTTAATTGAATCAAGTCCGAAATATTTTGTAACTGCGATTATTTTAATTTTAGAATGTGCGATACTTTTTTGGATTTCTTCAAGATTTGCTTTTACCTTAGTGCGGTCAATATGAATATCCTCGCCCCAAATTTGTGATGGTATCAACATTTCCCTTCATCCCTTTACTGTATTATATAATACAAATCATGTTCTGTACAAGTCTTTATTTGTAACAACTTTCAGCTTATATCTAAAACATGCTGAAACCCATGTTTCACATGGATTTCAACCATGTTCTAAATTGTTAAGTTTTGTTAAGTTGTCAATGTTTTGTTAAGAAGTTGACATGGATTTTGCGACTTGTGCTTACAAAAGGCATGCCTTTTTTTTAAAAGTGAATAAGTGAATGAGTGAATAGGTGAATAAGTTCGTTTTTAAATTACTGTCAATATTGAACGGCGTTTATATTTGAATATATTTTATACGAACTTATTCACTCATTCACTTATTGACCTATTCACTTCATACTTATTGTCCCAAATAACTCAAAGTTTCCATCACGCTACTAGCCGTTGAGAACACTCTTGAGTTCATCTGAATCATTCTCTGCGCTGTAATCATGTTAGAAAGTTCTGCTGCAATATCTACGTTAGAGCCTTCATAACCGCCGGATTCTATTGAGCCGAAAGAAACTTCGCCCGCCATTCCATAATAAACTTCACCAACGTCAGCGCCCCATTCCCAAAGGTTATTGTTAATAGAAACTAAGCCTTCTTCGTTTACCATTGTAGCAAGTTCAATAACGAAGTTTGAATTTTCAATACTTGAACCTGTTGCTTGAACATCACCGCTTCTGATTGTAACACCTTGCGGAGTTGTGTATTTCCATTGTGTTGTATAAGTATCATCAACATATTGAGTCAAAATTGAACCATCGCTATAAGTTGCTGCAATGATACCATTTTCATCAACTGTTGTTGATTTTAAAGTAATGCCGTTTTGGTCGTTATAGTTAACCATTTCTTGCAATGTTACTGTTTGGTTAATTTGTTTTGTAGAAGGGTTGTTGTTGCTAATACCCGTTTGACCGACAAAGTTACTTGTTGCTGAATCAAATGAAATTGTAGCCCCCTTTGTATATGATACAACGCCGTTTGCTACCTCAAACTCAACATCGTTAATGCCGGCAGCTTTAATTTGTTCATTGAATTTCGCGACTACCGCACCCATTGTAGGGTCGCCTTTTTCAACCGTCAAAGTTACTTTTGTACCATTAATTGTTACATTTATATCACCATCTGTAATACTTGCATTATTCAATTCGCTTAATTTTTTATTAGCAATATTTGCATCACCTTTAACAACAGCTGCTAAATTTTTAGGAATTTGAACTGTATGTCCTGAACTTGCATTCGAATAAGGAGTGCTGGCAGCTACAACTTTCATGCCGGACTGGTTTACAACATTTCCTTCTGAATCAGTTGAGAAAACGCCATCACGTGTATAATACAGTTTACCGTCAGAATCTTGTACAACAAAGAAGCCGTTGCCAGAAATCATTAAGTCCATATCACGTCCTGTGCTTACAAAATCACCGGCAGTAAAATCTCTTGTAATACCACCAACTTTTACACCAAGACCAATTTGTTTAGGGTTTGTACCACCGCCATCTTTTGTAGCTGCGCTACCATAAGACAGGTTTCTTGAATATAATGTTTCAAAAGTCATATTCGCAGACTTGTATGCTGTCGTATTGATGTTTGCAACGTTATTTGCTACAACGTTGATTTGTGATTGTCCGGCATTTATACCGGTACTGGCTGTGTGTAATGCTTGAGACATTTATGTCATCCTCCTGTTGTTGTCTGGGTTTGAATTTAAATTTATTGTAGGTTGGATTTACCAATCCAACAATATAAATTGTAGGTTGGGCTTTCAGCCCAACATTAACTCTTTGCTGTGCTACTTTCGCCTTTTTCTCTAATAGAAGTAATATTAGAAATAGAATAATATTCGCCGTTAACTTTAACTTTACCTGTGCCGTCTTTAAAGTTAGCTTCCGTTACCTTACCTGTGATTTCAGTTGTTTTTGAACTGTCTTTTTCATCAGGAACAGTAATTGTAACTTCTTTTCCGACCATTGAAAGCGTTTGAGTAATTTCCGCATTCATTGACATATCTTTGTACATTGCAGAAATATAGTTCATACAATTTGTTAAACCGGTATTCATTTGAGTCATTTGCTCAAGAGAAGAATACTGAGCCAACTGCGATAACCATTCTGTATTATCAGTCGGTTGTGTCGGGTCTTGGTTCTTTAATTGTTGCAACATAAGATTCAAAAACATGCTACTGTCGTTTTTAGAACTTGTTTTTCTATCCGTTGTATTTGATTGTGTAAATGCAGTCTGGTTCTGCAAATTTGTTATTTCAGTTGAAACCGTGGTCATAACCTTCTCCTAATTTTCTTCATTTTGCGCAAATGACATCATTTCTTCAAAATGTTCTTTTTCCTTTTGTCCTTTGCGTGAGCCTTGCTCTTTGTTTCCGCCTCTTGAACCTTCTTGTTCTGTCCAATCAGCGTTGTATTCGCTCTCTTGCGTTTCGCTTAATTTAACCGTTACATTGTCAACATTAACACCTTGCGCTAACAATGAATCTTTAAGTCCGTCTAAACCCTTCATAATAAGATTTTTAGCATCCTGCGTTGCAACCGTAAATTGTGCCGACAAACCTTCTTTTGTATTGATAAGTTGTACCGAAACCTTACCCAAAGACTCAGGATTCAAAACAATGTTTACCTTAGAGCCTGTATTCATATTTTCCATTTGTTTGGAAATTTGATCAATAATTTTGCTCGGTGTAACATCGCTGTTTCCTGTTGGCTTCGCCGCTTGAAGCGATACATTAGACTGAGTAGAGTCTGTTTTTAACTCCCCAAAATTTGCGTCTGCTTGCTGCAAACTCGCCTTAATCCCCTGTTCTTCCGCTGTCTGGTTTTGCATTAAATCTGAGCTCTCTTCTTCACCTGATGACGTATCAGTTTCTACAGATTCAATGTTTAACTCTCTCAAAGTATCTTCGTCAACAAGTTCTTCTAAAGTTTTTCCTTCACTTTCCTCTGCATTTTCCGCTTTTAGAGGTTGAATTTCAGGCAAATCATCTGTGTTGTTGAATCCGAAATCTTCAAGCATCTTATCCAAATCTATTCCGTTAATTGTTACATTAAGTTCATCCTCTAATGTTTCACTAACATTAGAAATTACTTTTTCTGCAACATTCTTAACTGTATCTTCAACTTGCTCAATTTGGTTTGTAATCTGTTCCACCAAAGGCTGAACAAGATTCTGTAATGTTGTTTCTACATCTTCTGAAGTTGTATTTTCTGAAACAGTATCTTCTGGCTCTATAGCACTATTCGTATCTTCTGTATCTTCTGTATCTTCTGCACTTGCTAAAGACAAATTCAATGCTGATTCGCTTCCAACTTCTTTATATGTTTCTTGAATTTTATCTTGCAATTTTTGAAAAGTATTTTCGGTTGTTTTCTTCATTCCGCCAATACTGTCTTTTACTGCATTAGCTTTTGTTTGCAAATCGGTTTGCTTATCCAAAACATTTTGAAAATCAGACTGTGCAAAGTCTTTAGCGTTTAATTTATCACTAAATGACTGTTGATTATTAGATATTAAATTGTTTAATAATGCTTGTGTCATCCGAGTCTGAACCTTGCTGATGTTATATCGTCAATTTCTTTCATTTCAGCTTGCAGAAAGCTTTTGTAAAACTCTTTTTCTTGCTTTTCTTTAAGCTTTTTAAGAACTTCTACTTTTTGATGCGCTTCTTTTACTTCTTGTTGTTTTCTTGAAAGAATGTGTTTTGTGTTGTTAATTATTCTTTCTTGATTGTTTGCATCAGTTACGAGTTTTATGCCGAATTTTCTGTGGCTTTCAATTTGCATAATATCTAGTTCTGATGCCGAATAAAGAGCTTCCATCTCAGAAGTGTTGTTATCTTGAGCTTGCAGGATATTTTGAAGTTTTTCTTGTTGCAAATTTAAAGCTGCAACAATTTTAGCCATTTCCATTTGTCTTTGCTCAAGTTCTTTTTCTCGCATGTCAAGCACGACTTGCAATCGAAACTTGAATTTCTTCAATTTTACCTACCTCACCAAGATGATACTAAAATTAATACTATTAGTACCTCTTATACTTTACATCATGTTTGCATGTTTCCCATCATTTATTTGGTTGATTTATTTTCAATTAATCAAAAAACTTTTTGTCGTAAACGATGACAATAGGACGTAAATAATTATATATATTTGTTTTTGCACCATTAACGTTTATACGTTTGCTCTGTGGGATGAAATAGTTTAACGCAACCTATCAACACTCTAAACATCTTCAAATAAATCTTTTAATGATACATTAAGAGCCTTCGCGATATCAATTAATGTATACAAAGAAGGGTGGTCAAAACCAACTTCTACTTTGCCAACAAAATTTAAAGACTTGCCAATTTTATCTGCAAGAATTTGTTGAGTAATTCCTTCTCTCTTACGGAATTTCTTAATATTAAGTCCTATTTGTTGAAATTCTTGTTCGTACATTACGTACAGTCTAAACGTAAATAATTGTTAATAATACGTGCTGATATTACGTAATTAATGTATAATATTTTTACTTATTTAATCGGATGTAAAATATGAAACAAGAGTTAATGAATCATTTAAACCAAGTAGAACAATTGGTGCAAAGAAACTATATAGTACTAGATATAATGAAAAATCTTTATGAAAACAGTGAAGATGATTTTGAAAGTTCTCAAAAAATACTTATAATATTGAAAGATATGATTGAACAACAAAAGTCTGTTTTGAATGGTTTGAACATATTTATTACATCACTAAAAGAACAAAAATAATATTTACTAAATAGCCGTAGGGTGGGAAAAAGCGTAAGCGGTTCCCACCTTTTAATATTTTAACAAATATAATTGGTGCAAAAATTTGCACCCTACTTTTCTAAATTGAAAATGGAAAATGGACAATTGAAAATTATTTAATACTATTTTTCATTTTCTACTTTCAATTCTCCATTGAAAGATACAAGATAATGTCTACTTTGTTAAGTATTTCTTTTTTTGCTATTTTTTATTTATCAAGCTATTAGCGAGTTTACGGCTTTTAATGTAACGATTTGTAACAATGTTGTTCAAAACCCTAAAGTTTTTAAAAAAAATGCCGATATATATGATGTAAAGAAAAGCAT
>CAKVLH010000017.1 GCA_934757245.1 uncultured Candidatus Melainabacteria bacterium
AAAATGGTGCGCGGAGATAAAATACCAGATGATGTTATGAAGCTTTATGAAAAATATAACGGGCCGAAGTTGGGTGGTTAGAGTTATACATTTCAAAGGTTTATGACGTTTTATTGAACACCTACCCACCCCTTGAGGGAGGGTCGAAATCTTTGATTTCGGGGTGGGGTTCTTTTAACTAGTTTATAACACCCTCTCCCGCCTTCGGCACCCTCTCCATGTTGAATTGAAAAAGGAGAGGGGAGTGAGACTCGTTTATTTGAAAGTCTTTAGCACGTTCCCTCGCCTTACAGGAGAGGGTTAGGGTGAGGTGAAAATTAACTATCCACTATCAACTCTCAACTTAAAAAGCCCCCACTCGCATCTGTAAGGCTCAACAAAGTTTCGCCAACAGCTACGGCCTCCCCCTATAAAGGGAGGCGATGTTTATTTGAAAGTCTTTAGCGCATACCCCTTTTGATACTTTTCATCCCCTCCCTCGGGGGAGGTTTCTGCTTCACTTCCAAGCTAGTAGTTGTGCTTACTCATTTGGAAGTGTGGTGTAAAAGGAGAGGGGATTATTAACCTTTTTAATTTTGAGTTTTATTGTATTGTTCTTTCAATTCTTGAACTTCGTACTTCAATCTGTTAATTTCACATTTAATCGGGTCTGGAATTCGGTTATGCATAAGAATTCCATCAGGATTCATGAATTTTTGTTGTACAATTCGCCCTGGAACACCAACAACAGTACAATGTTCCGGCACATCATCAACTACAACAGAACCTGCGCCAACTCTTGTATTATCACCAATAGTTATGTTGCCCAGAATTTTTGCACCGGCTCCGATAATTACATTATTACCAATGGTCGGATGGCGCTTGCCATGTTCATTTCCTGTTCCGCCGAGAGTAACTTGCTGATAAATCAGCACATCATCCCCAATAATTGTGGTTTCTCCAATTACAACACCTTCTCCATGGTCAATAAAAAATCGGTTACCTATTTGTGCTTTTGGATGGATTTCGATTCCTGTAATGATTCTAGTAAGATATGAAATAAATCTCGGAACAAATGGTACGCCCCAATAAGCAAGTTTGTGTGCGATACGGTGCGAAATAAGAGCTTGCAATCCCGGATAACAGAAAATTACTTCCGCAATATTCGTTGCAGCAGGGTCTTTTTCGTAAATTACTTTTATATCTTCTTTTATTTTATTTATCGCACGCTTGAACATTTTATACCTTTCTTTTCTATAAAGCGATTATAATTCAATTAAAAACTTTGATAAATAGTCTTGGAGATTAAGTCAATAGTACAAAAACACATCCTACTTTTTTCAATATAGAATAGTAGGATGCATTTTTTGCACCATTAATTTTTTACCAAACTGATAAATATCTTTCACCACTATCAGGTATTATTGCAACTATTAGTCTATTTTGATATTTTTCTGCTAAAACTTTTGCTGCGCAAACATTTGCACCAGCAGAAATACCACAAAAAACGCCGTGTTTTTTAGCAAGTTCAATTGCTTGAGCTTTCGCATCTTCGCCTTTTACAGCCAAAATTCCGTCTAAATTATTGTCTTTGCAGATTTCTGGTATGAAATTCGCGCCGATGCCTTGAATTGCATGTGGGCCTGCCTTTCCTTCCGTAAATAGAGGACTTTCAGCAGGTTCTACTCCATAAACAATTGCTTCAGGGAAATATTTTTTTATACCTACAGCCGTTCCGCCCGTACCGATTCCTGCAGCTATTACAACTTCACGACCGTCAACCGCGTCTTTAATTTCTTGTGCGGTTTTTTCGTGCGCTTTAGGGTTATCAGGGTTTGCAAACTGCATAGGAATGAAGCTGTTTGGGTAAGTTGATTTTAATTTTTTTGCTTTATCTACAGCACCTTGCATACCTTTTTCTTTCGGAGTCAAAACGAGTTCTGCGCCATAAGCAGCAATATTTTTGCGACGTTCAACAGACATGCTTTCAGGCATACAAATTATCAATTTTAATCCTAAAACGGCACAACACATTGCAAGTCCGATTCCTGTATTTCCGCTCGTTGGCTCAATTATAACAGTATCTTTATTAATTTCACCTCTATCCATTGCACCTTTTAACATTGAATAAGATGCCCTGTCTTTAATTGAGTTTGAAGGGTTGAAATATTCAAGTTTTAGACAAATATTGTTATTGTATTTTACAAGCGGTGTATTGCCGATTAGTTCCAAAACATTCTCATGTATCATTTTAAACCCTTCTTTTTTGTTAGTTATTGTTGGGCTGAAAGCCCAACCTACTTCTACTAATTTAGCGAGTTTCTATAATTGAAAATGTTAATACAATTTTCCACTTTCCATTTTCAATTTTCCATTCTCTAAAACGCTAATCCTACGCAAGTTAAACTAGTTTAGCAAACTTTCTCTTGCCGGCTTGTAAAACAACATCCATTTGAGGTTTTACAACAAAGCCCATATCAGAGATTTTTTCGCCGTCAATTTTCACTCCGCCACCTTGGATTAAACGTTTTGCTTCACCTTTTGATTGAACAAAAGATAATTCAACCAACAAGTCCAAAATGCTTTTTTCAGCTTCTATTTTAACGCTTTCAATATCATCCGGAATACCTTTGTTTGAAACAACATTGATAAAATCTTCCTGAGCCTTATCAGCGCCTTCTTTACCGTGATATTCTTCTGTAATCATGTGCGCTAAAGCCATTTTGATATCACGCGGATTAATCGAATTTGAAGCAATTTCTTCATCCATTTTTTCTAATTCTGATTGTGGAACATCAGTTAACAATGAATAATAACGGGTAATTAATGTATCTGGAATACTCATCAATTTTCCGAACATATCTTTTGCACTATCAGTAAGTGAAATACAGTGCTCCGGATATGTTTTAGACATCTTAACTACACCGTCAGTACCTTCTAAAAGTGGCAACATCATTACTAATTGAGGATATTTTTTGCCGTAAGCTACTTGAATATCACGTCCTAAAAGCGTGTTAAATCTTTGGTCAGTACCACCCAATTCGATATCAGCATCGATAGCAACTGAATCGTAAGCTTGCATTAGTGGGTAGAAAAATTCGTGAATAGCAATTGGTTTACCTTCTGCATATCTTTTTGCAAAATCGTCTCTTGTCATCATCTGAGCAACAGTAACTTTGCCTGCAAGTTGTAACATTTCTGTAAACGTTAATTTATGAAGCCAATCAGCGTTGTTTACAACTTCTGCCTGAGAGATATCAATAACTTTTGACATTTGCGCAAAATAAGTTTTAGCGTTTTCTTCAACCTGTTCTTTTGTTAAAGCCGGTCTTGTTTCTGATTTACCTGATGGATCGCCTATCATAGCAGTAGCACCACCAACAAGAAGAACAATTTTGTGTCCAAGTTTTTGAAATTCTTTTAATTTCCTCATAACAACCGTATGACCAAGGTGTAAATCAGGTCTTGTCGGATCCATCCCCAATTTAATTCTTAGCGGAGTATTTGTATCTGCTGCGTGTTGAAGTTTTACAGCCAATTCTTCAATACCGCCGGGAAGCACTTCTGCATTTCTTGTTAATTGTTTCGCTTGTTCAATAAATTCTTGTCTAATGTCTACCATTTTTATATCCTCATATTATTTACAATTAATTTAAGGATACCAAAAATAAAGCAATGCGTAAACTATTAAAATGAACGTAAAAAGTTAACGACTTTTTGTAATTTTTCATCCATTGGAATCTCAAGTGCAATTATTTCTCCGTCAAACGGGTGCGGAAAATTAAGTTTGTAAGATTCCAAGACTTGTTCATCAGTTTTGATTTTCATTTTCCCAAAGCCGTATAATGTATCGTTATAAACGGGATGTCCGATACTTGAAAGATGCACTCTGATTTGATGAGTTCTTCCTGTTATCAAATGCACTTCAAGTAAAGTTGCGTCTTTAAATCGTTCAAGCACTTTAATTTTTGAAATGCTTTCTTTACCGTTTTCTACAATTGCCATTTTGTGCGGTTGATTAGGATTGCGTCCTATTGGTTTATTAATAGTAAATTCATCCTCTTCAATAACACCTTTTACAACTGTAAGATATTTTTTTGTCATTTTGCCTTGTTTCATTTTTTCTACAAGATATTCATGTGTTTTGTTATTTTTTGCAATCATTAACAAGCCGGAAGTGTTTCTATCAAGCCTGTGTAAAATCCCACGTCTGAATTCTCCATTAACATCTGACAAATTTTCGCCATATTTATACAAAAGCGCATTAACTAAAGTTCCTGTTGTTTCAATTGTTGTCGGATGAGTCAGCATGCCTGAAGGCTTATTCACAACAAGCATATTTTCATCTTCCCAAACTATATTAAGCGGAATATTTTCAGGCTCGATTTTAATAACATTTTCCGGAATCTCTACAACGATTTCGTCGCCTTCTTTAACGGAATAAGAAGGCTTTACAGTTTTAGAATTTACAAGAACTGAGCCTTTTTTTATTTCTGATTGGATTTTAGAGCGCGAAAAATCTTGCATATAATCTGCAAGATATGCATCTATTCTTATGTTATCCGTTAGTTCGTCTATTATTAATTTCATTTGTGATAATTATTATAACAATTGCAACAACACTGATATTTATAAAGATATCAGAAATATTGAAAACAGGGAAGTCAATAAAATTCAATTTAAAGAAATCTCTTACATATCCGTAAGCAATTCTTTCATACATATTACAAAAAACACCCGCTATTAAAAGTGAAGCCCAAAAAATTGCAAAAGATGAGGCTTTTTGAATATTTTTTATTAAATAAACAATCATGGCAAGAATTGCAAAGGCTGAAAAACTGATTAAAAAGATTTTTGAATTTTCTAAAATACTGAACGCAGCGCCCGTATTTTGGATAAAAATTAGGTCAAAAACAGGATTGCTCGGCATTGTTTCAACACAATTCATCATTATATTTGAAAAATAGATGTCAAAAATAATAAAGAATATTATCGCAACAAAGAGATATGAAATTTTACTTGTCTTTGTCATCTGCCTTTTTAATTCCTTCATTTACAGTTTTTTGTTTAACATTAACTCTTGTAATTTGATACCCGTATCCTGTTAAACTTAATTTTATACTTAAATCATTTATATCAGCTTTTGTAATTCCGATAGAGGCAATAATATATTCATTAACATTATCAGTATTTGAGATAAAAAGTCTTTCTAAAATATTATCGTCAGGTAATTTTCTAAACACTTCTTTTGCTTGTTTTTGAGGATATTCAACCTTGTCGCTTGCAATAGAAGCTATTGCAATAGAATTTTCCGGAGGGGTAAATTCTAAAGAAGCTGTATATTCTACTCCCGCTTCAATTTCATGCGGAGCTGTAAGTTTGATATCTAAATCACGCGCATCACCATAAAGCATTGATGTATTTTCGGAATTTACCGCGTCATAAGTAACTTTCCATTTGCCGTCAACTTTTTTTAAATGATAAACGCTGTCAGCTTCACTACGTAAAACACCATTCATATTTTTATCAGGAATAATTGCAGATGATGTTTCATCTAAACTTACGATAGCGCAGTCATCTTTTATTTCAATATTTTTGATTTTTATACCATATTTAATTTTGTCATATGATTGCCAAACATCTTTTACGATATTAGAATAAGTTTCTAAATTAAAGCCGTCTGAATTTACATAATTTTTATCATAAGTATTTATAAATTTTTTGAAATTATTTCTGTTTGCATAACGTACTTGAGAATTAAGTAATGATTTAACTTCGCGCGTATCGTTATTGAATAAATGCAAATTAAAAACAGGAGTTTTTTCTTCTGCGAAACTTGTAGGAGTTAAAAAAATTGATAAAAGTGTGATGAGTATAATTTTCTTCATACTAATAGTATACTTGAAAATCAAAATAACATGAATAATACAAACAAATGACTTACATTTTATTCTCAATATGGTATAATTTTATACATAAATAGGAGTGAATATGCCAAATATCGAAATTGACGACGAGTTTCTTAATCTGTTTTACAATATTACGAATTCAAAACCTCCAAAAGAAGTTGCACTTTTGGATTTAAAAAAACAGTTGATAAACATTGTTGATACACTAAAAGAACTTAATGCGAACGCGAAAAAGCCGATTGTAAGTAGAGCTTTAAACAATAATCCTACAGACGAGGAAGAATCAAGCGGACCTGCAATACTTATTGTCGATGATTTAGGCGTTATTACTTATCAATTAAAAGTTTTGTTATCAAGATTTGATTACGATATTGATTGTTCACAAGAAATCTATGATGCAGTTAGCAAATTCAAAAAACGCAAGTATGAATACGTTGTTATGGATTTGTTTATTCCAACTGAACGCGAAGGTTTTATTCTTTTAACAGAATTGAAAAAATTAGCAGCGGCGTATGGCAAAAAAACCGTCGTTGGTGTAATTACAGCCTCACCTCGAAAAGAAATCGAACAACAATGTCGTGCTAGGGGCGCGGATTTCTTCCTTGAAAAAAATAGTGATTGGCAAAATTCTTTATGTAATGTAATGGATGGCTATATTAACGCTGATAAGAAAGACGATGAGGACGATTACTAAAAATGGAACAAAAATCGATTTTTTCAGTAATTTCTCCAATAATGGTCGGTCCTTCAAGCTCACATACAGCCGGTGCTGTGCGTCTTGGATTAATGGCTCGCAACATTTATAAAAACGCATTCAAAAAAGTTAAATTTGTACTTTATAATTCTTTTGCTCAAACAGGTTTTGGACATGGAACAGATAAAGGACTTCTTGCTGGAGTTTTAGGCTATTCGGTTGATGAAGCCTGTATAAAAAATATTTTTGATATCGTTGATAATATAAATTATTCGTACGAGTACAGAGAAGATATTTCGAGACATCCAAATTCCGTTGACATAATTTTTGACGATGGCAAAATGACAGTTTCAGGGGATTCTGTCGGCGCAGGTGAAATTAGAATTAACAACATAAACGGCTTTGCATCAGATATTGACGGCTCTTATGATACGATTTTGCTTATGTATAAAGATGTTCCTGGAATGATTTCAAAAGTTAGCGACATTATCCAGAAGCAAAAAGTTAATATTGCATCATTACATTGTGACCGTAGCTCAAAAGGCGGTACAGCTTCAATGTCCGTGGCTTTAGATATTCCGGTTGGAGATGATGTTATAGAGCAAGTTAAGCAAATTAAAGATGTGTTTTTCGTAACTAATATTAGGAAATTAAAATAATGACAATTTTATCGTTTTCAGAACTCATAGACGCGTGTAAAAAACAGGACAAAGCAATTTTCGAAATCGCTCAAGAAAACGAATCAGTTTTATTGGAAGAAATTGTTGATGTCGTAAGGCTAAAAGTCTTGGAAGATTTGCTTGCAATGAAAGGCGCTATTAAAAACGGGCTTAAATCTACAGAAAAATCAATTAGTGATTGGTGCGGAGATGATTGTGTCAAGCTTGTTGAAAAATTTAAAAAGCGTGGTGCTTTATTTGGAAAAACTTTTGAAAAGATTATAACTTATGCGCTTGCTACAGCCGAAGAAAATTTAAGAATGGGAAGAATCGTGGCTTGCCCGACAGCAGGCTCTTGCGGAATTGTGCCGGCTGTAATTGTTGCCGTTTCAGAAGAAAATAATATTTCTGAAGCGGAACAAATCAACGCGCTTTTAACTGCCGGCATGGTAGGACTGCTTGTGTCAAACAAGGTACAACTAGCCGGTGCTGTTGCAGGATGTCAAGCTGAATGCGGAGTTGCGTCAGCAATGGCAGCTGCTGGTTTAACACAAATGCTTGGCGGAAATGTTGATGAAATTATAAACGCTGCTGCACTTGCTCTAAAAAATATTCTAGGCTTAACTTGCGACCCTGTGTGCGGTTTGGTTGAAGTTCCTTGCATAAAAAGAAACGCATTTTTAGCCGTTCACGCTGTAACCGCAGCAGAATTAGCACTTTGTGGTGTTGAAAGTAAAATTCCTGTTGACGAAATTGTTGATACACTAAAAATCACAGGTCAATTAATGTCCCCACTTTTAAAAGAAACATCACAAGGAGGTTTGGCAAAAACAAAAACTGCGCTGGAATTAGAGAAGAAATTGTTTAAGAAAAATTAAGGGGCAAATTTTTTTTTAATGTGATGTGCAATTTTTGCACTATTTGTTTAAAAATACACTGTAAAAACTTCTTTTGGTTTAATTTTTGCATGTCCGCCTCTTATAAACATCAACCAAATTCCAGTTCCAAAGAAGGAAGTTGCAGCAACCGCCAACGGATGCAACCAGATAGCGCGATTTGCACCAGTTTTTGTAACTTCGCCATATAAAGGTCTTTCATCAATCGAAAAGTTACCGATTACAAAATCTGCAGGTGCGCCCCACGTTGAATTCATAGAAATATTTTCAATCCGAGCCTTTATAACAGTTCCAGCGGGATAAATCTTGTTCTTAATTTTCACCTCATCAAGAGTTTCAAACTCTATAATCTGACCTTCTTCGCGTTTTTGCTTCGTGGAAAACTTTTCTCTAATACAAATTCGAACAGGAATATCATTTTCTGAAATCATGTGATATGGTCTTTGAACAATCTTGCTATCCGCATTCGGCAATATCTCGATTATTCTGACATTTTGTTTTTTAACAGAGGTGTAATTTCTGTTTTCTACAAAATCATCTTCTATTTTAGGTGGCTGATACTTTCTAATTTTCAAATCCTTGCTCAAAGTTGACTCTACAAACTCATCCTCAATCATGCCGGCACTCGGCAGAATTAATAGACTTGATACAAGAAATAAAACAAAGAATCTTATCATAAATAGTGAACTTTTTTGTTGGAATTTGTTTTGACTTTTTCTTGAAACTTAGCGCGGTTTTTCTGTGAAGTTAGCAAGAAGTTTTGGTAATAAATATTATCCTTATAAGCATTATTTGCAAGGTATTCCGGATACTTTTTGTAGATGTATTCATAAACTTCCATCATTCTTCTTGTTGATAAAGGATGTGTTGAAAAGACTTCGTAATGACCTTGTGGGAAGTTTTTACTCATTATTACAATCATCGCAACAGGATTATAGCCGGCATTAACAAGATAATCTATCGCGCGTTTATCAGCTTTTAGTTCATATTTCCTCGGAGAATAGCTCATAGCAATACAAGTTCCAATACCTCTAAACGGCCCGACATAAGTATCTACGCTATGCCCGATTTCATGAGCAAGAACTGCTGCAAGTTCATCTTCAGTTTCGCATCTTTCATAAAGCGAACGATAAATTACAATCATACGACTTCTAGTATCACAATAGGCATTGATTTTTCTGGTTGTCGCTAATGCAAACACAGCTCTGGTTTGAATTCCATTTGCATTCAAAAGTCTAAAACCAACTTCGCTAACTTTACGCTGTTCTTTAGCACTTTCTTTTGCTGAAATAAGAATACCATCAACAGCAAATGCCGGTGCTAAACAAAGTGCAAATGTTAGAATTAAGCCGAAAATTTTATTCATCAATTAGCTCTTAAAATTGTTCCAAGAATCTCTTATCGTTGTTGAAGAATAATCTGATATCATCAATTGCGTATTTAAGCATAGCAAGTCTTTCTACGCCCATACCAAATGCGAAACCGGAATAAACATCAGGATCGATTCCAACACCTCTAAGAACATTTGCGTCAACCATACCGCAACCAAGAACTTCTAACCAGCCTGTTCCGCTGCAAGTGCGACAGCCTTTACCTTGGCACATAATACATTGAACGTCAACTTCTGCAGAAGGTTCTGTGAATGGGAAGAAACTGCTTCTAAAACGAGTTGGACGAGCTGCGCCGAAATACAATCTGATAAATTCGTTCAAAACACCTTTCAAATCACCGAATGTAATGTCTTTATCAACATACAAACCTTCGATTTGGTGGAAGAAATTATTCTTACGAGCGTTAATGTTTTCGTTTCTGTAAACTCTACCCGGAGAAATTACCTTGATAGGTGGTTTTTGATTTTCCATAACGTGAATTTGAGCGCCTGAAGTTTGGCTTCTCAAAACAACACCTTCCATACCTTTTACATAGAATGTATCTTGTACATCTCTTGCAGGGTGGTCTTTTGGAACATTCAACATATCAAAATTATAGTATTCTGTTTCAACTTCCGGAGATAAATTCGGTGCTACAACTGAAAATCCAAGATTTTGGAAAATTGTTACGATTTCATTCGTTGTAGAAGTTAGCGGGTGAACTTTTCCTTGTGGAATATATTTACCACTCAAAGTAATATCAATTCTATCTTTTTGCAATTTTTCATTAAGTTCTTTTTGATAGAAAATATCATGCTTATCTTTCAATAAACCTTCAAGATCTTGAGTAATTTTATTAGCTAATGCGCCAACAACACGTTTGTCTTCGTCAGACAAATCTTTTAAACCTTTTTTGATTGAATTAAATTCACCTTTACGGCTTAAATATTTCAATCTGATTTCATCAATATCACTAATAGATTGAGCTTGCTCAATATCTGCTTTTGCTGAGTTATAAATATTTTCCAACTGTTCTTTCATACTATTTCTCCTTACTGAAATCATAGCGCAGAGAGGGCAAATTGTAAAGATTAAACATGTTTAGATGTGTTTATCAGAATAAGATACTATATTTATGCTAAAATCAAATAAGAGGTGTTTATGAAGCGAATTTTGGTTACAGGCGGAGCGGGTTTTATTGGTTCAAACCTTTGTGCAAGGCTTCTTGACGAAGGCGACGATATAATTTGTCTTGACAATTTTTTTACAGGTTCAAAAGGCAACATTAGAAAATTTATTGGCAATAATCGCTTTGAACTAGTGAGCCATGATATTACGAAAGAATATTTTGCAGAAGTCGACCAGATTTATAATTTAGCGTGTCCTGCCAGCCCTCCGCATTATCAATACAATGCGATAAAAACAATAAAAACCTCAGTACTCGGCATAATTAATATGTTAGGTTTAGCAAAGAGATGTAAAGCCACTATTTTGCAAGCTTCTACTAGTGAAGTTTATGGCGATCCTAAAATACACCCGCAAACAGAAGATTATTGGGGAAATGTCAATCCGATTGGTATTAGAAGTTGTTACGATGAAGGAAAACGCTGTGCTGAAACTTTGATGATGGATTATCATCGCCAAAATAATGTTGATACAAAAATTGTTAGAATTTTTAATACTTACGGGCCAAATATGGCGCAAAACGATGGTCGTGTCGTTTCTAATTTTATTTTACAAGCCTTAAAAAATGAAGATATAACGATTTATGGCGACGGTTCACAAACCCGCTCATTTTGCTATGTAGATGATTTAATCGAAGGCTTGATAAGAATGATGAATTCGAAACTTGTAGGCCCTGTAAATTTAGGTAATCCTTCTGAAAGAACAATTTTGGATTTTGCAAAATTAATTATTAAACTTACAAATTCAAAATCTCAAATTATTTATAAACCTCTGCCTTCTGATGATCCGACTCAGAGACAGCCTGATATTTCGCTTGCGAAAAACGAATTGGATTGGGAACCAAAAATTGATATCGAGGAAGGTTTGATGAAAACAATTAACTACTTTAAGGAGCTTATCTAGTGAAGGTTTGCGTTGTTGGAACAGGATATGTTGGATTGGTTGCCGGAACTTGTTTTGCTGAAATGGGCAATGATGTAATTTGTGTGGATAATAATAAAGAAAAATTAGAAAACTTAAAAAACGGTATTATTCCTATTTATGAACCCGGGCTTGAAGATTTAATCAAAACAAATGTTGCAGAAAAACGTTTGATTTTTTCTGATAATTTAGAAAAAGCAGTTAAGCAATCTTTAATCTGTTTTATTGCAGTTGGAACTCCACAAAGAGAGGACGGTTCTGCTGATTTACAATATGTTTATAATGTAGCGGAGCAAATTGCAGAATCTATTAACGAATACAAAGTTATTGTTGATAAATCGACTGTTCCGGTTGGAACTGCTGAAAAAATTAGAGAAATTATGGGTTCTAAAACCACTCAACCATTCGATGTGGTTTCAAATCCGGAATTTTTAAAACAGGGTGCTGCTGTAGAAGATTTTTTGCGACCTGATAGAGTGATAATTGGTACAACATCAGAAAAAGCAAAAGAGATTATGCTTAATTTGTATTCGCCATTTGTACGAAATCAGCATCCTGTAATTGTTATGGATGAAAAATCTGCAGAAATGGTTAAATATGCTTCGAATTCGTTTTTAGCGGTAAAAATTTCTTTTGCCAACGAAATTGCGAATATTTGCGAATCAGTAGGTGCAGACGCTAATCTGGTAAGACTCGGAATGTGCGCAGATACAAGAATTGGAACAAAATTTCTTTATCCGGGGATTGGTTATGGCGGAAGTTGTTTTCCAAAAGATGTTAAGGCTTTGATAAAAACGGCAACAGAAAATAATACTCCTTGTGGTATTTTAAAATCTGCTGATAAAATTAATCAATATCAACGAGAGCATTTTGTAGAAAAAATTACACGAAAATTTGGAGAAGATTTAAACGGAAAGACTTTTGCTGTTTGGGGGTTATCGTTTAAACCAAAAACGAACGATATGCGTGAAGCACCTTCTATTACAATCATCAATCGTCTGTTAGAACTTGGCGCAAAAATAAAAGCTTATGATCCGAAAGCTTTTGATAATGCAAAAATAATATTTAAAGATAGAATCGATTATGCTTCATCTGCTTATGAAGCTCTAGATGGTGTTGACGCATTATTGTTACTAACAGAATGGAATGAATTTAGAAATCCTGATTTTGACAAGATAAAGAAGTTGCTTAAAAATCCTGTTATTTTCGATGGCAGAAATCAATACGCTTCTTATGGAATAGAAAAATTAGGATTTGAGTATTATCAGATTGGAAAATAATATTAATTACCTCTGTTTTTGTATATAATATAAGATAGAGGCTAGACGAGATGATAAATGACTTAACAAAAGGCGCACCATTAAAATTAATGTTGCTGTTTTCAATACCGTTGCTTATCGGAAATATATTTCAACAGTTTTATAATGTAGCAGATATAATTATTGTCGGGCGAACTCTTGGCATGAATGCACTTGCAGCTGTTGGCGCAGTCTCACCTTTATTCTTTTTAATAATGTTTATAATTGTCGGTTTAACGAACGGTTTTTCGGTTATTACAGGTCAGAGATTTGGTGCAAAAGATTATGACGGAGTAAGACGCTCTGTTACAATGTCAACAATTTTGAGTTTTGCATTTACTTTGATTTTCACGTTGGTTTGCGCAATTTTTATGCACCAAATACTGTTTCTTATGAATGTTCCGGCGGATATTTATAAAGATGCATATTATTACATTCAAATCGTTGTTCTGGGTTTGTTTGTTGCAAACTTTTACAACCTGCTAGCTAGTATTATTCGGGCTCTCGGCGATAGCATGACTCCGCTTTATTGCTTAATTATAGCTTCTATTTTAAATATCATATTAGCGCTGGTATTTATTCTCAATTTTCACCTTGGAGTTCCGGGGTCAGCCCTAGCGCTAATTCTTTCTCAAGGGTTTTCAGGATTATTATGTGTTTGGTATGTAAAAAGGCATTTCCCGATTTTACACTTAAAGAAGCTGGATTGGATTTTTGATTGGAAAAAAGATAAAGATTTTGCACTTGAGCATTTAAAGGTTGGCGCTCCAATGGCAGTACAATTTGCGATTTTGGGGTTGAGTATATTAATTATTCAAAGTGTTTGTAACTCATTTGGCGCAAACGTAATAGCAGCTTTTACAGCAGCTCTTAGAATTGAACAAATTGCAACATTGCCAATGATTTCGTTTGGTGTTGCGTTGGCTTCTTTTGTTGCACAAAACTTTGGTGCAGGATGTTTTTCCAGAATAAGATATGGAGTTAAGCGCGCTTCGCTTATAAATGTCGGTTTAAGTATTTTCATGGCATTTATTATGCATTTCTTCGGCGGAGATTTAGTTAGAATTTTTATCGGCTCCGGCAATGAAGCTGTTGTAAAAATAGCACATGATTATTTGTTTATAAGTTCACTTTTCTACTTTTTCTTAGCTCAGATTTTTATTTACAGAAACGCACTTCAAGGTTTAGGCAGAGCCGTAATTCCTATGTTAGCTTCAGTTGGGGAACTTTTAATGCGCTCGTTTGCAGCTGTCTTTTTGGCAGTTAAAATCGGATACTTTGGCGTGTTTTATGCCGGCCCTATTGCGTGGGTTGCAGCCTCATTAGTCCTTGCTATCGGCTATTATAGTTCGATAAAAGGATTTATTTACAAAATTCAACAACAAATGAAAAATAAAAATTAAGAAATTGTAATTTATTTCGTGCCTTTTTTAAGAATAATACCGTTTAATTTACAGAAAGACGTTAGGATAGATAATTCTTCTCTGATAAGCTTTTGCAAATGCGGATGTTCGGCTACAATACTCACATTCTTCGCCATTTGGAACATTTTTAATGATTGTTTAATATAATTCGCTCTCAACGTTGACTTAGGTAACGCCAACTCTTGATAGAATTTTGCATACTGAATATAATCTTTAACCAAAATTGTAAGTAAGTTAAATTGTTTAGCTACAAAAATAGATTTTTCCAAATAAACTTTTGCTGAATCGAAATCCTGTTTTGCCATATAAATTTCGCCAATAAGTTTATTAAATAGTGCGATAAAATAATAATTATTAATATTTGGACCTTGAGCAATATCTAAAGCCTTATTCGCAATATCAAGCGCAAATTGAGTTCCGCTAAGTACAAGTTTAATTTCTGCTATCAAATACCAACAAAGTAAAACGCCTGTTGCAACTTTTTCTTTCGCAAAATAAGCAACCTGTTCTTCCAAAATTTCAAGCGCCTTTTTAGATTCATTCTTATCAGTCAGCATTTTAGCAAGCAACGTTTTTAAAATATTTTTCGTAAAGCTATCATTTACGTTGTTTGCATAAGCTACGACATTAAAGAGTTCTGTATACAAGCTGTCGTAATCTTTGGCAATAAATTTGTTTGCAATATCGATAAAATTCCATCTTGAAACTATAAATGCATCCATACTATCCAGCGAATATTCTTTCAAAATGTCGTCTAAGATTTTTTCGGAAGTTTTTAAATCGCCCTTAATAGTATTTGCCAAAGCTAAAGCTAAATGAGCCTTGCAAAGAATTGCCGGTTCTTTAATTTGATTACGTTCAATAATATCAAAAATCAGTTTTGTTATTTCGAACATTCTGCCGTCGCCTTGGAAAGTCAAAGCTTCTGCAAAATCAAAATATACATCAATCCAAGTCAAATAAAGCTCTTTTACAGTAATAACTTGAGTATTGCGACCTTTTGCCAAATATTTTTCAAATACCGGCATGATTTCTGTATCAATCAAATTAATAACTTGCCCATAATTACCAAGTTTTAACAACGGTTTAACTTGTCTTGATTTAACTAATGTTCGCTCTAACTCCATATTTTCAGGGAGTTTATTCAAAACGCTATCCGCACATTCAATTGCGCCCCAATAATTACCGCTCTTCATAGAAGATGATGCCAAATAACCAAGCAACTCAATATGAGTCAATTCTTCGTTATCTTCCAGCATCATAACAGCGTTTTGCAAATATTCAAACGCTGTTTTATGGTCAATCGGTTCTAATAATTTGCCGACACGAGTATAAATATTTTTCTTAATCTTTTGATAGAAGTTACCATGTTTGTTCTCAACAAGTTTCAAAGCCTGTTTTTGTGCAACAATATAAAGTCCGATATCACCAATATAAGAAGCTTGCTTCATAAGAAGTGTCCAAGTTGCAAGCGCTTGATCGTCATTGTTTAATTTCTGCACAATATAACCAAGAAGCGCAATTGAAGACTGTTTATAGATACTTAAGGTTTCATACAAAATATTCAAAATCTCATAGAAACAATCGTCATTTTTAACTACAGAAACAATATTTTTCCAAATTTCATTACTCTTAAACTCAAATGACAAGTTATTAATCTGATTTATATATCCTCGTTGAACAAGATTTTCAATAATTCGCTCAAACTCTTTTTCTGAATTATTGTCAAAATGCTCAAGCATAGCCGGATAAAATTTCTTGCCCAAAACAGACATTGCAATAAGCATTCTATAAGACGGCAAATCTTCTTGTTTAAGAATTCCCAAACGCGCATCTAGGATTGATTCTATAGAGTTATACGTAATATGTTTTAATCCGTTTCTTCGAATATCTTTGTAAAGAAGCACCATTTGCTCAACTATAGATGGATTTCCGGCAGAAACCTTTAATGCAAGATTTATAAAATCTTCTCCAATTTCAAGGTCGCTATATTGTTTAACAAGAATCTCAACTTGATTCTTTGTAAACGGAGCAATCGTTAAATCTATATAGTTATCTTCCGTAAGCTTAGAAGAAGTAATACACCCCATACCGGGTTTTGTGATTTTTGAAATTAAGATAAACTTACATCTTTCCAAGAAATAATCGTCTTTTAGAATTTCTTTTAAGAAATCAAAAGACATTCCGTCAATATTCTCGAAATCATCAATTACGAATACAGCCTTGATTTTTTCAATAATAGTCAACAAAACTTTTTTCATTATGTTGAACATTTTTGCTTTATTGAAATAAATGTTTTCGTATTTATCCAAATTCTCGGGATACAAAAAGTTTAACAAATCCAATATTTCGGAATTAGAAAGTGCCGGAAAATCTTGCTTGAAGAATTTTACAGAATTCTTTTTTAATTGCAAAGTATCGGGACAAAAATTGTTTACATTGAAAAATGTTAGCAACAAATCTTGAAAATATCCAAATGGAGAAAGTTGCGTTACTTGCGTACAAGTTCCCCAAAGCCATAAAAGTTTGGCATTTTTAAGCTCGTTTATCGTATATCTTAAAACTAAATCTTTTCCAATTCCGCTTTCACCGTTTAGAGTAATTATGGTTTTATCAGCGTCTTTAATCGCATCCAGAAGTCGTGCTTTAACTTTCTGCTGAGAATTCATTTCCGCGTTGTATTCAGGCTTAGGATTGAATTTCTTTTGAGGAACAACAAATTCTACCCCGCATTTTCTGCAAGCCTTAGCATCCGGTAGATTGGCAGCACCACATTCTGTACAAATCTTTAATAAGACTTTATGACAATTTGAACATTCTTTTGCTGTTATTGGATTTATTGTCCCGCAATCTTTGCAGACAGAAGCAATCTTTGCTCCACAAAACTTGCATTTCAAAGAATTATCATCTATTTCTTTTTTACATTTGGGACATTGCATAATTTACAGTCCTTATTATACAACAGCAATTATTTCATTCAAGGCTTCAACAACTTGCTCTTCATTCATGCTCAATTGAGTGGCAATTTCAGAAACCGAATTTTTATTTTTGTATTTTAAATCATACACCTTCAAAATATTTAGCTCAGGATGCTTTGAGTCTAATTCTTCTATGTTTGCTTTGATTTCATCCACATCTACTTCTGCATTATTTTCTTGAGGAGTAAAGTCGAAAACTGAATAATCCATCGGTTTAAATTTGCCTGTTGGTTCATTATTTTCTTCAAGATTAGCTTCAAGAGTTGTTGTAATAGAATCAGCTATATCATCAAGATTTTCGTCTAAAATACCCAATGGTTGTTCTTCGCTTAATTCATTTAACTCTAAACTTTCTTGAGGTTCTAATAAATCATCTTCTGCCAGTTCAGAAGTAGACAAATCTTCTGTAAGTTCTGTAAAATCTTCCACTTCAAGATCTTCAGACGCAACTTCTTCAACAGGTTCATTGGAAACATCTAATTGTTCTTCTGATAATTCTAACAAATCATCTTCTGTATCAATTGGGGCGAATTCTTCAAGTTCAGTTGTTTCCATTAAAGGTTCTTCATCTTGTAAAACATCCAATGTATCCGGCGTTTCTTGTTCTTCTGTTAAATTATCCGTTTCCGCAAGTTCTTCTGTAATTGGAGCATCTTCTTTTTCTTCTACAATGTCCTCTGCAACTTCTAAAACCGGCTCTGCTTGAACATCATTTAAATCCTCTAATTGTAGCTCATCATCTCCAAAATCGTTTGTTTCAAAAGTCAAATCTTCTGTAACAGGCGCGTCTTGTACTTCTAAATCATCTTGAACAGCCGGTTCAATCACTTCTTCTAAAACATTATCAGTTTCTGATTCAATATTTAATTCCTGCTCTAAGCTGTTATCAACGGATTTTTCTACATCAAAGGTTTCGTTAATAGGTTCTATGTTTTCAAACTCAGTTTCTTCAACAGCTTCCGTAAGTTCTATTGGCTGTTCTTCAACTGCAACTGTAGCAGGCATGCTGTTTATCATTTTATCAACCAAGTCATTGTTAACAACTTTTTTCACTTCTTTTGCAGGTTGAACTTGTTGTGCTTCCTGTAGTTTTGGTAGTTCCGGTGTTACAATTCTATGTTTAATTTCAGAGTGGAATCCCATTTTTTTAGGAACAGTAATGATTGATGTGGATACAACTTTTTCAAGATACGCTTGAATTACACTATCATTACTGATTGAATTTATAATAACTTCTGAATGTGCATAAACGTCATCAATAATATCATCCAAAATAGCTTCAAGTCCTTGAAACTTTTTGTGATTTCTTACTAAATTTTCAATAATGCCGTAGTATTTATTAGTCTTTTCCATATCACTCTCTTTTATTTATTAATTATAAATGTATTATTAAAACAGGATTGCCTTGCAATTTGCCGAACGAATCGAAATTAGTGCTCAAATTCATTGCAAGAGCCTTGTTAACAGTTTGTAAAATTAAATCATCAACAGTTTTTTCACCGCTGGATTGTGTAATTCCTGTAGCTTCAAACTTCTTTGTTCCACTATTATATTGAATTTCAACTGTAATTTTATTTGATATTGGCGGTTTATTCAATAGTAATAATTCTGTCTTCAAATTCAATTGAATAATCTTACCAAGTTTTACCAAGTATCTTTTTGCAGATGTATTTGAAGCATATCCTGACGGAACTTCCCAATCTACTTTCAAATTAGAAACAAGAATTGACGCATCTAAATTTTGTTCAATCGCCGGAATTGACTCAGATGTTCCTTCGTTTGTAGCAAGTTTTGGTGCTACATTTTCTACCGTTTCAACTGGCATAGCATCTTCTTGAGATTGAGCAGGTTGTTGTGCTGTTTGTTGTGCTGTTTGTTGAGTTTCGACTGAATCTGTAACTAAATTTGTGTCATCTTCAGCCGGCTGTTGATTAGCAAACTGATTATAACCAAAATATCCAACAGCACCCAAAACTACCAACAAACCAACAATCGCTAACAATTTTATTGAACTCTTTTGCTTTTTAGGTGGTACAAAATCTACATTTTCATCAGCAAGGTCTTGTTCATCACTATTGAACAAAGTATCAATTTGTTCTGTATTGTCAGTTGCTTCTTCTGTTGGCTCGATAACATCTTCTACCGAATTAGTTTCTTGAATTACTTGTTCCGGTTCTTCATCTAAAACACCTTCCGTATCAACAACAACCTCTTCTTGTGGCTGAACTGTATCCTGTTCTTGAATTTCCTCTTCTTGTTTGGTTTCTACAATCTCGTTATTGATATCCAACGAATTGTCTTCATTCAATAAATCATCCAAATTATCGCCCATTGTATCAAGACTCGGAGTCGTTACAGTAGAAAATTCAAAACCTGATTCTTCTTCATTATCTGACTGAATATCATCTATAATATCAAGTTCATCTACAGCAGATACATTGTCATCTTCTGCAATCAAAGAATCATTTTCACCAATTTCAGCACCCAATTCAGAAAGTGTATCGGCTTCCAAATTTGTATCAGCAACTAAATCCGCTTGACCTTCAAAACTTAATTCATCCGCACCTTCTAATGGTGCAGTATCTAACATATCAAAAGAATCATCCAAATTTACAGGTTCATCTAATAAAGAGTCGTTTTGCACGTTAGAATCTAATTCAAGCAAGTCATCTTCTTCAATCCCTGCAAAATCATCATTTGGCAAGTCAAGTTCTTGTTCATTTGATGTGTTTTCTTCTTCTCTAAACGAAATAAAATTAAATGCATACTGAGCCTTTACTGCTTTTGCGAATTTTAAACGACCATTTTCAGAAGCGATTAATTCTCCAATAAATGCACTTCTATTTTCAATCTTGCCATCTAAAAATGCAAAAATATCAGCTTCTTCTACAGCATAAGAATCCTCTTTTGTTACTAGCAATGGCTCTATATCGTAGAAAGAAACTAACTGTTCCTCTTTAATAGGATAATATCCGCCAATATCTTGTGTTGTATCGACATTTTCTGATGCAATAAAACCTGTTACAGTAGCATTGGATAAATCAGGCGTAATTCTTACAAACATGTAAGCAACTGGGAGTAAGTTATTGTCAAAATGTGATTTTGGAACGCTTAATTCATCTTCATTAAAAAACAATCTTACATCTATATAAGAATTGTTTATATAAATATCCGAAATATCAAATTCATCCAGAATTTGACCTATATTATGAAGCCCGGAAATATTATCTACTTTATAACTGTTTTTATCAAAAAACTTTTCTGCAATACTTGCACCAAAAGCGTTTGCAACAGCTCTGTTACGAGTATTTGCATCACTAATTAATTTGCATATATTCTGCGCAAACTCAATTTCTTTCTCTTCTATCAAAAAATTATCAGTATTCACCTAACACTCTCCCATACTACGGTTAATGATACCATATTATTAAAAAAAAATCTAGTTAGGAGCATGCCACTAAGAGATTTTTTGACAATCTAAAAAAAAATATTAAATCAAATGGTGGATATTTAAATATAGATGTTAAAGTTTATTTTTTAATGTCCGACATCTTAAGTTGAAAGGATTTTAATGTTATGTTTTCATCAATGATTCAGAATTTATTATCATCATCCGGCAAATCAAGTGCTATGCAACGTGCCGTTCAGATGAACAATTATGTTAATAATTTTAACTCTCAATGGGCGCCTGTTGAAAAGCAAGCAAATGGAGTTCCAGAAACAAGCGCTAAAATTCAATCATTCGATAATGTACTTAAGAAATCTGCACAAGTTAAATTTGGCGACCTTTTAACTAATCCTTCAACCAGAGTTAACGCAAATATATATTCTGCAAAAGCAGAAACATCAACAGAAAAAATCTCAACACGAGAACAAATCAAAAATCTGGTTTCTAAGGTTTCCAAAAAGCACGGTGTTGACGAAAAATTAGTTAATGCATTAATTAAACAAGAATCCGGCTTTAATCCTAATGCAAAATCAAACGTTGGTGCAATGGGTTTAATGCAACTTATGCCTGCTACCGCAAAAGGTTTAGGTGTTACTAATGCAATGGATCCGGAGCAAAACGTAGAAGGTGGCGTAAAATATCTTAAATCAATGCTTAATAAATATAATGGCAATGTAATTTTAGCTTTAGCGGCTTATAATGCAGGCCCTGGGGCTGTTGATAAGTATGATGGAGTTCCACCTTATAAAGAAACACAAAATTATGTTAAGTCCATTTTAGCAAATTATTTGTAAAAATAATACTATTTTCGTTTAGCGCTAATTACAGTCCAAGCGCCTATTTTATCGACTTTAAAATTTGTAAAATCTTTATCCAAAGTTTTGATTAATTCATTTTTTATGTGTGAAAAAGTTAAAAACATTTCAGGAATGTTTTTATCATCCTTGTGTTTATTAATGTAATCTTCATTAAAAAAGCTTACGCTGTCCAAAAATATGACTGATACTGTTTCATTTTGCTTTATACTTGTTAAAATTCGTTCCGGGGAATTTTTGTATTCAAAACGATTGATTTTACTTATGTAAAGCACATTCTTATCACTTAAATCAACGTATCTGTCAAAACGATTCGGCTCATAATAAGTAAAAACTATGTTTTGGGAATTTCTTGCGTTAATAATTTCTGCCGGAATTCGATTTCCCTCTGAGCGTGGAAGTTTTGTTACATAATTAGGTGTAAAAAATGCTGCCAAATGAATTATTATGAATATCGCTAATAAAGTATTGCCGAGTTTTTTTAATTTATCAAATCCTAGTGCTAGAATAAGAATTAAAATCGGCAAAATTTCAATCGAGTATTTTGTAATGAAAACGATTTTTCCGCTTAATGCTAATATTGATAGAATTAAAACAGTTAGAAAAGCAATAACAGAATATCCTTTTGCTTTTTTTAGACCTAAAAAGAACGGGTAGAATATTACAAGACAAGGTAATAACATCCATATCGCTTTAGATTTATCGTAGAAAAATACAGTCGGCGCATTTATATTGTTTGTTAGGATTGGCGAAAAATAATCTGTAAACAAAAACAAAATATTTGTATAACTAAAATGTCCCCACCATTGTGAAGTTGGAAGCATTTTTATAATATTTAAACCAAATGGCAAGATTAAAAGAAATCCCAGTAAAAAAACAAGAGCAATTTTTTTAGAAAAATACTTCTTTTTGTAAGTGACATAAAGTGTGTTGAATAAAACAAAAATCCCGCCAAGTACGTGTGTAAAAAGAATTAGCGCCATTGAAAAAAGATAAAACAAAAGATTTTGGCGGTTTGAATTCTTAATATACCTTATTGTTGCCAAAAGTCCGAGTGCTGAAAATAAAAATAACAATGAATAAAATCGAACTTCTTGCGAATAATAAATTAAAAAAGATAATATAGAAGTTATTGTAGCGGAATATAATCCTACTTTTTTGGAAAATTCTTTTCCAGCAAAATACATTGCAAAAATCGCTAAAACTCCAACGGTAACAGAAGTTAAACGTAAAACAATATCCGAACAACTTGCAAAAGGTTTAAGGAATAAATAATATAACGGCATGTGGCATTGTTTTAAAACTTCTTGCCAAAAGCCTTCTTGAAAAGGAGTGTTCGCAACATACCAGCTTACGTATTCATCATTCCATAAACCTTCCGGCTTGTTTATAAAACTTAATCTGAGCAAAAGCCCGAATAGCGCAATAAAAAATATCACTCCTTGCGACTCCCCTTATCTTTATATATAATATTTTACATGACAAAATTAATTATTCAAATACCTTGTTTTAATGAAGAAGAAACTCTTTTAACTACGCTTGAAGCTTTACCTAAAGCTGTTTGCGGAGTTGACGAAATTGAGGTTTTGGTAATTAATGATGGTTCAACCGATAAATCTGCCGATATAGCAAAAAACTTTGGTGCGAGCGTTGTGGATATAAAGCCTAATAAGGGTTTAGCGAACGCATTTAGAGTCGGTTTGCAAGAAGCTCTAAATCGTGGTGCTGATATTATAGTAAATACAGATGCTGATAATCAATATTGTGCGGATGATATTGAAGGACTTATAACTCCTTTGTTGGAACATAAGGCAGATATTGTAGTCGGCGCAAGAGATATTTTGTCGATAAAAGAATTTTCTCCACTAAAAAAGATGTTTCAAAAATTCGGTTCTTTTGTATTAAGGCTTTTGTCTTCAACTCAGGTAGAAGATGCGCCGAGCGGGTTCAGAGCTTTTTCAAAAGAAGCCGCGATAAAACTTAATGTATTTGATAATTATACTTATACGATGGAAACTTTGCTACAGGCAAACGCAAAGGGATTAAAAGTTGTATCTGTACCAATTCATGTTAATGAAAAACTGAGAGATTCGAAATTAGTCAAAAATATTTTTGATTATATTTTTAAATCTATGAAAACAACAATTCGGATGTTTATTGTGTATCGCCCGTTTAGATTTTTCATTACAATTGCCGGCATGCTTGGATTTTTTGGATTGATTTTAGTTGTGAGATTTTTATACTATTTTTACCAAGGATTCGGAAATGGTCATGTACAATCGCTTATTTTTGCCGCTGTATTTTTGATTTCAGCGGTTCAAGTTACACTTATTGCAATCATTGGGGATTTGTTGTCTATTAACAGAAAAATAATGGAAGATGTACAAAATCGTTTAAAAAGAATTGAGTGCGAAAAGTAAATCAAAGTAAGAAAAGCTCATAAATCCACCTTTAGTTATAGAAAGTTCAAACTATTTTAGAATTTAAAAATCAACTGACAATATTTATTATGATAGTGTGAAGGAAATAAAAAACTTCTCATAAAGGCTATCACAAAGATTACGCTGTGGCTTTGGCGTTCATTTTTGTGATGTTCAAGGAAGAAAATTTAAGAAAAGGAGATCGAGTTATGGCTTCAATCACTATTAACACAAACTTAGCCTCATTAACGGCTCAAAAGAACTTGTCAAATGCTACTACAGGCATGAACAAGGCAATGGAAAGATTATCAACAGGTTACAAAATTAACTCAGGTGCTGACGACGCAGCAGGATCTGCTGTATCAACTTTAATGGAAGCGCAAATTTCAGGTTATGATGTAGCTGAATCAAACGCAACAATGGGTTTATCATTATTGGACACGGCGGAAGGTGTTTTGGATATCGTTGGTGATTATTTACAACGTATCAGAGATTTGACCGAACAAGCAGCCAACGGTACTTATGGTACTTCTTCTATGAATGCTATTAAAACAGAAGTTCAACAAAGAATGGAAGAAATTAATCGTCTATGCACAGTTATCGACTTTAACGGTATTAAACTTTTAGACGGTACAAGTGTTGCTGCAACATCAGGAAACGGTGTAAACTTACAAGTAAGTAATAATTCTGGTAAAAATAATATTATCAACTTAGATTCTTCAATTTTTGAATCAACAACCATTACTGCATTATTTATGAGTGGTAATCCTAATAACAAACATAAAGGGGCTACTGATGGCGGACAAAAATGGTATGAAAGAAGTGATGGAACTGATACGACAGCTTTAAAAGCAAGAATTGAAGGTGATAAAGAATATACATCAGCGGATGGTAGAAAGTATGATTACACCGATGCTAGTTATTCAAAAATTAAAACTACAAAATACGATTGGGAAGACAATAGAAAAGCAAGTGTAAATATGAGCTGCTTAACTGCGATTTGTGATGCTGTTTATACAGATGATGCAACTGCTCGTGAGTTCTTATCATTCGTTGATGATGCAATCGAAAATGTATCTGCAAGAACAGCTCTAATCGGTGCGTACATGAACAGAGTTGAATCAGCTGTTGATGCGATAAGTGTACAGAAGGAGAATATTGTATCTGCTAACTCTTCAATCAAGGATGCAGACGTTGCAACGGAATCTTCTAATTACATTAAGTATCAAATCTTGCAACAATCAACTGCGACATTACTTGCGACTGCTAACCAAACTCCAAGTATTGCATTAAATTTAATATAAGATTTTTTCTTAAATAGTGAATGAAGCCCCCTGCGTATGCAGGGGGCTTTTTTAATACTTAATAATATTAAAAAGAAAAATTTAAACAAGTTCTTCTTTTAAATCATCTTGTTTATAAGCTGTAACCGCTAATTCATCACAACGCTCATTGTATGCGTGTCCGGCATGACCTTTTACCCAGACAAAATCAATTTTGTGAGGTTTTAATGCAATAAGAAGTCTTTGCCACAATTCAACATTCTTAACAGGCTTTTTATCCGCAGTTTTCCAACCACGCTTTATCCAACCATCAATCCATTTTTTTTCAAATGCTTCTACAACATATTTGCTATCAGATGTTAAAATAATTTCGCAAGGCTTTTTCAATGCTTCAATAGCAACAATTACAGCCATTAATTCCATTTGGTTATTTGTAACATGTTCATATCCGGCAGAAAATTCTTTTTCATGCTTTACACCATTTGCGTCGACATAAACAATTACAGCACCATAACCTCCCGGGCCAGGATTACCACTACAAGCTCCGTCTGTATATATACTTACTTTTGCTCTCTCTCCCACGTCAAAAATCTCGGCTAAAAATTATGCTGCAACGCCTTTGATTTCAGAAATAAGGTATTTTGCAACCCATTCAAAATCTTTGTTATCGTGAGCAGCTTTTCTAAGATATTCAACAGAAGCTTCACCAATTCTGATAAGAGTCATAGCAACAACGCCACGTTTAACACCTCTTACTACTTGTAATTGGTTAACAAGTTCCGGAACAACAGCTGTACCTTTGTCTACTAAAATGTTTTCGATTTTATTCTTAGTTGTATTATCTGCTGTTTCTAACTTGCCTAACATTTCTTCTACTGATTGCATATCTTTCTCCTTCTGTTTTTCTCTTTTGCAATTTTATTATAGACTAAATTTTTACGAAATTAAGATTTCCTTACATAATCTTAATATCGATGTAAAGAATGTAAAAAAAATACCAAACATAGCTAATGTGTAGAAATTTTAAGCATTTCTTGCTTTTTACACCTCTTCATACTAGAATATAGCTAATATGTAACCGGGTCGGAATTAAAAACCTTACCGGAGTAATATAAATTAAGGAGAAAAAGATGACATCAAAAAAATTTTTGTTCACTTCTGAATCAGTTACAGAAGGACACCCTGACAAAGTTTGCGACCAAATTTCAGACGCAATTTTAGATGAATTTTTATCAAAAGATCCCCAATCAAGAGTAGCTGCCGAAACAACTGCTACAACAGGTATGGTTCTCGTATGTGGTGAAATTACATCTAATTGTTATGTAGATATTCCGCAAGTAGTTAGAAATACCGTTAGAAATATCGGCTATGAAGGACAGGCCGGTGGCGGTTTTGATTGTGATACTTGTGCAGTTTTGACAAGTATTGACGAACAATCAGTAGATATCGCTGGTGGTGTAAACAAAGCATTAGAAAGCAGAAGCGAAAACGCTGACACTTCTAAATCAGAAACTGAAAACATCGGTGCCGGCGACCAAGGTATTATGTTTGGTTATGCTTGTAACGAAACACCTGAACTTATGCCACTTCCTATCAGCTTGGCTCACAAATTGTCGTACAGATTGGCTCAAGTTAGAAAAGAAGGTATTTTAAAATACTTAAGACCGGACGGTAAATCACAAGTTACTGTTGAATATGTTGACGGTAAGCCTTCAAGAATTCACACAGTATTGCTTTCTACTCAACACGCAGCAGAAATCAACGGAATTAGCGACAACTCAAAAGTTCAAGAAATTATAAGAAATGACTTGAAGAGATGTGTAATCGATTATGTATTTGAAACTGAATCAATTAAACTTGATAGCGACACAATTATTTTAATCAACCCATCAGGTAGATTTGTAGTTGGTGGTCCACAAGGCGATTCAGGTTTAACAGGTAGAAAAATTATCGTAGATACTTACGGTGGTTATTCTAGACATGGTGGCGGAGCTTTCTCAGGAAAAGATCCAACGAAGGTTGACAGATCAGCTGCTTATGCTGCAAGATATGTTGCGAAAAATATTGTTGCTGCCGGACTTGCTGAAAAATGTGAAATTGAATTAGCTTACGCTATCGGTGTAGCTGAACCTATTTCAATTTTTGTTGATACATTCGGTACAGGTAAAATTTCTGATGACGAAATTTCAGAATTGGTAAGAGCTAATTTTGATTTAAGACCTGCTGCAATTATTTCAAACTTTGATTTGAGAAACTTACCTGCTAAAAACGGCGGTAAATTCTACCAAAAATTAGCAGCATACGGACACTTAGGACGTACAGATTTAAATCTTCCTTGGGAACAATTAGACAAGGTTGATGCTTTAAAAAAGTCTTTGGATAGTTCTTGTGCACTTTGCTAATTAATTTATAGACATATTATTGAAGAGAAGGATGATTTGATTATCGTCCTTCTCTTTTTTATGTGTTAATTATCCCCCCCCTACTTGCAAGGGGATACGCTAAAGACAAGAGAAATATAAATGTAACAAATTGTTAAGTTATCCTCTAATTTTCTAAAGTTTTTTTCAAATGTGCCGTTAATATACATGTACGGAAGGAAATAAAGTAAGATGGGCTTCGGCGATTACAATATACAACAAGGCAATGGACGCAAGGAAAAGCTTGGCGATATAAAGCAGGGTATTCGCCGAGAACAAATTGATGCAAAATTGCAGAATTTATTTGATACTTATGATGATAACAAGGATGGTTGTCTTGAAAAATCTGAACTTGATACCATCTTTCAACATTTAGCCGATTTTGCCGGAGAAGACAAAACTCTTGATTCTGTTGAAAACGGACAAATCAATTCTCAATTTAAAGAAAAAATGAATATTGAGAATGCGGATTTTATGGGTTTTGTAAAATCTGTTTCAGACGCATCAGCTGATATTATTGAAACTAAAGAGAAACAAACTCCTGATGGCGGGAAAGAAGTAACTACAACGTATAATGACGGAACAACCGAAACAATTGCATTTTACAGCAATGGCGATTACAAATGGAAGAAAACAGAAAAAAGAACTTTAGAAACAAGTTTTGAATTAATCATTGACGGTAAAAAACACAAATTCAATGATGAAGCTAAATTCAAAAAAGCGTTAGAAAAAGCAGAACAAAAAAATATATCTAATGCTATGCAAAATGCACAAAACAAACAAAAAGCCAGTCAATCAACAGATGGAATAAGCAAGTATATCCAATTGCCAGTTTCTAAAGTACATACAAACACTTATTCCAAAGAAAATATTGACAGAAAAGAATCATACTCCCCTCGTTTTATTGCGGAAACTCTTGGTGTAAATATAGCAACAGAAGACGGGAAAAAGGTTGTGGAAAGATTATCATACTTACCACAAGAGGCTTTGAAAAAACTTAAAGACGGCCAAGAACTTAAAGAACTTATTTCTTCACAAGAACTTGAACCGACTTTTGACAATATTTCTAACATTTTAGAAATCACAGAAGGTGTTACATTAAGAACTGAAGAAGAATACAAAGCAACTGAAGTTCAAAGACAAGAAATTTTGACACAAATAAAAGCTGCTAACTTTATGGCTAATGTGTATGAAACTCTTGCAAGCTATAACGACCAATACACTGATAGTGTAGGCTTGTTTGGTTTGGGTTCTGAAGGTATCGGATATGTTTTAAATAAACTCGGTTTAGACGGTGAAAACCATTATCAATTTGCTGATTCTTGCAGAGAATGGGCAAAAAATGCAAGTGAATTAAAAGTTTTGAATCCTCAAAAATTCAAAGAAGGATTTAAAAAGATTTATGGCAAAACTGCTGATAAATATGGAATTGACTACAATTCTGATGCGTTTAAAAAATGTTTTGCTCTGGCTGAAAGCGGAAAAGCTTTTGACAAAGACAATAAAATGACTGACGAATACAAAGAAGCAATTCTTAAAGCAATGAATATTGTCGCTGACGACCCGAATGACAGTACATTTAACCAAGTTATGAATAGTTTTGGCGAAGCCTTAATTATGATAGCAACATTGGGTTGGGGAGCTGAAACAAAAGCAGGAGCTACACTTGCAACTACAACAATGAGTACATTCTCTAAAGCAGGTGTTGCAATCGCATCAAAACAAGTAAACAACAAACTACTTCAAGGTGCTTTGAGATTTTCAGGTCAAGCCGTTAAACTCGTTGGTCCTGCATTAAATGAAGGTACCAAAATGTATCTTTATACTGCTGCAGAAGGAACTTTGACGAATGTATCAAACAGAGCAATTAAACAAGACGGATTCGACAAACTTCTTGATACGCAAGCACAAGTAATGACAAATGCTAACGGCTCGTTTACTTTTGGTGCGTTTGCAGGTGTATTTGGTTCTACTGTTACTCAAAAAGTTATGCAACGAGCATCTAAAGTCGCTTCTAAAGTAACAACTGCATTGAGTGAAAAATTCTCTCAAGGTGCAGTTAGTGCGAATGAAGTATTTACAACTATCTTAGAAAAATCTGCACCTACTAAGATTGCAGAAGTAGCAGCTTTCGCAACCGATGTTATTGGTTTTACAGCTTTTGAATCTGCTTTATCTATTGCAAATACTTTGCAAAGAGAAGGTTCTTTGACTCCTGAAAAACTTGTAAATACTTTGATGGAAGAATTCGGACATCAAGGTTACAGCTTAGGACAAATCAAAGTTATTTCACATTTAATCATGATGTTGACAGGTTCAAGAAGTGCAAGAATGCAATCACAAAAATATTTGCAAGAAAACTTGCCACAACTCAAAGGAGCAACTCTAGATTGGGTAAATGGAGGCAAAGATGGTTTTAAAATCAACCTTCCTGACGGCAGAAGAATTGAATGCAAAAACGCATCAGAAATGATATCTTCACTTCAATTAATGGTACGTGATGAAACTGCATTTAGTGGTAAGTTTGATAAATTAAATGCTGCAAAGGGTGAAGGTTCAAAAAATGATACTTCAACGAAAACAGAAGCTTCCCCAAAACCAACCTCCCCTCAAGTTGCTCCACAAGATAAGGAAGTACAGGGGGTGAGAGCAGAAAAGTCTGGCAAAAAGGCATATGAAAAACCTGAAATAGCTGATATCGAGGATGTTTTACCAGCAGATATCGCACAATATCTAAAATCTGTTGCTAAAAATTCAATATTAAAGAAAGCTGGTATTACTTCGGATGTTGCAGATAAAATGAGAATTGAAACGTTAGGTACTTATGGCTCATTATTACCAAGTACATTGAAAATGATTGAACATTTTGAAAACAAATTGGCAAAAGGTGAAAAAATCACACCTGATGATATCTATAATGCTATTCAAAAATTTGATAGTTATTGGGCAGAAGGTGGTTATGGAGATAAATTTCAAAATTTACAACGTGATTTAATTTCTAAATACTGGAAAAATGCCGATAAAGATTTTGCAGATAAATTCAATATTGCTATGACAAGAACTCCTGAAATAATGGAATTCAGAACAGGTGTTGCACAAAATTCAGCCTTAAAAAACGGTGGCATAACTCCAGATATTGCTACTCAAATGTTACGTGAAACATCAAGTACTTATGGCTCATTATTACCAAGCACTTTGAAAATGATTGAACATTTTGAAAACAAATTGGCAAAAGGTGAAAAAATCACACCTGATGATATCTATAATGCTAT
>CAKVLH010000018.1 GCA_934757245.1 uncultured Candidatus Melainabacteria bacterium
TTTAATTCAAATAAACATAAAGCTTTTGATTTTGTTTTACTCTCTGTGTTTCGTCTTACGTATATATAAAGTATTTCAAAAAATATGAATTTCAGAAGATATATTCTTTGTTACAAAACTTAACGTTTTAAAATCTGAACAAGAAAAATGTTTTCTTACTATCACTGAATTATAGACTTATTTTGTAACAAATTGTAAATATTGGCCCAAATTTATTAAAGTTTTTAGAAAAAGTGCCGATATACATTATATATCTAATGAGGTGTGTTTATGTCAAACTTCACAGTAAACGGAGTATATTCCTACACAAGTGCAAACATCTACTCTTATTTGGGTCGTGCACCTGTTAATTCGACTTCACTAGAGCGTGCATTTGATGATTTCAATATTACTCCAACTGGTTCAACTGATGATTTGAAAAAACTAAACTCTGCGATGTATGAAGAGTATTCAAAGCAGGTTCAGGAACAAATCGATAATCAAAACAGTCAGCAAAACATTCCTTGGGCAAGTGTTTGCGCACAAATAGGAATTCAAGCGACAGGTGATTACGACAAAGACTATGCTGCTTTCAACAATGCTATTCAGTTGTTGAGCCAAAGTGCAATTGATGGTCAAGCTATGACATATTTTGCAGGCTTGAAAACTGAAGCATCACAGGCGTTTGGTCTATCAAACAAACCGTCAACTCAAGATGCGCCAATATCTTATCAAGCATACCAAGCGCAGTTCTTGTACTAGATTCGGGCGGTTGAGAGAGCTAATGGTTCAGCCGCCTTTTGGAAAATCCAACATCCTTATGGTATAATCGCCATGAGGATTTTTATTATGAATATACTTGTAACCGGCGCGAGTCGCGGTATTGGAAAAGCTATCGCAAATAAATTAATTGCAGAAGGACATGACGTTTTTGTTTCTGCCAGAAACGAAGAATTGTTGAAAGATTACAAGAACTATTGTGTTTGTGATTTGGCGACAGAAATTGAAAAACTGGGCGAATTCATACAAACCAATAATATCGATATTTTGATAAATAATGCCGGCGAATATATTTATTCCCCAATTGAAGATATGACACTTTCACAAATTGAACATATTATGAAAGTAAACTTTGAAGCACCTCTTTATTTGATATCCAAGGTCGTTCCTTATATGAAATCAAAAAAATGGGGACGAATTGTTAATATAGGTTCAATTAGCGGAGTAATGGGCGAAGCCAATGCAAGCCTGTATTCTGCAACAAAATCGGGTTTATTTGGCGCAACAAAAGCGTTAGCGTTAGAACTTGCGGAATATGGAATTACTGTTAATACAATAAACCCGGGTTGGGTTGATACCGAAATGGGCAATTCTTCAGCTGATGAAGGTGAATTCACAAAAGATGAAATTGTAGAGTGCATTCCACAAAGAAGATTTGTTGCACCTGATGAGGTTGCCGGCATGGTTAAATATTTGATTTCGGAAGATGCCAGAGGAGTAACGGGGCAAGCGATAAACCTCTGTGCAGGTTTGACTTGTGGGTGCTAATTATACTTATAGCAAATGTCAATAAGATATTATATAGGCTAAACTTTTTCTTGTGATATCGGTTGAATGTCCAGTTTTGCAAAAGTTCTTGTTGCTTTTGCAAACTTATAACTTCCAGGTGGAGTAGTCGCTGATAAAGAGGCTACAAAGCCGGCTGATAAGCCTGCTACAATACCGGTTACTGTCGCTAGAATTGTTTTTAAGGTATGTGCTTTTCTTGATAAAGCATAACCTATTCCTGCACCTGTAATGCCTGCACCACTGACTATTAATCTGGATAAATTTCTGCGTTTTTTTATATCTTGTTCTGACGAATTCTCTGCAACATACTTTTGGATTTTTGGCGCAGCATCCATGATATCTTTGTAAGCAGATTCGAATTTATCAGTATCAGCGCCGGCAACACTCAATCGTCCGGCTTCTTTGCCGTCTGAATCAATTACTCTATAAATTGCTCTGCCATTTTCTGTTGCACCAATTCGCTGAATATTGCCGTAAGAGTTTTGCTTAAATCCTGTAATACCGACACTCATTCCATTCGTCATAAAATCACCTTCACACAATAATACCTATATTTATAAAGTAATCCAAAAAAAAATATTTGCTAGTTTGTGAAGCTTTGTAAACTTTAATTTTTATTATTTACCAATACAAAAATGGTCGAAAATATTATCCAAAATATTGTCTGTAATCAATTCGCCCGTAAGTTCATCTAAGCCTAAAATTGCGGATTTTACATCAATAGAAATCAAATCTTGTAGTTCATTAAGATTTGTTGCTAAAAGCGCTTGTTCTATCGCTGTTTTAGCTTTTTCTAAACATGCTTGTTGACGTGCATTCGTTACAAATTCCAAACCTTCCGGCTGAATATCACAAACTTTTTGTTTCAAAAGTTCTTTGAGTTCATTAACTCCTTCACCGGTTTTTGCAGAAATACAAAGCGCATTTTCATCTTTTGCTAAATCTGCTTTATTAGCAATGAGAATATAATTTTTGTCTTTTAAAAGTTCTAAAACTTCCTTATCTTCTACATCCAAGCCTTTTGATGCATCATAAACAAACAACACCAAATCCGCTTCATCTAAGGATTGTTTTGAATATTCGATACCAATCTTTTCAACTTTTGAAACTTCTTCATCTTCGCGAATTCCTGCGGTATCTACAAGAGTTACAGGTATTCCCAAATCAAGCGTTTCGCGCAAGACATCTCTTGTTGTTCCTGCAATATCCGTAACAATCGCTCTATCAAGGCTCAAAAGAGCATTAAACAAAGATGATTTACCAACATTCGGCTTCCCAATAATGGCAACAGAAGCGCCTTGCCTAAAGATGTTTGAAGTTTTTGCACCTGCCAAAACTTGGTTAATCTTGGCCAAAATATCTTCAAATTTTTCTATAAGATATGAATACTCAGGTTCTTTCACATCTTCCGGAAAATCAATGCCTGCTGTAATTCTAGACAATACTTCAAAAATCTCATTTCGAATTTCATTAATACGTTCTTTTAAAACTCCTGACAAATTTTTCATTGAAACAGTCGCAAAATCGGCTGTTTTAGCGTGAATAATATCTGCGACAGATTCGGCTTGAGATAAATCCATTCTTTTATTTAAAAACGCGCGTTTTGTAAATTCGCCTTTTTCCGCCATACGAGCGCCATTTTTAAGCACGAGATTTAAAATACTCTTAACTACGTTAATTCCGCCATGGCATTGAATTTCAACGACGTCTTCGCCTGTATAGCTATTCGGTGCGAAAAACGGAAGTACAATAACTTCGTCGATTTTTGTATTACCATCTTTTATCCAACCATGGTTAAAAGTGCGCGGTTTAAAATTTGTGTTTGTAAAAATTTTGTTTATGATTTCAAATGCTTTATCGCCTGAAATCCTTATAACGCCAACTCCGCCCATTCCAAGAGGGGTCGCCGGTGCTGTAATTGTGTCAAATTCTTCTATAATATTCATAAATTAATTGTACCGCAAAAATATTCGACATATAATAAATATGGCTGAGGAAAAGGAAGGAAAAGGAAATAACACCCTCTCCCTAAGGGAGGGGACTAAATACGTTAATTGAATATCTTTGCTTCCTTCCCTCGGGTGAGGGTGCCGAAGGCAGGAGAGGGTATTATTAAAAAAAGAGAGTAAACATGAAAATAAAAGAACTAATTGAAGCAACAAACGCAAAAGTCATCAAACCTATTGATGAGAATTTGGATGTAAATATTTCAACTGATACGCGTACGATTAAAAACGGAGATTTTTATCTTCCTTTAAAAGGTGCATCTTTTGACGGTGAAAAGTTTATCCAACAAGCGCTAGATAAAGGTGCGGTTGGCGCGTTTTGCACTCAAGAGGGCGGAAATCTGCAAGTGGATAATACTTTGACTGCGTATTTACAACTTGCAAACTACAGACGTAGAAAAATGAATTTTGAAGTTGTAGCAATTACAGGTAGTTCAGGCAAAACAACAACAAAAGAACTTGTTGCATCTGTTCTAAATGAAAAATTTAAGACCTTTAAAACTCCTTTAAACCACAACAATGAAATCGGTTTTTGCCAAACTATTTTTGAAGCTCCTGATGATACAGAAGTCTTGGTTTTAGAAATGGGAATGCGCGGTTTAGGCGAAATCGAACTTTTATCTAAGTATTCCGAACCTGATATTACAATTATTTCAAACGTTGGAACAGCGCACATCGGGCGTTTAGGTTCTCGTGAAAATATCGCGAAGGCGAAATGTGAAATCGTTAAATTCCAACGTGGCAATATTTTTATCGCGCACGACGACGAATTAATCAAGAAAACTGTTGAATTTTCAGGCGAAAAGATTTTCTATTCAATAAAAGATGTTAAAATCTTAGAAAAATCTGCGCATTATTCTAAGTTTGAATACAAAAATGAAGTTTTTGAACTAAATGTTGGCGGAGATTATAATATTGAAAATGCCCTTTCTGCAATCAATGCAGGACTTAAACTCGGTATGAGCTTTGATCAAATTAAAAGCGGGTTAAAAAAATATGCGCCGATTGAAAAGCGTTGGGAGGCCGTAAACGCCGGCGGATATGAAATAATAAACGATAGTTATAATGCAAATCCGGAATCTATGCGCGCTTTTGTAGACACAATTTTTGAATTATATGATAAATATGTGCTTGTATTGGGTGATATGGGTGAACTTGGAGAAAACGAAATTCAATACCATAAAGAGCTTGGTGCATACATAAACAACCACAAAAAACTTTCTCCAAACACAGTTGTAATAACTATCGGAAGTTTATCAAAAAATATTTCAGATGCTATTATAAATTGTAAAAGCGAGCATTTTGAAGAACTTGAAATGGCGGTAAAATACATAAAATCAAATGTCAGCGCGGATTATAAGTTATTTCTAAAGGCTTCAAGAAGCATGAAGTTTGAAAGAATAATTGAGTTAATTAAAACTGTTTAATTGGTTAATCCCAGCAATAATGTTTTTGTCGCAATAAGTGCAATACCGTGGAGCCCTGCATATTTGTGGGCTTTCTCTGTTTTGATTTTGTCAAAATCTAAATTTTCGCCAAAGTTATATTTTTCTAAAATTTCTTTAAAACCTTTCACTTTTTGCAATGAAGGGCAAGTGTTGAAATGTTCGCGTAACGATTTTTTCTTTTCCGGTTTGAATTCCGGTGAAGAAGCGATATTATCGCAAATCATGCTTCTAAGGTTTGGCTTCTTTCCACTTTCAACGTGGTGAACGGAGTGTTTTCTGTGCCAATCCGATACAAAAGATTTTGGAAATCCTAATGCGTATAGTATTAACTTGTCTAAATCGTGAGTTAAGCTGTCAATAGAATTTTTGCCAAATAATTCTTTTTCAACCATTGCGAATACAATTTTGTGGTCGTATGTATGTTGAATGTTTCTAACATAATTCTTAGCATAAATTTTAACTTTTCTCATAAAACCACGAAGACCGGTTGCTTTCTTATCAGCAATCGGTCTTCGCACAAAAATATCCACACTTTCAGGCACTCTTTTTAATTTTGCAACTCCCTGAAAGTCAACTTCCTTCTGTCTTGGGGGGTGAACGTTATATGCATTATAATAAAAAGTGTTAGTATTACATTTTATTTCCATAACTAATTTTTGCATATAAAAAATAAAACGCAAGTAGTAACTTAAAGAATCTTAATATTATTTATAAATTTATATATCTTAAAAACTCTTTCCAAAAGCCCTTACATCCGTCTTGCCATTTGTGAGAAATGCCATGATAATATTCTTCATAATCCGCAACAATGTTTTTAGGTAGGTTCTTTCCGCTTACAAGAGTTTGTGCTAAGAATTCGAGATACTCATCTTGCGCGTCTCTGTATTCTATATCTTTGTATCGTATATCTTCATCTGCAGCATAGTGTACAAGCGCATGATAAGCACATTCTATATCTTTATCTTTTGTGTCAGGAAAGAGTGATATAGCCTCGCGTACATTCTTTTGTTCCGTTAAAACCGCGTATATCAATCTGCCGACAAATTTTCTGTTTAAAAATTTATTATCCATAATTTAATAAGGGTTAACTATTTTGAATTCAAAGCTGGGACTTTTGGGTCCAAAATCTGCATCATAACGCAAATGAGGTCCTTCTGACAAATCAATTTTGCCGCCTTCATTTTTCTTCGGTTGAGGCTCAACGTATTTTGCAAAACGCCTTTTTGCTTGAACCATTGTTGCATCTTTAGATTTGATATTGCAAGCAGAAAATAGTGTTGTACAAACGATTGAAGCAATTAGAAAACAGCAAATTTTCTTCATAGGCAGAATCCTCTCTAATTATATTATTACATGTTTTTCTGTGGTGTTTATCCTGCTAAAGAATGAATTATAAAAGTCAGATTTTTCATGTAAATTTATATTAAACTTTTCGCTTTACAACTTTACATTTGATTTCATTTAAAATAGTATGATAGTATAGTGGTATAGTATAGAATAATAAAAGAGGAATAATTGTGGACAATTTAGGACCAGATATTTTCGGAAGAAAAGATATTGAAAACATTCAATCATCAGATAATATGACTCAACAACCGGCTCCAGGCATCAGCCCTGCTAAAATTAAAGTTATCGGTGTTGGTGGTGGCGGCGGAAACGCTGTAAACAGAATGATTAAGTCAGGTTTGACAGGCGTTGAATTCTGGTTGATGAATACAGACTTACAAGTTTTGCAATACTCAACTTGCAAAAACAAGATTCAACTAGGTGCTAAATTGACAAACGGGCTTGGTGCCGGTGGTGAACCTCAAGTTGGTGAAAAGGCTGCTGAAGAAGCTCAACAAGAAATTACAAGCGCTATTGAAGGCGCAGATATGGTATTCGTTACTGCTGGCATGGGCGGTGGTACTGGTACTGGTGCAGCTCCGGTTGTTGCAAAAATCGCTAAAGATTTAGGCATTTTGACTATCGGTGTTGTTACAAAACCTTTCTCATTTGAAGGTAAGAGAAGACAAAACCAAGCACAACAAGGTCTTGAAAAATTAAGAGAATCTGTTGATGCTCTTATCGTTATCCCTAACGACAAATTGTTAGATGTTGTTGACAGACGTGTATCACTTCAAGAATCATTTATCGTTGTTGATGAAGTTCTACTAAGAGGTGTTCAAGGTATTTCAGACATCATCACAATTCCTGGTTTGATTAACGTTGACTTTGCAGACGTTAAGAGCGTAATGGCTGCATCTGGTTCAGCTCTTATGGGTATCGGACGTGGTACAGGCGAAGGCAGAGCTATTGAAGCTGCTAAGATTGCCATCAATTCTCAACTTCTTGAAACTTCAATCAACGGTGCATCTGGTGTTATTGTTAACATCACAGGCGGTCCAGATATGACATTGCATGAAGTTACTGATGCTACAAACATTATTAACGATGCAGTTCTTGATGATGCTAGAGTAATTATTGGTGCTGTTGTTGATGATAACATTCAAGGCGAAATTCAAATTACAGTTATCGCAACTGGTTTTGAACTTAAATCTCAAATGCCAATCGAAGAAAAAGTTGAAAACCGTTCAATCAGCGCAGCAGAATTCTTCTCAGGCGCATTCAACAATACGCAACAACCAAAAGCTCCAACAATGTCTAATTTCTCAGACATTCAAATTCCGGACTTCTTACGTAAATAGTTGAAAATCAAATGTAGGTTGGGGTTTTACCCCCGACAAAAACTATATTTTTCTAAAAGAGCGACAAACTACTAAGTTTGTCGCTCTTTTTATTGGTGCTGTAGCATGTTTTTCTACTAATCCAAGATTCTTATGCCGGCATTTGAACCTGTGTTGTAATTATTTATCGTATAACCCCTACCACCGAACGGGGAAGAATATTCAGTTACAGCAGAGTTGCCATAAGTTGTCGGGAATTGCGAAAATGAACCGGTCGTAAATCCAAACGGATTAGACGAGCCCATAGAAGGTGTATAGCCGGTCATTTGTCCACCAAAATAGTTTCCTATATTGCGGAGTAACGAAGTTTTGTAATTCTGTTTTGGACGGGATAGAATTGCGCTTCGAACATTATCGTATCTTGTATTTATATCTCCGGACTGTAGTGCGCCAAATGCTTGCATTTCAAGACGTTCTAGACGTTGCAAGTCGCTTTCTCTTGCAAAATTACGATTTAGAGTGTAATTTTCCAATGCATTTATGTCTGAAAAAGACGAACAATTATGGCAATACGGACGTCTTTGTGGAGGAATTCTGTTGTTCCAATGTGGACGAGCGTATCCATGATTAAAATTTGGATTATAATAATACGGACTTTGAGTAACAATTGTCCTTGTGGCTGCATACACAGGTGTTAATAATGAAAATATAACTAGCGAAATTAATAAGCGATACATAAGAAATCCTCCAATGCTATTAAAAATCACAGGATGATTTTTTGCATTCTATAGTTGGGGAATATTTTATTTTAAATTAAAAAACCGGAACATCAAAAAGACATTTTATTGCACAAGAGTGTATGAGTTACACTATTTTACTAGCCCAAAAGTATTATTTTGTAATAAAACTTAACATTTCTCAAAAGCTAATATATCAATGCTTATAGCAATAAAACTCATTTTTTCGGACTAGTTTTTTGATAAAACGATTGAAAAAATGTTATGTTGTTGGTATAAAGTTTTAGTGGACGAATAGTCCAAAAGTAGTACACAAAAGAAAAGGTTTAAAAAATTATGACATTACCAAACGTAGCTTATTTCTCTATGGAAATAGCAATGGATCAATCGCTTAAAACTTATTCAGGCGGTTTAGGATTTTTAGCTGGTTCTCACATGTTATCAGCTGGTTACTTACAAATGCCTATGGTAGGTGTAACTATGTTATGGTCTTATGGCTATTATGACCAAAGAATCGACCATTCCGGCAACGTTGAAGTAGCATATATCAGAAAATATTATGATTACTTAGTTGACACAGGTATCACAGTTGAAGTTGATACTTTCGGCGAAAAAGTTAAAGTTAAAGCATTCAGAGTAGATCCTGAATTATTCGGAACTTGCCCTGTTTACTTGTTAACAACTGATATTGATGGTAACAGCGATTGGGCTAAGAGCATTTCTCATAAACTTTATGACGGAAATGAAAGAATCAGAATCGCTCAAGAAACTATCTTGGGTATCGCTGGTGTTAGAGTTCTTCAAGCAGCTGGTTACAACTTTGATGTAATCCACATGAACGAAGGCCACGCTCTTCCTGCTGCATTCGAATTGTTAAGACAATACAACGGCAACCTTGAAGAAGTACAAAAGAAAACTGTATTCACAACTCACACTCCTGTTGCTGCAGGTAACGAAGTTCACTGGGTTGATACATTGTTAGAAGGTGGTTTCTTCGCTGGTGCTTCTAGAGATAGAGCTATTCAATTAGGTGGTGAAAACTTCTCATTAACAGTTGCAGCTTTAAGAATGTCAAGAATTGCAAACGCAGTTTCTCAACTTCACGGTTTAGTTGCTAACAAAATGTGGGAATGGGTTGACGGCAGATGCCCAATCAGAGCTATCACCAACGCTGTAAACCTTCATTATTGGCAAGATAAGAGAATGAATGGCGACAAATCATTCGACGAATTACTTGCTGCAAAACGTGAAATGAAAGAAGAATTATTCAGATATGTTGCAAACGTAGCTGGTAAGAGATTTAACCCAGATGTATTAACAATCACTTGGGCAAGAAGATTTGCTGATTACAAACGTGCTTGGTTAATCTTGATGGATAAAGATAGAATCAATAAATTGTTAGATGAAAACAAAATCCAAATCATCTTCGCTGGTAAATTCCACCCAGATGATGTTATGGGTAAAGAAATGTTCAACAAGTTATTGAACAGATCTCACACATTGAAGAATGTTGTTGTTCTTCCTGGTTATGAATTACAACTTTCAGGTATGCTAAAACGTGGTACAGATGTATGGTTGAACACTCCATTGAGACCATTCGAAGCATCAGGTACTTCAGGTATGTCAGCTAACGCTAACGGCGCACTTCACTTGTCTACATTTGATGGTTGGACAGTTGAAGGTACATTCCCAGGAATCAACGGTTACACTGTTGAATACCCAGAAATCGATGACGATATGCCTTGGGAAGAAAGACATTGGGCTGACCACAGATGCATGATGGATATCATTGAAAATCAAATCATCCCAACTTACTACAATAACAAGCAAGAATGGGCTAGAATGATGAGACAAGCTATCAGAACAGCAGAAGCTTACTTCAATTCTGACAGAATGGTAATTGAATACTACAACAGATTGTATAAGCCAATCGCTCACGATGATTGCTCAGCAGGAGAAAAGAAGAAAGAATTAAACATTTCTGAAACTCCTACATTCGATGCTTGGACTTATTCAAATATCAAGTAGTTGGATATAAGTTGAAACTAAAAACGGATGACCGAAGGTCATCCGTTTTTTTTATAATTTTTTAATCAGGTTCGCCGTTGAGTAATTTAAGAGCTTCAACAACTCTTGGCATCTGGCAATCAAAAGTATAATGAGCTTTTCTAATCGAACATTCTCGACAGTTGCCATTTAATTTATAACACTCAATAGCTTGTTCCGTCCAATTTTTTGTGATGGACTCTGACATTGTAGGTTGCAAAATTGCTTGATTTAACATTAACACACACTCTCCCATGATGTAATAATAAAACTTACTTGGCAATTTTACATCATCCAAATAATGTATTTAATTTTGTATAAATAATTTGTTTAAATATGCGTGTAATTTTTCAATTTTCTTTTTAGGGTCTTTTTCTTGATACTCAATTGTTTCAATTGTATTAAGAACCTCTGACGCATCGTTCTGAATTTTACATCTTTCTAATGCTAATTTCCAGTTTTTGAAATCAATACCGGAATCTGCGTGCAAAAGCTCTGCTTTTGAGGCTGATGTTACAACTTTTTTAAATATTTTTCTTACAAGTTTTACTTGAATATCATTTCCAATAGGCGATAATTGGTCGTGAGTCGCTCTATTTATAAAAACTTCCAGAAGTTTGGCTGTTGTGTTTGCAAACGGTCGATTTTGGTGTGTGTCGATTTCGTCAACTAAATATAATTTACCTCTTTTTATGGCTACGTTATTTGGATTTAAGGAATCAAACGCACAATATTGATGTTCGCCGGTTTTGATTTCATTTAATTTTGTCATATTTCGTGCAAAATCATCGTAGCTTCCTTGTGCCAGTTTCGCAAATCTTGGAACATGTTTTGTTAAATAATAATTACTAACTTGGTTTGGAGTTAAACGTTTGGCAATATGGTCCGGAACTCCGGCAGGAATATGTTTGCCGAGATTTTTTAGAATTTGAAAATGTCCGAATTCTATAATAGCTTCGCCAAAATAGTTTGTTAGGTTGCTGAAAAGTCCTTTGCTAAGCTCGATTTTGCCGGATAAGCTAGTAGCACTATTTACAAAGTCGTTAGAAACTCTGGCTGCATATTGGCGTGTAATTTTAAAAACAGAGTTGTGCGTACCTTGTCCAATGAATTTTTCCGGTGTAATTATTGTTGGATATGCTTTTCGTATTGCATCTGATAAGATTAACTCGTCTTGTTGGGTTACAGGATTTTTTAACAAAACTTGGTTTAATGTCTTGTGTAAGTTTCTGGAGTAACCTTGGAAAGCCGGCTTTTGATTATAATTATTTTGTAAAAATGTGATATTCATACTCTATTAAAACTTGTAAAAAAATAAATTGCTACTAGTTTATTAAACGAATAAATTAATTATGATTCCTGATGCGATACTTATGATGAGCAAAATTGAAATGATTTTTAGTGTGTCTTTAAAATCATTATTTTTCAATAGAACTAACAAACCTAAACCTGCATTTGATAATAGACCACTCATTACTGCACCAAATGATATTGTACCTTTTATTAGCATCATAGTTAAGCCAATTGATACTGCACAATTGGGAATTAAGCCTACAAAAGCGGCAATTGCCGGTTGCAAAAACTTACTGCCGTTGATTAGAGAATCAACATCAATGTTTGCAAGGAAATAGTTTAGGAATAATGTTATTACAAGTATAAATGCAAATACATTGGCGGTGTGTAGTATCGGATGAATAATTAATTCACGCTTGCTTCCATGTTCTATATCGTGCTTGCAGCAACCTTCTTCTATAATATCTATCGGATTTGGGTCTGCAACTGTCTTTTGCGGTGTTATAAAATCTATTAAATATCCGCATGTGATTCCTATAAACAGCTTGATTAAAACGATTGGAATTATTAAATATACTTTTGCAGGTGTAGCAAGTAGGATTGGTATTGTTTCATCTGAGGTTGCCAAATATACCGCAATAAGACACCCGCGTGTAATTATTCTTGTTGAATAAAGGCTACTCGCGATTACTGAGAAACCACATTGCGGAATTATAGATGCTAACGCTCCAACCAGAACTCCGCTTTTCCCTGATTTTTTAAGAAGTGCGTTAATTTTGTCTGCGTGATAGAATTCTATGATTTCAATTATTACAAACACAAGAAACAGAAATGGTAACAAGTGAATGCTGTCGCAAACTGCATCAATAGCCCAATCTGCAAATGGGAGTTTTTCTATAAGAGTATCTAATGGGGCGAAAAAACTCTCATACAATTCATTAATTCTTTCTAAAATAGAAATAAGCATATCAAGATTAAACAATAAAAAAAATATATAGTCAAAGCAAAGTTATTAAGTAAAAAGGTTTTCAAAGAAGTTATCGGTGCGCAAGTGTGCGCACCCTACCCTGTTTGCAATATTTTGTTAGGATAAAACCTTACCTACTTCAAATAATCATCAACGTTAGGACGATCATACCGAAGCAGTTCCCATTCATTGTGTCCGCCATAAATATATTTTGTATCCAAGCGAGGAAATACGACTGCTTCATAAGGTTCTGATAGCCAAGCTACCTGACTTGAAGCCCCTCCACCCCTCATGCTTGGAACATTATATATCATCATATGCTCAGTTACTGTAGGGTTTGTCAATGATTTTTTTTCGATATAGGCCTTAAAAAATAAATCTTCATTAATAGAACAACTTTTTTCGCCTATTGGAATGGAACAAGTTGGATCTGAAATTTCACCAAGTCTTATATTATATCCATAACCGACATCTATAATCGGTTTATAAGTCAGAGTTGACGTTGCTGGGTACTTTAAGGTTACAACAACAGCTTTTGTTGTTGGATTATATTTTTGTTCATAAGTATTAAAAATTAAACCACAAAAAGTAGCTTTCCCATCAACATAAGTATAATCCTTAGGACCTGATGTATTAAAACAAGCACGAAGTTTATCAATTGTTTCTTGTGAAATTTGTTCACCACTATCATCATCTTCAACGTTATCATTACACTTTTTATAACCAAATGTTGCCAATGAAGCTGTTAAATTAGTTTGGACTTCACTATTTTCAATATCATTATTTGCATTGTTTATAAAAGTTTTCCGAGTTTTTAAATAAAAAACTCCCATTGGGTCGGCAGGAACAATTGTTCCATTCGCTGCAATCATAAATTTGAATCTATCAGGTTTTCGGCAATCATCCGAGTATATGCAATTGGGTTCGGCACTACCATTAACATCAACCCAAATATCAGTTTGATAATTGGCATTTGTACCAGAATAGGAATACTCATAAGGTGAGATTAGCCAATGTATACCATTTTGTGTTGCAAAAGAAATATTATTAACAAAAGTCGAATTATCATACACATATCTATCAGCTCTACAATTCGCACTATCTAAATTCCCAAAACTATATGCTAATAAATTACATAATTTTGCATTACCAGTAAATCGTTCATCACTAGAATCGTTAAAAGGAGCAACTAAAGGCTTTCTATTACTAAAAAGTGGATGCAATGAACAATCAATATTTTCACTACTACAAATAGGATATAGCTTTGAATTATTTTTTAAACTGCCGATTGTGGTAGCAATAGTATCATACACTTTTAAATACAACACTTTGTTTTTGTCCGGCATCAACTTAGTAGCAATGGAAAACGTTAATGCAGACACTACACCTATAATGCCCAGTGTAATTAACAATTCTGCCAAGGTAAATCCGGTCTTTTTCATCAAGCTCTCCTTGTATAAAGAATATGTTGCAGACATGTAACACAAAATACCTTGTGTTACATGTCAGTGTATCATATTGCGTAAGATTTGTGAAGTATAATATATAAATTTTCTCGCACTAAATTAACTTAATTGATGTTTTTATAAACCCCCACCCGCATCTGTAGCTTTCGGCACAGCGGTAGGGTGCGCACACTTGCGCACCAATTCGTATTCGCAACAAACTCTTCTAATACTATCTGGTTTGATTTATACTTAAAACAAAAAGAAAAGAGGTTGTATGAAAGCTATAGTATTTGATAACGAGTTAAAACTTGATAAAAACTACCCAAAACCTGTTCCACAAAAAGGTGAAGCGCTAATCAGAGTTACACTTGCAGGAATTTGCAATACTGATTATGAAATTACTAAAGGCTACATGGGTTATGTTGGTATTCTTGGACACGAGTTTGTGGGTGTTGTTGAAGATGTTAATGATGAAGACAAATCTTTAATTGGAAAAAGAGTTGTTGCAGAAATCAGCTATGGCTGTAACGACCCTGAATGTGAATGGTGCGCAAAGAAAAATTATCGCCATTGTCCAAATCGCCACACTTTAGGCATCTGGAAGAAAGACGGTTGTTTTGCCGAATACATGACAATGCCGACGAATGTTTTGTTTGAAGTTCCTGAAAATGTTACCGATGAACAAGCTGTTTTTGTCGAACCGCTTGCGGCTGCTTGCGAAATTACTGAACAATTGCATATTGACCCAATGAAAAAGGTTGTAGTTTTGGGAGACGGCAAGTTGGGGTTGACCACAGCTTTAACTTTAAATGCGCAGAATTTTGATGTACTATTGGTTGGCAAACACCAAAATAAACTTGATATTGCTGCAAAACAAGGAGTTCAGACAAAACTTTTGAACGAATTTAAGATTGAGAAAAAATATGATGTTGTGGTAGAAGCAACCGGTTCGGCTTCCGGTTTTGAAACCTCAATGGCATTAACAAAACCAAGAGGTGTTTTAGTTCTAAAAAGTACAGTTGCTTCCGGCAAAGAACTTAATTTGGCACCGATTGTAATAGACGAAATTACAGTATTAGGCTCTCGTTGTGGACAATTCCCACCTGCACTAAGGCTTCTAAAAAATAATAAAATTGATTTTTCAGATTTTATAAGCGGAGTTTACTCTATAGATGATGCGTTGGAAGCTTTTGAAGCGAATAAATCAAAAGATAGTTTGAAAATCTTAATCAAAATGTAAAGAAGCTTAACAAGGTATAAAAGCATGCTACTAATCTGCAAGTATTATGCTATAATATTTTCATACTTGAATAATTAAGGAGATAATTAATGAATACAGCAACTATCATTGGTAGAGCAGGACAAGATGCGGAAATCAAATATTTTGAATCAGGCAAAGTTAAAACAACTTTTTCTTTGGCTGTAAACCGCTGGGATAGAAAAACGAAAGCTGAAACTACTGATTGGTATAATATAGAGGTTTGGGATAAACAAGCTGAATTCGCCGGTGAATATATCAAAAAAGGTCGCCAAGTGGTTGTTGACGGTAGAATTTCTATCAGCAAATGGACAGACCAAAGTGGTGAAGAAAGAGAAAGATTTTTAATAGTAGCTAATAATGTAAGATTATTAGGCTCAAAAAGGGATGCTGAACAACAATAATGATATTTTCTGATATTGTAGGAATAATTGCTGACGATTTAACCGGTGCAAATGATACAGCTTTGCAGTTTCATTTGCGTGGTGCAAATACAAAAATTCTTTTGGATAGTGAATGTATACCGCAAGATAAAGCGGATACAGAAGTTTGGGCACTTTCTTCAGAATCAAGAAATGTAGAAGATTGGGAAGCTGTAGAAAGAGTTGAAAAAGCTGTAAGAGCGTTTGTTGATAATTTTTCATTCGATTATTATTACAAAAAAATTGATTCAACAATTCGCGGTCATATCGCAAAAGAAACATTAACAATGTTACAAATTTTGGATTATGATGCCGCGATTATTATGCCGGCGTTCCCTCAAGAAGGACGTATTACCGTTGGCGGATATCATTTGTTAAAAGGAGTTCCGTTAGGTAGAACCGAAATGGCAATGGACCCGCATTCACCAATTTTGGAATCGCATGTTCCTACGCTTCTAGCGTCTCAACTTGATGAGAAACAAAAAGGTTTAGTTGGTACAGTCGATTTAAAAACTGTAATGAACGGTGCCGGTCCGATTTTAATAAAGATTAACGAATTGATTAAAGAGGGCAAAAAACTTATAGTTGCGGATGCAACTTCAATTACGGATATTGAGCAAATTGCGCTTGCGATTAAAAAGTGCGATAAAAAACTTTTACCAACAGGAACAGCAGCCGGTGCGCAAGTTCTTGGCAAATTCTGGTTATCAGGAATTGAAAAAGAACGCGAACCACTAAAACTAGAAAAGTTGCCTAAGTTTGTTGTATCGGGAACAGCTACGCAAATAACTGCGGAACAAATCGCAAAACTTGAAAAATCTGATGATATTGAAAATGTTAATTTTATTGCGTTAGGCGTAAAAGATATTTTAGACGGTGTAACTGATGATTTAGTCGATAGAGTTTATAGAAATCTAAGTAGTGGTATTACAGTTGTCGTGCATACTTCGCATTTGATTGCGAACTTCGACGGCTTTTCAGAAGATTCGTTTAATGCAGAACTTACGAAAGACAAATTAGCTGCTAAGATTACTGATTTCTTATCTGTGTTAACAGAAAAAGTATTGGCAAAAATTGATGTAATCCTTATTACACTAGGTGGCGAAACTTCTTATAAGTGTTGTAAAGCTATTAAATCAAACGAATTGAAGTTGGTAGATGAAGTTGCTCCTGCTATTTCAATATGTTCAGATATTAATAATCGCTGGATTGTTACAAAATCCGGCAACTTAGGCAATACAAAAACATTAATCGACATTTTGGATTATTTTAAACATCATGAATAATTACTCACATAAAATTGCAATCACAACAGGCGATCCAAATGGAATTGGTGCAGAAATTACGATTAAGGCGTTGAACTTGTTAAATTTACCGTCAAAAGATATCGTGATTATTTCTAATTCGAAAGTTCTGAATACATATTCCGGCGGTTCTGCGTTAAAAAATAATTATGAAGTTATTGAAATTGATTATCCCGAAAAGATTGTTCCAGGAGAAATTTCTGCTAGTGCGGGTGATTTCGCATTTAGAGCGCTAAAAAAAGCTTGCGAAATTAAGCCTAAATTTATTGTTACAGCTCCGACTTCAAAAGAAGCTATGCACTTAGCAGGACATAATTTCAACGGACAAACAGAAGTTTTAGAAAAGTTTTTGGCGCACAATGGACAAAAGGCTGAAATGCTATTCGTATCGAAAGATTTTAGAGTGTTGCTTCTTACGAGACATTGCGCATTAAAAGATGTTAGTGCAATTTTAACCAAAGAAGTTATTATCGAAAAAGTCGAAAGATTAAGAAGCTATTTTCAAAATAAATTGCTTATCAAAAAGCCTTCATTTGCTTTATGTGCTTTGAATCCACACGCCGGCGAAAATGGCATTATCGGTGATGAGGAAGAAAAAACAATTATTCCTGCAATTGAAGCTGTGAGAAATCGTGGTATTAATATTACAAATCCACTTCCTGCGGATGCTTTGTTTATCGGCGGAGTACAGAGTTATTTGAAAGGCGAAAAAGCGCCTTATGATTGCTATATCGCTTGTTACCACGACCAAGGCTTAATTCCGATTAAAGCAGTAGCTTCCGAAAAAACTGTAAATATGACAATCGGGCTTGATATAGTTAGAACTTCACCTAGTCATGGAACAGCGTTTGATATTGCAGGTAAAAACATTGCAAATCCTGAATCTATGATTGAAGCAATTAAATATTGCTTGTATTAGTTTAGAGGGATTGGAACCAGCCTGCTGTAGAATTTGTATTCGTTATAAGTCGGTGGAAGCGGATTCCAATATCGGTATATCGTTAAGCCATCCGTTTGAAGCTGTTGGGCGAGAGCGTCCGCAGATTCTATTGAATCCGCCAAAAACGGATAGCAAAAAGGAACACTATTTTCTGTTATATCTATATCCAGACAGTTTTTTGCTTGCAACTTTGTGTGCCAAACTAAAAATTTTTCACGACGCTTTAAGTCTAAATCTACATCTTTTTTCGCATTTCCGTAATACAAATTTGAACCATTTTCTACTGGCAAGAATTTCTTTTCAGAGTCGAAACTTGCAAAGCCACTTGGTTCCGCATAGTATGCGTGCGCATTATCGACAATTAAATTAGGGTATTTGGAAACAAGTTTTTCTACATTCTTGTCGCAAATTCCAAAATAGTTTGGATAAAGTATATATGCATTTGTTGGAAATGTATTTCGTGGTAAAAAATTGTCATCAATGTGGTAGAAAATGGGCTTTGTATTTGTTTGAAAAATTGCGTGCCGCATTACATCACATAAATAGTACGGGATAAAAATTTCTTTAATATTATGTTGTTCAAGCACAAACTTAAATGCTTCGTGCGCAGAATTAAATTTCATATTTATAATTAATATTCAAATTTGAAAAAATCTGGAGATGGTGGGAGTCGAACCCACGTCCATCGTGGATAAAAACGAACATCTACGAGTGTAGTAATTTATTAGCTCAACTTAATAAGGGAAATTACAAAACCTGAATTAAGCCAAAGACTTTTTGCGGAAGCCTAACCTCCAATGGTTAAACTTGATGCGCATACCATCATTTGCGCATTGCATCTTGCATGTTTTCATCTAACTTAACGGCAAGCTGGTCAAGTCAGAGGGATGCGCTACCAATTAAGCAGCAAGCTTTTGAGCTCTGAAAGCATCTAATGAAACAACTTTGTTGTCATTTAATTTGTTTTGCTCGTTGATAAACGGGAACAGCGCCCGTACTCGCAATCCGGATCTACCAATCACGGCGTCAAAACCAGTACATCCCCATGAAATGTAGAACCTAAGGGAAGACGGCTCCGCTCGAAAAACCTGCTCGTATTGCTAATCGCAACACGACACTGTTTTTCTCGACTCCACCTCAAATGCTTACGCATTTTCGGCTTGCCCATTGTCCTCGCCGGACGGGCGTCAAAACCAGTACATCCCCACGTACTTATAATTTTCAATGTTCTTAACCTTATTATAACTTAAAATCTTTAAATAAACAATTCTTGTGCATTTATTCTCCCAACAAGATTGAAACTGTTTGATATTAAAAATGTAACAAAATGTTAACCTCGTTAGACTTTTGCGCAATTTTTCATTAAGAAAATACTTTACATGATTATAAAGTGTAGTGTTTTAACAAAGTTGCAAAATTGCACTTGTTAATCGTGTGTATGGTAGAAAATGAATTATATTAATCCGATATTCAATAGCATAAATATCCCCAAAGTTCAGTTTAGAGCGACTGCGCCAAATTCATATATTGACGTATCTTCTCTACGCAAGGATTCGTTTAATTCAAATCCTCTGTACGACAATTTCGCAGATAAAAATACGATAACTCAACTTGCAAAATCTAATCCGCAAGTTATGCAAATTTTGCGTGAAAACAAAATTCCTTTAAAAGTTAATATGAAGGAGCTTGAGGATTTAAAGAACGGACATTTAATGGATACACGTGTTACTGCGGCAAAAATGTATTCGGCACTTCCGCAAGAAATGAAGGCGCAAGTGAATTTAATGGATTTGCAACAAGCTGCAATGCTTCATGATTATGGAAAAGCTTTGATTCCGGAAAAGATTTTGAACAAGAATGGCAAATTAACAAACGAAGAAAAGAAAATCATGGATTTGCATTCAGAGTTGGGTTACGAGCTTTTGAAACAACAAGGCGTTAAACAGAATGTTTTAAATTTGATAAAATATCACCACCAAAATCCACAGGGAACAGGTTATCCGAGTGTGGGAGAAGATTATACTCATGATATTTCGGCGCAAATTCTTGCGACAGCAGATAAATACTCTGCATTGAGAGAAAAACGCAGTTATAAAGAGCCTTTAAATAGAAATGAAGCGTTAGAAATTATTAAAGAAGATGTTGAAAACGGTCAAATTGCACCGGAAATTTACACAGCATTAGAAAAAACTGTATAAAAATTGTTTTTTAGGTAGCAAATTTATTTTTTACAGGTTTTATTAACGGTATGGAAATTCAAAATCAATATATCAACCCAAATTTTCGCGCAGGTTTAACTTCAGCGATGCGAAGCAAGATACGTTCTGTAGATGTTGCGAAAGTTTCTGAAGCTCTACAAAAACAAGGAATTCAATCAGATTTTAAAGGCAACAAGATGTTAGCGTGGTGTTCATTAAAATCTGTTGAAATTATTAATGAGATTAATAAACGCTTTGGTGCAAAATTAGGTTTGCCAAAAGGGGTTTTTGTTGAGGATTTCTCACAACAATCTTTTCTGGATAAAGATTCTCTTGGATTTATAAATCTTGTTCCAACAAAAAAATATGGAACAAACGATGTTACTCCTGAAAAAACAATCTTTTTTAATGAATTCTCAGAATTTAATTATCAAGGCGGTAATCACTTCTGGGAGAAGCTTAATGAATGTGCTGAAATGATGTTTGAAAGAGGAAATGCGACTTCGGACTTCTTTTTGGAGCCGGTTTTCCACGAATTTGCACATGCTATGCATGAGTCAAATTTGATAAAAAACCTAAAACCTCAAAAGGTGTTAGAATTTTTGTTTACAATTGCAAAGAATGAAAACGTGCAAGCTTTTCAAGAGCGCAATGGTGGTATATTAAGCAGAAAAATTTGTAATTATGCTGCAACAGGACCTCACGAAGCGGTTGCTTGTGATTTAACAAAAAGAACAATTGCAAATTTAGATAAAGAATTATTAGTTCCGAATGAAAATTTTGTCGCAGAAAGTCCATATCAAAGACGCTCATTCTGGGATAGGCATATTGGTATTAAACCCGAAAGTAAGTTGACGGTTATTTTGCGAGATTTTTGGAATGGTAAAATTCCTGAATATTTTTCTAGAGTGGATATGAAAAATATAAAATTGCAGTAATATTTGACGGTTATTCAGCAAGAAAGTAGTAGGTTGGGCTTTCAGCCCAACAATAATTATAAAAATAATACCTTTCTCGCCTTCTCGTTTCCCTCTCCATGTTGAATTGAAAAAGGATAGGGATGAGACACGTTTACATGGATATCGCAAGCGCATACCCTCCCTTGGGAGGGTATTATTAACTCTCTAAATTATTTCTTTTCCGACAATTGGTGCGATTTGTTTAATTTGTTTGTACAACAAATCATACTGCCAAGGATAAAGTGATTGCGCACCATCACAAATAGCTCTATCCGGATCGTGGTGAACTTCAATTATTAAACCGTCGCAACCTGCTGCAACAGCGGCTCTTGACATTGGCTCAACCTTATCTCTTAAACCTGTTGCGTGTGAAGGGTCAATTATAATTGGCAAATGACTCAATTTTTTGATTACAGGTATTGCGGTTAAGTCTAAAGTATTTCTTGTATATTTTTCAAATGTTCTAATACCGCGTTCGCATAAAATTACTTGGTTGTTTCCACCAGCCATAATATACTCGGCTGACATCAACCATTCTTCATAAGTAGAAGATAAGCCTCGTTTAAGAATTACAGGTTTATGCGCGTGTCCTAATTCTTTCAACAAATTGAAGTTTTGCATATTTCTTGCACCAACTTGAAGAATATCTACATATTTTTCAAACAAAGGCAATTGTGATACTTCCATAATTTCAGAAGTTACAGCCATTCCATGGTTATCAGCAACACTTCTAATAATCTTCAAACCTTCTTCGCCCAAACCTTGAAACGCATAAGGGCTTGTTCTCGGTTTAAAAGCACCACCGCGAATAATTTTAACGTTAGATTCTGCTAATTCTTGAGCCGTTGCATCCATTTGGTCGTAAGATTCAACTGTGCAAGGGCCTGCGATTAAACCTGTATACTTGTCGCCAAATTTAACGCCGTTAACTTCTACAACTGTATCTTTACCTTGACAAGCGCGGGCAGCAAGTTTATAGTTAGTAGAAAGTTTAATAACTTCATCTACACCATGCAAAAGTTCGAAGTCTCTTTGGTCAACTTCTTTAACTCCGATAGCGTGAACTACTGTTCTTGCTTCACCGTGTGAAACTCTTGCTTCAAAGCCTTTTGATTCTATAAATAATTCTACGCGCTTAATGTCTTTTTCAGTCGCGTGGCTGTTCATAACAACTAGCATATTCTGTTCAACCTCCAGTTAAATATTTGGCGAAAGTTATTTCCCATATAACTATTGTACTTGAAAAAAATAAAAATGAGTTAAGTCTTTTCTGTGTCTTCATTTTTCTTACTAATTGTGTTACACTAAACTAAAATAGTGTAGGGAATGATTATGACAATATTTGACGAAAATTTAATTTTAGAAACCATTAATATGATTAAGCTTCACAACTTCGATATCCGAACTGTAACGCTTACAATAAGCCTTAGAGATTGTTTGAGTGAAGATGTGAATGTCGTTTGCGACAAAATAAAATACAAATTAGACAAATATGCGCACAACCTTGTGAATTATGCAAATGATATTGAAAACGATTATTCGATTCCAATTGTAAATAAAAGAATCGCTGTAACTCCGATTTCATTGGTTGGTGAAGCTTGTAAAGTTAAAGATTACGTTAAAATTGCAAAAACGCTTGATGAATGCGCGAATAATCTTGGTGTAGATTTTGTTGGCGGGTTTTCAGCTTTAGTAGAAAAGGGATTTACACAAGGTGATAGAGCTTTAATCGAAGCAATTCCCGAAGCGTTGGCTTCTACAAGCAGATTATGTTCTTCCGTAAATGTCGGAACTTCAAAAGCCGGAATTAATATGGATGCAGTTTTAAAAATGTCCGAAACTATTAAAAAATCCGCAGAATTAACTGCTGATAAAGACGGCTTAGGTGCTGCAAAGCTTGTTGTATTTTGTAATTCTGTAAGCGACAATCCGTTTATGGCAGGCGCTTATTGCGGTTATGGAGAGCCGGAATGTGCATTAAATATTGGCGTTTCCGGTCCAGGGGTTGTTAGAGCAGCAATTTTAGATTTAGACAAAAAAGCTGATTTGGGCGTTTTGTCTAACAAGATTAAACAAACTGCTTACAAAATTACTGCTACAGGCGAATTAATCGGCCGTAAAATGGCTAAAAGATTGAATGTGCCGTTCGGTGTAATTGATTTATCGTTAGCACCAACACCTGCGATTGGTGATAGCGTTGCAGAAATTTTCCAAGCAATGGGCTTAGAACACGCAGGCGCGCATGGAACTACAGCAGCTTTGGCTATGCTTAATGATGCAGTGAAAAAGGGTGGTATTATGGCAAGCTCTTATGTTGGCGGACTTTCCGGCGCATTTATTCCTGTTTCGGAAGATGCCGGCATGATTGAAGCAGCAACAAAAGGGTATTTGACTTTCGATAAATTAGAAGCTATGACTTGCGTATGTTCTGTAGGTTTAGATATGATTGCAATCCCAGGAGATACGCCGACTTCAACAATTGCGGGTATGATTGCGGACGAAATGGCAATCGGTATGATAAATAAGAAAACGACTGCCGTAAGATTAATTCCTGCTCCTAATAAGAAGGTTGGTGATAAAGTTGTATTCGGCGGTTTGTTGGGCGAAGCTCCAATTATGAATGTAAACAACTTATCTTCAGCTGGGTTTGTAGAACGTGGTGGTAGAATTCCTGCACCTATTCACAGTTTGAATAATTAGTAGAATTAAAATTAAGGATTAAAAATGGCTACATTTAAAGATATGGAAGACAGTTTAAAAAGTTTTATTATTCAAGAACAATCAGATGCTCATAACGTACGCTCTACTAACGTTGCAAAATATAATAACATTAAAGTTTGGATGGATCCTGCAAAATATGTTCAACCGCACTTTTTTATCCGTATTTCAATATCGGAAGCTGTTTTTAATCTTGCAGATTGTTCAAAAATTAATGGTGGACTCGGTTACGAAGAGAGATTTGTAATCAAGTGGTTTAGCAGAATGGGGATTAAAGAAAAATTAAAAGAACTTTGGACAGATGCTGAAAAAGTTAAAGAGGACAAATAATTGCAGTACAAAGATTTAGCAGTTAATCCCGTTAGTGTTTTATTGCAGCTTGTTGGCGCAAAATGGAAACTTCTTATTATTAAAGAATTATTAAAAAAAGAAATGCGCTTTGTTGAATTAAAGAAACATTTAGGTTGTACTGCAAAAGTTTTGACAAATTGTTTGAAGGAACTTGAAGAAGACGGGCTCGTTGTAAGAGAGGAGTACGAAGGATTACCGCCGAGAGTTGAATATTATTTGACGGATATTGGCTATACTCTTCGTCCGGTTCTCGATTCTATGCAACAATGGGGCAAAGAATA
>CAKVLH010000019.1 GCA_934757245.1 uncultured Candidatus Melainabacteria bacterium
ATTCTGCCCATTCTACAAAAGTAATTTTTTTGCCGGTAGAATATTCTCTGAGTTCGTCCGTAATCGTTTTAATGCCGGCATGCTCAAGCCTATACAAATCAAAATGATAAACAGGAATAGATGCGCTATAGTATTCATTCAGAATTACAAAACTTGGACTTGTAACTTTTTCTTTGATACCCAAAGCTTCAGCTACAAGTTTTACAAACGCTGTTTTTCCGGCTCCGATTTCTCCAAAAAGGTTTACAAAACAGCCGTCATTTTCAACAAGTTTTGCGAACTTATACGCAAGTTTTTTTGTATCGTCTAGTGATTTGCACTTAAATCTACACATACTCTGTTCCTTCCGCCTTCTTTAGCTTCATATAGCGCACTGTCAGCGCGTTTGAATAATTCTTCACCGGTTTCTTTTACATTAAATTCGGCTAAACCCATACTTATTGTTACATTTATATTTTTTTTGTCAATAGGAATAGGAGTTTCTTCAACCGCCTTTCTTAGACGCTCTCCAACAATTTTCGCTTCTTCAATATGAGTATATGGAAGAAGCACAGCAAACTCTTCTCCGCCATATCTTGAAGGAATATCAGATTCTCTCAAGTGTTCTTTAATAATTGATGCAACAGTTCTCAAAACCGCATCACCACTTGCATGACCATACGTATCGTTTACTTTTTTGAAGAAATCGATATCAATCATCATTGCGCAAAGCGGATTTTTTTGACGTTTTGTAGTTGCAATTTCTTGCTTCAAACGTACTTCAAATTGGCGTCTGTTATTCAAGTTTGTTAAAGCGTCCAAAGTTGCATACTGCAAAACTTTTGAATAAGTATTGGCACGATTTATAGTAATCGCTGACTGCCTTGTCAGTTGCTCTAAATAACTTATATCACGTTTAGAAAGCTTGTCTAAAGTGCTTCTTGCAACAATACAGCCTGTAATTTCACCGTCCGACGTTAGAGGAAATGCCCCGATTTTATCGTCAGATGTTAAAATATAATTCGTTTCCGGCGTCAATTGCTTAAGAGTTTCGTATATTCTTTCGTCCTTACAAGCCTTTGGCCAAACAAGCTTATATTCGTTATCCTGTTTTAAGAACACATAAATTAAATGGTCTGAAATAAATCTATCAAGCATTTCACCTATCAAAGGTACAATATAGTTTAATTCATATTGCGTTTCAATAATTTTTGCAATATTTTTCATTGAATCGTGAAATTCTACATTAATTTTTGATTGTTCATTCAAAACTATATTTTGAAGTTTCAATGAAACTTGTGATACAAAAATCTTCATCAAGAACAGAAATTCCATATCAATAGAAGTGTCTGCATCAAAACCTAATTCAACAAGTCCAAAAACCTTACCTTCTTTAAGAATAGGCATAAATAGAGAATTGATTTTGAAAGATATTTCACCGATTGAAGGTGGAAGTTTGTAAGCCTTTGAATTGATTACAAAATCGTGTTCTTTTATATTTTCAAAAGCAGAATAGATTTCGGAAGTGTCTTCTATAACATTCCAGCTATCAGCACAATCGCGCATAGTTGAAGTTACGTTATCAAAAACATAAAGCTTTATTTTGTTGATTTTAACAAAGCTTGATAAAACAGCTTGGAGTTCTGATACTAATTCTGTCGTATCAACTTCTTTTGTCAAAACATCTGAAATTTTTGCTAAAAAATGAAGTTCTTTATTTTCCATTAAAAATCACTATCCTCATCAATTTCTTCAGCTTTAAAATACTCAAATCCGCCACAAGTTCTAAAGTTTTTTAGAATTGCTTTATCAAATTCTTCATCCGGAACGATTTTACCATTTACATAAGTATAATTTATACCGGCTGTCGGCTCATCAGTAACTTTTTGTGCGTAATAATCATCGCTGGAAATTAGTTTTCTTGAAACTTCGTTCAACAAATTAAAAATATATGCAGATTGTAATGTCGAAGAATCAGGCTCTTCTATAATAAGCATTGCGGCTTTTTGAAGCTCGCTTAATGAATCATTATAACGGTTTAACTGTCTCAAAAGCACTGCTAAATTGTAGTGAGAATCAAAGCGCATAGGCTCAACATCAATCGCTCTACAGTAATCCAGACCTGCTTCTTTGTATTCACCGCGCAAATGATGTGCTACTGCTCTATTATAATAAACATCATAGTTCTTTTTAAGAAATTTCAAAGATTTTGTATAAGCTTCTATAGCATCACCTAAAAACTGATATGCCAAATATTTTTTTTCAAGAGGAAGATAAACCGCTTTTTGTTTGTACGCTACACCTTTGTTATAATAAGCAATCCCGCGATTTGCTCTAACGCTTTTTACATTAGAATAAACAAACGGAATCCAGAGTTTCCATATTTTTAGTTGAGTTATTGTATCAAATTGGTCAATTGCTTCATCAAAAAATCCTAAATCCTCAGAATATACAATCCCTAAATTCATTCTCGCCATAACAAACTTTGGATTATGTTTTATCGCTTGTTCATACGCATCTACAGCTGCAAAATAATCTTCATAAACGGCATAAATATTTCCGAGGTTAAACCATGCTTCGTAATGTTCGGGATAAAGTTTTAAACCTTCTTGGTAAAACTCAAGAGTTTTTGCCATATTATCTTGACTATAAGCCTGATCACCTTTATAAATGAGGTATGTGCCTTTAACTTTAAGCGCTTGTTTTTCTATCCAACCCCAAAAGAAAAAGGTCAGAATTGCCAAAATGCAAATCAGAATCACAAGCGTAACTTTTGAAAATAATTTTCGGATAAAACGTTTCATACCTTATTGATTATAGCATGAAATTTTACCGAAGATTAGTCTTTTAATTAATAAACATGCAATCGCCGTAGCTGTAAAAACGATATTTTTCTTTTATAGCTTCATGATAAGCTTCAAATATAAAATCTTTTGTCGCCAAAGCACTTACAAGCATTAATAGTGTTGATTTTGGCAAGTGGAAATTTGTAATCAATTTATCAACAACCTTGAATTCATAAGGCGGATAAATAAACAGCTCAGAAGCACCTTTACATGCCTGAATTCCACCAAACAATTTGTAAGCGGTTTCCAACGTTCTAACGCTTGTTGTTCCAACCGCTACAAGTTTTTTACCTTCTTGTTTTGCTTTATTAATCAAATCTGCAGTTTCTTGCGTGATTTCAAAAGTTTCAGAATCCATGTGGTGGTCTAAGATATTATCACATTTAACAGGTCTGAAAGTTCCAATACCTACATTTAAAGTAACATATCCTATTTGAACGCCTTTATCTGTAAGTTTTTTCAAGATGTCTTGTGTAAAATGTAAACCCGCGGTAGGAGCAGCAACAGAGCCTTCTTCTTTTGCGTAAACTGTTTGATAACGTTCAAAATCAAGCTTTTTCAATTCTTCATTTGACATTTTACGTTCAATATATGGCGGAAGCGGGATATTTCCTACTCTATGTAAAATCTCGAAGATATCGCCTTCATAAACCATTTGAACAAGCCATTTACCATCATCAGGCAAAGGCATTTTTACTTCACATGATAATTCATCAGAAATCTTAATAACAGTGCCGACTCTAACGCGCTTAGATGGCTTAATCAAAACTTCCCATTCTTTGTTTTCTCTCTCTTTAAGTAAGAAAACCTCAATCTTTGCACCTGTATCTTTATAGCCGTAAAGACGAGCAGGAATAACTTTTGTATTATTTAATATCAAAATATGATTTTCATCCAACAAATCTACAATGTCATAGAAATGCTTGTTTAAGATTTTATGTTCATCGCGGTTTAGAACCATCATACGAGAATTCTCGCGCTTGTCTGTCGGTCGTTGCGCGATTAGTTCTTCCGGTAATTGATAATCAAATTCTGATAGTAACATGTTATACCCCACCCCGAAATCAAAGATTTCGACCCTCCCTCAAGGGGAGGGTAATCTATTTTAAATTTATTTTTCTTTAATCTGTTTTGCGTTAGCTATATCAATATCATCGACTTTAGCTTCTTTTTTTGCATCTTCTGCTTCTAGTTGTTTGTTAATAACCAAAGTTTGTACTACTTGAAAAATATTACTTGAAATCAAATAAAGAAGCACACCAGCAGGAATTGGAATGATTACGAATGTAAATGTCAACATAATTGGCATAAACGTATTCATTGATTTTTGCATAGCTGCTTGTGCAGGATCTTGTTGTGATGATTTATTCATTGCCATCATAGCTTTTTGAGAGAATACCATTGTTACGGCGAATAATGCGATTAACAATAATACATCATAATGGAATGAAGCTTTCATTTCCTTTGTAGGAATTGAACTGATTAAGATACCGTCTTTTCTTTCAAAGTTTAATGTTTCAGTTTCTTTTGTTTGAGCATCGGTTACATCAATTTCAGCTTTTTCAATTTGGTCAAGTTGACTAAATTTCAAATTCAAACTATCAAGGCTAACTTTGAAGTCTGCATTTTCACCTGGAGTAAGTTCACCTTGAACTTCAACAGCTTTAGTCGGTTTAACAACTTTTACGTTTAATAAAGGCTCTTCAACACCTTTCAAGTAAACTTTTGCTGTTTTACCAGCCATAAATGTATCGTATTTTGCAACACCCAAAACTCCATCATGTGAAACACCGGCAGAAGTTTTTAAAGTTGCATCTAATCTATTAATGAACAAGAAATGAGAGTCGCCTGCCATTTGAATAAATTGTGGACTCATTAATGTTGAATACAACAAAATGAAAATTGGCATTTGAATAAGCAATGGAAAACATCCTGCCATTGGATTGAATTTATGTTCTTTGTAGAATTCCATCATTTTTTGTTGCATTACTTGAGGATTGCTTTTGTATCTTTCTTGAATAGCCTTCATTTTAGGTTGCAACATTTGCATAGTTCTCATAGAACGTTGTTGCGACAAGCCTAATGGCCACATAGCAGCTCTAACAAGAACTGTTAATAAAATAATCCCAATACCATAACTTCCTGCAACAGAAAGCATTTTTAAAACGTCGATAGTTAGTGTTGTAAAATCCATATTTCTCTTCCCTAAGTTATTCTAGTGTCTATTAAGTGTACGAACGTACACTTTTCAAGATACTTTAAATAAAGGTTCAAGTCAAGAAAACGAGTTACAATCGGTAACTTTTTTATTTTTGTGCTATACTCAAATCATTATGAATAGAAGAAAATCAAAACAAATTTCAATAGGAAACGTTAAAATCGGAGGAAACGCTCCTATTAGCGTCCAATCAATGTGTAATACAGACACAAGAGATGTAGCAAAAACATTAGACCAAATCAGCGAACTTGCTTCTGCCGGATGTGAAATTGTACGTCTTGCAGTCTTAAATAAAGATGCAGCCGCTGCGATAAAGGATATTGTTGCAAAATCTCCTGTTCCATTAGTTGCAGATATTCATTTTGATTACAGATTAGCTTTAACTTGTATTGAGAATGGTATCCATGCTCTTAGAATCAACCCCGGAAACATTGGGAAAAAAGAACATACAATTAAGGTTGTAGAAGCGGCGAAAGCACACGAAGTACCTATTAGAATCGGCATAAATGCAGGTTCTTTAGAAAAAGAATTTGCTGAAATGGATATTCCGCTTCATGAAAAAATGGTTTTAAGCGCAATGAGACATTTAGAGATTTTGGAAGACTTGAATTTCTATAACACAAAAGTTTCGCTAAAATCTTCTGATGTTCCAACTACAATTGAAGCTTATCGTTTAATGGCTAAAAAAGTTGATTATCCGCTTCACTTAGGAGTTACAGAAGCCGGAACACTAAAATCAGGTTTAATTAAATCATCAATTGGTTTAGGAACACTTTTGAGCGAAGGTATTGGAGACACAATAAGAGTTTCTCTAACTGAACAACCTGTAGAAGAAGTACATGCCGGTTTTGGAATATTAAAAGCTTTAAATCTTCGTCAAAAAGGTGTGAACTTTATTTCTTGCCCTACTTGCGGAAGAACACAGATTGATTTAATCGGATTAGCAAAACAAGTCGAAGAAAAATTCAAAAATTTAGATTTACCAATTACGATTGCTGTTATGGGATGTCCTGTAAATGGTCCAGGGGAAGCCCGTCATGCAGATTTTGGTATAGCAGGAGCAATAAAAGAAGGCTATATTTTCAAAAAAGGAGAAATTATAGCAAGAGTTCCCGAAGCCGACTTGATTAATTCATTAGAAAATATTATAATGGAATCATATAGTTCAGTTAAATAAGAATGGGTGTTATGAGAAAAAATTTATTATTAGTTTTAGCTTTATTTGCGATTGTTTGCGTTAGAGCAAATGCAGATGTTACTCCTGCACAAATGACAGAACCAGAATACATGATTAATGGCGGTTATTCAGAAGCAGTTGCTGAAGAAGTTTTAATGATGAAAAATCGCGTAGATGGCAAGCCTAGCGAACCTTTGTATGAGAAGAAATACAGCAACAACAAATTTGTTAACTTCTTGAAAAATAGCTATTCATATCTTGATCCGGCTCAAGATAGTGATGAAAGATATCACCATGATATTCATCAATCACCAAGCTGGCATGATCTGTAGAAAGAAACTTATATAAAAAAGGCACTTCATTAAATAATGAAGTGCCTTTTTATTTGAAGCGCATCCCATAACATTATAAACAAAAAAGGAATGAACAAAGTCCATTCCTTTCTTGTTTATAATTAAATTTAAAACTATGAATTTTGCAAACCACGTTTGAATTCTTCCGGACGACTTGAACGAGCAAGTGCATCTTCCAAAGTGATTTTCTTTCTCATATACAAATCACGAAGCGACATTTCAAGAGTTTGCATGCCAAATCCGGAGTTTGTTTGCATTGTTGAATAAATCTGAGCAACTTTTGATTCTCTAATCAAGTTTGCAATTGCAGGAATTACCAACATAACTTCTTGAGCCATTACACGACCTTGTTTTGTACCATCCGCTTGAAGTAACGGTAACAAAGTTTGTGAGAATACTGCAACAAGCGAATTAGACAATTGAACTCGAACTTGTTGTTGTTGACCTTCCGGAAATACGTCAACAATACGGTCAATAGTTTGTGATGCTGAAGAGGTGTGCAAAGTACCAAATACTAAGTGGCCTGTTTCAGCAGCTGTTAGTGCTAAACGGATAGTATCCAAATCACGCATTTCACCTACCAGAATGATATCCGGATCTTCACGAAGTGCTGATTTAAGAGCGTTCGCAAAACTTCTTGTATCCTGACCCAACTCTCTCTGGTGAATAATTGAACGTTTTGAAGGATGAATAAACTCGATAGGGTCTTCAATCGTTAAAATGTGTTCTGAACGAGTTTCGTTAATATAGTTAATCATTGCTGCCAATGTAGTTGATTTACCTGAACCGGTAGGACCTGTTACAAGAACTAATCCACGTGGTTTCTCAGCAATTTTTCTAACTGTATCAGACAAACCTAACTCTTTAAAAGTAGGAACTTTTGACGCAATTACACGGAATGCAGCTGCATAATTTCCTCTATCCTTATAGATGTTAACCCTAAAACGACTTAAACCTTGGATACCGTATGAAAAATCCAGTTCCCAATCTTGTTCAAGTTTACGTCTTTGTTCTTTGTTTAACATTGGAAATAATAGCAATTCAACTTCTTCTGGTTTCAAAGCCGGAACATCCATTCTCTGTAAGTTACCGTCAATACGAACAACAGGCGGTAGACCGGCAGAAATATGCAAGTCAGAACCTCTTTGTTTTACGACTACTTCCAAATATTTCTCTATAAGCATTAATTAGCCCTCTTATTAATTGTGGAGTGTGTTCAACTCCAATATTAGCACATTATAACATCAAAACTATAGCATAAAACTAGTATCTTGTAAATTATTTATTTGCAAGATATTCGTTAATTGCTTTTGCAGCTTTTTTCCCTGCGCCCATTGCATTAATTGCGTTAGATTCTCCAACAGGCGCAACATCACCACCGGCAAAGATTGCAGGAATAGAAGTTTCTCTTGTTTCTGCATCAACTGTAAAATAACCTTTTTTATCAAGATCAAATACTAAGCCATCCATTTGTGCAGATTTTTGAATAATAGGGTTTGGACCTGTACCAAGAGCAACAATTACTGTATCAACATCCAAATCTACAAATCTACCTGTACCAATAGGTTTACGTCTTCCAGACTCATCAGGTTCTCCTAATTCCATAATTTCAAACTTCATGCCTGCAACATAACCATCATTTTCAAGAATTTCAGCAGGAGCATGTAAAAATTGGAAAATAACACCTTCTTCTTTTGCGTGTCTAATTTCTTCCAAACGAGCAGGGAGTTCAGTTTCGGTTCTTCTATAAACTATATAAACTTTTTCAAAACCGACTCTAACCGCTGTTCTAGCAGCGTCCATTGCAACGTTACCACCACCGATTACAGCAACTGATTTACCGACTCTTAGTGGAGTTGCAGAATTTTCTTCGTTTGCATGCATCAAGTTTACACGAGTCAAAAATTCATTTGCAGAGAATACTCCATTCAAGTTTTCGCCTTTAATATGCATCATCTTAGGAAGTCCTGCGCCGGAGCAAATAAATATAGCATCAAATCCGTCTTCTTGAAGTTGTTTAAGAGTTATTGATTTTCCAACAACAACATCTTTTACAAATTTAACACCCATGTTTTTCAAAGATTCAATTTCTCTGTCTAAAACTGTTCTAGGAAGTCTGAATGGTGGAATTCCGTATCTCAAAACTCCGCCGAATTTATGCAAAGCTTCAAATATTGTAACGTCATGACCCGCTTTTCTTAAATCACAAGCAGCAGTCATGCCGGCACAGCCTGAACCAATAACAGCAACTTTTTTACCACTTGGAATTATTTCAACAGATTTTGGCGCAGTATTATCACCAACATATCTTTCTAATGCACCAATTGCAACCGCTTCTCCTTTTATTCCTAAAACGCAACTGCCTTCACATTGTCTTTCTTGAGGACAAACTCGACCACACACAGAAGGAAGCATGCTTGTTTGTCTGATGATATCGCCGGCTTCGTCTAATTTATCTTCCTTTAGGGCCTTAATAAAATCAGGAATTTGAATATTTACAGGACATCCTTTAACGCATCTTGGATTTTTGCAAGTCAAACATCTTGAAGCTTCTGCTTTAACTTGCTCTGCCGTAAGATTTTCTTCTACCGGTAAAAAATTATGTCTGCGCTCAATTTTATCTTGCTCATGTGGTCTTTGTCTTTCCATATTCAAACTCTCCTTGACTCTCGAATTTTTACATTTAAAAGTATACTCCAAAAAAGCTTATTTTAAATACTCTTTTATCCAACTTGTAATTATTCTTGCAAGCGTATTATCATTCTTTAACATAAGCATACCCGTTGAACGAGATTCGGATGTATAAGTTGCAAAAGTTGTCTGTGAAAATTTCTTTAAATACTCTTGTGCATTATGTCCAGAATTATCATTAGTTCCTGAAATAGAAAAAATATCAATTCTATCTAAGTTTGCAAGTTTAACTGGCACATACAAACCTTTTGTCTTGACTACAGGAGAAAGTAATACCAATGTTTTAGGTTTGTAACTGATTTTATCTGCTACTAAAATAGCTGTGCTCGCGCCAATATCAGAACCTACAATTGCCCAATTGTTAAAAAATACTTTTTTTGTATTTTCTGATTTAACTTGTTCTATAACCTTGATTACATCATCCGGATATTTTGCAAAAGCATTATTTGTCATACTAGACCAAGAAGTGCGCGAAAGTTTTGAGTTGTAAACGCTTTTTCCATGCCCTCGTAAATCAATTTTCAAAACCGCATACCCTTGATTTAATAAATCTTGTGGTAAATTACACCACCAATCTGATGAATATCCGATAGAATGAAGTAATACAACTGTTGGAAATTCTTTTTGATTTTTTATTTTTGGATATTCAAGATATCCTTTCATTGTAAATCCGTCAACAGAAGTTGCAGTGATTTCTTTTGAAATAGTATTGGTTGCTGCATTCGCTATGGTATTTATTAATAGCAAAAATAATGTTAAAATAAGTATAATTCTCTTCATAGTGGTTTTATTATATCACATGATTTGAAAAAGGTCAGCAAATTCAATCTCCTTGGGAGAGTAAAATTTCAAGTTAAGCTCTGCGAAACTTAGAAATTCGGGTGGGGGCTTTTTGAAATGGAAAATTGAAAGTGGAAAATTGAAAATTGTTTATGTGGCTTATTTACAAATCTTAACAGAAAAGGCAATTATTTACAGAAAATATACTTTATATATATAAGATATAAAACAAGGAGAAAGAATGTCATTAGTTATAGATGCTAATATGAAATTATTTGCCGAGAGAATGAACATAACCTCTTCCAGAATGATTCAGGATTATGGTCTAAAGACTGTTGATCAAATTATTGAAGCCGAAGCCGCTCAAGGAAATTCTCAAGCAGTAAAATATGCTCAAGAAATGTACAATTCTCCTGCTAAACTTATAAAAATTTTTAAACTAACAAATGTTGAAAATAAGTTTGTTCTATTACACAATATGAATTCTGAAACCCGAGAAAAGATTCTACCAATGCTTGAAAGCGATGATTTGGTAATGGGTTTATATTTCTTTACACAAGACAAATTATTAGATATGTTGTCTGATGTTGACATTGAAGAGCTGGTAAATGTTGTAATGGGCGCATTTCCTCTTGATGCGATTGTTTCAATGTTTTCTGAAGATGATTTGGCACAATTTTTCCAACGAGATGAGTTGCAAAAATTTGATGTAATTGAACAATTAAAATCATTGCCGCCTGAAGTTATGATTAAGTTCGTAGAAGGCGTTACAGGACAACCCGCCGGCGAGACTGATCCTATGCAATTAATACAAAGTATTGAAAATATGCCAATGGATCAGTATAGAGATTTTATGTCAGCAATTGATCCAGATGTGCAAAGACAACTTACATTCCAATTAACAAAAGAAAAACCGGAATACTTGCAATTATTTCCTAATCAAACTTACATTGATATGCTTTCGACTATGATGAAGCAAGATATGGTTAAACCAATGATTAATCTGGAGAAAGAATCCTTGGTTAATATGATTACGGAATTACCAGATGACTTGATGTCAATCGTAGCAGCGCAAGTTGATACTAAAAAATTTGCAGAATTCATTTTAGATGGTCATACCGACTTGCTTGAAGGCGCATTGATGATTTAAGCGGTTATTGCAAGAAGCAGCGTTCTTTTGGACACTTGCAACTCCACTCTCCTTCTTTCTATTCTTCATGGAGAGGGTACCGAAGGCGGAAGAGGGTAGAATTTCAAGCTGAGCTCTGCGAAGCTTAGAAATTCGGGTGGGGGCTGATTAAACAATATTCACCTCACCCTAACCTTGTCTTGGATTATTCGGGCGAGCATAACATTCCAATAACAACAAATCCTAGCGGATTTTAATTGTTATTTTCATGTTATTTGCTATTACGGGCTTACGCCCTACCGAAAATCCGCTCTCCTGTAAGGCGAGGGAATGTGCTAAAGATATTCGTTTTAATTTTTAACAGTAGGGTGCGCACACTTGCGCACCAGTTTTAAACAATAAAAAAGGTGCGCAAGTGTGCGCACCCTACTGTTACTATACACCGTATTCTTTTAAAATATCATCAACAAAGTCTTTGAAATGAATCATATATACGTTAGAATCTTTACCGTCTGTATCAACAGTCCAAGTTATTCTACTAGCTGTAGCAGTTCTATTATTAGCCATGTATTCATTGCAATTATTAGTCAAATTACTTTGTTTTTTACCACGATTATCATTATTTTTGATTGCTCCTGCATCATAGTATCTTTTTACTACATTATTCATTGCAGTTGTTAGTTTGGTTTTATCTAATCCCGCTGTTGCAAGAATATCTACAATTTGTGTACCAAGTGTTGTTAAATTATTTTTTATCGTATCTTTCATACGATCCCAATCGTGCTTTTTAGCATCCATTTTGCCATATAAAATAACATTTTTATCGTTATCATACAAATCTCTGAAGTTAGTTTCACTATTCCAATTATCAACACTTCCTAGAGCCAATCGGGAATCGGTTGTTTTAGATATAACATTTGCATTCGTTTCTTTTACTTTATATGTTAGTGTCTTTGTGCCAATTGGTTCAGTACCATCATTAGCATATACTGCAATTGTCATTGTTACATAGCCTTCTGTATCTTGAGCTTTAAAATTGATAGCTCCCAATTCTGAACAAGTACCAGTTGCTCCAGAAATGCTTGTCATTTTATATGTTAATTTAACATTAGAATCATTATTTAATTGAGCAGACATTCTGAAGTTTACAGTTTCTCCGGCTGCAAGCTCATTATTTTCATTAGGGAAACCACTCCAATCTTTTATGCTTACATTACTTGTACCAACTACTTCAGTAGCTTTTTCTTGAATTTCTGTGATTTTTGTTGCAATTTCTGATGGTAGCATTTTATTAATAGCTTTCTTGTAATCCTTGCCAAATACGTCAGTTACAGCTGATTTGTAAGCAGATTTTGAATATAGAGCATCACAGTACATAATAGCTGCATCGCGTCGTTTTTGTAATTCTGCTTGTGAATCTGTTTCTTGAGAAGCAGCCTTAACGAATGAACCGTAAAGAGTATTCAAATCATCAAGTTCCAAATCGCCCAATCCGTTCGGATAGAAGCTTTGAATATTAGAACCTAACTGTTTAACTAAGTCTGCTACAAGTTTTTCAGAATCAAATGCGCCATTTGTATTATATTCACCGTTTTTCATTTTTTCAATAGCTGCATTTTTGATATCTTGCATTGCTGTAATATACTTGCCGTCATTCATTACACGATTTGCAAAATCTTCACCATAAGAAGTTTTTAATTGTTTATACAATTCGCTATCAGCACTAATATTATCCATTGTTTCGTTAATAGTGATTGTATTAGTTACAGTCTTATAAGCTTCACTGGATTTGAAAGTTTCCATTGTCAAACTTGGAATTGTTCCATTTTCTAAGAATTCTCCAAAATTGCTATAATTCAATTTGCCTATTTCTTCTTCCAAGTAAGAACTTAGCGCTGCATCAAAAGCATCTTTATAAGTTTCATAATTAGTCTCATTTTTTACAGCAGCTTCTAATGTAGGAGCTACTTCATTTTTAATTTTTGCAATTTGCAAACCATTCAAAGGTGAAGAATTCTCTTGTTTATAGTTGTATGGTTCAGCTTCTAATACGTCTGAGGCTTCACCTTTAGATGTTGCTACGTAAGCTTGAGCAATATTAGAAATTTCAGCCTTAATGTCATCAACAGAAGGCACAACGTCTGCTTCTGAAGCATTATTTATTTTAGCATCTATATAAGCATCTAAGAATGATTTAAATGTTGAATCGCTATATAAATCATAATCATTTAACTGAGATTTATATTCTTTTGCAATTGCAACTGCATACTGGTCAGCTGTTGTTCTTGCTTCAACTTTTTCTATTTGTTCATCTAAATATGCTGCCAAATCATCAGCCTTACCACCTTCCTTAATGAAAGTTTCTGTAAGAGTTGCCAATGATTCTGATACAGATTTTTTCCAAGCAGCCGCATCAACACCGGTTGGAGCTGTTAATTTTGAAGTATAAGTATTTAAGTTTTCATAAATATCGATTGTTTCTTGCATTGTATTAATTTCGTTTTTATCCAATGCATTTTTATTTCTATATTTAGAACCGGAAATTTTAGCATTAGTTCTATTAGTATCAAATTTAGCCCAGAACTGGTCAATGATACTATTTTTTTCTGAATCAGTAGGAGTTCCATCCCATTCAAAATCAGAATTGTTCATAAAATCACGGAATTCATATTTAATAATAGTTCCGTCTTCATTCTTATCCATTTTGGTTTTCCAATCACCCAATGTGCCTAAAAATTGATAAAGTTTTGAAATATCATTTGCCATATCAGAACTCCTTTTTATTTTCTTTTTCCCTTTGGTATATATATCGGCACTTTTTTGAAATACTTTAGGGTTTTAAAGAATATTGTTACAAATCGTTACATTAAAAGTCGAGTGAGTTCAAGAAGCAATCGCAACACTAAAATACCCCTCCCTTGGGGGAGGGGCAGGGGAGAGGGTGTTATAAATATCTCACAACCTCAGACGAATCCGAAACTTCTAAAAATCAAATAACACCCTCTCCCGCTTCCGGCACCCTCTCTATGTAAAATTAAAAAAAGGAGAGGGGTGCAAGACTTGTTTGTACTGATATATTTAATACGTATTATTAAAACTATTACTTTGCAAGCTATTTTAATTTTGCTATAATTTACTTATGGACAATGATATTGAGGCTTTACAAAATATTTTAAAAAATGACCCTTCTAATTTTCAAGCAAGAAGAGAACTTTCTATTTTGCTTGTGAATAACGGGTTCAACGAAGAAGCAGAAGGAAATTTGAGATACTTAATAAAGTATTTTCCTGATGATGCCGAACTTTATTACAATTTAGGTATTGTTTATGAAAAATTAAAAGATTTTGAAAAAGCCAAAAATTGCTACAAAAAAGCTGTTGAGCTTTCTCCGCAAGAAGATTTTTATTATAATTTAGGCGATGTTTTAGTTGAATTAAAAGAATGGGATGAAGCAATTCCTGCATTCAGAAAAGTGCTTGAAACTGACCCGAATGACGGAAATTGTTATTTCAACTTAGGACTTTGTTATTTTCACAAAGAAGAAAAAAATCTTGCAACAGATTGCTTCCAAAAAGCAATATCAATAAATCCAAATGACGTATTCGCCTACTTTTATCTTGGTTACATCTATCAAGAAGATGGATTAACAAATTTTGCAATAGAAAACTACCAAAAGGTGCTAGAAATTTCTCCGGATTACAGCTGGGCGTATTTTAATCTGGGTTCAATCGCCTACAAATCCGGTAACACAGAAGAAGCCAAAGAATATTTAAATAAAACAATTGAGTACAATCCAAACGACATTGAAGCATATAAACTTCTTACAAAAATTTGCTTGAGTGAAGGTAATGCAGAAGAAATTCTAGAAATTCTGCATACTAGACTTGAAAAAGACGCAAACGGAGATTTGTTCTATTGTCTAGCACGAGTTTACAAGTTTATAGGTGAAGCAGAAGATTATTATAATGCACTAAAATCCGCCTTAGAAAATCCTTACACACTAACCTTTCCAAAAGATGTTATCAGACGTGAATTCAAAGCTATAGAAGAAAAACTGGGTCATCGCGAAGAAATCAAACCGGAAACCGAGATTCCACAATACGCTGCTGCGGAAGTAAACGAAGGGGTAAACGAAGGGGTAAACGAAGGGGTAAATGAAGGGATAAACGATGAGGATGAAGGTGCTTCTGAAAGCTATTTAGAAGAAGATGATAGCAGTGAATTTGATGAAGATGTCGAAGATGAAATTTCCGATGATGAAGATATAGACGAAAATTCTGATGATGATTTTGACGACGATGAAAATTATAATGAGTTAGAAGATGCGGAAGATTCAGAAGATGAAGATTCTGAATACGACGACGAAGATTTTGAAGAAGAAGAAGACGAAGAAGAAGAAGACGAAGAAGAAGAAGATTTTGAAGAAGAAAATGAAGATGAATCTGACGACGAAGATGAAGAAATGGACGATGAATAGGGTATGTTATCAAAGATTTCAATAAAAAATTACATATTAATAGATGAGCTGGAAGTAGATTTAGCAGAAGGTTTGAATATAATTACTGGCGAAACAGGTGCCGGTAAAAGTATTTTAATCAACGCAATTGATATTGCTTTTGGTGCAAAAGCAGGAAAAGAAGTTATTAAAACAGGCGCAGAAAAAGCTATTATAGAAATTACTATTTTAAATAAAAAGCAAGATTTAACTGCGTTTTTTGATGAATATGGAATAGATAATTTGGGAGAAGAAATTATTTTATCCCGAGAAATCACTCAAACTGCTTCGCGCTCAAGAGTTAACGGTTGTTTAGTTAATCAAGAATTTATGCGTCATTTTAGAGAATTATTTTTGGATATACATTCGCAACATCAAACGTACTCTTTTTTACAGCCTAAATATCATATTGTTTTGTTGGATTCATACGCAAAAAATACTTGCGGAAAAATGTTGGATGAATACAAAAAAGAGTTTTCTGACTATAAAGATATGATTTCAAAACTTGATGAACTTAAAAATTCTGCGGATAAAACAGAAGAACAAATTGATTTTTTAAAGTTTCAAGTAAATGAAATTGAAGAAGCGCAAATTCAATCAGAGCAAGAAGATGAAGAACTTAATAACGAGCTTTCTATTTTAGAAAACGTAGAAAAATTAAAAGACCTTACAGGTTCTTCTTATTGGTCAATTTCAGGCGATGACGGTGCGATTATGGATGCTTTGATGCAAATAAAAATGAATTTATCTAAAGCATCAGGCATGGATAATTCGTTGGAAAACGTTGAAAGCAATTTAATTAGTGCAATTGAAACTTTAAAAGATGTTTCAAGCGAACTAAGAGAGTATTCTTCACGTCTTGATAATGATGAAGAACGCATAAATACTATTCAAGAACGATTATTTTTATTAGATAAATTAAAACGTAAATATGGCGGAAGTTTAGCTAAAGTAATGGAACAAGGCGAAAAATTACGTCAAGAGCTTGAAGGAATAGAATTTTCAACACAAAATATTGAAGAATTAGAAATCGAAATTGCTAATAAAAAAGCAGAGCTAAAAAAAATGGCAGATGAAATTTCGACTGAGAGAAAAAATTATGCAAAAGTTTTGTCTTCTCTTATTGTTGAAAAACTTGAAAAATTGGAGCTTCCAAAAGTCAAGTTTGATATAAGTTTTGAAAAAACAGAACTTACAATTAACGGATGTGATAAGGTAGAATTTTTGATTTCTACTAATATTTCAGAAGGTTTGAAACCGCTTGCCAAGGTTGCTTCCGGCGGTGAAATTTCAAGAGTAATGCTTGCGATTAAAACAATTTTTGCTCAGTCTGATAATATTGATACAGTTATTTTTGATGAAATTGATACGGGTATTTCCGGTAAAACTTCGCAAGCCGTAGCGGATGAAGTCAAAGAACTTTCTAAATACATGCAAATAATTATGATTACGCACCAAGCAATTATTGCATCAAAATCAGACAAACATTTTTATGTAAGAAAAACACAAGATGGCACTACAAGCGTTGATATTTCCGTTCTTGAGGGAGATAAAAAATTAAAAGCGATTGCTGAACTTGCAGGTGGTGAAGTTACTGAAGAATCATTGAAATTCGCGCAAACGTTGATGGGATAAATGAAATAGCGTAAAAGATAGATTTTATATAAACAAAAAACATCCGTAGAAACGGATGTTTTTGAATAAATTTTTCTTAAATACTAAGCACGTTTGCTACCAGAAATTGCAATTTGGTGTCTTCCTTTAGCGCGTCTTCTGTTCAAAACTTCTTGACCACCAGGAGTTGACATTCTAGCTCTGAAACCACTTACGTGTTGTCTTTTAATTTTTGTTCCTTCTAATGTACGTCTCATTTTTCTATTTCCTTTTCAGCTAATTTTACTTATGATACATTTATCAAACCATAAAAATTCAACATAGTCAACAGGTGAGGTTAAGGATTGTAAAGAATTTTACGTATTCTATTAAAAATGGTGAAGCTTTATAGCTTCACCATTTTTTTATTATTTTGATAAGAAAGATTGATAATTTTGTTGCATTTGCGCAATTGTCGTTTCCATCGCGGAGAACTTCTTTTCTAATTGCGCTTTGTATGTAGTAATGCTTTTATTCTGTTTTGTAATTTTTTCTTGCATTTTTTTGATGTCAGAATCCAATGTGGAAGATTTTACATCAAAGAAACCAACTGTTGATTTTAAACTTTGTTCAATGCTATCTTCCATTAATGCCAAAGCACCACCTTCACCGGCTAAAATTGATTTAACAGATTCAGGATTTTCTTCTAAAGCTTTTTTTAATTTGTCTTCATCAAGTGTCAAAGTGTCTGTATTAGTGCTTAAATTATTTCCGTCAGCAGAACTTGTTGAAATTCCTATTTCTGAAAGCAATTTATAAATCCCGCCATTAGAAGTGTTTGAGCCTGTCGCATAACTTCTAATCGTATTTTTTAAGCTTGTCAATGAAGTTTCACCATGAAGATCTGCACCATTAGCTGTTACTTTTTCCACGTTCGAAATAACATCATTATAGGCAGTTACAAATGATTTAACAGCTTCTACTAATCCACTTGTATCTTGAGTAACTTTTAAAGTTGAAGTGCCATCTTCTTGTGTACTTGCTTTTTTCAATGTTAATGTAACACCATTAATTCTTGAAATATCAGAAGTTACAACATTAGATGTTGATGTCATGCTTGTTCCATTCACTGTAAACTGAGCATTTTTTCCTAATTCTTGTGCTTCTGTATACATTTTTGAAGATGTAACGTTACCGTCTGCATCCCATGTAGAATTTGTTAAACCCATTACATCAGTAAAATTACTTGTGCCGGCTTCAATGTTAATATATGATGCTCCTTCTTTTTTAGAAGTAATTGACAATTTACCCGCAGCATCATCCCAGTATGCATAAGCTTGAGCATCTTCGCTACTATTAATTTGAGAAATTAATGATGAAAGAGTTGTTTTATCATCAATTTTAAATGTTGCAGAACCTATTTTAAAAGTTCCGGCTTTAATTTTTTCATTAAAACCTGATTCATCTGAAGTCAAAACAGAAGCAACACTAGCTTTGAACAATGAATTCGTTGATACATAAGAACCGTCTTCTTGTTTTGTCAGACCTGTTAGTGATGCTAAATTTGTAGTATCAGTAGTTGAGCCGATATGAAATTCATCTCCTTCATTTTGAGCTGAAAATTTCAAAACACCGGAGTCATCAATACTGGTCTTAATTCCAAAACCTGCTAATTTAGCTTTTAAATCACCTAAAGTATTTGTATCTTCAATATTTACAGTATGTTTTTGACCATTTACGTAAGCTGTTAATGATCCTTTGGTAATACCCAAATTCTTTAAGCTTGTATTATCATCAGCAACTGCACTTGCTGCATTTTTAGATGTTGCTTTTGTATATGTCGCCAACTGTTGAACTGTAATATCATAATTCTGTCTAGTTGCGGAAGAAGTTGCAGTAGCTGTAAATATATCCGTATTAGAAGATGTTGCAGAATTGTTTCCAAACAAATTCATTGAACCACCGAATTTAGCATCTGTTAATTTTTCAATTGCAGAACGCAAAGTAGAAAACTTACTTCTTGTATCGTTTAAAGTAGTTTTTACTGTTTGTTTGCTTTTTAAATCTGTTTGTAAGGCTGTAACTTTTTGCTTTTTCACAGAAACAAATGCTTCTACCCAAGATGATGTATCCAAGCCTGATGCTAAGCCGCTAAATGATATAGTTGATGCCATCGCAATAAAATCCTTTTTATTAACATGTAAACAAGTATATATAGTATATACTCATTATAAAGCATGTGTTATAGCATTTCAACCCTTTATTCGTAGGAGATTATTGTAAATGTAACAATTGTTAATATAAATAACATATCGTTAATTATATTTTGCATTTCTCTGTTTAGGCAAAAATGGATTGCTTCAGACTAAACGTCTTCGCAATGACATGGCGTGAAACTCACAGCAAGGTGTCATTGTAAAGTGTATTTTGAACGTCAACCGCACCGAGAGCGTCGTTCATTTTTAGTTGGAACAAAATAGTTAATAATACCCCCACCCGTAGTTGTAGCTTTCGACACAGTCTCAAGCACAACTACTACCCTCCCCCTTGGAGAGGGAGCTTTTTTTTAACAAAAAAAGTAGGGTGGGAAAAGCGTTAGCAATTCCCACCACAAATATAAATATAAAAAAAATTATTCATTTAAAAGCTTATCGGCTAAAGGTGATTCAACTTTTCCATTAAGCGTTTTAGAAACTTTTTTAATATTTTCAGCCATTTTTTCCATCTCTGGAGTCCAAACAAAATTATCCATTACGTATTTTTCACCTTTTGAAAAATCACCTTTCATCTGAACTTGGATAATTTCTTCCAACATTTTTCTTGCTGTCGGAACCATTTTTTCGATATCAACATCAAGAATTCCTTCCGGAGAAATTTTTATTGCACCTTCCTTTATGAAATAATAATTCTGCATAACTGAGCGAACTCTATGAGCTTGACTCAAAGTTGGTTTTGACATCATCATATTATCAGTAGCATAAGTTACAATAATTTGATTTCTTTGTTCTGGCGTATACATGCCGGCCTCAGTCAAAACATCAAGCATTGCTAAAGAAATCATATCGGCCTTATTTTCTTCTATAATTGATTTATATTTACCTAAACCTTCTGTACCTGATTTTGGCCCAAGAGAATGCCCGTTTTCATGTCCAACCGTAAACCAGTGGTCTGCTTCATCATTATAAAATTGATGCAATTCCGGATTCAAAGTCGCATTCAAACGTTTTTTCATTTTTTCTTTAGCATCTTCAGAAGTAATAAGACGAATTTGTCTATGATAAACATTTCTTCTACCGCCATCCAATTCACGAATTGAAAGTTTATCATCATTTGGCAAGTTTTCAGCAAGCGTAATCCCTGCTCTAAATTCGCCAACATCACCTGTAACAGCAACCAAATCCGCATCAACCATAGTTTGCTTAGATTCTTTATCAGGCGAAATATTTTGAATATAATCATCCTTGAATGGCATATTTTGCGCCATTAGAGGTAAGAATTTTTTAACATTGAGAATTGCATCAGTACCTTTTTTGTTAATAATTCCGACTCTACCTCCAAGAAAATCCTTTGCAACAGGAACAATACCGTTTTCGTCCAAAAGCGTTTTTAATTCAGTATTTTCAACAACAGTTTCTGTTAATTCGTCCGAATAATTTTCTCTTGTTATTGTAAATTCCAAAGGAGTATCCTGCAATGTCGCCCATTTTTTGTCTGCATAAGCATCAAGCATAGGATCAGCTGTTCTTAACGCTTTTGCTTGAAGTTGCAAAAACTCATTAAAATCAACGTTTGTAGAAGTTTCAGATGCTTTTTCGAGTTCTGAAGCCATATAAGCAAAATCATCTTTAAACTTATCTACATAATCTGTTGCAACAAGCTCGTTGCCTACTCTTTCTACAACAGAACGTTGGTTCAAAATCTTTGCAACTTCGTCAACTTTACCGTTTTTAAGCATCTCAATCAAAATTTGATGAAATTCTTCTTTATCTAAATCTTGCGGATAAACACCTTTTCCGGCACGCATTGAAACTCCTTTAGCAAGTTCAATCATGTTGCTTTCTCTGTCCAGTGAGCAAACACCTTTTTGAGCATCAAAAAGAATTTTTGTTAGTTTAGCGTCCTCATTTCCTTTTTCAATTTCTTTCTCTAAATAATCTTGGAAAGGCAAATTGTTTGGGTTATCCAATTGCATATTGATTTTATCCAAAACAACTGCTGCCTTAACTAAATGCTTTAGCGCTTCCTTATCGCCTTCAGCCAATTCCAGATACTCAGGCGCATCAACTGCAAGCATTTTTTTAGTAGTTAAATAGTCTTTATGTGTTCTTTTTTTAAGCTCTTCGTGTGAAAGATTTAATTCGTAATCCTTCTTAGAAAGCCCAACATTGTTAATCATACTCATCTTATCAAGCTCCTTTACTAACTTATCTTCAGGGTAATTTTCTTCTTTATTTTGCATAATTGATGCACTTGCACGAAATATACGATTATTATTGATTTTGTTAATTGGGTTAATTTTCATAATTCAGTTATATATTAGCACATTTACCTGCCTACCGCAATGTTTTTGTTATATTATAGAATAGAAATGGAGATGAAATGAAAAGATATTTTATAATTTTAGTCGGAATAATGAGTTTAATATTATGCAATTCTGTTTTTGCTGACGAGATTTATTCAGTAAAAGATTTGGCAAAAATGGGAATTGTAGCAAATTCGCCAATATCAAAAACAGAATTAGAAAACGCTAATAAGGTTATGCAAAATGTTCATAACAAAACTGCAGAAGGCGTTAGAAACGGCAAAGGACCTTTCTATGCAGAGATTTATGACGCAAACGGAAATTTGGTAATATCATCTTCTAATAGTGTCGTAGAAGATAATTGTTGTCTGCATCACGCAGAAATTAATACAATAAAAAAAGCTCACGAGAAGTTCAAAGAATACAGTTTAGCGCCGGAAAATTTAACAATCTATATTAACGCCGAACCCTGTATAATGTGCGCCGGAGCAATTATGTGGTCTGGAATCAAAACGGTTTGTTTTGGCGTTCCGTCAAGCGAAGTCGAAAGAATTACAGGGTTTGACGAAGGCTACAAACCTAATTGGATAAAAGAATTCAAAAAACGCGGAATTACGGTTTATGGAAACATCGAACAACAAGCCGGCGAAAAAGTACTTGAAGATTACGTAAACAGCGGTAGGAAAATTTATAAACCAAGAGGATAAAAAGTAAGTGGGCAAGTATACCCAACCAACGCCCAATAAGGTTTTAATCTTCGTTTAAATTCCTAAAAAAAAAGAGCCAAATGGCTCTTGGAATTAAGAATAGCTGGAAGTATGAAAAAGATTTAATAATTATATTTAACTCCGATTGAGGTTGTGGCGCTATTCAACAGGTCGGCAATTCAAGATTGTCGAAGTGGGGAATATTAATAGAAAAAACGCATGATTTAAAATTAAATCATGCGTTTTTGGTTTTTAAGTTGTTGTTAGGTTAAGTATTTGTTGGGGTAGAAACCCCAACCTACTACATTAACTATGCATCTTTTCGAAATTTGCTTTGTATTTTTCTAAAACAATTTTTTACTGAATCAACTTTTGAGTTTACAAAATGTCGAACATTTGCCTTGACATTTAAATACCCTAGCCTTAAATTATGTTGATTATAAAATTCATTCATTTCTTGTTCTTTTTGTCTATGCTGTTTTTCTACCCATTCTTGATTACGACGATCGCTTGCTTTACGTGCTTTTCGAGCGACTTCCGCATTATTTTCCTGCTCTTTTATCCATCTATCTGCTAGTCGCTTATCAGCAAGAGTATCAAGTTCATTTAACCTATCTGCATTTTGAGAATAAAATTCATTCATTTCCACTTCTTTTTGTCTATCTCGTTTTTCTACCCATTCTTGATTACGGCGGTCGCTTGCTTTACGTGCTTTTCGAGCTACTGAAGCATCTTCTTCAAGAATGCGTAAACCTTCTTGAGTTTCTTTTTCATGCAACTCTTTATTCCAAAAATCACTATATTC
>CAKVLH010000020.1 GCA_934757245.1 uncultured Candidatus Melainabacteria bacterium
TTAATAAGGAGTAGAAAAATGACAGACGGAATTGGAAGATTATCAGGATATGGTAACTACGGTGTTGGCGGTTACGTTCCACAAAGAAGAAATAATGATGTACAAAAAGAAGCCCAACCGCAAGAACAAGCTACAACAAACAACCAAGCAGAAACTCAAATTGATCCTTCAAAAGTTATGGAGTTTTTGGCAAACAATAATTTCTTTGTAGCACCTCAATCTACACAAGTTGCAACAGATGTAGAAGCTGCTGAAGGCGTAGATGCCGCTACTCAAGAAAGAGTTGCCGGTTATATGGAACAATTTGAAATGATTTATGGAATTGTTCAAGAAGAATTCGGTGAAGAACTAGCACCTGCCGTTATGGATATTGTAATGGACAAATTAATGGGTATGGCCGAATAACAAAATTTTAAAAAATTCTCTTTCTTTATTTTTCTACACTAATCTTTATAGAGGCTGATTTTTGTATCAGCCTTTTTTATTTGTTTGGAATTCTTCTTCTTTAGGTTCTTCAACCCAAACTAAAACAATCGGTAAATGTGGTGTTTCAAAGGGATTGGAGACCGCTTTATCGTATTGATTTATTTTTCTGTTCAGTAGCTTGAAAAAACTTTTTACTTTCATAATTATATAGTTACATTTGTAAGCTTATCTTAAATCAGTAAAAAGAATTAATTTGTTTTTGTAGGATTGATAATTTGGCGTAAATATTATGTCGAACGAAAAAGATAATTGGCAAGAATGTAACACAATATGAATTGTGTTACATGTTTTCTATACATTTATAATAACATATTTTGCGAACGTTGTGAAGTCTATTCTTTGAAATAAAAATGAGAACAAGTCTTCACTTACTGCCATATGGTTCGGCACAGCCTCCACAACAATAGTACCCTCCTCTATGGGCAGGGGAGAGGGTTTTATTATTTTCTTTTCATTGAAGATAGTTGCAGTTTGTAGAATAAATTAACCAGACATGTAACACAATTCATATTGTGTTACATGTTAGACTAATATATTTTACGCACAAACCGAGAAAGGATCTTGATGAAACGAAGAGGCTTTACACTTGCAGAATTACTTATTACCCTATGTGTAATCGGTGTTGTTGCTGCACTAATGATTCCGTCTATTGTAAAATCGAAGCCGGATTCTTCTAAGGCTCTTTATTTAACAACATATAATGAATTAGCCAAAACAATAAACGAACTTGCGAACTCATCTAATATTTTCCCGATTTGTCAAGGTGAATATTGCTTTAAAGCCTCTCCTTTATTTAATACTTCAAAAGGAGTGAATGATAAGTATAGTGCTGGAAATGGGAAATTGTGTAAATTACTAGCAGAAAATTTAAATGCACAAAATAATTCTTGTTCTGATTCCTACGAACAATTTGATGGTAATTTTAGCTTTACGACACAAAAGGGAATTCAATTTTTTGTATCTACTGATAGAAGAATTGTTTCGGATGCTTTAGGTGAATATCAGACAGATATATATATTGATGTAAATGGTTCAAAAGGTCCAAATAAATTATATGGAGAGGACGGATGTACGACTCCTGATAGATTTAAATTGTTGGTTTCTGCTGCTGGTGAGATTGTTATAGCTGATCCAATGGGTACAGCTTATTTAAAGAAAAATAAGAACTGGTTGAAAAATGATGCTGAAATTGCAGATAATTTTAGAATTAAAGTTAATTTAGATGCTGATATGAAAAATGTTGGTTTAGAGGCGAAGCACAATGAAGGCAATCAAGACAGAAATAATGCAAGTGATGAGGATGATTACGTAGCCTGCGGCTCAAATTATAATGGCAAAATATTGAATTGCTTGGTATTAGAAGCAACTCCAAATCCAGGTCAATTACAGGTCTTAGCAACATCCCCTGTTGATGAAGATATTGTCGTAAATCTATACACAGGAGGAGATGATTCTAGCTCCTGTAGCTATCGTTCATATATGAGAAGTGGTCTTCACTGTTATTACGACATAATAAAAGAAATGGGTATCAGCACTGTGCCATTACAAAAGTATAGTTCATCACAAATTGTACTTCTGCACAAAGGTGAAAAATATAATACTGTCGAAGTTGATACGCAAGCATTAACAGGTAATATTACAAAATCTGAAAATATAATAAACTTATATAAATATTCCTATTGGCGAATGTATTTTTTACGTAGAATTACAAACAAACAGTATTATGTATTTTATACAACTGATGGTTTTGGTCTTGATCTACCCTTTCTTAGACATGAGTACTATGCTGGAATTGCTGTATGGGGAAGTAGTACAATAAGCAATATAGTGCTTTCTGATTATCGCAATATACCTGGACATACCTTTCAATCGAAATCCGAATCCGAATCCGAATTTAGTAATGAATATGTGGGTTGGTTAAAAGAAATGAAATACAAAAAGAGTGATATTGATGATTACATAAATCGAGGACTAGAGTAGGATATTTATATGACATTCAACAAATACGAAACATATTCAATTATATCGACAGTAGAACATGAAGTGCAAAATCAAAAAGTCATTATTTCGGAGCTTATTGAAAATTTGAATAAATTTTTGACAGCAAACGAGATAATAGCTTGGTTAAAATCTGCTTTACAAGTATATGATGATACACAATATCTTTATTTGGCAAAAAATTACGAGTTGTATTTTTCTACAACATCAAATTTCTATAATGTTACATTAAAATATAATAACGTTATTAAATCTTATAATTTTTTGAAAAACTAAAGGAGTATGCAAAAATGGATATATCACGCTTTAATCCTGATTTTAGTAGTTATAAATTAAAACTGTCAAATTCGAAAATTATGCTTACAGAGCTGAATCAACCGAATGCGCTTGAATTCAACTTTGAAGAACTAAACAAAATTTTTCAACAAAAGGGTAAAGATGAAATTATTTCTCGATTACAAATTTTGGCAGATGCAAAAATTATAATGAATGTTGTTTTTAGGAATGAAAATGGTAGATCTGAAATTTCTTGTGAATATCATGGGGTTAAATACGTTTTTAGCTCTCCGGATGATATAACCTTTGGTGTGGAAGATTTTGCAGATCAAACTCCAGTTCTTGAAGAAAACACAACAATGTATACCGAAAACGATTTATATGAACAAGGCTTTATAAGCGATTACATGAGAAATCTATATTTTGATAAAAATGGTAACGGTTATTCAATAAAAGAAAATTTGAAAATTGAGGGACAGGATGTTCGTTCAATAGAGGAGATAAAAACTTTATTACAAATGAACAGTTTCGATGAATTTATTGAAAATAATTATTCAACGGAAGCCGGCTCTGGTTTAACAATGAATGGTTGTTATTATAATAATGATGATGATGTAACTTTATCATATCTAGCGGATTATTTGCATGAGAATTATGGAGCGATTTATGGTTCTTTTAGCGATGTAGACGTGCAAGAAAAATTTGATATTTATCTCAATGACATTGCTATTCGTTTAGGGTGCAAAAAAGAAGATTTGTCAGAAGCGGATGTTGTAAAAGCATTAAGACAAGATTATTCAGAATATTGCAAATCTATAAATATGGATTATGAAGAATATATAATTAGTGAAGTTTTACAGTTTGATAGTTTAGCAGATTTTCAACTTGAAAATTATGTAAATAAACATTCTACTGGTTATCTGCGTTATTTAGATTCTGCAAGTGATATAGAATCTATTATAATGAATGATGATAAGGAGATTTTAAATTTAGATTTAACTAAAGCAATATTTGATGCTGCCGGAATCGGAGCAAATGATTCAAAAGAAGTAATGGTTGAAAAAATTAAAACTTTAACGGGTTCTTTATCGCAATATAATTGTCCATGGTCGGTACTAATTCAATATTTAATAGAAAATAGCTATTTACAACAAAAAACATATTCTGAAGCAGAAGTCGGCATGTACGGTTTGACAGATGATGCTAAAAATAAATATTTTTATCCGGCAATTGATAAAAATGGTAATCAAATTACGGATGAAAATGGTAATTTAAAGTATTATAAAACAAGAACGTTTAATGTTTATGAATTAACTACAGATGAGCTAACAGGTAAAGTTGATCCTACTAAAGTTTTAACAAAGGAAGTTGCCTATTCTTATGGTGTAACTCCGGTAACAAATGCACAAGAATTACAGCTAGCATTGCAAAACGGAGAATCTGTAATACTTTTAAATGATATTGATATGAGCTCTATTGCAGATTGGGTACCAATAGGGACTGAAAGTAATCCATATATAGGTAAAATTTATGGTAATGGTTTTAGTATAAAAAATCTTAATATGGAAGGTTCTGGTACTTCTTTGGGAATGTTTGGAGTGTTTGCCGGAGAGGCTTATAATCTAAATTTAGAAGGTATATCTATTAAGAATTTTAATAATGATGAAAATTCTAACACAGGTGTGTTCGCTGGAAAGATTGTTCCAAATCCGAAACGTTCAGAAGAATATGACGGTACAGTTTATGACAGTGCATTAGAACATGTATACATTAAAAATAGTAGCGTTTTAGCAAACGGCAATGCTGCTCTATTGGCAGGAAGCGTTGAAGACGACAAAAAACTTGCGGGTAGTGGTGATACGCTGATATTTGACTGTTCAGTATCAGGAAGCGTAGAAGGTGTAATAGCTGGCGGATTGATAGGATCTTACAATGGAGGATTATTAAAAAATATTTATTCTTTTGCGGAAGTAAAGGGAGAAAAATTTGCAGGGGGAATACTTGGCGTAGCATATAACCTTGTATACACTGAAAAAGTAGGAAATGGCTATTATAATGTAGAAACTAACATTAAAGATGCCAAATTTAATGGAAAAATCTATCCAAAAAATGAAAACTGTATTTCAGGAAAATATACTGCGCAAATAAGAATCTCAGATGAGATGTATTCTTTGCTTGGTGCTTCAAGTGATGAAGATTTAGACTTAGAAAAAAGAATTGCCAAAATATATTATGCTCTGCTTAAATATGATACGCTTTATCATATTTCACGATTTATAGAATATTTTGGAGATTTTCTTGTTACAGAGGTTAAAACAGATAATGAAAATAAAAACTTATATTACAAGGCAATTATGCTAATATATAAACAAGGTTTTAATATAACACAAGACTCTCCTTGGGTTTGTGAAAAAAATGGCATATTTTATGAATTTGATAAAGAAAAAGGCATATTTGTAGAAAAAAATAATTAAGAAATATTCACAGAGTTTCATTTATTTCTTGAAAATAAAAAATACTGCAAGAATTATAAAAATAAACCCAATCAAATAGTTCCATTTAAATTGTTCTTTCAAATACCAAACAGAAAAGAACGAAAATACCGTAAGGGTAATAACTTCTTGAATTGTTTTAAGTTGAACGGCATTATAGCAATTGTAACCGATTCTATTGGCAGGTACTTGGAAACAATATTCGAAAAATGCAATTCCCCAGCTTACAAGAATTACTATCAAAAGCGGTAAACTTCGAAAACGTAAGTGTCCATACCATGCAAACGTCATGAAAATATTTGATATAAGTAAAAGTATTATTGGTAAAATGTGTCTTAACATAATTCTATTTTAATACAAACAATTGGTTGGTATGTTAAATTGTATTTATGGTATGATGATTTTATGGAATTAAAGGCAGAGTTAAAAAAGTTAATTATAACATCTTTGGAATTAGAAGATATTACGGAAGCTGATATCAAAGACGATGAACCTTTATTTGGTGAAGGTTTGGGCTTGGATTCAATTGACGCCTTAGAGCTTGGCATGGCTTTAAAGCGCAAATACAATATCGTATTAAAATCAGACAAAGAAGAAAACAAAAAATATTTTTACTCAATTGATACATTGAGCGAGTTTGTGAGGTCGCAGATTAATGGCTAAATATACTAAAGAAGAAATTTTTGCTGAAGTAAAAAATATCCTTATCGAAGAACTTGAAGTTCCTGAAAATGCGATTAATCTCGACGCAAACCTTTTTGAAGATTTGGACTTGGATTCAATCGACGCGGTTGATATCGCGGTTAGAATGCAAAAATTTACTAATAAAAAGCTTTCTCCGGAAGAATTTAAAAAAATTAGAACAATTAATGACATTGTGGAAGCCGTTTATGCACTTTTGCAATAAACTTTTAAAAGCGCTTGCACCTTTTATTGGAATGGCAATTGTTATTTTTGCATTCCATTATACGAATTTAATTTTTTTCAAATACTATCCGCCAATAGTGAATTTCTGTTTTTTTGCGGTGTTTTTTTCTTCAACTTTTCAAGAAAAAACTGTTATTCAAAAAATGGCACTTGCTATGGAACCTGACGCAGATGAAAGCGTGATGCGCTATACGCGTAATCTTACTTACGTTTGGTCGGCGTTTATGTTTTTAAATTTTTTGGTTTCTGTAGCGACAATATTCATGTCAAAAGAAATCTGGACGCTTTATAACGGCTTTATTTCGTATATGCTTTGCGGATTGTTTTTTGGGGTAGAATATATTATAAGGATTAATTTTAAGAGGAAGCATGGACGCAATAATCAATGATTTCGTAAGTTCCGGACTTAAAACATTCAAAACCGGCGGAACTTCTGACAACACAAAATCTATTGATAAGACTTTCGAGAATTTGGAAGCTGAATGTCGAGATATTTTCGAAGCTCTAAATATTCCGCAGGAATTAATTTTCACAACAACCACAACTCCGGAACACTTGTTCGGTTTCACTTTTTTTCTTATGCTTCCGTATTTTTATAATTACAAAAGAAAAGAACAAAGAGTAAATTATCCTGAAGATATTAATACAGAAAATGCAGTTTTAATTACGACACCGTCGTTTTTGGAAGTTATGCAGAAGTATGATGTAAAACCTGCGGTTAATCCGAAAATTATTATTACAGCAGGTGCGGAACTAAAACCGGATATTTTTAAATACGCACAATCGATTTCAGAACGTGTAATCGAGGTTTACGGAAGTACAGAAACAGGAGTTATTGGTTATAGAGAAAAGCCTGCAAACAAGTTCAAAAAGTTTAAAGGCATTGAAATCCTAGAAACTAATGATGATTTTACAATGATAAAAACTCAGTATTCAAAAGAAACTCTAGTAAAAATAGAGGATAGAATTGAATATAAAGGCGGACGAATAAGTTTTTTGGGGCGCACAGGACGAGTGTTGAAAGTTTTGGAAAAACGAATTTCCGCTGACAGCATGGAAAAAGAAATCAAAAAAAGCAGTTTTGTAAAAGATTGTTTTTGCTTTGAATACGCGCGCAAAATCGCAGTTTTGGTTGTTTTGGAGAAAAATGGAATAAATTTCGCCATAAAATTCGGAACTCAAAAATTAACAAAGATGTTAAAAAACGAGCTTTGCAAAAAATTTGAAATTCTACCGAGTAAATGGCGTTATTGGGATGAAATTCCGCGCAATATCAAGGGTAAGATTGATAAAAACGCGATTGAAGAATTGTTTAATACAAACTTGTCGCTTCCGCTTATGACAAGCGGATTTGTTGACGGGAATGTTGCACTTTATGAAATGTGTTTTTTGCGCGACAGTAATTTCTTTAAGGGGCATTTTGATAATTTACCAATTTTGGCAGGTGTTGTTCAGCTTTATTATGCAAACTTTTTTGCTAAACGAGCTTTCGGAATTGATTGTCGCGGAGGTCAAATCAGACGAATTAAATTTACTAACATAATCCGCCCCGACAAACGCATTCATTTGTATTTAAAACATACAGACAAAGGTATAGTTTATAAATTTGAGCAAACTGAAGATTTTACATATTCAAGTGGACTTTTGCCATTGGAAAATGTTTTAAACCAGAGTACGTAGTTTATATTATTAACCCTTCACACAAAACAAATCTACCCATAAGTTCGACTTCGCAATATTTACTCAATGAATCAACTAAGCATTTGTTCGCACAAAATCCGCCAGACAGATAAATTTTTTCGGGTTTTTTGCAAAAGTTCCACGCATTAAACGCGATTCCGTGGACAAATTTGGATATGGCTTCAGCGGGTTTTGCACCTGCAGAAATGGAGTCCATAATTTTTTCCATGCCAAAAATTCCACAAGTAACGGCAAACTTTTCTTCATCAAAAGACAATTCTTTGGCGTTTACTCCATAAAATTTCAAAAGCATTTCAACTGTAGCGCCGGTTGAACTTGCGCAAGAAGTATTCCAGTCCATATCGTGAAATTTGCCGTCTTTAAATTTTATCCATTTTGCATCACGACTACCCAAATCCAAAACAGTTGCATCTTTTGAAATATTACGCTTTTTAGCGCCTTGAGCAAGTGCAATAATTTCGTTTTCACTTGCGTTTGACATATGTCCGCAAGAACGTGTTGGAATAATGCCTTGTGATTTTATAATCCTTGAAGGCAAGATGTAGTAATTGTTTTGTTGATTTTTCTCTACTAAGAATTCATTATCAAAACAATTTTCATCTGTAATTATTTTAGAATATGTTGTTCCGGCGTCTAAATATATCATTTGATTCTATTATAGCAAAAAGAGGATTTAAATATGTTAATTTTTTATCTTTACCTCAACTTAGCCATATCTTCACTATTACTACTTATAATAATTTTCTCTTTTTATCGCAATAAAAGAGAAAGAAAAGTACATTGAATAAAAAACTTTTTATTAAAAACAATTCTTACTTTTTCTTCTTTGTTGCGATAAAAGAAGAAAAAGTAAGCAAAAAGAAGAACTACGCAATAGTTTCCTACAACCTTACGGTTGTGGACAAAATGGATGTAGCGGGTAAACCCGCACTTTCACGCTCGCTAAACAACGCTCGCGGCGTGAATATCGTTCATTTGATGAAAATTATTATGAGTAGTAATGGTGAATACAGGGTTAGGGCGAGATAACCAACCATAGAAAACTTAAATAGCATTTACTTCACAAAACTTAATCCGATTAAGAAAAGTAAACCTCCCTAAAATCAACTCATTGAGCCTGTTTGTGTAACGATTTGTAACAACTTTAACAAAAACCCTAAAGTTTTCAAAAAAAATGCCGATAACATATCTGTAAGCAAAAGGAAGTAAACAAAAAAAGCAAAACAAAACATTGTGTATAGCAGTTGATTTTAGAGGTATGGTATGGATGAACATGAAGCATTAATTGAATATTCAGAGATGACAACATTCAACTTCAACTCTGAAGAATTTCAAAAGGTTAAAAAAGATTATTTAGAATGTAAAAAAGTAGCAACAAATTTTGCATGGCTTGTATCAAATTTTATCAGCAAATTTAAGCCTGAAAAAATTAATTAAGGAGTATTAATGAACAAAAAAGAATACAACAATAAATGTTTTTCTCCAAATTGGATTGAAATCGATTTGGATGATGTGAATACAGTCAATAAGGAGGTTAATCAGTCAGAACAAGTCCGTCAGTACACAGTTAAGGAGGAACGCCTAGAGAGCAAACGACGTAAAGACTTAAATACATTATTGAGAGAGCTTGATGAAATCAAGCAAAATATTGAAAAAGTTGCAGAAAAGCAACATAGATTGGCAAATCTTATGAGTTTTTATACAGGCGAATTCGCGCAATAAACTTAAAAAGATACCCAACCACACATTTAGCAAAAAGACGGTAGTTATGAGATGCCGTCTTTTTGTTATGGATATATTACAATTCCTTTACAATTCAAACCTAAATAGGCAATTTTTGCGCGAAAAATTACTTTATATTCATGTGTGTAATGTAATTTGGAGTGTTGTATGACAAATCCTTATAGCATGGGTGCTTACCCGCAAATGGATTACAATCAAGGCTATATACAGCCACAACCAAAACGTAGCAGCGGATTCGGTAGTGTTATTGGAATGTCGCTTGTTGGTGGTGTAGCAGGTGGAACGGTCGGCTATTTTAAAGGTAGAAATAATATTACTAAAAACGGCACTGTTTCAGATTCTTTTGCAAGAGAAGCGTTTGAAAATAATGTTAATAAAAATTGGACAAAATCCGATAAAAAATATTTTAAAAATTTAAAAGAATTTATTGCGAAATTGGATAAGGCAAAAGATGCAGAAGGCTTAAAGAAGATTTTAAAAGATTATAAATCTGTTTTTGATTTTTCGCTGGTTTCGCTTGAAACAGTTGTAACATCTTTAAGCCCGAAAAACTTTAAAGAAACTAAAAAAGTATTGAAAGAACAAATGGAGAAGAAAATTATGTTAGGTCAACAAACATTCAAAAATTTGGCAGAAAAATGCTGGGATAAAGAAAATAAGTGTTTTACAAAGCCGGAAGGTTTGAGTGAAAAAATCTTCAACGTTATCAAAAATACAAAGACTCAAGGTCAATGGAAAAAGGCTTTAAAATATGGTGGTGCAACTGCCGGTGTAATGGGCGCATTAACTATAGGTTATAAAATGCTAACAGCATCTAACAGATAATTTCAGGCTGTATAATAGGGCGATTTAAATTTGTTATTCTATAACCAGACTTTTTACTAAAATATCAGCACAAAATTTATCGACTTCATAAATAGAAAGATTTTTAGCCTGCGTAATTTTGTTGATATGTGCACCATTAAAGCAACTCTTGCCGGAATTGTCATTCAGAATTTTGGGCGCAATAAATTGATAAATTTCATCTGCCAAACCTTCATTTAGTATAGCGCCTGCTAAAGTTCCGCCACATTCTACGAATACAGTGTAAATCCCTTTCTTATATAATTCAGCAAGAACGGATTTTATATCCAATTGTTTGTTTTTAAGCGGAGTATTGTTTTTTGATGCAACATAAACTTCACCTTGGTTAAAAATCTGAGCATTTTTATCAACCCTTTCATTTTTATCCAATATGCATTTAAACTTGTGTTCCATTTTTGGATTATCTGCAATTACTGTATTTGAGCTTGTCATAATGCAATCGAATTCTTGACGCATTCTATAGACTTCTTTTCGTGCAATCTCTCCTGTAATCCATTTTGAATCACCATTAGAAGTCGCGATTTTGCCGTCCATAGTCGTTGCTGTTTTTAATACTACGTAAGGCAATTTCTGTGTCATGTTTTTTATGAAAACTCGATTTAAAAATTTTGCTTCATTTTCAAGAACAAAATCAACTTTTATTCCTGCTGATATCAATTTAGAAATCCCGTCAACTTTCGGATTAACATCTTTCATTCCAATAACTACACGCTTTAGCTTCCGTTCTATAACTAAATCAACGCAAGGTGGAGTTTTTCCAAAATGAGAGCAAGGTTCAAGGTTGACATACAATGTCCCACCTTCTGCTTCGTTATTTTTAAGTTTTAGTAATGCATCGCGTTCTGCATGGTTTTTGCCGTACTTTTTGTGGTAACCTTTTGAAACCAGTTTTCCGTCTTTATCAAGAACAACACAGCCGACCATTGGATTAGGTAAAACCTTGCCTTTACCTTTTTTTGCCAGCGCAAAACACATTCGCATATATTTTTCATCAAAATTTTCCATAAGCTAATCCTTGCACTTATCAAATTTTAAATTTGCAATTACAACAGCAATAATCATAAATATACAGCCTAAAACTTCTTTGTGCGACATAATCTCGCCTAAAATAAATGTTCCGCCAAGAACTGCAAAAACGGATTCCAAGCAAAGAATTAACGATGCGACTACAGGCAATGTGTATTTTTGTCCGTAAATTTGGAATGTATAAGCAACTCCACAAGTCAAAACACCTGCAAATAACAATGATACTTTTGCATTCAAAATTGCAGGAAGCGTTGGATTCTCAAATGCCCACATTAGAAGTGATGATAGAATTCCAACTACAAAAAACTGTAGACAGCAAGCTTTTGCAGGGTGCACACGTTCTGAATAATAATTTACAACCATAATGTGTAACCCATAGAAAAAAGCTCCCACTAGCAGTAAAAAATCATATATATTGAAGCCGCTGCCAGCTTTATAGCAAAGTAAATATAATCCTATTACGGCTAAACTAATGCTTAAAATAATTGTTTTTCTAAGCTTTTCGCCGAGAAGAATAGAAATTATCGGTACAAAAATTATATATAAAGCTGTAATGAAACCGGATTTTCCTGCTGTTACAAATTGCATACAATACTGCTGAATACTCATTGCAGTAAATAACGCCAATCCACATCCGATTCCGGCACGTGCAAGATTAATGTGTTGGTAACGTTTGAGTCTTTGAGTTCTATTATCAGGTTTTGAATATTTAAACCATGCAATCACCGGCAGCAAACTAAAACCGCCTAAAATACTTCTTACGGTGTTAAATGTGAATGGGCCGATGTGTTCCATTCCTTCTCTTTGTGCAACAAAAGATAAACCCCATAAAAGAGCCGTAATTAATAATGCAATGTTGCCTAAAACTTTATTTTTCATAACGATAATCTAGCATAAAAACCGCTCGATTGCATGTTATTAGCCTTTAGCTAGATTCATTAATTAAATATTGTTACAATTATTTACCCGAAAATCCTTATGTTTATTTTATGATAGAAAAGTACGAATTAAAAAGGAGGAAAGATGGAAGGTTTAATGAGCTTGATACATTCGCATGCGATTCCTGTATCAGCAGCTATACTTCTAGTCGCTTATGTATTTATTGCGACAGAAAAAATACCTAAAGTTACAGTTGCTCTTTTGGGTGCAGCTTTAACTTTGATTTTAGGACTTTTAGGTCAAGACAAGTTAGTAAATGGTGAATTCGATTTAGGCTATTTTATTAACTTTGTTGATTTTAACGTAATATTCTTACTTGTTTCAATGATGATTATTGTATCAATTGCAACAAGAAGTGGTATGTTTAACTGGATTGCCAACGAAATGTTGAAGATGACAAAAGGTAAACCAAAATTAATTTTAATTTCTTTGGCATTCTTTACAGCTATTGTTTCAGCATTCTTGGATAACGTTACAACAGTTATTTTGATTATGCCTGTAACTTTTGTAATTGCAAAAGAATTGGATATCAACCCAATTCCATTCTTGATTACAGAAATTTTAGCGTCAAATATTGGTGGCACAGCAACTTTAATCGGTGATCCACCAAACATTATTATCGGTAGTGCTGCAGGTCTTTCATTTATGGCATTCATACAAGAATTGACAGGCATTGTACTTGCTATCTTGATTGTTAACGTTGGAATTTTAGCATTCATCTTTAGAAAACAACTTGTTGCTTCTCAAGAAAAAATGGACAAAGTTGCAAAATTAGACAACTCAAAAACTATTACTGACAAAGCATTAATGATTCGCTCAGGCATAGTATTATTACTTGTAATCATCGGCTTTATGCTACACGACATTACACACATCCAAACTTGTGTAACAGCAATGGCCGGTGCAGCTTTCTTGTTATTATTTGAAAAACCACAAAAAATCTTTAATGAAGTTGAATGGAATACAATCTTCTTCTTCATCGGCTTGTTCATTATTATCGGTGGTTTGGAACACGCTGGCGGTATCAAATTAATGTCAGAATGGCTGCTTAATGTAACTCATGGTTCACAAAAGGCTACTGCTATGATTATTCTTTGGGCTTCAGGCATTTTATCAGGTATCATTGATAATATACCTTACACAGCTACAATGTCTCCATTGTTGGTTGAAGTTCAAAAAGTTATGGGTGGTGATTACACATTCCCACTTTGGTGGTGCTTATCTTTAGGTGCTTGTTTAGGTGGAAACATGACAATCATTGGTGCAGCTGCAAACGTTATCGTATCAGAAACAGCAGCTTCAACCGGTCATCCGATTAAATTTATGTACTTCTTGAAATATGGTGTGTTGGTAACATTTACATCATTGATTATGAGTACAGTTTATATTTGGTTGAGATTTTTAACCTAGTATAATGCTAAAACAAAGAGCCTGTGTTTATATTAAACACAGGCTCTTTGTTATTTAATATTCATAGCTTGTATAAAATAATAATTTTGTGTTAATATAAGCTCAGATATGTTTGAGGAATAGCGAAAGGAGTTTTCAATGAAGAAAGTTCAATTATTAGTTTTATCACTATTGATGTTATCAGCAGCTGCATTTGCTTATAATTTTGATAACACAATACCTGTAAAAGGAAAATCTATTACTGATTCACAACTTCAATCTTCAATGATTATGCCAATCTACTATTATTCATTAAGAGTTGCCGCACAAGGTTGTGAAGATTTTGCAATTGTTAATACTGAAGTTTCAAAACCTAAAAACAACAACGCTTGGAGCGAAATTTGGACAGTAAAGGCTTGCACAAGAACAGCAAGAATTCCTATCAATTTCAAGCAAGGTGCTGAAAAAACTGAATATGCAATTGATTATATGAATGTAAAAGTTGCAAAATAGAAGTTTTAAGAAATAGAAAAGGAGCGGTAATTTGTTTAAAATTACCGCTCTTTTTCTATTTTGTGGTCTATTTCTTATATTTCTTAGTATAATGATATTAAGAAGAGGTAAAAATGAGCGAGCAAGATAATAAAATCAGTGCTATTAAGGTAAGAGGAGCTAAAGTTCACAATCTAAAAAATATAGATGTGGATGTTCCATTAAATAAAATTGTTGGTATTGCCGGAGTTTCGGGTTCAGGCAAGTCATCTCTAGCACTGGGTGTTTTGTATTCAGAAGGTTCAAGGCGCTATCTGGAAGCTCTTTCTACCTACACTCGCCGTAGAATGACACAAGCAGAAAAAGCGCTTGTGGATGAAATACTTTATGTTCCGGCGTCTCTTGCTCTACACCAACGTCCGGCAGTTCCTGGGGTTAGAAGTACATTTGGAACAGGAACAGAACTTGTAAACAGTTTGAGGCTGATGTTTTCAAGGCTTGCGAGCCACCGTTGTCCAAACGGACATTATCTTGCGCCAACGCTTGCAGTTGCAGCTGAACAAGAACTTGTTTGTCCTGTTTGTAACGCTCATTTTTATGCGCCGTCAGCAGAAGAACTTGCATTTAATAGCCAAGGTGCTTGCGAAACTTGTGGCGGAACCGGTATTGTAAGAACCGTTGATAAATCAACGCTTGTACCTGACGAAAACCTAACTATTGATGAAGGTGCTGTTGCACCTTGGGGGACTTTAATGTGGTCGCTTATGACGGATGTTTGTCGAGAAATGGGAGTGCGCACAAATATTCCGTTTAAGGATTTGACAGACAAAGAAAAAGACATTGTGTACAATGGACCTGCGGAAAAGAAGCATATTTTTTATAAAGCAAAAAACACAAACCAAGCAGGAGAATTAGATTTTACATACTATAATGCAACTTATACGGTAGAAAACGCGTTATCTAAAGTTAAAGATGAAAAAAGCATGAAACGCGTTGAAAAGTTTTTGAAACAAGATATTTGTCCGAATTGTAACGGAACACGTTTATCTCAAAAAGCCAGAACGCCTAAACTTATGGATATACCCCTTGATGAAGCTTGTAAAATGACACTTGCGGATTTAGTAGTTTGGGTTAGCAAAGTTCCGAATTCTTTGCCGGAAGAAATGCGAAAAATGGCGCAAAGTATTTGCGATTCTTTTCAAACTGTCGCTAAAAGACTTATGGATTTAGGCTTAGGTTATTTAACACTTGATAGAGCCGCATCAACACTTTCAACAGGAGAAAGGCAGAGAATGCAACTTGCGCGTGCGGTTAGAAATCGTACAACAGGCGTTTTATATGTACTTGACGAACCTTCAATCGGTTTGCATCCGTCTAACATTATAGGTCTAAAAGGCGTACTGCATGATTTACTAAGCGACGGAAATTCAATCATTCTAGTAGACCATGACACACAGATTTTAAGTGAAGCTGATTGGATTATAGAAATGGGGCCGAAAGCAGGTGTTAATGGCGGTTGCGTTATAGCAGAAGGTACGGTTGAACAGCTTGAAAATAATACTAATTCCATAATTGGCGGTTTTCTATCAGGCAAAAACAAGGTGTTGGTAAGAAAACAAACTCCAAAAGAAAAAATGTTCGAATTAGGTAAAATCCGTTTGGAAACAGATACGATACATACAGTAAAACCACTTACTGTCGAAATTCCGAAAGGAAGATTAACTGTTGTAACAGGAGTTTCAGGTTCTGGAAAAACAACAATGGTATTAGAAAGCCTTGTTCCGGCACTTGAATCAATTTCGGAAACTTCAAAAAGACCTGCTCATGTTAAAAATATTGAAGCAAATGGAATAAAACAAGTTAAATTAATTGATGCAACTCCGATAGGAATAAATATTCGCTCGACAGTCGCAACGTACGCCAATATTCATGATGAATTGAGAAAAGTTTACGCAAAAATTGCAAAAGCAGAAGGTTTAAATTATAAAGCAGGTGATTTTTCGTATAATACAGGAAATCTGCGTTGCCCTGTTTGCGACGGAAACGGAATAATTAATCTTGATGTGCAATTTTTGCCGGATGTAGAAATTCCTTGTCCTGAATGCGGTGGGTCGAGATATTCAAAATCCGCAGAAATAGTTAAATACAATAAGCATTCTTTGCCGGAACTTATGGCAATGGACGTTAATACCGCGCTTGAAGTTTGTAAGGATTTAAAACTTGTGCAAGCAAGATTGCAAATTCTGCAAGATTTGGGTTTGGGTTATTTGACTTTAGGTGAGGCTACACCGAGTTTATCCGGCGGTGAAGCACAGAGATTAAAACTTGCAAGCGAGATGCGCAAAGCACAAAATGACACAGTATTTGTGTTCGATGAACCAACAATCGGCTTGCACCCATTGGATGTTCAGACTTTACTCGGAGTTTTTCAAACATTGATTGAAAACGGAGCAACGGTCGTAGTTATTGAGCATGACTTGGATGTAATCAAAAATGCTGATTACATAATTGATATGGGGCCTGAAGGTGGAGAAGCCGGAGGTGAAATAGTGTTTACGGGAACTCCCAATGAAATAAAAAACTGCAAAGCTTCAAAAACAGGACAATTTATTAATTAGAATTTCTATTCTTCTACAGAAGCCAACATTGCATTGACTTCGGCAATCAAATCCTCGTTTTTCGTTCTGACAGCATTTACCAAAGCCTTTTTTAACAAAGATTTAGCTTTGTTTGGGCTGTTAAAATCAATCATAATTTGTGCTGCTGATTTGTAATTCTGAGCGATTTCTTCTACAGAATTTGATTTTTCGTAATTCTTAATTGCTTCGGCGTAGTATTTTAACGCCTTATCGTTCTTTTTAAACTGAACACATGCGTCAGCTGTGTTGCTTAAAACATAACCTTTCATTGATGAATCAGTTGTTTGTTCAACTAATTTTCTGGCTACGTCGTAATAATCGAACGCATTTTCGTCATACTTGTCAGTGAAAATATTTGCCATTCTTGTTAGAGAATCTGATTGACCGATTAAGTCGTCAGATTTGCCGGCATAAGAAATTGATGTCAAATAATGGTCTAATGCAGGGCCAACTTCGTTTACGTCATCATAAATTTGTGCCATTGAAAAATGTGCTCTAGATTTTACATTAACGTCTGTAGTGTACTGCAAAGATTTGTTGTAGCTGTTTAAAGCTTGAACAAAGTGATCGTTATCATCGTAGATTTTTCCGATTTCTAAACAAATTCTTGATTGAGTTTCTGTGTCTTTAAGCTCGCTTGCTCGGTTAAAAGCTTCTTTAAAAATTTGCATAGCCTTTTGCGGATTGTTTGAGAAGGCTTGTTTTTTAGCTTCTACAAACAAAGATTTTAGTCTGGTATCTTGTGGAATGATGGTTATATTCGGTTTTTTAGAAATAGTTGCTTTTGCTTGCGTAAATTCTTCTTCTAAGCTTAATTCTTCCGGCTCTATTTCAAGAATTTCATTTTGTGCTTCTTCTTGAATTGGAGCAGCTTGAACCGGCTCAACATTTTGTTGAACAGGTTCTTGTGGAACAGCTTGTTGAGGCTGTTGAACTTCTTGAGCTTTTGATTTTTCTTGTTGGTCAGGAAATTTAACCAAAAAATTCGGATTTACTTCTTCTTCATTGTAACTGTAATTAATTCTTTGCAAGAACAAAGCGTCAAGCCAATTTTGCACAACTTTAGAATCTTTATTAAGAGTTTCTGAAATGTATTTATCTAATAAAGATGCAGCAATTTTTAAGTTGCTTTGAATCATGTTTACTTGTGGTTGAGGCTCTCTTACAAGCTGTTCAACTGTTTGAAGATAGCGATTAACTTGTTCTTCAATTTCAGCAGGAGTTGCAATTGCTTTTATTGTGTTTCTAAAATCTTTTAATATTTGTGCAATATTAACCTTGTTGCTTCTTGCTGGTTGTTGCGGACGAGGAGCTTGTTCTTGAACTTGCTGATTCATCGGTTGATAACCTGCTTGAGCAGCTTGATATTGCATAGCATTCATCTGATGAGGTTGGTTGTTAATTCTCATCGGAGGTGGAGTTTGCACCTGATAAACTTGACGGTTTGGAGTTCCGCTGTAGGCATTTTGTGCAGGAGAATAAATTGCTTGGCGTGGAGCACCTGCTTGTGGTTGCATATCTTGTGCTCTTCCGCGTGCAATAACTTGTTGGCGACGTTGCTGTTGCTGGTCTTGAGCGTTGCCATTATGACCGTCTTTATCAGCCCCTTCGTTGCCTGTGTTATAGTTGCCTTCCCTCTGTGGATAAGGGCGTGGGCGAATTGTATTCATTGCATTAAACAATATAAACCGTCCTTCCTTCAATAATATCGGAAAAATAAATTAGTTCTTTACCGATTTTATAGAATATCATACGTTTGGATGATACTAATTTAATAAGGAATTTTGAAAAGTCATGTTTTAACTATTTAATATCATGCATGGAAACATGATAAAGGTTGAAAAAACATGCTTTTTTCATGATTATTTAATGAAAATCTTTAAAAAGATAGAAAAAAATAAAACAATTTTAAAAATTTTTTAATTATTTTTAAAACAACTTATCGCCAATAAAATCAACCTACATGGGGTATTCCAAAAAACAAAATTTTGACAAAATTTTAACTTTTGTAAAAGAAATTTAAAAAAAGGTGTTGACATTTAAAATTGATATCGTATGATAATAAACGTCGGGTGAAGGAAACGGAACCGAGACAGAGGAAACAAAGTCAAAGAGAAACGAACCGACGAAACGTTGATGAGGCCGTAAGGCAGCTGGAGGAATTAAGTAGTCTGGTCATCTTCGTGAAAAAGATTTAAAAGCCTAAATTTTTATTATAAATAGCAAAATAAGAATAATAAGAAAACAAGGCGTTTCAATTTTTAATTGAACCTTGAAAACAGAATAGCGAAAGACGAAATAAACTTGTTAATTCGCAAAGAATGATGGACAACAAAAATGAA
>CAKVLH010000021.1 GCA_934757245.1 uncultured Candidatus Melainabacteria bacterium
GCTTTCTTGTCGATAGTTGATGTTGTTGTTTCGGTTAATGAACTATCGGTTGCGGTTGAGGTTGTAGAGAATGAGATATCTCCATTTTTCTTGTCGGTGTTAACTATTGAGATAGAGAATTTGCCTGATGAAAGTTGATTCTTTAACCAATCACCGTCAGTAGACGCATCGCCGTTAAGCGGACCGTCGAATTCGTCAATGCTTACACAACCGCCGGCTTGTTGAATTTCGTTGTACATTCTTACGTAGTAGTTGAAATCGTCTTGGTCGAAACAATCAGCTCCGTCTGCACCATATTTCTTGTTATAGATAGCTTCGGCGTTTTGTTGGTACAATTTGTATCTGTAACTTTTTTCAATCCCATTGTACTCATCAAGTGCTTCTTGAAGTGATTTGTTGTCTGGGAATTGCTCAGCGGCCATTTCTAATCCTGCTTTATCGTATGTAAAATCAAGGTCGTCAGTAGAATTTAATCCATTAAGAGCTTCAGTTGCAATTTTAGTAAGTTTCGCTTGTTTATCACTCAAATTAGAAGTATCAGCTGCAATAGAACTTTCAGCATCAGTCAAATCTATATCTTTCGGATTCTCTGCTTTCGTCGAATCTGTATATTTCATATTGTAGCCGTTAGGATTAAGCATCCACATCGCAAAAGCGTATGCGTCTGATTCAGCTCCGGATTTTTTGAAATCGTTGTATGCAGTAGCAATTTCATTTTCTACTACTAAACGTCCGCGGTCATCAAATAGTGCATACTTGTCTTTTGTATCAACAGCATCAATGCCGAATAAGTTGTTAAAGTTAGCAGGAATAGTATTACCTTCATAATCTTTGATTGTTAAAGTAGTTGCGTCTAACGCTTCTAAATAGTTTTGATAAATTTGATCACTTTGGGTAGAGAGTTGAATTTTTGCATTCTGAATGGACTGTGCCTGATATTCAACATCATGCATGCGCGCTGTAATTGTTAATAATCTAGCTTGAGACGCTGCCATTCCCATAGTGTCATTAATCCTTTTTGTTTTTTAGTCCCTTTTGCCATGTATATCGGCACATTCGCCCTAAAACTTTAATTTTTAACCCCTATTTCTTAGAAATTGTTACATTTCGTTACATGAATTTAGCCTTATGGACTAAGAAAAAAGTTATTTAACATGGTATTCTTATTTCTATGAAGAGAATTTTTAGTATTGTCGTTTTAATATTAATATTTGGGCTTTGTTTAAAAGCGTGTATAAGAGCTGACAAGCCGGAAAATATTGAATTGCAGACTGTTGAAAATGAATCAGGTATTATTCAGTATCCTGCGCAAGAGAAAAATGTTACGATAAATGGAGTAGATTATTTACAATCGCAAGCACCGATCGGGAATTTTGGCGGATGGCTTGTACTTTCTACTATTGGAGAGCCAAAAACATTCAATCCTTGTAATACAAAAGACGCAACATCATCTTCAATGGCAGGAATGCTGTATGATGGGCTTGTTGGTACAAATCCGAGAACAGGTCAAGTTCAGCCACAACTTGCAAAAACTTTTGAAATCAATGGAAATGATTACTTTATACATCTAAGACGCGGAGTAAAATGGTCTGACGGTAGGCCTATTACCGCTGATGATGTAATTTACACATACAACGAAATTGTGTTTAAGGGATTGGGTAATCCTTCTACAATGGATGCGATGAAAGTTGACGGTAAATTACCAGAGCTGGTGAAACTTGATGATTATGCTGTAAAATTCACAACTCCAAAGCCTTTTGCGCCATTTTTAAGACAACTTTCTTATCCAATTGTACCTAAACATTATTTCAAACCATATTCGGATAAGGGCGAGTCTGTATTTAATGCCTTTTTAAATCCTGATACAAATCCTAAAACTATTGTATCTGGCGGCGCATTTCGATTAAAAGAATATGTTGCGGCGCAAAGAGTTGTATTTGAACGCAATCCGAATTATTACAAAATTAATCTTAAAAACGAAAAATTGCCTTATCTAGACAAAGTCGTTTATATGATTGTTGGTGATTCAAATAATGAAATTTTGAAATTTGAAGCCAAGGAAATCGATGTTTTGGGAATTCGTGGTGCGAATGTTGCGCAGTATAAACTTAATGAAGCAAAATCAGATTATAAAGTTTATAATTTAGGCCCTGATACGGGAACTTTGTTTTTGGTAATTAATCTAAATAATCGACAAGATAAAAACGGCAAGCCTTACGTTAACCCTATAAAGCAAAAATGGTTTGCAAATAGGGATTTTAGAGCTGCAATTGATTGGGCGGTTGATAGAAAAAATATGGTGCAAAATATTGCATCAGGCGTCGCAGAACCTTTGTTTACGGCAGAAAGTTTGAATTCTATATATTTAAACAAATATATTAAAGGGCATCCTTGCGATTTGAATGTTGCGAAAAAGAGTCTTGAAAAAGCAGGTTTTAAGCAAAAAGACGGAAAATTGTATGATTCTTCAAATAATAGAGTAGAATTTGATTTATATACAAATGCTGGTAATCTTGAGCGCGAAGCGCTAGGTGTCATGGTTAAACAGGATTTAGAAGATTTAGGAATGAAGGTAAACTTTAAGCCTGTAGAATTTAATTCTCTCGTAAATAAAATGACAAATACAAATGACTGGGATATGGCAATAATGGGGCTTACGGGAACTCCTTTTGAACCGCATGACGGTAAGAATGTTTGGACTTCAAATGGAAGTTTGCATTTGTTTAATCAGCGTCCAAATGGCTATGCAGTAGATGATAGACTGGATTGGGAAAAAGAGCTGGATGAAATCTTTAGAGAGGGTGCGCTCAAACTTACGTATGAAGAACGCAAACCTTTGTATGACAGGTATCAGACGATTATTTATAATCAAAAACCTATAATTTATTTGTATTCACCAATTAGAATTACAGCAATCAGGAAAAAGTTTAAAAACATATTTCCGACTTCTCTGAGCGGATTGATTTACAATCTGGATGAGGTTTATGTTGAGTAGACCCCACCCCGAAATCAAAGATTTCGACCCTCCCTCAAGGGGCGGGTAGGCGTACAATTATTAACAAGGAAAAGAAATGAATTTATTCAAATACATACTAAAACGCATTCTGCAAGTTATACCGCTTTTAATTCTGGTATCTTTAATAAGCTTTTTTATAATCAGACTTTCGCCGGTCGATCCGCTTGCAGAACTTCGCTTAAATCCTTCGATTTCTCAAGAAACTTTGGATAAGGAAATTAAGCGCTTGAAATTGGATAAACCGATTTATATCCAGTATGTTTCTTGGGCAAAATCTTTTGTTCAAGGGGATTTGGGGTATACTTCCGCAGGTGAAAAAGTTTCAACTAAACTAAAAGAAAGAATTCCAAATACGCTTTTGTTAACCTCAATTGTAATTTTTATGACTTGGATTGTTGGCATTCCGCTTGGAGTTTTGGCTGCGATAAAGAAGGAAACGGCATTTGATAGAATTTTAACGGTAATTTCAAGTGTCGGAATGGCGATTCCATCGTTTTTCTTTGCAATTTTAATGTTGATTTTTGCTGTAAAAACCGGTTGGTTTCCTGTTGGTGGATTAACCAGTTACGATTTCAACGAAATGAGTTTCTGCGGAAAAGTTTTAGATTTGTCTAAACACCTTGTTTTACCTGTAATTGTTTTGTTTACAATATCTTTATCGGGCTTACAAAGACAAATGCGGGCAAATATGCTTGAAGTTTTGGATAGTGATTATGTGAAATTTGCTCGTGCAAAAGGTTTGAGTGAGGGCAAAGTTATTTTTAAGCACGCTCTAAGAAATGCAATAAATCCTATGATAACACTTTTGGGGTTTGAATTTGCAGGACTTTTGAGCGGTGCTGCGCTTACTGAATACGTTTTTCAGTTTCCGGGGCTTGGACGTCTGATTTTGGAGGCTGTTATGAAATCTGATATTAATTTGGTTATGGCATCATTGATGATGGGGACAATAATGTTGATATTAGGTAATTTGATAGCGGATATTCTGCTAATGATTGCAGATCCGCGAATTAGGACAAAATAAACATACATCCCCTCGCCCCTTGAGGGAGAGGGAGCAATCGTAGATGAGCTGTGCGAATCTTACGAGTGCGGGTGTGGGGTAAATACGATGACTTACTACAAAAATCTCATAATGCCAGCAAACTAAATATAAACATTTGAACGACTTTGCACCCTCTCCTAGGGAGAGGGGTAGGGGAGAGGGTATTATAAACTTATGGAAATAATAAAAAAAATCTTTCAAGACAAATTTGCAAAAACAGCATTCATAATTCTTGCGATTATGTATTTATTAATCCTGTTTGCAAATTTTATTGCGCCATATTCTAACACGTATTCTAACAGAGATATGGCTTATGCGCCGCCTTCAAAAATTTATACAATTGATGAAAACGGCAAATTTTCACGCCCTTATACTTATAATTATGTTCGAGAATATGAACCTTCTCTGATGCAAACTGTTTTCAAACAAGATAGAAGTCATAAATATTATTTGAAACTATTTTGCCATGGTCATTTATTTGGAGTGCAAGACGGCGGACAAATATATCTTTTAGGTACTGATATAAACGGACGTGATGTTTTTTCTCGCCTGCTTTTTGGTGGTAGGATTTCAATGACAGTCGGTTTTTTGTCATTGCTGATAGTTTTTCCGATAGGTTTAATTTATGGAGGAATTTCAGGTTATTACGGCGGAATTGTTGATACTTTAATGATGAGATTTGCGGAAGCTATTATGGCGATTCCGAGTTTTTATCTCTTAATAATTCTTGCAGCAATTCTTCCAAGTGGAATGACAAGTGTGCAGAGATTTGCGCTTATTGTTGTAATTCTTGCGCTGATTGGTTGGTCAGGGTTTGCAAGGGTTGTACGTGGCATGGTTTTGTCTATCAAGAATGAAGATTTTGTGCAAGCCGAAAAAACAATTGGTGCTTCTGATTGGCGAATTATTATGAAACATATTTTGCCTCAAACTACGAGTTATGTAATTATTGCAATGACTTTAAGTGTGCCGTCTTATATTTTGGCGGAATCAGGTTTAAGCTTTTTAGGGCTTGGAATTCAACAACCTGATGCTAGTTGGGGTAATATGCTAAAAGAAGCACAAGAGTTTACAAACATTTTTTATCGTCCTTGGTTATTAACCCCTGGAGCGCTTATATTTATTGCAGTATTATCTTTTAATTTGCTCGGTGATGCAGTTCGCGATATCTTAGACCCGAAAAGCCAAAGGTAATTAAGTTTTGTAAATTTATTCATTAAACATAGCAATTATAATTATTTTCTTGTTTTCACACTAATGTATGAAGATAAAGGAAAAGTAGTATGTCATTAAGTGTGAATTGTAGTCAATCTAATGTAGTTAAACCAAATTTTCGCGGTTCTTATCAAAGAACAGAAAATGGAACGCCTTATTATAAAACGAATTCAGGAACTATTGCAGGTGGAGTTATGGCTATCCCTGCAGCTCTTGCTTGGATAGGACATTTGGCAGAAAATTCTACGAATGAAGTAAAAACTCCTTTTGACAAATATTTACCAAAAAATTCTCCAGAATATAATAGTATACTAAAGAAACGTGCTATTCCAGGCGCCATTGCTGCTGCAAGTTTAACGCTTGGTTGTGGCGTATTGGTTGATTATTTGAGAAACAAAAAAGCTCAAGAAGGTGCGGAATTTGTAAAACAAGTAGGAACGAAAAAGGCAATTATGGAAGGCGATAACTTAGCATTATCTGATAACGGTAGAGCCTATTATGAATCAAATCAAGGTAAAAAATATGGACTTGGATTAGGTGCACTTTGCGGAATAATTCATTATGCTATGGGAGCAAGTAAGCATAACACTAATGGAGGCATAGGGGTATTATTAATTTCTGCAATTGAATGGGGTATTGGTGGCTTATTAATGGGTGCAATCGCCGACCATAACACAAATAATGATGCAAGAAAACACGCTTAGCATGTTTATATTATAATAAGGTAGTGAAGGTTCTACTCCTCACCCGCATTCGTAAGGCTCGCACAGCTCGCCAACGACTGCTCCCTCTCCCTCAAGGGGCGAGGGGAGATTTACGCCAAGTCATTGCGAGGAGCGGTGAGCGACGAAGCAATCCATAACGAAAATGTAGGGTGGGAAAAGCAGAGCGTTCCCACCGAAAAATAAAACTAAAAATACGAGGATAAATATGTTAAAAGATTTTTTTCTAAACGAAGTTAAACAAGGTATTACAAAAGCTATAGAGGCAAACGAGCTTGGGCAAATGAATGCTGAAAGCGAATATTCGCTAATCATGGAAAAGCCAAAAAATCCTGAATTCGGGGATTTTGCGGTTAACGTTTCATCTTTAGCGCGTTCTGCAAAAATCGCACCGCCTATGATTGCAAACGCAATTGTAAAACATCTTTCAAACCAAGATTATTCAGTTTCTGTAGTTGGTGGTTTTATTAACTTCAAGATTGAAAATTCACTTTTAGCAAACGCTGTAGCTGAAGTTTTGGCGAAAAAAGAAAATTACGGACGTCCTGAAAATGTTCCGACTGAAAAAATCTTATTAGAATACGTTTCAGCAAATCCTACAGGCCCATTCCACATTGGTCATGGTCGTTGGGCTGCTATGGGAAGTGCTTTGGCTAATTTGCTAAAATTCTATGGTCATGAAGTTTATCAAGAATTTTATATAAACGATGCAGGAAGTCAAATTAACAAGCTTGGCAATTCTTTGAAAATCAGAGTTAAGCAAGAATTGGGCGAAAACGTAGATTTTCCGACTGATGAAATTGAAAGAAAGAATTACTACCCGGGGGATTATTTAGTACCTGTTGCTAAAAAATTCTTAGAAGAAAAAATTGCAGATGTAAAATCAGGTGCAGATGTTGACGCGTTAGATGTTAAAATTTTCTCTGATTTTGCGAAAAAAGAAATGGAAGCTTGCCAAAAGAAATTATTAGAAGAATTTAGAGTTCATTTCGACAACTTCTATTCAGAGCTTGATTTGCATAAATCAGGTAAAGTAGAAGAAAGTTACAAAGAGCTTGTTTCTAAAGGTATGTTGTACGAAAAAGAAGGTGCAATGTGGTTTAAGTCTTCTGAATTCGGCGATGACCAAGATAGAGTTATTAAAAAAGCTGACGGCTCTAATACATACTTAACAGCTGATATCGCTTATCATATTGACAAACTACGACGCGGATATGACAGATTAATCAATATTTGGGGTGCAGATCACCACGGTTATGTTGCTCGTGTTAAGGCATCAATAGAAGCTTTAGGCTATGATCCGAATAAATTAGAAGTATTGTTAGGACAGCTTGTAAACCTTGTTGTAAATGGCGAAGAAGTTCGTATGGGCAAACGTAAAAACATGGTTACTTTGGACGATTTGATTGAAGAAGTTGGAATTGACGCGACTCGTTATTGGATGGAAATGCGTAACATTGATATGACGCTTGATTTTGATATCGAACTTGCAAAACGTTCTACTGATGAAAACCCGGTATTTTACGTTCAATATGCTTATGCAAGGGTTTGTTCAATCTTGAGAAACGCAGTAAATGAAAGACTTAATGCTGAAACAGGTGAAAAAACTCCAGCGCCTATGACTCAAGCTGAATTGGATGATTTGATTAATAATTTCGATAAAGATATTATTTTGAAAACCGCAGACAGCGCAAAATCATTGATTTTGAAATTGGAAGAATTCAAATCAGTAATTGTACTTTCTGCACAAAACAGAACAGTTTACACAATTTGCAGATATGTTCAAGAACTTGCTTCTGAATTCCATTCATTCTATAACTCAAACAGAGTTATCTGTGATGATAAGGAGTTGATGAAATCAAGATTAGCGTTAATGGTTGCAATCAAGACTACATTAAAGAATGCGCTTGATATCTTGGCAGTTTCTGCGCCGGAAAAAATGTAGAAAAATTTATCTTATAAAAAAGCATCTATTGAAAATAGATGCTTTTTTATTATTTAATTCTACGTTTTAAATTTTGGATTTATTTGCACTTCCCGCTCAAAACTTTGATTACATATTGAACAAGGATTGTAAATTCCCAAAGCGTATTTCTGTGTTTAATATAATATAAATCATACTCTAAGCGTTCTTCGGCTTGAGGTTCGCAAACCTTAACTTGTTGCCAACCGCACCAGCCTGGACGAACCCAATTTCTGCATTCCCAGAACGGTATGCGTTCTTTGTTTTCGTAATAAACTTCTTCTCTCACCGGACGAGGTCCGATTATGCTCATCTCGCCTCTCAAAACATTTATCATTTGAGGAAGTTCGTCGATATGGAATTTTCTAAGAATTCGACAGAATGGCATTATACGCTTGTCATCAGATGTTACTTCGTTAACATCCTCATCAAAATCTTCTGTAACTGTATCTTGGTACATAGTTCTGAATTTAATCATCTTAAACGGACGACCAAATTTACCCATTCTGGTTTGGGTATAAAATACAGGGCCAAAGTCAGAAAATTTAATTCCAAGTGCTGCAATGATTGCAAGTGGAGATGTTAAAATCATAATCAAAATTGATGCGATTATGTCGCAAAAACGTTTAATATAAGCAAATAATAGTGCTTTTTTTCTAACACAGGCGTAAAATAACCAGTTTACTGTCATTTTAGAAATGAAGTATTTTTTAGTGATTTTTTCGTAGAATTTTGGCATTCTCCAAACTTTTACGCCGAGCGGAATACCTTTTACTAAGTCTGTCAAAATTGCAGAATCCATACGTGATTTAACCGCAATGATAACTAATTTTACATTGTTATCTTTAATTACGGCTTCTGAATCACAAGTTAAACCAAGGATTGGAATTGTTGAATCTTCATCTTCAATGGTGTTCATATTATCATCAAGGAAACCTACAACTTTTAAGCCTAATTCAGGTCTTGTTTGAATTTCTTCCGCAATAACTTTACCGTCTTGACCTGCACCGACAATCAAAACGTTTTTTTGTTTCTTTTTACAATTAGTGAATAGCTTTATAATTACACGTTCTATAAGTAGAAGTGTGAATACGCACACGGCATTCCATATTAAAAGTAGCGCTGTTACGACATTAAATGCGAATAATAGCAGTGGAATTGTGCAAATTGCAGTTGCGACTGAGATTGCTTCAAACAAATAATAAACATCTTTAAGTTTAAAGTCTTGTTGAGCGTAGAATCCTTTGAAATATAGTGTTGCAATGAATACAATTAGGAAAAATAATGCTAATGCCAATAATTTTGCACCAAAATCAACTATGATAGTGAAATTAGTAAGCGCAGTAAGCGCGATTATTAGAACATCTACAATCAGCATAAAGACAGATGATTTTTGCATAACTTCTCCTTGATTTAAACACTATTAACTTTATCATTATAACACATGTGGAGTAAATATAACAGGCTATTAAAATTTGTCGCCCAAAATAATTGTTGCTCTATGCAATGACTTGGCGTTAGACTTTTGGTGTGTCGTCATTCTGAAGCCCTTTAGGCTGAAGAATTCAGCCTTTTATAAACTGTTTTTTATTAGTTTATAAAACCCTCTCCCGCCTTCGGCACCCTCTCCATGTAAAATTGAGTAAAGGAGAGGGAAATTGGATGCGTTTGTATATCAGCTATTCATATCTCAATGCATCAATCGGATTCAATAAAGATGCCTTATATGCAGGATAATAACCGAATCCAACGCCGACAATTCCGGAAAATCCAAGCGCCAAAATAATTGAAAATAAAGAAATTGAAATTGTCATAGATGGCGCAAAAACAGTAATTAAATAAGAACCAAGAACTCCTATTACAACCCCGATAAGCCCTCCAATCATTGATAGTAAAAATGATTCAATCAAGAATTGCCATCTAATATCGCTTACTCTTGCGCCAATTGCCATTCTAATCCCGATTTCTTTTGTTCTTTCTGTAACAGAAACCAGCATAATATTCATGATGCCGATACCGCCTACAAGCAATGATACAGACGCGATTGAAGCAAGTAGGATTGCGAACGTTTGAACTGTCGATTTCATTTTCTCTTGAAATTCCGCAGAATTTCTGATTTCAAAATCCTTCTCTTGATTTTTACCGATATTATGGCGATTTGTAAGAATTTCATTGATGTCTTCCATTGTCGCATCAAGCATGTCAGCATCTTGACCTTTAACAACAATTTGTCCGACTGTTCCGGGGAAATCTGTTCCAAAAACTTTCTTTTGCGCGGTTGTAATTGGTATAAATATTAAGTCATCTTGGTCAAACGGGCCTGATTGTCCTTTTTCTTCTAAAAGTCCGATTACTTTAAATGGAATATTGCCAACCCTAATTACTTTTCCGACAGGGTCAACATCACCGAAAAGTTCAGTAGCGACTGTCGCGCCCATTAAAGCTACTTTTGCGCTATTTTGCAAGTCTTCTTGCACAAAACCTCTGCCCGAATCTACTTCATAGTTCTTGATATACAAATAAGCCGGCTGAATGCCATAAACTGTTGTCGACCAATTTTGGTTTCCATAAGTCAATTGCTTGCTTTCAGATGATAAAGTCGAAATTGCCAAAACATTTCTTGCATTTTTTTCGATTGCTAAAGCATCTTTTGACGTCAAAGTTGGTTTTGTTCCTATTCCCATGTGAACACCACCTGATTTAGCGGAAGCAGAACGCATGGTTAATAGATTTGTGCCCATAGATTCCATATTCTGAGTAACTTTTTTGCTTGCACCTGAGCCGACCGCAAGCATGATAATTACAGCGCTAACTCCGATAATCACGCCTAAACTCGTAAGTGCAGAGCGTAACATGTTTACTTGAAGCGAATTTATAGCCATTCTTAAAGTGGATTTGAAATCTAGCATGGTTTCTCTCAAATTGTTATTGTTGGGCTGAAAGCCCAACCTAATTCTAAAAACACCTCACCCTAGCCCTCTCCTGTAAGGAGAGGGAATGACCTAAAGTCGTTCATGCTAGTCTTGGTTATCCCCTCTCCTTACAGGAGAGGGCTAGGGTGAGGTGTTAATCCTATACCTATCAATAATTTATTTCTTTTCTACAAACAATGAATCGCAAATATTTGTTTGCGGAACATAATCGTATTCGCCATCCATAGAAATTTTATTAATAATTTTAGAACGTTTTTTACGATAAAGCATATCAATAAACGCTTCTAAACGAGTAATGAAGCCTGCTTCACCCGTATGTTCATCAATTGTTAGAGAAAGAATTGGTTTTCCAGCTTCTTTAGCTTTTCTTGTAATTCTTTCAATCATCAATGAATCAGGGCCACAACCAAACGCGTTAAGCGTAATGATACCGTCAATTTTGTTATCTTTTAAATAATGACCGGCAGTACCTGTCATTTCGTATTCATTTGCCCAATAACGTTTTTGACCAAGTGAAACAATACCTTCGTCCATTTGTTCATCGGTTAGTTGAAGTGAAGTGAAGACTTTAACATCCATTTTTTCAAGCTTTTCAAAAATCTTCATGCAAGCTCTTTCGTCATAAATGTTGTAACCGTGTGAAACAAGTGCAACATTAATCGGCGCAGAGCTAGAAGGGTTTTCAATGAATACTTTTCCTTGTAGTGCGTAGTTCATTGCTTTTTTGTAACTCATGCCTGAACGCATCATAACTAAAAAGTTATTGTAAACCTTCCAACCTTGTTTTGAAGCTTTTTTGATTTCATCAATATTTGTAATTCCAAAAGGTTTTACTGCTTCTTCTAAAAATGTATAAAGTCCTTGGTTTTTAGCAGATTTGTCCAAAGTTGGTTCTATAATATTAATATCGCCTTTGATAACATTTCTAACCAAATCAGGCAATCCTCTGATTTTAGAGCAGTTGTAAATTTTAGGTGCAATAGATTGAAGTGATGGAACAAAAATATTTTTAACACCTTTTGACATCAAATTCAAAATATGTCCCAAATAAATTTTTATAGGCAAACAAGTTTCAGTAACTACAAGAGCTGAACCATCAGACATGGTTTGTTTTGTAGTCGGGTCAGACAAAACTATTTTAATCCCTAAACTTGTAAAAAAACCGTACCAAAACGGATAATTGTTGTAAAATGACATTCCTCTCGGAATACCGATAACCATTTCTTTTTCCATGAAAAAACCTTTATATTAATATACGTACGATTTAATATTATATCAAAATATTTTTAAAATCATTAAATGTGTGCAAATGTTAAGCAATTGTTGGGTTTTTGACCCTTAAATATATTTTTAATTTTGATTTGTAACGATTCTGTTACAAACTAGCAAATAATCTTTTTAGAGGTTATATTATGCTATGAGGATAATTATAATAGAGTAGTATTATTATCCTTAAACAACGAGGTCTTAAAGTGGTAGATAACAGGTCAGCAGGTTTTTATGGAATCGGCGGGGCATTCAACTTTAAAAGTGGAGACCCTTCCGGAACTGCGGCTAAAATGAGTCAAGAGAAGTATGGTTCAGAAGCCATGTATCTTCCTCCTGCAGAAGGTGAGGAGGAAGGTGAAGGCTATTATAATGAACCTTATGTTGATAGAAGTGCATTGTTGCGAGCGACTTTAAATTCACTTGCGATGTCAAATGTTGCGTCTGTTTTAAATTCAAAAAAACACAAAAAATCAGCCAAGGATATTTTAGAAGAAGATAACGACGAAGAAAAAGAAGAAGAACTTGAAATCAAGCGCATTGAAGCGGAAGCTGACGAAGAGTTTAGAGAAGCTAAAGAGTAAAATTCAACTACTTAAACTTTTTTTAGTAATTTCATCCATATACACGATAGCATTTTTGTTACAAAACGTTACAATAGAATGAGACATGTTTTGGGACACAGGGATGGAATTTGAAACCTCATACAATAAAATAAAAAAAGTTACGAATGAAGAGTTGGCAGAAATGTGGGCTCGATATTTTGATGACCATAATAATAAAGAATTGAGAGATGCCCTTATCCTTCAATACATTTATCTTACAAGATACGTAGTAGGCCGTGTAAAAGTAGCACTTCCGCCAACATTTTCGTATGAAGATATTTCAAGTTATGGCGTAGAAGGTTTGATTGACGCTGTTGAAAAATTTTCACCTAAAATGGGTGCGAGATTTGAAACTTACGCACTTGTTCGTATCAGAGGAAATATTATTGACAAAATTCGTTCGCAAGATTTTCTTCCAAGAAGTGTAAGAAGAAAAATTAAAGATGTAAAAGAAGCGCAAGAAGAATTGAAAAAACAATTTGGTCGTTCTGCTACAAATACAGAAATTGCGAATTATTTAGGAATTGAAAGAGAGAAGGTTGAACAGCTGTTATCTGATGATACAACTGTTACTTCTATTTATGACAAAAAAGGTTCATCAGACGGGGATATTGAAATTATTGATACGATTCAGGACTCACATAATTTAGCTCCTCACGAGGAATTGGAAGAAAAAGACGTTAAGAAGGAGCTTGAGAACGCTTTGAAGAGATTGCCTGAAAGAGAAAGAACAATCATGGTTCTTTATTATCATGAAAACATGACTTTAAAAGAAATCGGTGAAGCTATTAATGTTTCTGAATCAAGAATTTCACAGTTGCATGCGCAAGCGATTATGAAGCTTAAGAATTTGTTAAGTGAAAATCGTTCTGAAAGATTAAAGAAAAGTATTATTTAATACTCAACTAAAATAAACAACATTGCAAATAATAAAAAATGTTGTATAAAAAGTGTATGAGAAAAAGACCCTAAGAAGGTCGTATCTCTTAAGGTCTTTCTTAACTTCCCTATTTAATGACTAAGTATTTATTTTACAAAAAATGTTGCATTTACGTTCGCGTTAATCTTTACAACTCCGCCGGAAATTGAAGTAGGAGTTGAACCGGTAGCTTCATCTGCAACTGCTGACAGCATATTTTTTGCCATATAAAATCTTGGAGTACTTGGGTTGTTTGCACTACAGCTCAAATCAAAAGATTTAATGCCGTCTAAAGTAGTTGATAAATTTTTTGCTACAACACCGGCTCTATTTTTTGCTTTTTGAGTTGCAATTCCCAGCAATTGGTCGCATTGAGCATCATAATTTGAAACGGAGAATTTTAAATTGTCTACATTTGTTGCACCCGCTTCAATCGCCTTATCAATCATAGTTCCAACTTTGTCTAAAGATTTTGTATGGACGATAACCCTGTTTGAAACTTCGTATTTATCAAGATTTCTTTTGCTTCCGGAATAAGAATAAATAGGAGATGCGCTAAAATCAGCTGTCTTTAAATAATCTCCGTTTGTAGTGTTTAACATTGATTTTAGTGTTGCTAAAACTTTATCTGAAGTTTCTTTATTCAAAATAGTTGCTTTTTGCATTGATTTTGTATCAGAAGTTGTAACTGCAAAAGAGATTTCAGCAACATCAGGAGCTAATTCTGTATTTGCAGAAGTGCTAACATATATAGTTCCACGTTCAGTTGTACTTTGCTGTGTAACTGCTTGTGTAGAAAGAGTTGCACAACCTGCTAATAAACTTAAAACTGTAATTGCTAATAATGTTTTTTTCATACTTCCCTCCATTCATATTTATTATAACGAAATTTTAAAAAATTTGTTCATTTTATATCTCAAAGTTTAGTATGAAATCTTGAGGCTTAATTTCCGGTCAAGCCGTTTTTACTCTTTTGATATTTCTTTTTCATTTCTTCTTGACGTTGCATGATTTTAAGCATTGTATCCATATCCATTTGTTGAATTTTGCGCTCGTATTCGATTTTTTTAACTTTATCATCGAACCTTTTAGCTTCTTTTGCATCTTTTTCCTTAGCTTTAGCTAATTCTTTTGCATGCTTTGCGTCAAACTCTACTTCTGAAACAGGTATAACGTCGGCTTCTTCTTCCATTCTATACCCTACAATTGATATAGGAATGCTTGAACCGGTCAAAGATTCTAGCCTTGAATTTTCGCCATAAACATCAATGCTCCAAGTTCCTAGGAATTTCGGTACATCTCCTGTGTATGCGTAAGCGCAAACTACAACACGGTTTTCATCATTAGCATCAAAACCTAGAGGATAAATATCCCAACGTTTTTCATCAAAATCAACTCCACCTGCTTGCGCCCAATAATTTATAATAGCATCTCTGATTTGTGGCAACTTTTGAGCTTCTTTTCTATTAAAATCATATACCCATAAGTTTGTCTGCCAAATTCCATCATGCCTGTAACCGATTTTTTCTTTGACTACAAGCTTTGTATTGTCGCTTGAAAAATCAATCGGTGTGAGCGTTCTAAAGATAAATTTTGTATCAATTGATTTATCGGTGGATATCAAAGGTTTATCAACTTTGTTTAAAATATTAGCTTTTTTTACTTTCTCAATATCAGAAAGCGAAGAATCCAAATTTATTAAAAATAAATCACAACTTGTGCAATCAGATTGTGCATAATAATAAACTGCCGGATAAACAAGCTTTGTAAAATCGCCAGAAACAATTCCTTGTGCGTTTATTTGTCGGTCAAAATTCAATTTTCTTGGCAAACTCAACTCAGGACTGCCAACGGGATCATTGTATTTTACAAGATGAAATTTCTTTTGTGGAACATAAACCATGTTTTCATCTTTTGGCATCTCTGCTTTATTTAAAATCTTTGCGCTAATTTCACGTCTGGATTTTGCTCGAGATTCATTTTCGTACTCTTCAACTGTCATATAGCCGGATTTAGGCATTTTACTTTTTTCGTATTTTTCAGTTTCACCGACTTTATCAACGTTATTTCTATAAATCGTTTCAGCAACAACTCTATCCTGTTTTTTCATAATTGGATATTTCATTTGATTGAAATGGATTTTTACAGCCATTATCATGCCGGCTAATGCTTCAAACATTAAACTAATCCTTCTTTCATTGCTGTAACGGTAGCTTGAGTTCTTGAAGATACACAAAGCTTTTGCAAAATGCTATGAACGTGAGCTTTTGCAGTCGCTTTTGTAATAACTAATTTGTCCGCAATTTGAGGATTAGAAAGACCTTCAACCATAAGCTCTAAAACATCCAATTCTCTTTCAGTTAAGCCGTAAGAATTATTTGATTTTTTGGGTTCAGGTTCTGTAACAACATTTGCACTTGGTTTTTGTAGATTTGAAAATACCATTTTTGCAATACTCGGATCTATCCAACCTACACCTTCATAAACGGATTTAATAGCGGAAATTGTTTGTTCAGGCGTTGCGCCTTTCATAATGTAACCGTCAGCACCGGCTTTAAAAGCTTCAAATACATCGTTCTCACTATCGCGTGAAGTAAAGATTAAAATCTTAACGTCCGGATTAAAATCTTTTATGCGTTGAGTAGCTTCAATTCCGTCAATATTTGGAAGTCCAATGTCCATAAGTATAACGTCCGGTGAAAGTTCACGAGCCTTTTTAATTCCGTCCAATCCATCTGCTGATTCTGCTACAAGAGTAATACCTTCTGCTTTATCTAAAAGCATTGACAAACCCATTCTATAAAGCTCGTGGTCTTCAACTAACAAAGTATTTATCATACTAAACTTCCTTCTTTTTGAATGACTGAATCCGTAAGCAGGAATGAAAACTCACTGCCCTTATTTAACGCACTTTCCAACCAGATTTTACCACCATGCGATTCTATAATTTGTCTGGACAAATATAGACCTAAGCCGGTACCTGTTGAACGTTTTTTGCTCGTACCTTGTGAAAATCTTTGGAACATATTTGGAATATCTTCTTGAGGAATTCCTGAACCATTGTCAGACACTGAAAAAATCAGGTCGTTGCCTTCATTTTTTAGTGTTATAACTACTCGTCCGCCATTTTGTGTGTAATTTATCGCATTTCCGCAAAGATTGCAAATCACGCGTCTAATTTCACTTCTATCGGCGTTTACAGTCAAATTTTTGTTTGTACATTCAATCTTAAATTCAATTTCCTTTGTTTGCGCAAGCGGTTGCAGTTCATTATAAACTTGCTCAACAAGATTATACATATTAAAGTTCGTTTTAGTTAACTCTAATTTATCCGCATCATATTTGTAAACTTCTAAAAGAGCATTAACTAAGCCCAGCAAATCTTCATTACTTTTTTGCATTGTTGCAAGTAGAAGTTTTTGTTTTTCATCCAATTCGCCCAAAGCACCGTTTAGGAAGAATGTTAAAGTTTGAATAGCAGCCAGAAGTGGAGTTCTCAAATCGTGTGTAAGCGTTGCGATAAAATCATCTCTTAATTTGTCTGATTTTTTTTGTTCCGTAACATCTCTGATTACCCCGACAAAACGCTTGTACTCATCATCAGGATTAATTCTTGCAAAACTGATTTCTACAGGTGTTTCAGTATTGCTCAACGGATTTTTGATATAGAATTCCCTCAAAAGAAGTTCGCTTTCATCGAGCTTGTGCAACTCTTTTGAAATAAAAGTTTTTTTGCTGAACAAATAATCATCGATAGAGGTCATTAACAATTTATCGCCAACAAGTCCGATTAAAGTTTCGCATGCCGGATTTACTTGTTCTATAATTCCGTCTTCATTAATAATTACAATTCCGTCAGCACAATAATTGAATATCCCTTCTAATTTTGCATTAGATTGTTTCAAGTCTGCAGTACGTTCTTCAACTATTTGTTCTAGGTTGTGTGAATATTTTTCTAATTCTTTTTTAGCATCTTCTAATTCAGAAATTTTTTGTCTGAGTTCACTTAGAAGATAGCTTCTTTCTATACCATTTTTGATATTGATAATCAAGTCATCATTATTCCAAGGTTTTTCAATGTATCTGTAAAGCCCAATTTCATTGATAGCCTTAATAGCGTTTTCTTTATCAGCGTAACCTGTTAGTAAAATTTTACTCACTTCAGGATAAAGTTTTTTTACTTCTGACAAGAATTCTAAACCGTTCATTTCAGGCATCAAAAAATCCGAAATTACTAAATCCGGTTGATTATCTTTTAAAAAAGTTAATGCATCCTTTGGACTATTAAAAAAATGAGCATCAGAAAAGCCTTCAACTTTAAGCAATGTCTTAAACGCAGAAGTAACTATTCTTTCATCATCGACTACTACAATCTTCCCCTTAATCATATTTCTATATTAACCCAAAGATTAATATTAGACAAATTATTAACTTTTATAAATCTTATATTAATAATACCCTCTTCCGTCTTTTCGTTTCCCTCTCCATGTAGAATTGAAAAAGGTGAGAGACGGAAGACTCGTTTATTTGAACGTCATAAGCGCATCCTCTCCCTCGGATACTTTTTCATCCCCTCCCTTGACGCATCTCACATTATCCCCTCTCCTATGGAGAGGGCTAGGGAGAGGGTATTATAAATATGTTAACAATCGCTCGTAAATTAAAATTTTTACGAAAAGCAAATAACACCCTCTCCCGCCTTCGGCACCCTCTCCATGTAGAATTGAAAAAGGAGAGGGGAGCGAGACTTGCTTGTTTG
>CAKVLH010000022.1 GCA_934757245.1 uncultured Candidatus Melainabacteria bacterium
ATCAGTAGAAGCTATGCAAAATATCAATGATGCCGCAAGTTTATTATTGAAAGAACTAAAAGGTGGCACACTTGCAACAACTACTGCTTCTACAGCAGATCCAAAAGCAGATGCATCAAAAGCAATGTCTGAACTTGCAAAAACACCGGAAGGTGTAAAACAAATGGAAGACGCAGGACTTGTTGTGTCAAAAACAAGCATTGATAAATTAGGTACAATTCATGAAGGTCAGAGTCAATCTCCTGCAAGAGCTATTAAGAAAATTGATTTCAGCGGTTCTCCGGAAGAAGTATGTGCTAAAAATCCGCCATTGCAATATGATAAAACAAGAGGAAAATTCTATAGAGAAGTTTCTTGGGACGGTGGAAAAACAAAACAACCTATGTATGTCGAAGAAAATGATCCTAACGGCTACTTTATGATTAATTATGGTGAACAACCTTGGGACGGCGCATTATTAGGTGGAACTGAAGCAATTAAATCTTACGTAGAACCTGAACCATATAATACAAATGGTACTAAAGTTGCTTTAGAGCCAGCAAAAATGGATTACAATTGGACGACCGCTTCTAAAGCTGCACCCGTAAGATTTGCAAAAGTTCCTGAAGGAATAAAAGGTGTTGTCGGAAAAGAAGGATTCCAACCTATTACCGATAACAATCAAGTTGTTGCAATTGATGTAAAAGGACAACCTTATATTAACACTGCTCAGTATGTCTTAGATAATACAAAAGGTCTTGACGCATCTTCTATTAAAGCCTTACTTGAAATTGATCCAAAAGCAGATGCATCAAAAGCAATGTCTGAACTTGCAAAAACACCGGAAGGTGTAAAACAAATGGAAGACGCAGGACTTGTTGTGTCAAAAACAAGCATTGATAAATTAGGTACAATTCATGAAGGTCAGAGTCAATCTCCTGCAAGAGCTATTAAGAAAATTGATTTCAGCGGTTCTCCGGAAGAAGTATGTGCTAAAAATCCGCCATTGCAATATGATAAAACAAGAGGAAAATTCTATAGAGAAGTTTCTTGGGACGGTGGAAAAACAAAACAACCTATGTATGTCGAAGAAAATGATCCTAACGGCTACTTTATGATTAATTATGGTGAACAACCTTGGGACGGCGCATTATTAGGTGGAACTGAAGCAATTAAATCTTACGTAGAACCTGAACCATATAATACAAATGGTACTAAAGTTGCTTTAGAGCCAGCAAAAATGGATTACAATTGGACGACCGCTTCTAAAGCTGCACCCGTAAGATTTGCAAAAGTTCCTGAAGGAATAAAAGGTGTTGTCGGAAAAGAAGGATTCCAACCTATTACCGATAACAATCAAGTTGTTGCAATTGATGTAAAAGGACAACCTTATATTAACACTGCCCAGTATGTCTTAGATAATACAAAAGGACTTGATACTGATGCTATAAGACTTTTAGATGATATTAATAACCCAAACAAAACAACGACTGTAAGCGAAAGAACACTATTACAAGATCGAGATGATCATATAATTCAACGTGATACAGAATCCACATACAAGGATAATGAAGGCAATGTCAGATACACATCCCTTCAACAACAAATTCTCGATAATATGGTGCAAGACAATGTTATAACGACTACTACAAAATATAATACTCAAACGGGTGAGCCTATTAGAAGTATAACAACACATGCCCGAGAAGGAAAAACTATGTATTCAGATTATGGGTATCATATGGGTACTATTAGTGGAAAATCAAAACAATTTATTGAATATGATACTGAAGGTAATATCACGCGTTCAACAACTAAGTTTACAGATAGCCAAAACAATGTAGTTGGTAAAGAAGTTCTTGAATTTACTCCAAATGGCAAAAAGACAAAGAAATTTTTCACATACGAAACTTCATCAAGAGCTATTAGAGTCGGTTCAGAAGAAATCCCAAATGCTGATGGCTCTACTACTGTTAAACTTGTTGCACCTAATGGACAATCCTTTGAACAAGTCATTCCTAAAGGTAAAGAATATAAAATTATTTTTGCTTATGATTACGTTGAAGAAACATATGCATTTAAGATTGTTTATGGTAAAAACCTTGAAAATAGTGATGCTTGGACTGAAAAAGGATTTTCAATAGATAATAGCAACAGCAAAATAGCAGTTCGCACTTTTAACGATGAAGGTCATAGTGCAACTTGGGTGCGAGGATACACTAATCACAACAAACCTCCAAAAACATCAATCGAAGAAGATTTCTTTAAATAAAACTATAAATTTCCAACCATAGGAATGAAACGAAGTTTATCTATTAAGATAAGCTTCGTTTTGTTATTAGGCACAGTTACAAGTCCTTTATACTTTTATGTATTTACTTTTTCATCATAGCAAGTGAAAAGATTGCAAATTGTAAAGATATATATCGCAAAGGGCATGTTCATGGTAGTATTTCATTATGAGAATTTTAGAAGTAAGAGATGGGTTTGTTAAATTTGAAGCTGATGAAACTGTCTGCTTATCATCATTTATCCAAATTGATGGCATAGAAAAAAGCTACATCGCGCAAGTGATTCAGCTAAAACGCTCCGGCGAAAACGCAATTGGTTATGCAAAAATCTTATTTTTGTATGACGGTTCTTTATTGAATTATGACAAAACTCTACCTTCTAAAGAAGCAGAAATTAAAGAATTTACGTTTGAAATTCTTAGCAACTCAATTGATGTAACCAATCCGATAATTATTGGTAAAACTCAAGTTTCTGATTTAAATATAACAATTGATTCATCAGCATTTGATAAAAAAATGTTGATAAGTATTGATGATAAAAAATCCAACAATCTAATTGTTAGAAATCTGGTAAAACAGTTTAACAATTTAGATAAAAATGTTGTCATTATTGATACACTTGGTATTATAGAAGCTAAAAAGCTTGTTGCCGGCGTTGATTTTAAACTGCCATTAAATACAGATTCTCTTGCTTTTATGTACCAAGATTGTTTGAATGATGCGACAGCTGATAGTAAATCTTTAATAGTTGAAATATTTAAAGATTTGGCAGAATACTCAAAAACAGTTCCGTTTGTACCGTTTGAAGCTTTGAAATCTATTGTTGATGATATGGTTGATAAATCCCATGTTTTTAAACTTTTGGTTCTGAAGAACAAATTGGCAAAATTCGATAGGCTCGGATATTTCGCTAAAAATAAGCACGAAGTTGACAGTCTTAAACAACATTTGAATTCTAAATGCACAATTATTGACCTATCAAAACTTGATAGCGCATTTATGAACAGATATTTGTCATTTATTTATGAAACAATGAGTGATGATTCTCAAGTTATACTAGAACTTTCGAATACTGCAAGCAAAAAGAATATCAAAGATATTTTGACAAATAATATTGCAACAACATTCGTAACTCATTCAAGATTCAAATACTTAAATGACATAAAAAATGTATTTGACAATTTTGTCATAGTGCCTTCAATTGCAAACAATGAAATCTTTAATATTTACAACACTTTCTTAAAGGCAATGCCCCAAAACACGTATTTAATTGCCGGAGAAGCGACAAATTATATACCATTAATTTCTCCAATAAAACAAATAAATGATACGATTGAAATCGCGAAAACTGAAGAAACTGATGACAACTTGGAACAAGAGCTTGAAAATATTGTAGAAGATGATATCGCTCCGATAGAAACTTCTTCAGAAATTAATGTATTAGAGCAAAGTGAAAAAATTGAAGAAATAGAAGAAGAAGTTGTTGAAGAAGCTGAAAACAAAATTTCTGATGAAGATATTTTAGCAAATATTGAAGAAAAATCGAATGATGTTATAAGCAAAGCTACAGAAAATCTCGTAGCCCCGGCTGAAGTTAACATGTTTGATGATTCGGAGGAAGATAACGAAAAAGAGAGTAATGTAGTTACTCAAATCGTTGACGAATTGCCTGAAACATTTATGAAAGATGATACTATGCAATCAGATGCACCTACTCTTTCAGAAGAAGATTTGCAAGATAATGAAGCTATTGTAGAAGAAATACCTTTGGCGGAATCTTTTTCTACAGAAGTTCATCAATCAGAAGAAGTCATTGAAGATTACGTTCCAATCGAAGATTTTGAAAGTGTGGAAGAAATTTCTTTGGATGATGAATTTAGTGATGAAACAGAATCTGAAATTAATGACTTGCAAGAGTTGGAAACAGAAAACATTTCTTTTAAGGCAGAAGATTTAGAAGAAACAGAGTTTAGTACCGCTCAAGACAATGAAACAGAAATTGAGTTGGACGAAGATATCAATTTAGATTTGGAAGAACAGCCGGAGCTTGAAATATCAGCAGAAGAACCACTTACTGAAGAATCTGAAAAAGAACTAAGTGTTATGCCGTTAAATGACGATTTATCACAAGATGATGTCGGACTAGATGAACTTAATGCAGATGGTTTTGAAGAAATTACAGAACTAAATCCAGATGACATGGACGACAATGATATTATCGTGGATTTAGAAGAAGAAAAAGAACTCGATGAAAATGCTGATGAGCAAATCGTCAAAGATGTAGACAAAGTGTTTACGACAAGAAAAGATGATGATATTTCTGATTCAGACTTGGATTTTATTGATGAACTAAATAGTGATGAAGATGGAGTTTTAGAAGAAATACAAGATGATTCTGTGTTAGAAGAATTAGCAGATTCTGATGAAGAAGACGGTATATTAGAAGAAATACAGGATGCTCCGCCGGTAATAGAGACAAAGGAAGATGAAGAACAAGAAATATTAGAAACAAGAAATGCTTCAACTCCTATAGTTCCAGTTTACGAAGCTGATATTCCACAGGAGGACATTGTCATGAGCGATCCTATACAACAAGGTGATACTGTTACTCACGCAAAATACGGAACTGGTGTGGTGGAAAAAATGATTAAATATGGCAATAAAACTTTGTTCTCTATTAATTTTGATAACATTGGAAGACGTTTGCTTGACCCAACATTAACAGAAATTAAAAAAGCGTAATTATAGAACTCTTATTTATTAAATTCTGTTTACAAAATTTCTCTATACTAATTTTGTGATACAATATAAACAGGATTTGGCAAGACTTGGTGGCGAGAGCCTAATAATGAAGAGAATATTATTTTTAATAATTACATTTATAATGTTTTTTATGACTTTGGCTGTGCAAGCAGAGCCATCGAAAGTTATGTCTTTAAACTTTGATGATACTTCAAATCTTGTTTATATTAATTTAATTGAATCTGCACAGAATTCTGAAAGACAGTTAAAGTATGCAAAACTTGAAAATCCAAACAGAATTTATTTTGATTTAGACGATGCTGTGTTAATTGGCGGAAAACAACAACTTGTTTTTGAAAAAAGTAGCATAAAAGAAATTCGTATATCACAATTTACAACCAATCCTGATGTTGTGAGAGGTGTAATTACTTTTGAAGAAGGTTTTGACACGTCAAAAATCAAAATGGTTTATACAAATGGAAGTATTATCATAAAATGTGCCAATCTTCCATTAAAAAATGATTATTTTAATGCTATTTATGATGAACATGCGCCAAATTTAGCTTATTCAAGTATTGTCGCTAATTCACAAGTTATACAGAAAGTTGCGATACCTCAAACGACTAACCAAAAGGGTTTAGATTCAACTATGGCTGAAATTCAAAAGGCTTTTGAGAATTCAACTCTAAGCAATTCAGACGGAAAAACTTACGAATCAGTTGTTTCTGTGGATATATCTTCTAATTTGAAATTGAGAACAAAATATTTTATAAACGGATATTACTTAAAAAATAATGGCTTGTTAGTGAGTGGTTTAGGACAAATTTCTGCATCGAAAATATTTTGTCTTGATGCTCCAAAACGTTTAGTTATAGATTTGCCAAACGCTTTTGTGCAAAAAAATATTCGTAATAAGGAATTAAAACTTTGTCCGGACGGCAGTTGTAAAGATACCGCTAAAATAGGACAATTTGAATATAATAAGGCGCGCGTTGTAATTACTTCTGATAAAGCCGATAAATATATTCCAATATTTGCAGCTGATAACCAATCAATGTTTTTAATAAACGCTGATAAATTGAAACATACAGAGCTTGTAAGCAATGTTTCAAATTTAAATAAAGCATTTGTAAGAAAAATTGATAACAAAACAAACGAATTAATTTTATCATTTACAACTCCGGTTGTAAGTTCTATTTTGAGAGATAATAACTCGCTTACAGTATATTTGTTTAATGTAAAAAGTTATAATGAGCAAGATTTAATAAAAACGTTGAATAACACATATTATAAACCTTTTACTCTGTCTTTACTTCCTCAAATTGGTGTAAAAGCGACAATGAATATTAATAAAAATGATGTAGTAAAAATTGATCAAAGTGTGGATGGAAAAGCTTTAAGATTTACGATTGCGCAAGGCGTTGTTACAAAAGAAACTCCGGCAGTAACAACTAAACCTACTGTAATTACTGGGAAGCCTGTGGAAAAGAAAGGTGTGATAAAAGGCAAAGTTGTTTTAGATGCAGGTCATGGCGGAAGCGATTATGGCGCTATAAGAGAAGGTATTAATGAAAAAGATATTACATTAGACGTAACTCAAAGAGTTGCCAATATACTTAAATCAAAAGGCTATAAAGTTGCCTTAACAAGAAAAGATGATACATTTGTTTCTTTGCAAGATAGAGTTACTTTCTCAGAAGACGAAGCACCGGAAATCTTTGTAAGTATTCACGTTAATTCTGCAGTAGCAACAGAACCAAAAGGTATAGAAACTCACTATTATCACGATTACAGTAATAATTTAGCAAAAATTGTTCATTCTCATTTAGCAAAAGATATTGATACTAAGGATAGAGGTTTGTTTAAATCAAAATTCTATGTTATAAATCATACAACGGTACCTGCAATTTTAGTCGAAATGGGATTTATTTCAAATGAAGAAGAACGCAATGAACTTGTTAGCGATAGTAGAAAAAATAAGACAGCAAAAGCAATTGCAGAAGGTATTATAGAGTATTTAAAGAGTTATGGAATTAAATAAGGAGTGTGCAAGTGGTAATATTTGATAAAAATTCCCCAATTGGATTTTTTGACTCCGGTGTTGGGGGGTTGTCTGTATACTCAAGATTTAAAAAGCTTTTGCCGAATGAAAACACCCTTTATTTTGGCGATCTTGCACATTTACCTTATGGAAATAAATCAAAAGAAGAACTTATAAGTTATGCAAGGGAAATTTTAAAGTTCTTTAAATCTAAAAACGTCAAAGCCGTTGTTATTGCTTGTAACACATCATCAGCACAAGCTTATGAGACAGTAAAGAATGAATTTGATTTTAAAATTTATCCGATAATTCAATCTTGCGCTAAAGTTATTGCAGGTTTTGACGCAAAAAGAATCGGGGTTTTTGCAACAGTTGCTACTGTTAAATCCGGCGTTTATTCAAAAGAATTAAAGAAATATAATCGTAATATTCAGGTTAAAGAAATTGCTTGTCCAAATTGGGTTGATATAGTTGAATCCGGTAAATACAAAGATAATAGCGCAATTGATGACATAAAGGCTCATTTAGATGAAATGTCAGACTTTAAGCCGGAAAAAATAATTTTAGGTTGTACTCATTATCCGTATTTGCTTCCAATTTTATCAAAACTAGAGCCAAATGTTGATTTTATTGACCCTGCTGAAATCTTTGTCAATTACATAAAATCAGACTTAAATGAACTTCTAAACAATACAGCGCAATCCGGTTCAGAAGAAATTTTTGTAAGTGCAAATCCTGAAAGCTTCGTAGAGCATGCAAAAATATTCTACAATGTTGTGCAACTGCCAACAGTTATAAGTTTATAGTTTATTTGTGCAATATTGGAGCGGAATTCAAAAGGATTTTTGTATATTCTTTCTTTGGATAATTGAAGATAGAACTGGTGTCATTTTCTTCTATTAATTCACCAAAATACATTATTCCGACTCTATCTGCTAAATATTTTATTACGCTTAAATCATGAGAAATAAATAAGATTGTTAAGTTTCTCTGGATTTTTAGTTCTTTCATTAAATTTATAATTTGTGCTTGAATACTTGCATCTAGCGCACTTACAGGCTCGTCCGCAATTAAAAGTTTTGGATTTAAAATTAAAGCTCTGGCGATTGCAATTCTCTGTCTTTGTCCTCCAGAAAATTCGTGAGGATAACGAGTTAAAACATCTTCCGTCAAGCCAACTTCTTCTAAAACATCCCTTACAACAGCTTTTTTTCTTGATTTAGAAAATTTTGTGTTGATATCCAGAGGTTCTTGCAAAGTTTCGCCAATTTTCATTTTAGGATTCAAGCTTGAATAAGGATTCTGAAATACCATTTGAACGCTGGTTGGATAAAGCTTCTTTTCTTCTTTTGTTTGCTCAAAAATGTTTTTGCCTTCAAACAAAATCTCCCCGCTTATCGGTTTTACAAGCTTTGTAACAGCCTTTGAAAGCGTAGATTTTCCACAACCGGATTCGCCTGCAAGAGCATAAATTTCACCTTGTTTGATATTTAATGAAACATTTTTTACTGCTGTAACCGTTGAAGCGACTTCGTTTTTAATACTTTTGTATTCGACTGTAAGATTTTTGATTTCTAATAAATTATCCATGTAATTATTTTATCATAATTGGTTTTATGTTAGAATTGTCTGAGAGGTTAAGGTGGGTTTATTGTGATTAATCGACACCTCACCCTAACCCTCTCCTGTAAGGAGAGGGAATGACCGGCACTTGTTTGTTCTAGGTCGTAGGTTGGGAAAAGCACCAGCGGTTCCCACCAAAACAAAAATCTAAAAGGAGTAACTATGTTTGACATGTTCGTAAAAAAATACATAACAGTAAAAAATATTATTTTCTTTATAATCGCGATTTTGTTTTTGGTTTTTATAACCAAAATTAAAGATATTGCAATTTTATTTTTCGCCTCCTATGTAGTTGCATGCTCACTCAACCCTATTGTTGATAAATTAGAAAAGAAAGTGAAACGTCCGCTGGCATCTGCTTTAGTTCTTGGGGGAGGTCTTTTAACTCTTTCTTTATTCGTTATTCCAATCGGTGGCATGGCAGGACATCAGATAAAAGCTTTTTTACAAGCAATACCTGAACATATTGATGCGATTAAAGAATTTTTAATGAACATTCCGCTAATTCAAAACTCATTACAAGGTTCTGTTGATTTTGGTGAAATCATAGCTTCCGCATCCGGTGTTACAACGAATTTTGTAAATACTTCTATTAACGCAAGCATGGGACTTGCAACTGCTTTAATTTACTTCTTTGCAGGTTGTATCATTGTATATTATTTTATGGCAGATAAAGAAGCTGTCAGAAAAACTTATATGAGTCTTTTCCCTAAAGAAATGAAAGTAAGAGCAGAAGAAATTCTTGATTCTATTTCGCAAAAAATAGGTGGATATGTAATCGCTCAATTGGTAACTATTGCAAGTGTTGGAATTATTATGACAATCGGACTTTTGATTTTGAAAGTCGATTATGCGATTTTACTTGGCCTGTTGACTTCTGTTTTAGATTTAATTCCGGTTGTCGGCCCTGCAATTGCACTTATAATAATGCTTCTAGCGTCTTATAAAATGGGTGCTGTAACTTTATTCTTTATTGTTGTAGTTTTTGCAATTGCTCAATGGGCTGAAAACAATTTTGTGCGACCTTACATCTTTTCAAAATTCTTGGATTTACATCCGCTAATTATTTACTTCTTTCTATTTGTAACAGCACAATATTTAGGCGTAATCGGTGTAGTGTTCGCACCTGCTATTGCAGCAACTGTTTGTGTTTTGATTGAAGAACTTTATATAAAGAATGTAAACTAGTATGGAAAAATATTTATACAATAGGACAAACGGCAATTTTAATTTCTTGATGGCATATCCTGCTATTGAAGAATTTGCGCTGGCATCTCTTGGATATCTTTGGTTATATAAATTTGCTGATATGCAAGAAGGGATTAACGCAACAAGAATTTCAACAGATAATATTCCAAATATAAAAACTTTTGGTGCAATGGCTTTTTCAATGTCGTTTGACTTTGATTTTATGGGTGTTTTTGAAATATTAGAAAAACTGAATATTCCATTTTCAAGAAAAGAACGTGATGATAATTCTCCGTTAATTTTTGCCGGAGGACCTGTTTTAACAACAAACCCAAGACCTTATGAAGAATTTTTCGATTTTATGATGATCGGTGATGGCGAAGATTGTTTCATTAAAGTTCTTGAAATTATAAAAAATAACGATAAAAAAACAGCTCTAAAATTACTTGAGGACGTCGACGGAATTTATATTCCTGAAAAACCTGTAAAAAAATACACTGCAAAACTTAATGATGTAATTTACACACCAATTTTGAGCGAAAAAAGCTATTTTAAAGATACTTTTATTATAGAAGTTGCGCGTGGCTGTATGAACAGATGCGCTTTTTGCACCGCTTCATACATTAATTTGCCATTTAGACACTATGAGTATGAAAAAATTATTGAAGCCATCGATTTGGGCCTAAAACATACAAATAAAATTGCATTATTAGGCGCTCAAATCAGCGCTCATCCGCGCTTTAACGACATAATGAAATATTTGAGAGAAAAAATGGAAAATGGCGAAGAAATTCAGCTCGGCATTTCATCTTTGAGGACTGATTCTGTAACTCCTGACATGGTTCAGACTCTTGTTATGGGTGGTCAAAAACATTCCACAATTGCGATAGAAAGCGCAAGTGAGCGATTAAGAAAATTTATCAACAAGAATTTAAAAGAAGAGCAAATTCTCAATGCCGTAAAAATTTCACGTGAAAATGGATTAAAGGGACTTAAAATTTATTCAATGATTGGAATTCCCAACGAAACTCAAGAAGACATTGATGAGTTTTTAAGACTTGCTAAAATTCTAAAAAATGAAAACAAAGGTTTTAATATTGAGTTTTCGTTCTCTTCTTTTGTTCCAAAACCTCAAACTCCACTTCAGTGGTCAAAGAGAGAAGATACAAAGAGTTTAGAAAAGAAGCAAAAATATTTAGAAAAATCGCTTGCTAAGATTGGTGTTGGCGCGAAATTTTGCAGTATAAAATGGGATTATTGGCAAACAGTTCTATCAAGAGCCGGAACTGAAATTGCCCCTTTGCTTGTAGAAGTTTATAGGCGCGGTGGAAAAATCGGCGCATATAAATCAGCACTCAAGGATTTAGATATTGATATTACAAAAGCGATAAACGGATATTCTATTGATGAAACTTTGCCATGGGATTTAATCGAAAACTATCCGCCTAAAAATCTCTTGGTTAATGAATTTCATCGTTTAACAAAGCGACTAAACGTATAGTTTTGCAAACTAAAAATACTTTTAACCTTCAAATTTAAGTTTACCATTTACAACTTTCCATTTGTCAGTAAGTCTGAACACTCTGAATGTACCATGTTCACCTTTGCCTGCATTTTTACTACTATTATAAACACCCCAGTCAAGGTTGTCAGTCTCATCTGCATAAGCTTGACCGTTACCGTTAGTAATTGAAATATGTCCCGGTTCGTTACTAAAGTTTTTATCAGGTATCCAAACTGCAATATATCCGGCTGGAAGATTTGGTAAATCGGTACTGTTTATTTGACGAGCACCACTTCCGGTTTGAACATATTTTACTTCTTCAAACATATCCGGATGACGTTCAAACCAACCAACTGTTGCTTTTGGAGTTCCTTCGACTAAATCTTTTGCGTTAGCTACTGAAATTCCTGCTTCAAGCATTGCATTTCTAAAACCGGTCATGCAATATCCTGCAGAATTCATTCTCTTGGCTACATTTTGCGCTGATTTTGCCAATGCAATTGACGCTTGAGAAGTGTTAGTAGTATTAACTCCATTATCAGGAACTTTGCCTGCAAAACCTCTTCGTACAGTATTATTAGGAAGCGTAATTCCATTGTGCATAGGAGTTCTTAATAGATTATTCTCCGGAACATTATTTACAGATATTTTAGGTGATTTTGATGCAAGATATTCTTTCTTAAATGCAAATTCAGCGTCTCGAATTGTTTGCATGTATTTATCACGCATTATATGAGCTTCTGTCTGATTAACTCCGTCTGAAAAATCAATATTATTATCTTTTATTTGTTGTTTTAGTTTTGAAACCTGACTTAACATCATATCAACATCTCTTTGTGTCAATGAATCAGCTTCTTTTGCTGTTAAACCGAATTCAAATCCAATTTCACCGTGTTCAACTGCAAGCAATAATAATTTTTTAGAATTATTATCAATTTTAGCATTTTTGTTTAAACTTGTTCTTAAAACCTGTAATTCATCGCTTTGATCTTTCAAATTAGTATAATTATACATTTTTGGCATGAAAACGACTGAACCAACAGGACCGTTGTTATCCATTGGAGTAAAGTTTTTAACAACTTTTTTGTCTTTAGATTTTTGAATTGCATTCGCTCTAATTGTAGAATTTTCTTTAATACGATATTTTTCTGAATATTTGTGAACATTTCTTGTATATTCTAAAGCTTCCGGTTCCATTGTACCGTCTTTAATAGCAGCCATTCTACCATTCCACATATAACATAAAGCATCTTCATCTGTAACTTTGTTTACAAATGATTTAGTATTATAAGTTTTTTCCAAATGACCGTTTTTCATTTCCCAACCGTCAATTGTTACAACAGCACCATTAGCTGCTTCTATGCCTTTTTGATATTTTGAATTATTTTTTAGAATTCTATTATTTTGTACAAGAACAACCATTGTTGCCATCGCAGCGTTAGTCATATTATACAAATCAGTACCATTTGTTAAACCTAATTTCGAAAACTTATCGGCAATCCATTTGTCTCTTTTTTGCATTTCAAATTTAATTTGCGTAGGTCCAAAAGAAAAATCGTGTGTCAATTTTGCAACTTGACCAACTTGAGTAACTTCTGAAGTTCCACCCAAATAATATTTTCCATTTCGATACATACCACCATTATTACCGAAATTAGTTTCTTGTTCCGCAATTGCCATAGCAAGTCTGGCAAGTTTATTATATGTATCATTATCTATGCCTAACATAGACATTAATCTTGCTTTATTTTCTTCTAATGCTTTTGCAAATTTTTTGGCATTTTCACTAGCATTATTAGGAAGTGATATCGTCATTGGGACAGGTTCAGTAATTTTACTAGCTTGAGGCTTTTGTGTACTACCTGCTTTTACCAATTCTCTTACTCTGCCACGCTTAGGGTCATGATATTCTCTAACAACTTTTCCGTCTTTATAGTAATAAGTTGCTTCAATTACTTCGCCTTTTGAATTTTTCTTTTGAGAAACTGTTTTTATTCCTGCTTCTTTATAAATTGGACTGTTAACTTTTTCTCTAGCACTTGTATTTTTGTCTACAACATTAGCTTGTTTTGAATTATATCCTTCCATTGCAGCTTGAACTCTTGCAGCAGCTTTGTTAACCCAAGTATCTAATTGATTGATATCAGTAATTTTATTGTAATCACCATAATAAATACCTGTTAAACCTAAACTCTTAGCTTTATCTGCTAAAGGTTTACAGATATATTGCTTAACGTGATTAATATCTAAACCCCATTCTTCGTCAATATCTTTGACTAGAGAACGTTTATTTTTATTTGCGGGTACATTTTTATACTCAGATAGAACAAATGCAACATTTTCGGTATTCACTCTGTGTAGTAAAGCAATTGTTTTATCATTTTTTGATACGCCGTCAATCTGATTATATAATTCAGTTGCTACCTTTCTTGCATCGGTTTTTATATCTTTAGTATTTTTTTGTTTTATAACTTTCTTTTGAACATTACCAATTGCAGGATTATTTCTTTTTTCTGCAGCATAGACTTTTGCTTGTGCATTTTCAATCCATTTAAGAAGTTCATTCGGTTTATTACTTGGGATTTTCATATAATCGCCATAATATACACGCCAACTTTTAATTCTTGCGCTCTTTTTGCAAGTTGCCAGCAGATTTTGTCTTTAACTCCTTTTAAAAATTTGTCGCCATTATTTATCATGTCTTTTGCAAGATTACGACCTGTAATGTTATTATATTGCGCTAATACAAAGGCTATATTTTTACTATTAACTTTGTCAAAAGCTTTATTTGCAAATGTAGGAGTTGTTTTAAGTTGATTTGCGATGCTAATAGCTTCTTTTTGAACCTTATTTGCAACAACCTGATTGCCTTTATGTTTGTTAATTTTTTGAGACGCAGAGCTTGTAGTCGCTTTAGTATTATTTTTGTTCTTAATTTTTTGTTTACGTTTTGCTAACCAAGTACCTTCAAGTTCATCTGTAGATTCAACATAATTACCACTGACTTTTAACTGTTCTATTTGTGCACTATAATCTCCGTCTAAAGTTAACATATCACCAACATTAAAACCATACTTGTGATACATACCTTCTTTAATAGCCTCAGCTTTTAGTTTTCTAGCAAATACTTTTGCATCATCACCAGAAATGCCTAATTTTTCAGCAATAATTTCCGTAGTATCGCCAGCTTGTACAATATAAGTTGTTTTAGTTCCCACTGTTTGATATTGGCTTGATATACTTGTGTTTTCTATAGTATTGTAAGTATCTTCCGTAAAATTCATGGCTTCTTGTTCTGTAAGACCATCCGCACCAAAATCTATTTCACCTCTCAAGTATTTTTGAAGTAAGCTATCTCTTTGTTCTTGATTAATAACATTGCGTTGGAAAAGACTGTTAATAGAATTTTCTGTAATTTCTCTTATTCGATTTTTTTGTGCTAGGTGAGTATTGTAACCAACTTCGCCAATGTTGCTTGTCATTAGAAATCCCTTATTCTTACTTACTATAGTAATATCGTCATTTTTTTCAAAAACTTTAATGTTTTTTAAATATTGTTACAAAAATTTACAAAGCCTCGTATTCGTTTGTAAAAAATATATATGCATGATATTATCCTTGTATACAATCCAAACAATCACAATTTGAAGGAGATCCCTATGTTAGACTTTTTGTTCAAAAAAGAAACTGTAAATTCTTGTGATAATTTAAACAGTTTCTATTCTAAGCTTAAAGAAATGTATTCTTTTGACAGTATTTCTGATGAAAGAAAAGAATATTTAAAAACAACAATGTCAAAATTCGGGTATCTTCCTTATCCGCAAGTTAAAGCGTTAGAAGAATTAACAGATGCAGAAGTTTTGTTTGCGCTTGAATCAAAATGGGAAGCTAACGGAGTTTTCAAAGATGGGAATTTCGAATTCTCTAAATCAAGCGTTTTAGCAAGAAATAATGTTAAAAATTCAAGTTGGCTTCAAAAAGAAGGACACGATATTAAATTAACAAACCTTGCAGGTTTAGGCAAAGATAACACGCAAGCAGGTAAATTTATGGATTGGATGCGCCAACTTTTGATTTTACCTACTGGTAATTTAGATAACAACGTATTTTCTACAACAATGTATTTAATTCCGTTCCATCCGCGCGAATTCGGTTGTGCTTATCTTCCGACAGCAAGTTGTGTTAGCCCGAATTTAGAAGATAAAAATATTTTTGAAAAAACAGGTTTGAATGCAGATGAACAGGTTAAAACATTTATTCAAATGACACAACTTGCAGGACATCCTGTAATTTATGATATACTTCCACAAACAGGAAGATTCTCTAAAATAGTTCTAACAAATCCTGATTGCGCACGTTGGTTTGATATTAATGCTTTGATTGAAGAATTATCAAAGAATGTCGATAAAGTGGCACAAGAACTTAAAGATAAATACTCTCAAGATGATTTAGATATTGTAAGCGGTATTTATAAAAAATCTATCAAAGGTGAAAGCTACGGAGATTTGTCTGAACATTATCAAAATATTTTCAATGAATTAGAAGAACTTTTAAAAGAAACAAAAATTTTCTTATCTAATTCTATGTTAGAAAAAAGCATTCAAGACAGATTACACAAAAAAGCAAAATCAATTATTAATGCTGTTGCAGGCAATAAACATAACAAAAAAATGTCAGAAAATGATATTAAAAATCAAGGCGAAATTATCCAAGCTTTGATTAAAGAAGGTATGTGGCCTGCTCCTGGTGGTGCTTGGTGTTCAGCCGGTGTTCCTGTGTTTGATAAAATGAGCGAAGGTGCGTCATATCCGACATTCAAGCATTATAAGTTTGATGGCGAAGATGTAACTCATTTTGCTAACCTTGATTGTCAAACTCCATACTATTTTGTATGCCTTGAAAATGGTAAATATAACAATGATGTAATCAAATTCTTTATTGATTACATGAAAAATCTTCAAGAAGAATTTAACTTCGACGGTTTCAGAGTTGACCACATCGACCACATTGTTGATGAAGTTTCTGAAAAAGACGGTGTTCCAATAAGTTATAGAGCGCCTAGAAAAGTTTTAGGAATGTTAAATACTGCAATGAAAGAAAAAGTTCCATATTTTGCAACACTTGCAGAGTATATGCTTTGGGATAATTTTTACAAAGAATACCATGAAGATATGAATTTTGATGTACTTTGGGGAAATGATATTGTTTCACAAAGCTACAAAACTCCTGAAGCAATTGCAGAAGATAATTTGACATTGGCTAATTATAATTCAACTTCCAAAAAATTAACTCCGCTTTCTATTCTAAAAACATACAACAACCAAGATGGCGAATTTGAGGCGATTGACAGATATCCTGCTCAGTTAGGTGAACAAGGGGCATTGTTTAAATGGTTCAAGTACAAATTTTTACCTGGAGGACGCAATGCTCAAAGACCTGTAATGTACATTGACGGTGATGAATCTTTCACAAAAACTGGCATGGAATCTGTAATCGGAAATGAAGTTTCAATGCCAAGAGCAAAAGACTACGATTTCTTTGCAAAATTTGACGCTATTGACAGATTTGTAAAAAATTGTCCTGTAATTACTGACGGTGAAGCTCATATTATAAGACAAGATGAAGATGGATTTGTAGTATGGCAAATTCAAAAAGAAGGATTAAAGAATTCAATTCTTGTAGTTGCTAACTATCAATCACCAACTGAAAAGTTTAGAGTTGAAGAAGGTGAAAATTCTTGGAACGAAGAAAGAGAAGGAAGGGAAGTTTTCGACAAAACAATTGAACTTTCTTGCGACTATTCAATTGTTTCAGAATTCAGATTTGACGGTAAAGATTATATCGAAGAAAAATTCGTGGCAGCAACAAATTCACTTTCTTTTGGAAAGCTTATGCCTGCTGAATTCAAGTTCTTTACAGTGATTAAGTAGTACTACGTACGTAGCCATTGGGTCGGATGACATTTGTGAAACTACAAGTAAAAACAAAAACTACAAGTCATCCTCAATGTAACAACTACCAGAGAGTATGTTCCCTCGCCCCTTGTGGGAGAGGGTTAGGGGCAAATATTCCACCCCAAAACAATTTCAAGGGCTAACGCCCACATGGAGTATAATACGATTAAGTAAACTACGATTAAGTAATATAGGGATTCGCCGAGTGGTTACACTCGGCTTTTTATTTTATATTTATGTTTCTGTTAAAATAAAGTAGTAGGTCAGGCAGTGCCTGACAAAATTCTCAAATATAAAAAATGAATTACAATATATTATCTGCTTTAAACCCTTTAATTTATAACCAAAAGTTTAAAATTAGAATAGTTTTTGTCAGGCAGTGCCTGACCTACAAACTGAACCCTTTATGGGTGAAGAATTAAGCCTTTTTAAAGTTGATAACCTAGTAGGTCGTGTTGGACGTTTTTATCCAACACGACAAATTTGTATTGCATTTTATTGTCGTGTTCAATGTCAATTGTTGAACACGACCTACAAGCTTCTTCTAAACGTTTTATCATCCCTCCTCTTTTTAATATATCTTCTTATATTAAGCAAATATAAAAAATTGTTACAATCAGCGCAAACGTAGTAGTAGTAATAATAGTAATAGTAGTAGTGAGGCGCGATTTTTGAATAAACTAAGCATTGCCCAATATAATGTAGTACAATAAGTATATGCAATACATTGTACGTTGTATTGAATTACTAAATAAAAACAGGAGAGCTTTGATGAAAAAATCAGGATTTACCCTAGCAGAACTTTTGATTTCTCTTGGGATTACAGGTGTCATTGCTGCGTTAATAGCAACAGCGCTTGTAACTTTACAACCGGATCAGAAAAA
>CAKVLH010000023.1 GCA_934757245.1 uncultured Candidatus Melainabacteria bacterium
GATCCAGTTGGACAGGAGTATATTTTAAAACGAAAAAACTGGCGAAAATCTAGGCTTTCAATTGCCGAAGATAGTACGACAAAAGAAAACCTGCTTGCAAACTTGAGAACCTTTAACCTTACACCTTGCCAAGAAGAAAGTTCATCAACTCAAGGGGGTGGAGGAAATGGAACTAAGGAATATGAGCTGCTCATTCCTTGTGGGGCAAATTTAAATGGGAAAATTATAAATTGCTTTTATACAACTCCTGTATGTAGTAACCCTACGCTTACAAATTCGAGTGATTGGTCAGAATTCGGATATCCAAGATTATTTTATCCTATGAATTTTATTTTTGAATATCCAGTTGCAAGTAAACTCTCAATTGAAAGAATATCTTGTGGTAATTATGTAAACCTAGGCGCTGATGCTGTTAATATTGATGATTCAAGTCATACAAATATTTTTCCTGTATGTATTAACAATCAGTATCATGAAATAATGATTAAAGGGACGGTAGACATAAATGATACAACAGGAATGGAAAATGAATTTTATTATCGTGACCATCCAGATATGCATATAAAATATCCGACATCATTTAATGAAGTAATCAAAAATGTACAAAATTTTTGGTCTTGTATCCCTGACTCACACAAAATACAAATAAACGTTGATGATGGTAGTTATATAGGAATACAACTACCAACCGATGGTTGTCGTTATTCCGAACATCAAGGTATAAGTTATGTATCTTATCCAATGAGCGATAATAAATATATATATGTAAAGAAAGAGGTTAGTACTAAATGTCCCACAGGATGTGCAGAAAACCTAACAGAAGTGTACTGGGGTGAATATGGTACTAGGATGCATAGTGATCTCAGCATCTTGGGTTATAAGGAAGTAGAAAAGCGTGTACAAAATATTTTGAATATTGAACATCCTAATGTAAATAAACTAAGGCAACAAATAAAAAACGATCTAAAAAATGGCTACAATGTTGACATAACGGTTACTACAGATTGGATAATATATCATTTCGCTGTAGATCCAAATAACTTAAAATAAACTTGTTTAATAGTCTGTAGGTCAGGCAGTGCCTGACAAAATTCTTAAATATAAAAAATGAATTTCAATATATTATCTGCTTTAAACCCTTTAATTTATAACCAAAAGTTTTTAGTTAGAATAGTTTTTGTCAGGCACTGCCTGACCTACAGACTACGATTAAGTAATATAGGGATTCGCCGAGTGGATACACTCGGCTTTTTATTTTATATTTATGTTTCTGTTAAAATAAAGAAAAGTATAAAGAGAGGTTTTTTACAATGAGCGTAAATCAGTCGATTAAACCAATTACAATTGAAGAAAAAGAGCATTTATATATAGGTGGGTGTGATACAGTAGAATTAGCAAAAAAATATGGAACACCTTTATATGTCATTGATGAAGCAACTTTGCGTGGAATTTGTCAAGATTACAAAAAAGCTTTTAAAAATTACAGCAATATCAAGATGATGTATGCTTCAAAAGCTCTTTGCACTTCTGCAATCACTAAAATCCTTGCAAGCGAAGGTTTTGGATTTGATACAGTTTCAGCAGGTGAAATTTATACCGTATTTAAAGCAGGCGCAGATATGTCAAAAGTCTTATTTAACGGCAATAACAAAACAAGAAGAGAAATTGAACTTGCGCTTGATTGTAAAGTCGGACGTTTTTCTGTCGACAATTTTTATGAAGCTGAAATATTGAATAAAATCGCAGAAGAGAAAGGCGTAAAAGCTGAAATATTGCTTAGAATTACTCCAGGGATTGAATGCCACACGCACGATTATATTCAAACAGGTCAGATTGATTCAAAATTCGGATTTGATTTAACACAAATTGATGAAATAATTGCTCTTATTCAAAAAAAATATACAAATCTGGTATTACGCGGTTTGCACGCTCATATAGGCTCACAAATTTTTGAAACTCAATGCTATTATGATGAAGTGGAAATTTTAGTAAAAGAAATCTCAAGAATCAAAGAAAAATTTGGCTTAATATTAGATGAGATGAATATTGGCGGCGGTTTGGGTGTTAAATACACAGAAGCTGACAATCCGCCCAATGTTGAAACTTTGGCAAAAGTTGTTACGGATGCTATGCATAAATACGCAGTTGAAATTCCTACAATCTATATTGAACCGGGAAGAAGTATTATTTCTACAAGTGGTATAACACTTTATACGGTAGGAAGTTCAAAACAAGTCCCAAACGGACGCAAATACGTTGCTGTAGATGGCGGTATGGCTGACAATCCTCGTCCTAGCATGTATCAGGCGGAATATACAGCACAAGTGGCAAATAAACCTAGGTTTGAGAATTTAGAAAAAGTTACAATTGCAGGTCGTTTTTGCGAAAGCGGTGATATCTTAATTAACGAAATAGAATTGCCAAAATTAGAAAGCGGAGATATTCTTTGCGTATATAATACAGGTGCTTATAATTATTCTATGGCAAGCAATTATAATCGTGTAGAAAAACCTGCAATGGTACTTGTAAATAATTCACATTCTGATATTATAGTATATAGAGAGACGTTGGATGATTTAATCTCTAAAGATAACATTCCCGATAGGTTGAGATAATATGACAGATGCGCTGATTTCCTTAGTTCAAGATATTTTGAGTCCACTTCAATGGTCATTGAATTGGATAAATGTTTTGGAAATCGGTTTTATTGTTGTAATTCTTTTTGTATTTTATCAAAAATTTATCAAAGATACTCAATCAGAAAAACTTGTAAAAGGACTTTTTATTCTAATTTTTGCTTGGATTTTGAGTGAAATTCTTATTCTTATAGATTTAAGAATTTTAGGAGTTTTCTTAAAATCACTTGTAACTTTGATTTCATTAAGTTTAATCGTAATTTTTCAACCGGAACTAAGAAGATTCTTGGGTTACCTTGGACAACCGGGATTTATAAGAAAAGCATTTTTCACTCCGGGGTCTTTTGTAAAAGCAACTGAAAATGATGTTGATGTAATTAAAGAAATAATCGAGGCGGTTAAGTATCTGACAAAAACTAAAACAGGTGCTTTAATAGTGTTCCAAAAAGAAACTAATATGGGTGTTTATTCTGATGTAGGAACAAAAATTGATGCATTGATTTCTACTGAATTGATTTTAACAATTTTCCACCCAAATACTCCACTACACGATGGCGCTATGGTAATTGAAAACAATAAAATCCACTCAGCAGGTGTGCTTCTTCCATTGACAGAAGACCCTAAACTGAGTTGGAGATATGGTACTCGCCATAGAGCTGCTATCGGTATGTCAGAAGTTTCTGATGCAGCCTGCCTTGTAGTTTCGGAAGAAACAGGTGATGTTTCTGTTTGTATGGACGGAATTCTTAAAAAATATGATGATTTGACAACCCTAAAAACTGATTTAGAATCAATTTTAGGAATTAAAACAAAAGATTTAGCTGAACATAAACATAAAAACATTTTTGATATTTTAAAAGGAAAAGAATAAAATAATATGCTTTTCGGAAAGAAAAAACCTGAAATAAAAAAGAAAACTAAAGGGGAATTATTTAGAGAATATATAGCTAAAGCATTTTTCTTAACTCTCGGTTGTTTTATCGTAGCAGTTGGCTTAGAGATGTTTCTTTTGCCGAACAATATTATTGACGGTGGCGTAATCGGCATTTCTATGATGGTTTCATACATAACCAAATGGAATTTAGGTTTGCTGATATTTTGCATTAACATTCCGTTTATCTTAATGGCGTTGACGACTCTTGGCAGAAAATTTGTTTTCCAAACATTTTTTGCTACTGCAATGTTAGCTGTTGCGACTAACGTATTGCACGGAAAACAAGCAACTAACGATTTATTATTAGCGACAGTTTTTGGTGGTATTATTTTAGGTTTTGGAGTTGGGTTAATTCTTAGAAATAACGCGTCTTTAGACGGTACAGAAATGGTTTCTATAAACCTTTCTAAAAAGCTAAAAGTAATTTCTGTCGGCGAACTTTTAATGTTCATTAACTTGTTTATTTATATGGGCGCAGGCTTCTTATACGGTTGGGATAGAGCACTTTATTCAATAATGACTTATTATATCGCTTCGAAGGTAATAGATTCTGTACTTGAAGGTTTAGATAAGGCAAAATCCGTTAGAATTTTCTCCGAATATTATAAAGAAATCGGTAACGCTATTATGAAAGAGCTTGATGTAAGTGTAACTTATATGAAAGCTATGGGCGGATATTCTAAACAGGAGAAAATCCAGACATATTGTGTAGTTAGCAAATTTGAAATGGCAAAATTAAAAGAACTCGTGCATTCAATCGACCCTCGAGCGTTCCTTGTAACAGAAGATGTTCACGAAGTTGAAGGTGTCAGAGTTAAGAAGCATAAATAATTTACGCTTTTTGTTGTTTTTTTTAATTTCATCTACTTTAATATTCTTTCATGTTGGCTTTTTAAATTCCCCCATTTACTTTTCCCCCTTTTTTTCAACACACTTCCTTATTGGTTTTTAAATTCCCCCATTTACTTTTACCCCTTTTTGTCATACACTTATATGGTTAAAAAGACTTTATAGAGGAGAAATTTTGATATGAAAAATAGAGTTTTATTATGTATTATGGACGGTTGGGGAATTTCGACAGGTGCAGATAAATACGATGCTACAAAGCTTTCACATCCTGTGAATGTTCCTGAACTTATAAAAGACTACCCTTCAATTAAAATCCACGCTGACGGCGAATACGTTGGACTTCCTGAAGGTCAAATGGGTAACAGTGAAGTTGGACACTTAAACTTGGGTGCAGGTAGAGTTGTTTACCAAGATTTGTCAAAAATCAACAGAGCAATCAAAGACGGTTCATTCTTTAAGAACGAAAAATTCTTGGAAGCAATTACCCATGCTAAAAAGAACAATTCTTCACTTCACATCTACGGTTTGGTTTCAACAGGTGGTGTTCACTCATCACTTGACCATGTTTTAGCTTTAATCAAACTTGCAGCGGATGAAGGTCTTACAAAAGTTTATGTACACGCATTCTTAGACGGTCGTGATACACCACCTTCAAGCGCTTGCACATACTTGCAAACTGTTGAAGACGAATTAAAGAAATACAACTTGCCAAAAGTTGCAACAGTAATCGGCAGATACTACATTATGGACAGAGATAACCGTTGGGATAGAGTAGAAAAAGGTTACAATTGTTTGTTGTTAGGCGAAGGCAACCACGCAGCGACTGCTTGTGAAGCTGTTCAAAAATCTTACGAAGAAGGCGTTACAGATGAATTTGTTCTTCCTACAGCAATTGGTACTGAAGCAGAAGTAAACGCAAGCAGAATCCAAGATAATGATGCTATTATTTTCTTCAACTACAGACCTGACAGAGCAAGAGAAATAACCAAAGCGGTTAACTTTAAAGATTTTGACGGTTTTGATAGAAAGAAAGTTTTAAATAATATTTATTACTGCACAATGACAAGTTACGAAGCAACATTCACTTTCCCAGTTGCATTCCCTAAAACTAAGCTTGTAAACATTTTGGGTGATGTATTGGAAGCAAATGGTGTTCACCAATTCAGAACAGCAGAAACTGAAAAATATGCTCACGTAACATTCTTCTTCAATGGTGGTATTGATGAGCCTCAACCTCACGAAACAAGAAAGCTTGTAGCTTCTCCTAAGGTTGCAACTTACGATATGCAACCTGAAATGAGCGCACCTGAAGTTTGTGAAAACGTGTTAGAAGCGGTTGCAAATCCTGAATACGGTTTTGTATTAGTAAACTTCGCTAACCCTGATATGGTTGGCCATACAGGCGTACTTGAAGCTGCTGAAAAGGCTTGTAAAGTGGTTGATGAATGTGTTGGCAAAATTGCTCAAAAATGTAAAGAAAATGGCGTTGTTATGTTGCTTACAGCTGACCATGGTAATGCTGAAGTAATGTTCAACGACAAAACAGGTAAACCACACACTGCGCACACTACAAATGAAGTTCCTTTCGTTGTTATCAATGGACCAGAAGGTCTTGAACTTAAAAATGACGGCGCTTTATGCAATGTTGCGCCAACAGTATTGCAGTTGATGGGTATTGAAAAACCTGCAGAAATGGATTGCGATAGTTTGATTAAATAAAAGTTTGTGGTGCGCAAGTATGCGCACCCTACTTTTCTATAAATCAAATAAAAACCGTAGGGTGGGAAAAGCGTAAGCGGTTCCCACCGCATCAAAAAAAAATATAATAAGAGAATATAAATAATGACCGAAAACAACGTTAAACCATTAAATATAGATTTATCATTAAAGAAAAATAATGTAGATGAGTTCTTTTACAATTTGAGTGAAAATCCAAACGGCTTCAAGAACAAAGATTTCCGTTACACGTTAAGTTTGATTTATCAGCTTGTAGAGGATGAGTTTGAGGGAATTTTTCTCTCTCCTAATTCACCTGTAAGAAATACTGATTTCTTACTTATAAACGATGGAACGGTGAATAATCCTAAATTGTCGTTTTTTGTAACACCTACAAATAATTTTCAATTTTATCTAAAATCTAAAGGTTCAATGTTTAGATTTACGTCTAAAGAAGTTAACGGACAAATCGGCTACATTATGCCGCTTGATTTAGTTTTAGACTATTTTGGCGGATTTGGTGAAGTTGTTGATTTTTCTTCACTAACTCAAACTTTTGCATATTTCAACAAGCTGACACACTTTGTTATGAAGCTTATTGAAAAATTGTACTTTATTCCGACTGTACATAGAAAAGAAGGCGCATCAGGCGGTTCTTTCAGAATTGTTTATGAGCCGATTATTTCTAATAAAGAATCTGCAAAAATTATTAACGAGCTTGAAAACAATCTACCTGAAAACTTATTTATTAAAGGTGATAAGCCAAAAGATTTTGTAGAAAGATTTGTCAGAGAATATTTGAACTACCTTGTTTACAAATTCTTAGGAATTAAGGCTTACCGTTTCAAAGACATCAAATCAGGTCATTATATGATTAAGGATTTAGAACAAAGATGCTTGATGAAGGGTAAAGATCTTGCCGAAAACTTTGCGCAATGGTTCGACGAATTGTATTTAGGCAAATATGATTTAATCCCATTCTTCAAGGTTAATAAAGTTAACGACGATCAGTTTGAACTTAAAATTCACATTAAAAACAGAAAAACTGATGAGACAATTCTTCTTGATGAACTTTATCACGAGGATGAGATTTGGGGTTTAGATACGGCTGATATATCTAAAATCATTGAAAAACAACTTAATTATGCAGTTCGTTATATGCCGGAGCTTGAAACTCTTTTTGAAGATGAAGACAAACTTGCTCTGACTTTAAACTTGAATGAAGTTTATAAAATTATTGCTCAAACGGCTTATTACTTACAAAAAGCACAAATTGACGTAATTTTACCGGAAGAGTTAACAAATATTATTATTCCAAGAGCGTCAATTAATGCTAAAGTTAAAGCTTCTCGCTCTGATGATTTAATGAATATCTTTAACACTGTTTCTAGCAGTGCAATTTCTCTTGATGATATTTTAGATTTCACTTACGAAATTTCATTAGGTGATGAAAAGATTTCATTAGAAGAGTTTAACAAACTTGTAAACGAAAGTAACGGTCTAATTCAATACAACGGCAAATATATTTTGGTTGATAAAGCAGAAGGCTTGAAGCTTGTTGAACAAATCCAAAACGCAAACCATAAGAAGATGACAAGACTTGAACTTATACACGCTTCTATGTCAGGTCAACTTCAAAATTACGACTTCAATTATGATGAAGCTTATGCAAACGTTATCAAGGATTTTGCAAAGCCTGTTGAAGTTACACAGCCTGAAGGTTTGAAGGGTGATTTAAGAGCATACCAAATGACCGGTCTTAAATGGCTTTGGACAAACGTTTCAAAAGGTTTTGGATGCTGTATGGCTGATGATATGGGTTTAGGTAAAACTATTCAGGTTATCAGTTTAATTCTTAAACTAAAAGAAGAAAAGAAAATCAAAAATCCTGTGCTGGTAATTTGTCCGACTACTTTGATGGGTAACTGGATGAAAGAATTGCAATTGTTTGCACCTTCTCTAAAAACTGCGACTTATCATGGCATGGATAGAAAACTTGATTTAAAATGCGATGTAATTCTTACGACTTATGCAATCATGAGAATAGACGTTGAAGAAATGAAGAAAAATTCTTGGGGCATGATTGTTGTAGACGAAGCTCAAAACATCAAGAACCCTGATACGGCGCAAACTTTGGCGATTAAATCCTTAAAATCAGATATCAAGATTGCAATGACAGGTACTCCGGTGGAAAACCGTCTTACAGAACTTTGGAGCATTTTCGACTTCATCAACAAAGGTTATTTAGGGTCTTTGAAAGAATTCCAAAAGAGTTACGCTGTGCCTATTGAAAGATTTAAGGAAAAAACAAGAGCGTCAAAACTTAAACTTTCTGTTTCTCCATTTGTTTTAAGACGTTTGAAAACGGATAAACACGTAATTTCGGATTTGCCAGACAAGATGGTAATGAACGATTATTGCTATTTGGCTAAATCTCAAGCTATTTTATACGAAAAAACGCTTAACGAAATGATGGAAAAAATCAGCGGATTTACAGGTGTTAACAGACGCGGTAATATTTTCAAGCTTATAACTGCGCTTAAACAAATTTGTAACCACCCTTATCAATTCTTAAAAAGCGGTGAAACTTCTAAAGAGCTTTCTGGTAAAGCAGAAAAATGCGTTTCTTTGGTGCAAAGTATTTTGGATAATAATGAAAAAACTCTTATTTTTACTCAATATAAAGAAATGGGTGATTTATTAACTAAAATGCTACTTGAAGAATGCGGTTCTGAACCTTCATTTTTCCACGGTTCATTAACAGTTCCACAACGTGAAAAGTTGATTGAAGATTTCCAAACGAATGATGATAGAAAAATTATGATACTTTCACTTAAAGCAGGTGGTACAGGTTTGAATCTCACAAGCGCAACGAACGTTATTCACTATGACTTGTGGTGGAATCCTGCAGTTGAAGATCAAGCGACAGATAGAACGTATCGTATCGGTCAAGAAAAGAACGTTATGGTGCATAGACTTATTACACTCGGAACTTTTGAAGAAAAAATTGATGAGATGTTGAAGTCTAAAAAAGAACTTGCTGATTTGGCTGTTTACGAAGGCGAAAAGATTATTACAGAGCTTTCAGACCAAGAAATTTACGATATTTTCTCTTTGACTGCAGGTTAATTTTCTAATACTGATATGAAAGAACAAGATTTTATCAATATTATAAAAAATCAAATAGGCACAAAGTATATTGGTGATGATTGTGCCTATCTAAAAGATTTTGGCATTGTAATTTCTCAAGATAGTTTGGTTGAAGATATACATTTTAAACTCGATTGGTGTTCTCCTTTTCAACTTGGCTACAAATCCGTAACCGTAAATATTAGCGATATATTAGCTTCAGGGGCAAAACCTAAATTTTTAACAATATCTCTGTCGCTTCCTAAAACAACAAAAGGAGAATTCATTGAGGAGTTTTATAGAGGTGCGAAGTCGGCCTTGAGAGGGGCGGAAATCGTTGGCGGTGATATAACCGGCTCTACTGATAAAATTTTTATTTCAATTACTGCTATAGGATCAACTAACGAACGTAAAATTTCTTCAAGAAAAAATGCTAAAGTCGGACATGTTGTAATTACCAAAGGAGAATTCGGTAAAAGTTCAGCCGGATTAAAAGAACTTATGCAATGCGGGAATAATCTTGAACTTATAAAAGCTCATTTAGAACCTCAATTAGAAGAAAAATTCGCAGAAGAAATCGCTACACAAATAAATTCTGATTATGCAATGATGGATACTTCTGACGGCTTGGCAGATGCTTTGTTTCAAATCGCTAATGCAAGTAATGTTAGTATAAATGCTAATAATATCGAAGGAGTATTTGGCGCAGAAGATTATAAACTTGTTGCAACTGTTCCGAAAGAATTTTTGCCAAAATTATCTGAGTATGAAATAATAGGTGAAGTAGTAGAAAAACAAGATTACATCTTAAAAATAGGTAATAAAAAATACTTGAATTATGATGAATTAGATTTATATAATCACTTTGGAGAGGAATAATGAAAAAGTTTTCACTTATAATAACCGCCGGCGGAACTTCATCACGCTATGGGAATACAAATAAATTACTAGAAAAAATTAATGATAAAACCGTAATAGAAGAAACTGTTTCAAAGTTTGTTGATTTCGATGAAATTGACGAAATTATTATTTCAGCAAATAATTCTATTATTGAGATTTTGTCGGAACTTCTTAAAAATCCTAAAATTAAAATAATAGAAGGCGGAAATACGAGACAAAAATCTGTTTATAATGCATTACAAGTTATTAAAAATGAATATGTGCTAATTCATGACGGTGCGCGTCCTTTGATTAGAAAAGATACAATTGCCTATGTTTTAGAAGCGGTTGTTGATAAAAATGCTGTTACAGTTATGACAAAGACTACAGATACAATTAAAGAAGTTGATTCAACTGGTAGAATAATCCGGACAATTGATAGAGCAAAATTGTATAATACTCAAACGCCACAAGCTTTTAAGACTTCTATAATTAAAGAAGCGCACGAAAAATTAAAAGACGGAAATTATACAGATGATTGTTCTATGTTGGAAGCCTTGAATATTCCGGTTTATATTGTAAACGGTAGCTATACAAATATCAAAATTACAATCAAAAGTGATTTAGATTTTGCAAAGTTATATGTCTAACACCAGTCAAAGCTAAGAGCAGTGATTATTTTAGGCGACACATCCGTTGTTTAATAAACCCACCCCGCAGAGAGGGATTGGAGGTACGGTTTTTTGTTGGGGTGAAACCCCAACCTACATTTTCATATTTATACTTCTCCGACCAAATGTTGCAAAGCGTGAAAACTACCAGTTTGTAGACTTACTTTGAGGATGACCTGTAGTCTTA
>CAKVLH010000024.1 GCA_934757245.1 uncultured Candidatus Melainabacteria bacterium
AAAATGCCGATAAAGATTTTGCAGATAAATTCAATATTGCTATGACAAGAACTCCTGAAATAATGGAATTCAGAACAAGTGTTGCACAAAATTCTGCCTTAAAAAACGGTGGCATAACTCCAGATATTGCTACTCAAATGTTACGTGAAACATCGGGTACTTACGGTGCATTGGTACCGCGTACATTAGATATGATTAGTTACATGCAAGCAAAAATTGAGAGTGGTGCAAAATTATCTTCAATTCTTGTGAATGAAGCTTTTAATAAATTTAATAAGGAATATACGCAAGTCGGTTATGGAGATAAATTTCAAAATTTACAACGTGATTTAATTTCTAAATATTGGAAAAATGCAGGTGAAAATTTTGGTAAAATTTATGATGTGGCTAAAAATCTTGATATAGACACTCCTGTTCAAGAAATTAGAACTGAATATAAGAATGCGTTTGATGCCATAGATAAAAATGTTCGTGCAATGGGTCTGGATAAAATCGGTAAAATGTCAATCAGGCTCAAAGGTCAACAAAGTTTGCATGATAAAATTGCAAATTATTTAATTGATCATCCGGGAGCTACCGTTGCAGACGCAGTTAAAGATGTTCGTGATGCAATCGGTGCAAGAACGGTTGTTGAATCTGGTGATTTTAAAAATCATCCTGAAGTGAAAGCTTTACTTGATGCAGGAAAAGAGCGTGAAGCAATCCTAATGACTGCAGAATTACAATCAGCGCCTGCTGTTGATGCTTTGAAAGCAGAAATCTTAAAGCAGGCAAAGACAGGAGATGCTTACTCAATTGCAAGAGTAAGTAACTATGTAGCAAAAGACGGCATTCCTTATTTTTCAGAAGCTCAACTTGCAGATTTGAAACAATTTGCTGCAAATCATGGTGTGAAACTTAAAATAAATTTGAGAATTGACCCTAGCGACCCGAATTTCTCAAAAGTTGATGAAAACTACAAACCTACAACAAAATCACAACCTTCTGGTTATACCGCACTACAAGCTAACTTTATAACAAAAGATGGCAAAACAATAGAATGGCAATTCAGAGGCGACAAGGTCAATGAATTTGCTGAAGGCGAACACATTCCTTATGATTTGAGAACTGGTAAAGATATTATCGGTGAACACAAGGAATTAGAAGTGCTTTATAATCCAATAAAAGAAATGTTGTCTGAAAAGAACATGGCAAAAGAAATATACAAGGAGTATAACCGCTATTTGGGCGATTATTATACACACTTGAGAAAGCTTGAATTAGGCTTTGATAGCGTTGAACCTAAGCTTGAAGATTACGGCAAAGGCTTTAAATTTGATGAACGTTTGAGTGCAAAAAATCTTATTGCATTGCATGAAGCTGCGGATAAAATTAAGAATAGAGTTTTGTCTGTAAAAGATGCAATGGAAGAGTATAACTCAAAAATAAGCATCAACAGAATCGAAAAATTTGCAGGTTCTATACAATCTTATACAGATTTGGTTGTTAAAAATCAAGAAAAAATCAAAGAGTTGAATAAAATACAAGATATGGAAGAATTTTGCAAACAAAGCTTTGAACTCATTAAAAATGAAATGGGTTTGAAAGACAGTGGTGTAAAACTAGCATTCGCAAAAGGTAATGAAGGCGGTTATTATGACTTAGAAACAAATACGGTATATGTAAACGTAAATTGGAATGGCACAAAATGCGTTGAAGGTCAAGGAAATAAGGCCGAAATATTTGGTGATATTGCCCACGAATTAACTCATCATATTCAATGGATTGAAATTATGAGAAATGGCTGGTTTGAAGATGATTTAGGTTCTGCATATAAACAACAGCTTTTGAAATCAAAAGAAGGTAAATATATTTATAATTATGCTTCAAAAATCGGTTCAAATAGTAATTCATTCGAAACATCAATGAACCAATTATGGAACTGGTTGAATTATAAGGAACCTTATAAAAAAGTACAAAATGGATTTACATCAGATAGAAATGGAAATCCTATTGTTGATGAAAATTCTTTAGAATACAAAGAATACAAAAAGCAACCGGTTGAAAAAGATGCGTTTGAAAAAGGCGAGGCAGTTGTAAAAAAATACAAAGAGTTGATTGACTAAGTGAAAATAACAATGGTAAAATAGGTATACAATGAATAAAATTAATCCAATACAGCAAAACAAAGCAAAGTTTCAAGGAGTTAAAACTCCTCATAAAGAGGTGAAAACTATGGAAGAAGCATTCAAAAAATTTGTCAAAGTAATTCGCGACAGAGCTGAACGAGAAGTTCCTGAGTACGGAGACTTCGCACCTGTTTATGAGCAGTTTGCAAATCCTAAAAAAGAATTATCTGCAACAGATTTTATGCTAAAGATTTCTAAACCTCCAAAATCTGTAGAAAACAACGAAAAAATTCGCAATTTAGAAGTTGTTGCCTACAAACTTCCTGCTCCATATAAGGCAGAATGCATTGTTGCTACTGGTACAAAAGAAGAACTTATGCAAAAATTGCAAGATACAAAGCTTTTGAAAGAAATAAGTGAAACAGCAGAAAGTCTTGCAAAAGACTTAGAGGAATTTTAACATTTGTTCACTAACAAAGGACGGTCATTACTTCTTTGCTATTGAGTTTTACTTATACGCTTGGAAGTATAGTGTGAAGTGTATATTTGCAATGAATTTTTTGTCCACCAATTGAACTCACCTTATTTTTAGTGTAAACTTTTGTGTAGAGGTTATTATGACAGTTTTATATATTTATATCACAATATTCACGATTTTTTACACTATCCTTGCTCTTGCAAGCTTGAAATCATCAAAGAAAGTTAGAGACAAATACACTAACCGCGATTCAAATATTTGCGTTGTGGTTTACGCTTCAGGTAAAGTTGATACTTTAGAAAATTTGTTGAAGCAATTGAAAAATCAAAATTATCCAAAATCACGTTACACAATCTACGCGATTTTAGATAAGTGTGAAAGTCTTTCTGATGTTACACTTCAAACAGATTTAGATGTAAATATTATCAATATAAATAATTTAGAGCCCATTGGAAAGAGTCAGGCATATTCTATTCTAGCCGAAAAACTTTCAGAAGTTCAAAACCTTGACGCATACGTTTTTCTTGATGCAAAAAATTATGTTGATTCTGATTTCTTAACTAACGTTAATTACTATTTGAGTAAATATGATGTATTTATGCCGACCGTAAATTATATTGGCGAATACAAGGATTTAAAATTCTGGGATTGTGTAAGAGTTACATATTCAACTTATGTTTCAAAATTTATTTACGCAACAAGAACACGTTTGGGTTTAACAAACTTAATTAACACAGACAATTTTGTTATAAAAAAAGATGTTTTAAATAGAATTGAATCTTTTGATTTTCAAGATAAAGCAGCGGAAGTAATTTACACATTTAAGCTTGCGCAAGAAAAAGTTGCAGTAGCTTCAATTGGCGATTTGAAAGTTTATACGGGAATCGAAAATTATGACAACAGAATCCCATCACTTTCAAAACGTATCAATATCTTCAGAAATAGCATTTCTCATTGCTCTAATTTCATGGCACAAGAATATGTTTGTTCTCTTATTCAACCAAACTTACTCTTTTGCCTGTTTGCTTATGCAGTATTATTAAGCCATGCTTACACATTTCCATTCTGGGTTGGATATTCAACAATTTTAATAACTTCAATAATATTAGTTTTGGCGTTTTGTATAAGCTTATTACACGCAAAAATCTACGCAAAAGAATATATCTACCTGTTTGCATATCCGATTTATTCGATTGCGCATGTAATCAAGAACTTTCCACCAATCAGAGGTACAAGACGATTTATCAAAAATAGAAGTCGCAAACATAATATCGAAAAAATGGTTACAAATATTATCGTTACAGATGGCAGACGTGATTTTCAATGTCAATTGGAATTGATTTCAGATGATGGTTTAGCAAGAGTTAAATTCATAAACAAAGGCAAAACTTATACAACAAAGAATAATCATTTGCGAATGGTTGATGCGATTAGAGAATTGACAGAGAAATTGAGCGATTACGGCTTATCATTAAAAATTTGTCAATGTTGTAAATATTTTCAACCGCTTATTGACGGTTCTACAAACATGGTTAAAGGATGTTGCAAGTGTCAATTTGAAGGGCGTGTTGATGGTGATATAATTCCGACACTTGTATGGAATACATGTCCTAAGTTTGAAGAACAAAATGTAGTTAATTTGTTCTAATCAATATATGCCGGGTCTTGTAATCTTACGGTAAATTTACTGCCGGCAGGTATTGATACATGTCCGCCTTTTGCAAAGAATGCGCAAATTGGAGAAGTTAATGTATTCAAGCCCAAACAAATTGTGCCATAAGCAAGTGGAAATGGCGAAAGAATAAAGGTTGTACCTTCACCACCAAGGTTAACTGTTAAAGTCATCATTTTACTGAACAATGTTCTTCCCCAATTCCCCTTTTTCCAAGTTGTTTGTAGATATGTTCTATCACCTTTGATATTGTTTAAAAATATTTTTTGTGAATTAGCTTTTGTAACATAAGCATTTACAGGAATCGTTTGTCCTTTGTATATCATGCTCTGAATTCTTATAACAACCAAACCTCCATTACAAGTGATTTGTGGCTGGTGAGAATCCAAAATCTTGCCCACAAAAACTGTTCCGGCCGGTATTGTATATTTCTTTTTAACTATTGGAGTTTTGACTGCAAATCTCACAGTAGTTCCTTTTTGTTGCCAATCAGAAATTTTTGCAGAATTCACAACTTCAAATGTAGAGCCGGCATGTATTTTTACATTCCCTTGTTTTAGAATCGGAGGCGAATTATAAACTTCTGGCGTTGTTGTAACTTCAGCTTCTTTATATTTGCTGATTTCAGGAAGAGCTGGTAATGTATCTTCCAAATTTTCAGTATGTGTATCTTTAACTAACTTAGAAGAATTATAATTTTTTCTAATATCGTCATCAACTGTCAAATCTAAATCAAAAGCCATTATTGGCTGAGAAACAGATAATAATATTAAACTAATCAAAAAAGCTTTTTTCATCGAAATTATTTTAACAAAAAAGACTTCAATCTGCTAGTCTTATAAGAAAATTATAAATCTTCATCAATTTTATTATTTTTACGTCTAAAACGTTTTACTTCTTTTTCATCGCAACCTAAGACTTCATTTAGATGATTTATCAATTCTTCTGAATGATAGCACATAGCATGTTCTGTTTTGTGGTGGATATCAACCAAATGATAATGCATTGCCATTTCAACCTGAATCAGAGCTATATTATAGTCATAAAGGCTTTCTACGTAGCATTGAACTGCTTTAATATAATCTTTTCTTGCGTCTTGTAATGCAATATAGTTCAATTCTCCTGCTTTGTACTTAGCTTCTACAAGTTTATAATTTGCAGAAGCTTGTTTTGCTTCCAGTTGAGCTACAGGTATTTGGCGACTTGACTTATCATAATTATTGAATGCCCGCTTAACTTCAAAATACAAATCTTTTTTAAATAGTGTAATTTCATTGTCTGCAAGTTTTACTTGCGCGTCAGCACCTTTGATTGAATGCTTTAATTCCATGAGATTGACTGAAGATGTGAGGTTTACTCCAACTTTTAAGCTGTTATTTGAAGCTTCGTTTGTATTATTAAATCCGTATCCGGCGTTTGCAGATAGCTCTGGAAAGTACGCGCGCTTGATATAAATTAGTGATTGCTCCATTGCATTCTTTGTTGAAATTAAAACTTGTAAATCCGGACTGTTGTCATAAGCCATTTGCACAGCTTTATCACGCGAAAACTTGAACTTGTATTCTTCAAAATTCTGCGTTTCTTTTGTACAATTAAGCGAAAAATCATTCTCAAACCCAAAAGTTTTTGTATTTTTTATGCTATAATCCGGTTGAGAATCAAGATACATTGAGTTATTTAAATCAACCTTCGCGTTTAAAAAGTTATTTTTTGCGTTCAAGAGTCTTACTTCTGCTTCGTTTAAACTCATCTTCGCAGTAGTTAAATCCGGCTCTTGTTTAGAAATTTTTAAAATATTCTTATTAATTTCAACATTATTTTCTGCAATTTTCAATAATGCTTGCGCTCTTAGTAGTTTATAATATTTTTCTTTTACGTCAAATAAAGTTGAACACAAACTATCCATAAATTCGTATTCTGCGCCAAGTTTATAAAATTCTTCCATTCGAATGTTTGCAGTAGTTCTGCCGAAATCCCAAACCATTTTATTAACCGAAACTCCGACATTAGGAAGTTCTCGATAATGATTATTATAATAAATGCTGTTAGAATTGTTTTCGTTATAATATCCAACACCGGCGCCAATAACAGGAAAGTATTGAGATTTTGCGATACCAACATTGCTTTTCGCAATATCGAGATAATATTTTTTGCGCTTTATCTTAGGACTGTTTCTAAATGCAGTTGCAACACAATCTAAGACGGATAAATTTGTTCCATCTTTAATTATTACTGTTTTAAATAACTCATCGTCAGCATGCGCAAAAGCCAAATTATATCCGGCTAGTAAAAACGCGCATGTCAGTATCGCAAATCTTCTCATACTTTAATTATACTATACTTGTCAAGAGCTAATGTAGTTAAAATCAAAAAACGGCGACCTTGTTAAGGTCGCCGTTTTTTGATTTTATTTTTAATGATTTATAAAACTATGCAACGGTAATAGTCTGTAGGTCAGGCAGTGCCTAACAAAAACTATTCTAACTTTAAACTTTTGGTTATAAATTAAAGGGTTAAAAGCAGATGATATATTGTAATTCATTTTTTATTTTTGAGAATTTTGTCAGGCACTGCCTGACCTACAGACTATAGTCATCGAAGTTCATACTCATGAAATACTTTAAGTTTATTATCTAAATTTTTAACTATCAAATAATCAGGGCTACTATTGTTTTCTCCCTTGACTTTTAATTTTACTATGTAGCCTTCGTTTAAGTCTTTTTTTATTTGTTCTCTAAGTTCTTTCATCTTGTAATGGTCAATATATAAAATATCATTTATAAGATTTTTATATTCATCTGAACATGTACTTAAGTTACCAAATCTAGCATAATATATTTCCATGATATCTTCTGCTAAATAGCTTTTGTTACCTGCGTCAAAACTAGATAAATATATATATGTTGTATCCTCCAATGGAGTGCACCTAATGCTTGCACCAGCTTTAGCATATGATTTGTTGTGAGGGGACGAAAAATCGTTAGATATAATCCATATAGATAAAGATTCTTTATTAAGATCTTTTAATTCTCTGTGCAAAACTTTGTTTTGGTCGTATATATTCTTTATGATATCATCAAAAGATTTTGGATACGCTATTGGCAAGCCTCTATTTATTTCGTAATAAAATTTATCTTCTATTTTACTTGTTTGTTCACCTTTATTTATAGTTGTTTTTATTATAATGTTATCAACAATATTGTTAATAACAACAGGAAAAATATAAGAGTAATACAACATGTTTCCATCAGCATATAAAGAAGTGCCATTATGACCTACAATCGTATCTTTAGCATACCTTTCAAGAGATAGATTACTTTGAACTGGATAATGAAAAAAATAGCCTTGTGGATTATACAATCTAGGATACGTATACTTTGTAAAGTTACTTGTAAAAGATGTCTCATTAGTCCAATAGGAATTTGTCGAATTATCCCAATAATACCCAGGTCTATAAGCTCTATAATAGCAATTTATAATTTTTCCATTTAAATTTGCACCGCAAGGAATGAGCAGCTCATATTCCTTAGTTCCATTTCCTCCCCCCCCTTGAGTTGATGAACTTTCTTTTTGGCAAGGTGTAAGGTTAAAGGTTCTCAAGTTAGCAAGCAGGTTTTCTTTTGTTGTACTATCTTCGGCAATTGAAAGCCTAGATTTTCGCCAGTTTTTTCGTTTTAAAATATACTCCTGTCCAACTGGATC
>CAKVLH010000025.1 GCA_934757245.1 uncultured Candidatus Melainabacteria bacterium
AGAAAAAGTAAGCAAAAAGACTTTTCAAATATTGTCGGATGACATAAGTTTAACTACAAGACTAATTTAAACCTCCAAGTCATCCTCAATGGAGAAACTTTAAGCTTGGCATATTCCCTCCTAGTGGGAGGGTTAGGGAGAGGGTTACATAAATAAAACTATTAGTGTATTTTAAACTACCAAGTCAACCAGTTGAGCGCATCCACTTCTTTTGGTAGAAGGTTTGTGGGAGGATTTTATAAAAAGAATAGCCGAGGTGGCTAATAGACTATCAGCGACCTCCAATGTTTAATTAGGGTATCAAATCTTTTTGATGCTTATAGTTAGATTTTTAAGGGCTTGCAAAAGCTCTTTTTTTTTATGATATAATAAAGCATATTAAAGGGAAGAAGGTAAAAAGATGAGTTTAGATGTATATTTAGGTATCGACGTTGGTTCAGTTACAACAAAATTAGCATTAGTTGATGAAAAAGGTAAGTACATTGATTCTTACATGCTAAAAACTGCCGGCAAACCGGTTGACGCAGTTCAAAACGGTTTAAAACAAATTTATTCACAAGCACTTTGCGAATATTCAGTAAAAGGTGTTGGAACAACAGGTTCAGGTAGAAATCTTGCCGGTGCACTAGTGGGTGCGGATGTTGTTAAAAACGAAATTACGGCTCACGCAGTAGCTGCAAGTACAAATATACCGGGAGTACAAACTATTCTTGAAATCGGCGGACAAGACAGTAAAATTATTATCTTAAGAGACGGTATTGTAACCGATTTTGCGATGAATACGGTTTGTGCAGCAGGTACGGGCAGTTTTCTTGACCACCAAGCACAAAGATTGAATGTTCCTATTGAAAAATTCGGTGAAACAGCACTTAAATCAGAAAACCCTGCACGTATTGCCGGTCGTTGCGGTGTATTCGCAGAAAGCGATTTGATTCACAAACAACAACTTGGTTATCCTGTAGAAGATTTGTTGTATGGTTTATGTCAAGCGCTTGTTAGAAACTATCTTTCAAACTTGGCTCTCGGAAAAGAATTGTTGCCTACAATTTCATTCCAAGGCGGTGTTGCAACAAATTCAGGTATGGTAAAAGCTTTCGAAGAAGCTTTGAATACAAAAATTGTTGTTCCGGAAAATCACCAAACAATGGGTGCAATCGGTGCGGCACTTCTTGCAATGGAAAATCACCAATACACAGAAGTTGATACTAAGTTCAAAGGTTGGGAAGTTGGTAACATGAATTTCCAATCAGTAACTTGTCAATGCACCGGCTGTTCTAACAACTGCGAAGTTATCACGATTTTAGAAGGCGCAGAACCTATGCACCACGTAGAAAAAATCGGTGATATTAAAGGTAACATTATCGCACGTTGGGGCGGAACTTGCGGAAGATGGGATATTGCATAGTTACTTTTTCTTTACTAAAAAGAAAAAGTAACCAAAAAGAAAAGAACATCTTGTCGGTTGACAGAAGTATAGCTACTAACTCGATGTAATATAGCAAGTCAACCTCTGCTGTTGCAACTACAAATTTGGCGAATTACCCCTCGCCCCTTGAGGGAGAGGGAAGAAAATCAAGTTGAAAGCTATGCTTGAAACTTAGATTTTCGGGTGAGGGGTAATGTTTAGGAATAGATGAGCGGTATTCTATTTAAATAAAAATAAACACCTCACCCTAACCCTCTCCTGTAAGGAGAGGGAATAACCAAGATTTGTAAGAAAGAGAAAACATGATAAAACTAAACAACTTTGAAATCGGCTCAAATAAATTAACAATCTTAGCCGGACCATGCGCAATAGAATCAATGGATATATTAAAACAAACTGCAGAAACTTTGAAAAAAGTTTGTGCAGAACTTGGCATAAATTATGTTTTCAAATCCTCTTTTGATAAGGCGAATCGTTCTTCTATTAACTCTTATCGTGGAGTTGGGATGGAAAAAGGTTTAGAAATGCTTGCGCAAATCAAGAAAGAATTTGAAGTTCCTATAGTAACTGATATTCATCTTCCAGAACAAGCTGAACCTGTTGCAGAGGTGGCTGATATTTTGCAAATTCCGGCTTTCCTTTGTCGTCAAACTGACTTACTTGTAGCTGCTGCTAAAACCGGAAAAATTGTAAACATAAAAAAAGGACAATTTCTTGCACCACAGCAAATGAAATCTTTAGTTAAAAAAGTTGAAGACAGCGGAAATCACAACATAATGCTAACAGATAGAGGCGTTTCGTTCGGCTATAACAATTTAGTTGTGGATTTTAGAGCAATTCCTATTATGAAAGAATTTGGTTTTCCTGTAGTTTTTGATGCTACTCATAGCGTGCAAATGCCTGGGTCAAACGGCGATTCAACAGGTGGAGACAGGAGATTTGTACCGACTTTAGCAAATGCGGCTATGGCAGCCGGTGCGGATGTTTTATTCTTTGAAATTCATCCAGAACCTGACAAAGCTCTTTGCGATGGAGCAAATATGTTAGCTCTTAAAGATGCTAAAAAAGTATTCGAAAAATGTAAAGCTATCTTTGAGTTGGTTAGAGAATAGTGAGGGTTTACCCTCCCCTTGAGGGTGGGTCGAAATCTCTGATTTCGGGGTGGGGTCATGTTAAAAAAAGTATCACGCAAAAATTCATTAAAAGGTTCTATTACAATACCTTCTGACAAATCCATTTCACACAGAGCTGTTATGTTTTCATCAATTGCAGAGGGTGAATGTATTGTTCGTAATTTTTCAAGCGGAGCGGATTGCCATTCCACTCTAAATTTGTTCAAAAATTTAGGAACTGATATTCAATTTGTTGACGATAAAACGCTAAAAATAAAATCAACAGGTGTTTTACAACCGACAAAAGATTCTATTTATGATTGCGGAAATTCCGGCACCACAATGCGTTTAGTTTCCGGAATTTTAGCTAGTCAAAACTTTAATTCAACTTTAATTGGAGATTTAAGCTTATCTAAACGTCCGATGAAACGTGTAATTGAGCCTTTATCTCTTATGGGAGCAAAAATTGAATCAGAAGAAGGACATGCTCCATTAAAAATTACTGGGCAAAAATTGCATGGTATTAGCTATAATTCAAAACTTGCAAGCGCACAGGTTAAATCTTGCATTCTTTTGGCTGGTTTAAAAGCTGAAGGCGAAACTATTTTTACAGAACCTTATGTTTCAAGAAACCATACCGAAAATTTGTTTAAGTATATGGGCGCTAATATTAAAGTTTACGGTGCCGCTGTAACACTTAAACCTTCTATCTTACAGGCAAAAGATATTGATGTTGTTGGAGATATTTCATCTGCAGCATTCTTTATAGTGGCTGGGTTAATTGTTCCAAATTCAGATTTTGTGATTAAAAATGTAGGCTTAAATTACACTCGCTCGGGTATAATTGATGTTGCCAACCGTATGGGCGGAAATATAGAAATCTTGAATAAAACAACTGTTTCTGGAGAAGAAGTTGGTGATATCAGAGTTCAGTATACAGAAAATTTAAAACCTTGCACAATAGAAGGTGAAGATATTCCTCGATTAATAGATGAACTTCCTGTTATAGCGGTATTAGCTTCTCAAGCACAGGGAGAAACGCTTGTTAAAAATGCTGAAGATTTGCGTAATAAGGAATCAGATAGAATTAAATGTTTAGTTGAAGAATTGTCTAAAATTGGCGTAAATATTGAAGAACGCCCAGACGGTTTTGTTGTTTGTGGAAAATCTGAACTTGAAGGTGGAACAGAACTTGAAAGCTACCACGATCATAGACTCGCCATGAGTTATTATATTGCCGGATTAATTTGCAAAAAAGAAATTGCTATAAATGGTTTTGAATGGACAAAAATTTCTTTTCCTGAATTTGAAGAATTGATAGACCAATTAAACTAGTACCATTGCAAAGAAACCTGACACTACTCAATTGCAGATATTCCACAAGACGCCACATATGCAGTAGACCAAGCATTTTGGAGATTATATCCACCGCAAAATCCATCGATATTCAACGCTTCTCCAATGCAATAGAGATTTTGGTATTTTTTTAGCTCCATTGTTTTAGGGTCAATTTCATTTAAATCAATACCCCCCGCCGTAACCGTTTCCTCGCCTTTATTCGTGCCGGTAATAGTAAATTCTAAATGATGAATCCTATTTAAAATATAATCTCTGGTTTTGCCGTCAATATTATGGGCTTTTATGTCTGCAATATCTCCAATCAAATATTTGATAATTCCATGCGGAAGAAATTTTGATAAAATATTTTTAACGTCTTTGTGTGGGTTAGAATTGAGCAATTCTTGCAGGTTGAATTCTTGTGGATACAAATCAAAACTCAATTTGTATGGAAAATCGTCTCTTGCTTTAATAGATGAAATTTTGTAGGTTAAAGGCCCTGAAATTCCAAAATGTGTAAATAACAAATTTTCTGTAATTCCGTTGCAATGGGCATTTTTAATTACTATTCCAGAAATATCTTTATTTTTTTCTTTTGTGTTTAAACCAACTAATGATGGCCTTGGCGGTATTATCTTAATATCAAAATTTTTCAAAAAATTAAAATTCCAATGTCCGCCAATTGCAATAATTACGTGCGAAAACAGGTATTCGCATATCCCCTCCCCCCATGAGGGAGAAGGAGTTGCCGTTAACGAAGCTTTGCTGAGTTTTACGGATACGGGTGTGGGGTATTTAGACGTTAAAACTTTAAATCCACCATCTATCCTTTCAACCTCAACAACTTCTTCTCTTTGAATCTGAACATTTTTTAAATGGTCTAAAATTCTCTCTCTCACGTCTTTTGCGCTATTTGAAGTCGGGAAAATTCTCTCATCTTCTTGCGTATATGTTTCAACTCCGAATTCATCAAATAACGCTAATGTATCATAAGTTGAAAATTTAGAAAATACTGAATATAAAAATTTTTCACCACGCGGATAATTTTTAGCTAAATCTTTAAAATCATATTCTGCATGTGCTAAATTACATCGTCCTCCGCCTGTTGGCAAAAGAGTTCTTAGTGGCATTCCTTTGTCAAATAAGGTAACGTCAAAACCTTCTTTTTGTAATAAATAAGCACAAATACACCCGGAAGCTCCAGCACCAATAATTGCAATATTTGCATTCGTGTTTTTGTGATTAAGATGAAGACTTTTTTTAGATTCTTGTTCCATACAAAACAACCATTTCAGGGTTTTCTAGTTCTTCATAGAGTTCCATAACTGTTTTTTTATAAATAGGATGCACAAAGTCTTGCGCAATTTCTAGCATTGGGACTAGTACAAAAGCTCGTTTACAGAAATTTTTATGCGGAATTGTTAAACGCTCAGTATTCAGAATTAAATTATCATAGAATAAAATATCAATATCGAGTGTTCTATCTGTATAAATTCCGACTTCATTTCTTTTTCTACCAAGTTGATTTTCGATTCTTTGGCATTCGTTTAATAATTCTTCTGGAGTAAAAGTTGTCGAAATTTGAATAACTGCGTTTACAAACCAGTTTTCTGAATTCATTTGCCAAGGTTCAGACTCATAAAATGATGAAGTAGCGACTACATTAATTTTTTCTGACGCGCTTATCAAGCTGGTCGCTTGTTGTAAGTAACCAACTCTGTCGCCTAAATTAGAACCTAATGATAAATAAACTATTGCCATATTTTGATTTTAGCAAGAGAACTTCAGTATTGTCAATAAAAAGATTTTTGCACAAGTGCTTTGAAGTCGGATTCTTAGTTCGCAAACTATAACTCTCTACTTGGGAGAGAAAGATTTTATTAATAAAAGGGCGTAAAATTTATTATTAGGTTTAGCCCTTGAATTTAGAAATTCTAGAGAGGGTATTATTTTTTTAGTTGAGAAAACCCTCTCCCCTGCCCCTCCCCCAAGGGAGGGGATGCGCTAAAGATGTTCAAACAAACAAGTCCTGCTCCCCTCTCCTTTTTTCAATTCCACATAGAGAGGGTGCCGAAGGCGGGAGAGGGTATTATAAAAGAAATCTATTGAGTTAATTTCGTGCAAGAAAATTTATATATTATACTTCACAAATCTTGTACAATATGGTACGCTAACATGTAACACAATGTATATTGTGTTACATCTCTGACAAATAATTTGAATTGCAAGAAAAACAATAAATAATCGGGCAGTTATTTCTAATAACTGCCCGATTTAGTAAGTAGGTCGTGTTCAACGTTTTCATTGAACACGACAATAATGTAGAACATTTCAATCAAATAAGAAAAGCCAGTAGGGTGGAAAAAGCGTAAGCGGGTTTCCACCTTTTTTAGTCTATAGGCAAGAATTTGGATTAGGCTTTGGGTCCAACAAAAACGTAACAAAAAAAAAGAGATAAACTGAAATCCATCAATTTATCTCTTTTTCTTAAATTAGATGTTGGCAACGTGCTATCTTCCC